>NZ_JBMGJC010000010.1:0-153416 GCF_048984525.1 Pelotomaculum propionicicum
CGGTGGTCCTGATTAAAAGGTCCACGTGGGCCGGTTTTATTACGGCCTGCCCGCTCCTGAATATGTCAAGCAGGGTCTCTGCTTCGTGGGTCACGCTGATGATGGTCTGCAGGTCTAGGAATGACGCGGAGCCTTTGAGCGAGTGGAACAGCCTGAAGATGGCGTTTAGGATGGCCTCGTCTATTTCTCCCACGGTCAGCGCTTTTTCTTCCATGGCTATTATCTGCGGCTCTACGTCGTCCAGCATCTCCCGGCTGTCCATGATAAAATACCTCAGCATTACCATGCTTTCGTCCATATTGTCATTGCTCATAATACACCTCTGTTTAAAGAAAAAAATACCCCTGTTCCCTTAAATAATCGTAACCACGATTTTCAAGGTTATTGGGGTTTTCCTGATTTTGACCTTTCCAATCCCTTAAATTGTTACAGGTTTACTTTTCCACTGTGGTCAGGCCTTCGCGAATGGCATACTTGATCAGCCCGGCCACGCTGTTTATGCCCAGCTTGTTCATGATCTGCCTGCGGTGGGCCTCCACAGTCTTTTCACTGACATACAGGGCGGCGGCAATTTGGTGGGTGTTTTTCCCTTCCGCCAGAATTTGCAGTACTTCCCGTTCCCTGGCGGTTAAGATGTCAAAGACCGAGGTGTTGTCTTCCCGCAGGCTCTTCACGTAGTCCTTGATTACCATTTTCGCAACTGCGGGGCTGATATACGGGTTATCTTCCATGACGGTATTTATGGCGATGATCAGCTCGTCAAAATCGCTGTCTTTTAATAAATAACCCGAAGCGCCGGCCTTAAACATTTCCGCGACGAACCTTTTATCTGAATGCATCGACAGAGCAATAATCTTAACGTCCTGATTTTCCGCGTTAATCCTGCGGGTGGCTTCTATGCCGTTCAAGTTGGGCATACCGATATCAATGATGACGACATCAGGCGAAAGCTCTCTGGTCATCTTCGCGGCTGTATAGCCGTCAGGCGCGGTGGCAATCACCTCAATACCAGGCTGATCTTCCAGCATGAAACGGAGGCCTTCACAAAATATTTTGTGGTCATCGGCCAGGATGATTCTAATACCCAAAGTACCATACCCCCCATTAAGCTAATCTCTATTTGCCAGCGGCGCCTCAACTGTAACACAGGTGCCATGCCCCGGCTTCGATATTATTTCCAGGCGCCCGCCAAGGTGCTCCAGCCGTTCGTGAATGCTAAAAAGCCCGAACCCTTCGTTTTTGCGATACCCAGGTCCTATTAATGCGGTATCGAAACCGGCCCCGTCATCCACGACTTCCACCTGTATGTTATCACCCAGCTTTTGGACCAATATATTTACCTTTTTCGCACCGGCGTGTTTTACAATGTTAAAGAACAGCTCCCTCACTATCGTGAAAAGAATGATCCTTAGCTCCTCGCCCAGGGATTTGGGTTTCAACCGGTTAACCAGGTTAAAACCGACACCGTTCTTCTCCAGCAGCTGTTCGCCAAGCCACTCCACCGCGGCCCCGAAACCAAGGTCATATAGGATCGGGGGGCTCAGCTCAAAGGTCAGCGACCTCGTATTTTTAATAGCTTCCTCAATAAGGGCGTTAATATCATCAAGGGTACTTAAAACTGATTCCGTTGGTGCAGCCTTTTTTAACGCTCCCAGTTTCAGCCTGGCAACGGCCAAAGACTGTCCGATATGGTCGTGGATACCTTCCGCTATACGTCTCCTTTCCCGCTCCTCAACCAGGGCCAGCTTGGCGGCAAGCGACCTGAGCTGTTTTTGATAGCTGTTTATTCTCTCCTCCGCTTCACTGCGCAGAGTAACGTCCTCAATACTTAAAACCGCTCCCTCAATCCTGCCTGACCGGTCGTACAGAGGCGCCCCGTTAATTGAGAGCAGCGTCCTTTTCCCGTCCGGCCACTGGATTGCATGGGCGGCGTCAAGCACCTGCCGGCCGGTGGATATGACCTGTTTGTAGACCAGTTCCTCATCCGGGACAGGGATGCCCTGGTAGTCTGTATAAAACCACTTTGGCATTTTATAGGCGCTTCTGTTTTTGTTCTTTAACTTTAAACACAGCAGCTGCTCTGCCCTGGCATTGGCAAACGTAATTTTTAAATCATTATTTACAACTAAAATGCCAGCCGGGCTGGTCTCAATAATACGGTCTATCAGCTCGCGCTCACCCAGTTTTTCCAAAGCCAGCTGAAGTTCCCTGCCGGTTGCTCTGAACCTTTCCTCAAGGTGCTTCAGGCCGGTAATATCACGTATGGATTGGATAGCCCCGACAATTTCCCCGCCTTTATCAAACAGCGGCGAGGCTTTTACCCACAGGTACGCGCCCTTTCCCCTGTAAGCAGTCTGGGCGTAAGTCTCACCGAAAAAGGTGTTGCCTTCCTTCCTGACATAGTCATAATGGTTTTTGATCATGTCTTCGTCCGCAAAAATGAGGTCGATAAAAATTGGCCTGGGCTCCCCGTGAAACGGTACCGCGTAGCTGTAATCGCCCTGGCCCAGGATATCTTCTTTTTTCACGCCTGTTAATTCCTCGATCACATGGTTCCAGGCGATTACCCTGCCCTCCCGGTCGATGACAAAGGTGGCGTCAGGCAGAAAATCAATTATGTCCAGGAGCTGCTGGTTGGCGGCCTGCAGCTTTTCCTCGGCTGTTTTGCGATCTGTGATGTCGCGAATGGATTCAATCGCGCCGATAATATTTCCCTCACTGTTATAGAGCGGTGAAGCCTTGCCCCACATTATCGCGCCTTTTCCCTGGTATACGCACGGGGTATAAGCCTCGGCGCAGATAGTATTTTCTTTTCGTTCTGTGTTTTTATAATCTGTCTCAGCATTGCTGTTTTCTAAAAGGATTAAATCTATCAGGATCGGCCTGCGCAGGCCGTAAAAAGGTTGAGAGTAAGCATAATCCCCGCGGCCCAGTATGTCCTCCTTGCAAACACCCGTCATATCTTCTATGGCCCGGTTCCAGGCAATCACCCTGCCGTCCCGGTTGACGGCAAAGGTGGCGTCCGGCAGGAAATCAATAATATCAAGGAGTTGCTGGTTTGTGGCGAGCAGTTTGTCTTCCGCCTGCAGGCGATCGGTGATATCGCTGCAATAAACAGTCACCCCAATTATTACTCCGTTATCCGTAACGATTGGGCTGTAAATATCCTCCCAGTACCTGCGGTTCAAATTTTCGTCGCCATATTCCTCGATTACACTGAAGTGCTCCCCGGACAGGGCCCGGTTGAAATTTACAGCCGCTTTTTCCCTGTCTTCCGGGTAAGTGATATAATTGAGCATGCTTTTGCCCTGCTGGATGTCAGCCCCCCAGATGTTTTTCATTGTGCTATGGTGGGCTTTATTAAAGAATATATAGCGGTAGTTCTTATCAAGAGAAAACGTTATGATGTTTTGCGGGCTTTCAACAATGGACCTCAGCAGTGCCTCGGACTGCCGTAATTCTTCTTCGGCCTTTTTACGCTCTTCAATATCGCTGATAACTCCAACCACCCCGGCCAGCGTACCGTCAGTGTTAAAATAAGCGGCCTTGTTGATGATGGCGCTGTGCCTGACTCCGTCGGCATACAGCACGGAGGATTCATATATTTGTACACCCTGTTCTCTGAAGAGCGCTTCGTCCATTTTATGGCATCCGTCAGCCAGGTCTAAGGGAGTCAGGTCATAAATCGACTTTCCCACTATGTCATTTTTATTTCTGCCCAGGAGCGCTTCATAAGCTTTGTTGCAGCCCTGGTAGACACCGTTGACGTCCTTGTAATAAATGGGGCTGGGAATGTTGTCAATCAGCCGCTGCAGGAAAAGCGCCTGTTTGTGCAGCTCGGTTTCCACCCACCTGCGCACCGTGATATCTTCACATGTTATCAGGTGCTCGCCGCTTTCCAGTTTTACGCCTACGAAACGGACTGTCTTTTGAATTCCGTCTTTGCTCGTTACCGTATAAATTCTTGGCCTGCTTTCCCCGGTCACAAGTGCCTTTATATCGTTAAACCAGTCTTTTATTGCAATATGCCTGTTTGCAGGGCCGGGAAACGCCTTCTTAAGCCATCTTCTTTCATTCAGGACTTCATATGGATCATAACCGAACAGTTCTTTAAATTTTGGATTAACATATTTGAACGAGAAATTTTCATCAAACAACACCATGCCGAAAGGGGCTTTTTCCAGCAGACTTTCAAACTTATGTTTTTCAGAGCGCAGCGCCTCTTCCGCCAGCTTGCGCTCCTCGATTTCCTTCTGCAGCTGGATGTTGCCTTTCCTTTGCCTGGCTGTGCAAAAGAAAATTTTCTCATCATTTACAACCGCGCAGCTCAGTTTTACAATAACAGGAATTTCAGCGGTTCCAGCGCGCCTGTGGGTTGTTTCAATGACACGGGAGTGGGAAGCCTCCATCCCGGAGATAACTGACAACATATCTTCAGAAATATGCAGGTTGTAAAAGTTCTTCTTTAACAGCTCTCCGCGTTGGCAGGCGAAAGCAGCCACAGCAGCATCATTGGCGTCAATAATGCTTCCGTCGCTGCCCCGAAAAATCAATACTGCATCCGGGCTCTGGTCAAAAAACTTCTTGTAGGGCATACCAGGCTCCTCGGTCAATGAATAGATTAAATTCCATTTTATAAGGAAGTTTCGACATTTTTGGAAAAGATTCCTCTTGTTTGTATAAATATTTTAGTTTAAAACACATTGACAGGATTTACAGGATAATCTTTTATAAGAACAGCGGCCCCCCGCCAGGGAGGCCGCTTAAAAGATGTCCTTTTTATCACTTCCACTCTCTTTTGATAGCAATATCTTTAAAATAGAAGTTTATGATATCTTCCGGAGATTTGCCCTGTTCCGCCATGAGCCTGGCGCCCCACTGGCACATGCCCACCCCGTGGCCGAAGCCTTTGCCGGTCAAGACCAGCTGACCGCCTTCCACCCTGACATCAGACAGCAGCATTGACCGCACCTTTTCGCTGCCCAGGGCCAGCCTCAGGGACGGCCCCCCTACTGTGGCGCTGCCCAGTTTAATTTGTTCAGCCCTTCCCGAGGGTCCCTTTTTTTCAATAGCCGCTGAAGTGAGCGAACCGGGATCTTTGCCGGCTTTTCCCTGCACGGCCGACCTGACCTGACTTACCGGTACTCTGGCCTCCCAGGCTTTGTTCTTCGGTTCGGTTATCGAAAGACAGCCGTCCTGCGCTCCCGCTCTTAAATAAGGGGTGGGTTCCTTGGTGAATGCCAGACCCTCTTCCGCGGTTGCCGAGATGCCGCCGTCACAGGCGGAAAACCAGGCGCGGATATATTTGTCGCCGTAAGTTACAACCTCGCCCCTGGTCGATTCCACCGCCTGGCGGACGTTATCATTGATTTTTGTCGGGTCGTAGGCCTGTGATTCTTCTACACTTGTTGAAACGTCGGCGCCATGTAGCTGCTTCACCCTGCCTGACTCTATGTTTTCCATGGTAAAGGTACGGGCCACAATAGCCTGAGCGGCCAGTGCGTTGACCGGCCATTTGGTATCCATTTCCGCGGCGACAACTCCCTGCACATATTCTTCAATTTTAATATTTTTCTTCTGGCCGGTCTTGTTGTCATACAGAGAAATTGTCGGCTCATCTTTTGCCGGGGGCTCGATCTTTGGCGCCGGTTTTTTACTGCAGCCCGCGGTATATAAAAGTGTGGCCAGACAAAATAAAATTATCAGTACACGCGTTTGCCGTAACACAAAAACCCCTCCTGCCTTTTCTTTTAGTTTTGGCAGGAGGGGTGTTAATTATGTAGCATTGTCTTCAATCATCTTATACAGTTCGGCGGCTAGCTTGGCAGGCACATTTTCCCTGACTGCGGCGATTTCAAAAACGATTTTTCTACCCCCAAAATTAATCCTCACCATATCACCGGGTTTAATTTCGGTACCAGCCTTCGCGGTCCTTCCGTTTACCTCAACCTGACCGCGGTCACAAATTTCCTTAGCCAGGGTACGCCTTTTGATCACACGTGATACCTTCAGAAATTTATCAAGCCGCAAACCAGCCGCCACCGTCCTTTAAAGCCTTGAAAAAAAATCAGACTTATACAGTCTGATCAGGCAGCAATATTATTTAACCACCGCTTCTCTGAGTGATTTCCCGGCCTTGAAGACAGGAACCTTGGCAGCGGCGATATTGATCTCTTGACCTGTTTGCGGATTTCTACCCTTGCGGGCTGCCCTCTCTCTGATTTCAAAAGTGCCGAAGCCCACTAGCTGGACTTTGTCGCCCTTCCCTAAAGCAGCGCCAATAGCTTCTAAAATAGCATTCACAGCTTTTTCAGAATCTTTTTTGGTTAACTCAGTTTTTTCGGCAACACTGGAAATCAATTCTGCCTTGTTCATACGACCCCTCCTTTAATAAATAGAAATATTAATCCCTTACTATTCGCGAAAATTCTTGCAGATCCTTCCTGCAAGAAAATGTTTCCTATATTTTTTCTAGTTTTTTTGCATCTTCCCACCACTTGTCCAGCTCAGACAGGCTGAAAGATGATAATTTCCTGCCGGAAAGCCCGGCCATCTTTTCGACATGGTTAAAGCGCCTGGTAAATTTCACGGAAGTTCCGGTTAAGGCTGTCTCCGGTTCAACACCCAGCAGCCTGGCCAGGTTGACCACGGAGAACAGCAGGTCTCCCAATTCATCTTCTATTCTAACCTGATCCCCCGTTTTAATTACAGCTTCAAGCTCACTCATCTCCTCACGGGCCTTTTCCAGGGCTCCCCGGAAATCCGGCCAGTCAAAGCCGACGCCGGCGGCTTTTTCCTGCAGCTTGGCCGCTCTCATAAGCGCCGGGAAACATTGCGGCACTCCTGACAACAAACTTTCAGGCTTGTTCCCCGCCCTTTCTTCCGTTTTTATCTTTTCCCAGTTCAAGAGGACTTCGCTGCTGTCCTTCACGTTAACGCTGCCAAAAACATGGGGGTGGCGCCGGATCATTTTTTCAGATATTCCGGCTACAACATCATTCATGTCAAAATTTTGGTTTTCAGCGGCAATTTGGGCGTGAAATACAATTTGTAGTAATAAGTCTCCCAATTCTTCACATATTTTATACCTGTCGCCCTCGCTTATGGCTTCTAAAACTTCATATGTCTCCTCAATCAGGTAGGGCCTCAGGCTGCGCTGGTCCTGCTCCCTGTCCCAGGGGCAGCCTCCCTCTCCGCGCAGCCGCGCCAGGATATCGACCAGCGGGTCCAGGGGAAAGCTGCAGGGCTGGTCTGAACTGTCTCTTCCTGCCCCGGTTCTTTCATCAGAGACGCTCTCCGCAGCCGGATCAGCGCCTTCATTTTCATATACCTGTATTACTACCGGCGCCCCTGTTTCTTTGGAGTTGTCAATGCTTCCGTCAAGCCCGGCGGCAGAGTTCCCACCGGTTAATTCCGGCACATAAAGGCTGGTGAGGTGGTCCACCCAGGCCAGCCTGTCCAGCTCAAAAAGCGATATGGTCTCCACCCTTTCCTCACCGGGAATACCGGCCCCTCTTACTATCGTAACCCGGTGTTCCGGCGGATAAATGTCAAGCAGCGAAATTTTTATATCGGAGGCTACCAGCCGGCTGTAGACCTGGGTTATAACAGCGGGCCGGCCGGGCAGGGGCGGCTTTTGATCAAGCCTGAGGCCGTCAACCAACTGCAGCCCCGGGCCCGGATCAATCCTGAGCGACAGAAAAAGAGAGTCCAGGAAACTCAACGCAGGCAGAATTTCAATATTTATGCCCGCCGATTCCGCCATTTCGATTACAAGGCGCACTGACTCCTCCGCCACCAGGGGGTGTCCGGGTACGGCATATAATACCTCCCCCGTTCGCGCCTCTGAAAGCACCTCTTCCGCAATCCTGGCGTAGACCCTCTGAAAGTCGGATTCTGCCTCGTAAATATAATCAAAAGTAGAAAAGGCGACCCCTTCCTGCCGGAGCCAATCCACTACCGGGTGTATGCCGGTGCGGAGCAAAACGCGGGGGGATGATTTCAGGGACTCCCATGTCCCCAGGGTAATGCCGCCGGGCGCACCGGGCCCCAGGCCGGCGACAGTTATCTTGGGCTGAGAGGGCATACCGCATCTCCTTTCAATGTTTGCAGCTAAATCTGGGATATGTTACATGTTATCACAATAATGAAGATATGTCCTGTAATACAGACAATTTCCCGGCGGCGCGGTATTTATACAGCAGGCATGACGCCGTATATATAAAAAAGTGGCCCGCTAGAGGCCACTTGCAGTTATTGTTCCATTTGTTTGGCCAGAAAACCCGCTGCGGTCTCGGCCAGCTTGAGCTCCATTTCGCCCATTTTGGTATCAGGTTCTTTTGATGCCAGTATAACTGCCCCGATCGGATCTCCCTCTGCTATAATCGGAGCGATAACCTCAGAAGAAAATTTACATTCACCGTCTTCGATGAGAAGGCACTCCTTGCAGGACGCGTCTTCCCCCGGGTTATTGATAATTACGGCCTTACGTTCTTCCATAACTTTTTCTACGGCATTTCCTACCGGTTTATTCAAGAACTCTTTTTTTGGAGCGCCGGAAACAGCGATGATGTTGTCCCGGTCGGCTATACATGCGATATGACCCAAGGCCTCATATAATGAATCGGCGTATTCTTTAGCGAAATCTCCCAGCTCACCGATGGGCGAATACTTTTTTAGGATTACTTCACCTTCCCTGTCCACAAAAATCTCGAGGGGATCACCTTCACGAATTCTGAGCGTCCTTCTTATTTCTTTGGGGATAACAACCCTGCCGAGATCGTCAATACGGCGGACTATGCCCGTGGCTTTCATTAATTTACTCTTCCCTCCTTTTGGCTGATTTCACAAAACATTTCTAATGATAGTATATATCCGGAGGGAAACAGTTATTCATTTTTTTCCAATCGTATTGAAAAAGTTTTCAGCTTTCTCTTTGTTTCTTACTATTGCTCTTCTTTTCCTTGTTTTTCTTCGAGCTTATTCACTACTACAGCCTTGTCCTTTGCTTCCTGTATTTTTTGGTTAAATTTTTCCTGCTTGGCCTGGTCGGTAAGCTGTTCCATCAAGGCTTCCCTGACCTCTTCGAAAGGCTGCTGCTGGGCCGGAATTACTTTTTCAAGCCTTATTATATGGTAGCCGTAATCTGTTTTAACCGGTTCCGCGGTGTATTCCCCCTCTGAAAGGGCAGCCGCGGCTGTGTAGAATTCTGTCACTGTGCTGGACTCGGTGGCGGTATAAAGCCCACCCTCGGCCTTGGTGCTGGTGTCCTCAGATTTTTCCTTGGCCAGCTCGGCAAAATCACTGCCCTCGTCTAACTGGGCAATAACGTCGTCGGCCAATTGCCTGGCCTCCTCGTCACTGTGCTGCGCGGGCAGGCCTTTCGTCCCGTCGTCCACGAAAAATAATATGTGCCTGACCTCAAGCTGTTCCGGCTGGCTGAACTGGTCTGTATTCTCATCATAATATTTTCTTAAATCCTCTTCTGTAGGAGCGGCGACATCTTTGGTGACCTCATCTTGTAAAAATAAAATGTAGGCCACCTCTTCTTCACTTAATTTTACCTGTTCCAAAAATTTTTTGAAATCGTCCTCCGACGGGAACTGCCCCTTCAGCGGCGCGAGTTTTTCCTGAATAGCCTGCGGCTCCAGTTTTCCCAGTTTTTTGGCTTCCTGCAGCATGATCTTCGTCTCTATCATCGACTCCAAAGTATCTTTTTGCAGTGAGTCAACCAGGGCCTGTCCGTTGTCACCACTAAAATCCAAACCCTGTTGTTCATACATTTCTTTCAACTCGTTAACCTGCAGGGTCAGCTCGTCCATGGTAATTTTCTCGCCGTTTACCGTAGCTGCAATATCCTTGCCGCAGCCGGCAAAAACGAGGGCGGCCAGGGCCAGCAAAACGAGGGCTGCCAAGCATTTTTTAATTTTCACAAATTCATCTCCTTTAAATAAACATAGAACCATTATAAATTAACTTGGCTGCCTGTGGCAACCTCCCGGTTTTTGTCAGCACTGCCTGAAGCGGCTGCGCCCCCGGTATCGCCCAGTTTGACCAGAAAACTTTCTAATTGGCTGAGCAGGAACTTGCTGTCGCCGCGGTCTCCGGCAAAACGAAATTTGATTTCAAATTCATCCCCGGCATTTATAAATTTTACTTTGTTCTGATAATGTCTACCTACTGCTACCAGAGCCTCCCCGGTGAGGGGATGCCCCGCGCCGAAAAGCAGGCGGAACTGCCCCGGCAGCAGGCTTATTGTCTTTATCCCCAGGCTTGAGGCCAGTATTCTCACCCCGGCCACCGCCAGTAAATTCAACACCGGTTCGGGCGGGTCCCCGAAGCGGTCAACCAGTTCATCTCCCAGTTCCGGCAGGTCCGCAGGCGAAGTAAGGCCTGCCAGGCGTTTATATATCTCAACTTTCTGGTTGGTGTCGGAAATATACTTACCCGGAATATAAGCTTCCACCGGAAGCTCGATAGTGGTTTCCACAACTTTTGGAGGATCTTCTCCTTTTGCCTCCCGGACAGCCTCTTCCAGCATCCGGCTGTACAGGTCAAAACCGACAGCCGCGATGTGGCCGTGCTGTTCAGCGCCAAGGATGTTCCCGGCGCCGCGGATTTCCAGGTCGCGCATGGCTATCTTAAAACCGGAACCCAGCTCGGTAAACTCCCGGATCGCCGACAGCCTTTTTTCAGCGGACTCGCCCAGTATCCTGTCCTTGCGGAATGTGAAGTAGGCGTGGGCCAGGCGGTTGGAGCGGCCGACCCTGCCCCTGAGCTGGTAAAGCTGCGCCAGCCCCATCATGCCTGATTCTTTTACAATCAGAGTATTGACGTTGGGCAGGTCCAGCCCGTTTTCAATGATAGTGGTGCAGACCAGCACGTCGTACTCCCTGTTCATAAAGTCGAGCATTGCCTGTTCAAGTTCTTCTTCTTTCATCTGGCCGTGGGCCATGACGATCCTGGCCTCGGGAACCAGGTCCTGCAGCCAGGCGGCCACCCGGTCCAGCTCAGCCACCCTGTTGTAGACAAAAAACACCTGGCCCTGCCGGCTCATTTCCCGGTGGATGGCCTCCCGGATTAAGACCGGGTCCTCTTCCAGGACAAAGGTCTGTACCGGGTAGCGGTCTTCCGGCGGCGTTTCGAGGATGCTGGTATCCCTGATGCCCACCAGCGACATGTGCAGCGTGCGGGGGATCGGAGTGGCGGAAAGGGTAAGGACGTCCACTCCTTTGCGCAGCATTTTCAGCTGCTCCTTGTGAGCTACGCCGAAGCGCTGCTCTTCATCGATAATTAAAAGGCCCAGCTCTTTAAAACGCACGTCGTCCTGGAGCAGGCGGTGGGTCCCTATTACCACGTCGACGGTTCCCCTGGCCAGTCCCTGCAGCACCCGCCGCTGCTCACGGGGAGTGCGGAAACGGCTTAACACCTCGACCTTAACCGGAAAACTGGCCATTCTATCCAGGGACGTGGTGTAATGCTGCTGCGCCAGGATGGTTGTGGGGGCCAGCATAGCCACCTGCTTTCCGTCATTAACCGCCTTGAAGGCCGCCCGCAGCGCCACCTCGGTTTTCCCATACCCGACGTCGCCGCAGAGCAGGCGGTCCATAGGCTTTGCCCGCTCCATATCGGATTTGATTTCTTCTATGGCGCGCAGCTGGTCCGGGGTTTCCTCAAAGGGAAAAGCCTCCTCGAACTGCTTCTGCCAGACCGTGTCTTTGCCGAATGAATACCCGATCAAGGTCTCCCGGGCGGCATACAGGGCCAGCAGTTCATTGGCCATTTCCCGGACAGCGTCTTTAACCTTCCCCTTGGCCCTGGCCCACTCAGCGCCGCCCAACCGGGACAGCCTGGGCGGCTCACCTTCGCCGCCCAGGTATTTCTGGATTAAGCCGACCTGGTCGACCGGCACGTACAGTTTATCTTCCCCGCTGTACTTTAAGAGAAGGTATTCCTTTTGGATGCCTTCGATGGTCAGGGGCACCACGCCAAGGTAGCGCCCGATCCCGTGGTTTACATGGACGACATAGTCGCCGACTTTTATATCGACGAAGGGGGCCAGGCGGTCGGTGCGCTTCCATTCCTTCCGGGCCTTCCTGCGCTGGCCGTAAATATCGTTTTCCGTCACTACGACAAGCCTGCAGCCGGGCAACTCGAACCCTCCCGCCAGGCTGCCAGGCGCTATCACCACGTTCCCGCTTCTCACGTGCCCTTCCAGGGAAGCCGTATAAAACGCGTCTATTTTATTGTCCCTCAGCGCTGAAATAAGCTGCTGCGGCCGCTGGCCGCCCGATATCAAAAGGACGACGGCGTATCCCGCCCTGCGCCAGCGGAGGATTTCCTCCGACAGCATCTCAATATTACCCAGGAAATTCTGCATTGCTTTACCTGGGAAATTAACAATATTCCGGGGCTTGATAAATCCCGGCTGGCGGGGAAGCAGCGAGGAGTAAACAGCCCGCCGGCCCTCCAGGGACTTGCTTACATGGTCCCACCCGGCATAATCAAGGAACTGGGAGGGGAGTATTCTCCCCTGCCCCAGCAGGTCTTTGTAAGTTTCGGCCCGTTCCCTCCGCACGGCGCCGATCAAGTCCATGACCCTGGCAGGTTCGCTTATAAACACCGGGGAATGCTCCGGCAAATAGTCTATTACGGTTACTATTTCATTGTAAAAGTAAGGGAGGTAATGTTCTATACCGTTGAAATATCCATCAAAGCCTTCTGCTGCCTCGTGGAATATTTCACTGAGCTGCCTTTCCGGCCTGGGATCGCCCAGCTTTCTAAGTTTAGCGGCCTGTTGATCATATTCTTTTCTAAGAGCCCGACGCGCGCCTTCCCGGAGGGGATCCTTCACCACCAGCTCTCTGGCCGGGAATAGTGTGAGCTCCCGCATGTTTTCTTCTGATCTTTGAGTAGTCGCGCTGAAACGCCGGATAGAATCCACCTCGTCGTCAAAAAACTCCAGGCGGACAGGGCGGTGGGCGGTCATGGGGTAAATGTCCAGAATGCCGCCGCGCAGGCCAAACTGGCCCCGCTCCTCGACCAGTTCAACCCTCTCGTACCCCATTATGTGCAGGCTGCGCAGCAGTTCCGGCAGTTCAACCCGGTCGCCGGTGGCCAGCTTTAAAACCGCCGCGCTGAAATCCCCCGGCGGGATCAGCCGCCGTAAAAGCGCCTCCGCCGGCGCTATGATCACTGTCCGCTCCCCCCTGGCCAAACTTTCCAGCACCTGCAGCCTCTGGGCGGCGACCTCTTTACTGTGGGCGAGGACATGGTAGGGAGGAAGCTGCCAGACCGGGAAAATACGTACGGCCAGGCCGGGCAGATATACTGCCAGCTCATCGGCCAGGACGTTTGCCTCCCTCTCACCAGGCGTAATTATTAAAACCGGGCCGGGGGCGGCCGCTTCGGCCAGGCCGGCAAAAAGGTAGCTCAGCTGGGAGCCGGAAAGGCCGTAAACCAGCTGCTGTTTAAAATTTTTAGCCAGTCCCTGCTCTAAACTGATGTATTCCTGCGCAAGGCTGAGCGGCTTTAATATACCGCGCATATGGCAACCTCCGGGGAAGTTTTCTCCATCACAAAAAGAGCTTTAACAGCACAAGGCTAAAGCTCAGTATTTTTTACACTCTTATGTTATGTCAATGCAGCGCCGGCCCGTTGAAAAAGCTAATATCCGAGCCGCCGTACATCATTTCCCGGCAGTCATCGCAAAGGGTCGTCAGCACAATGCTTTTCGCGCTGCCGTCCATACTAATTATATCCATCGCCCCTGCTTCAGTCAATCTGGCAGACATGCCGTCAGGAAGCCGCTCCGGAAGTTCTAAACTATCAACTACTTCGTCACAGCACTCGCATATATAAAGCAGTTTCAAAGTCCGGCCTCCCGTTTTATGGATAAAAAGCGCCTTTTAGCAAGGCCTATTTTCTATTATACTCATTCATGGCCTTTTCTAACCCTTCACTGACAATACAGTGTATTGCTTCAGCCGCCGTATCCGCTGATTCCTCAAATGTTTTGGCGTCTTCACCGGTCAGGCGGCTCAAAACAAAATCAGCGCCGTCAAAGCCAGGGACCTCCGGCTTGCCCACCCCGATCCTGAGCCTGGGAAAGCCCTCAGTCCCCAGGGCCCTGATAATAGAATCCATCCCCTTGTGCCCGCCGGAGCCGCCTTCCGCCCGGATCCGCAGTTTACCGGGGGGCAGGTCCATATCGTCATAAACGACCAGCAGGTCCGCGGGCCCAAGCTTGTGCCAGCGCAGGAGCGCCGCGACAGCTTCCCCGGAGAGGTTCATATATGTCTGGGGCTTTGCCAGGAGCACTTTTTCCGAGCTTATTTGCCCCTGACCAAACAGTGCTTTGAACTTTTTTTTCTCCACTGCCAATCCCAGCCTGCGGGCCAGGCGGTCAATGACCATAAAGCCGATGTTGTGCCTGGTAGCGGCGTATTCCCTGCCCGGGTTGCCCAGGCCTGCAATCAGTTTCATGAAATGGCACCTCCCGGTACGTTCCCCACCTATTTTACCCCAGTGCGGCAGCGGATGGAAGGGCCATTTTGGACGTGGGACGTGAGACGTGAGATATGAGACAATTAATATAATTCCACAGGATTAACAGGATTTATAAGATTAACAAGATTTTTAAAATATTTAAGTTAAAGAAAATATATTTGTTGACACTCTGTAAATTCTGCCCTGTCTTTTACTTTATGAAATATTATTTTAAATCCTGTAAATCCTGATAATCTTGAAAATCATGTGATAATTGTTTTAAATTTAATCCTGTAATCCTGTCAAATTGTTTACCTTTATTTCGTCTATTCCGCGGGTTCGCCCGTATCCGCGGCAGCCTCCGCCTTCTCCTCTTTGGCGGCGTCGGCCGCTTCGGGCTCGGCCCTGTCGGCGGCTGTCACAGAAACTATCGGCGCGTGCTGGTCCTCCAATATTTTTATTTCAGGCGGCAGGACCAGGTCGGATACTGTAACGACATCGCCGATATCCAGACTGGAAACGTCTATTTCTATGAACTCCGGAATTTGAGTGGCGAGGCATTCCACCTCGATCCGCCGCATCAGGGTCGTCAAGATACCGCCGGCGGCAGCGCCGGGCGCGGTCCCGGCCAGGTGCACAGGGACGGTGGCATGCACCTTGTCCTTAAGTGAAATCTGGTGAAAGTCCGCGTGGATCAGGTCACGGCGCACCGGTTCATATTGGACCGCTTTGACCAGTACCTTGTACTTCTTTGTCTTGCCGTTTTCTTTGATTTTCATGTTTATCAGCGCGTTGGAACCTGCTTCCTCCAGGATTTTCTTCAGCATCCTGGCGTCAACCGCAATTGAAATACTGCCGGCGTTTTTTCCATAAACAACAGCCGGGATCATCCCGTTCTCTCTTAATTTATGTTTGCTGGCGCTGCTTCTGTCCATCCTTACCCTGCCGTCTAATTCAGCTTCCATCTTTTTATAAGGCCCCCTTTTGCTGTTTATTATTCCCTTTATTTGTCATAAACATTCCGCTCCGGGAATATGAATTAGCTAAGATACTTTTGGATTTAAGGGGGGCAAGAAGATGCGGAAAAGCAAACGGTTTGCTTCCATGCCTGTGTTCAGCCTGGAGGAAGGCCTGCAGATCGGCAGTGTTAAGGAACTTGTAGTGGATCCCGCCGGTAAAAGAATTGCCGCGCTGGTAATTGAACAAAAAGGCTGGTTTAAGGAACAAAGATTCATCCCTTATCATAAAGTCCACAGTGTGGGTGATGACGCCATCACTATCGAAAAGACCAGCGGAGTGCAAAAAGCCGCCGGCCTTCCCGATATAGTCAAACTTTTAAAAGACAAAGTTAAGATCATCGGGGCCAAAATAGTGGCTGAAAACGGAAATGTGCTGGGTTTCATAGACGAATATTACGTTGAGGTGGACACCGGAAATATTACCGGGCTTGAATTTTCGGGCAGCATCATTAACAACGTGATTAAAGGCCGCGCCTTTCTTGACATATCCTACGTGAGGACCGTGGGCAAAGAAGTGATCGTGGTTATCAACGAAGCCGTCGATAATGTTTTTAAACTTGACGGCGGGCTGCAGGAAACTATTAAAAATGTGCGGGAGACCACCGGCCACATATGGGAAAGCACCAGGCAAAAAACCAGGGAATTTGGCAGCAGTGTTAATAAATCAATTGAAAAAGTAAAAAAAGAAATTAAAAAAATCGAAGAAGATGAAAAAGATCTCTTTGCAGAAAAAGATGAAGAAAGCAGCAAAGACACAACAAACGGCAAGCCCGAAGAATACCCCGGCGATGCCCGCGGGGATACCAAAGAGGCGGGCCAGTTAAAACCTCCCGCACCACCTTTGAGTTAGCACAATAATTGACTTAAATCATATTATTATGAAATACTGATTACATCCGCGAGCGCCTGAAAGGACTGCCTTTTCAGGCTTTTTTTATTTATTAAACATATGCCTTTAAACCATGCGGCAGGAATTAATTATGAATAATTTGTACATAATTTAGTTAGGGAATGATGCAACTTAAAAATTTTGCACGCCCTTATCCAGAAAGGAGTAATGATTAAATGTGTTAATAAAGTGCTCACCAGAATATTTGCGATAGCACTGGCTGCCGCCTGCGCATTAGCGCCGGTTGCCGCATGCGCGCAGATTTCCGGCGGCCTGTTAATAGGCTCCGGCGCTTCTGATGTTTTGACCTACACAGTGCAAAAAGGCGATACTTTATATGATATCGCCATAACGCACCGGGTAAAGCTGCCTGAGCTGATGAGGGTCAATAACCTGACCGGCAGCCTGATCAGGCCGGGTGACGTGCTTACCCTGCCCCAACAGGAGGCCTTATTAACAGGCGGCAGCCTGCGGGGCGGCATATCGCAGGAGGAAGTAATGCTCCTGGCCAGGCTGATTTACGCGGAAGCCCGCGGCGAAAGCTTTTTGGGCCAGGTCGCGGTCGGCGCCGTCACATTGAACAGGCTGGCCAGCCCGCACTTCCCCAAGACGCTGACAAAGGTGATTTTCGAGAAAAACAACAGGGTCTACCAGTTTTCGCCGGTAGCCGACGGTTCTATCAACATGGAGCCGGACGAACAGGCCGTGCAGGCCGCCCTGCGGGCGCTTGCGGGCGATGATCCCACCGGCGGGGCATTGTTTTTCTACAATCCCGACATCGCCGGGGACCAGTGGATCAAGACCCTCCCGGTGGTAAACAGGATCGGTAACCACGTCTTCGCCACCAGCGCGTAAATGTGGGACGTGGGACGTGAGAAGTGTGAATTGTAGGTGCGGCTTCAGCCGCACATTATTGGCGGGTTAAAACCCGCCCTACAAGGCTTAGCAAACATACTATGACAGAGGAATGGGGACACCCCTTTCTCACAGGCATTCCTGCACGCGAGGAATGTCCCCAATTTAAAAATCTAACGGGCACAATTTTGTGCCCGTTAGATTTTACGCAGAGTCTTTCCATGGTTTTAAATCCTGTAAATCCTGATAATCCTGTAAATCATGTGAAAATTGTTTTAAGACTTAATCGAACAGCTTGCTCACGGAGAGGTCCTCGTGGATGCGGATAATGGCTTCGCCCAGGAGCGGCGCCACGGAAAGCACCTTTATTTTATCAATCATCTTGTCTTTTGGGACCGGGATGGTGTTGGTCATGATCACTTCTTTGATCGGGGCTTCCTCCAGCCGCTGGATGGCAGGGCCGGACAGCACGGCGTGGGTGCAGCACACGTAAATTTCCTTGGCGCCCCAGCTCTTCAGCGCCACAGCTCCCTTGGTGATGGTCCCCGCGGTGTCGATTATGTCATCGACAATCACGACAGTCTTGCCGTATATGCCGCCTATAAGGCCGGCCACTTCAGCCACGTTTGGCTCCGGGCGGCGCTTGTCAATAATCGCTATAGTCGCCCCAATCCGCTCGGCCAGGTCCCTGGCCCTGGTAACCCCACCCAGGTCGGGTGATACTACCACAACGTCCTTGAGCTTGCTCTGCAGGATATACTCGGCGAGGATAGGGACACCGGGCAGGTGGTCTACCGGGATATCAAAAAATCCCTGTATCTGTCCGGCATGGAGGTCCATGCAGAGGACTCTTCTCGCGCCGGCGGCGGTAACCAGGTTGGCGACCAGCTTGGCGGTAATGGGATCTCTCGCCCTGGTTTTGCGGTCCTGGCGGGCGTAACCGTAGTACGGCATAACCGCGGTAATACGCCTGGCTGAGGCGCGCCGCAAGGCGTCGACCATGATCAGGAGTTCCATGATGTGTTCATTAATAGGTGTGCATGTGGGCTGCACGATATAGACATCAGCCCCCCTGACACTTTCGTTAATGGTAACCTGGATCTCTCCGTCGCTAAAATGGGTAACTTTTGCCGCTCCTACCGACACCCCGAGGTATCTTGCTATCTCTTCAGCCAGTTCAGGGTTGGAATTGCCCGAAAAAATCCTTAGCCTGTTGCGCGATGACATCTAAGCCGACCTCCAAATCTTCTGCAGGGTAGTATACAAAGCCCATTCAACATCATATTAATCCTTTTTTTTCTTGTCCCTCTTATCCCAGTCAGGTATGACTTTCACTTTTGCCCTTTCCACAGCCAAAGACCCCTCCGGTACGTCCCTGGTTATCGTGGACCCGGCGCCGGTAACCGATCTGGCGCCTATTTTCACAGGCGCTACCAGGTTGGTATTGCTCCCGATCAGCACGCCGTCATCAATCATGGTCGGCCATTTATTGCGGCCGTCGTAATTGCAAGTAATCGTACCGGCCCCGATGTTTACGTTTTTGCCGATGGTAGCGTCGCCGACATAGCTTAAATGGGGCACTTTGCTGCCGTCACCGACAACTGACTTTTTAAGCTCGGAATAATTGCCTACTTTTACCTCCCGTCCCAGGGTGTTGCCGGGACGCAGGTGTGAAAAAGGGCCGATGGAACAGCCGTCTTCCATGCTGCTGTCGGTAACAATAGAATTTTGAATGGAAACACCATTGCCCACGACAGCGTTTATCAGGCGCGAACCGGGGCCAATGTTACAGTCCTCTCCTATAACCGTGCTGCCTTCAATAAAAGTAAACGGATGGATTACCGTATCCCGCCCTATCTTCACCTTTCTGTCAACGAAAGTGGAATGCGGGTCGATCACAGTCACGCCGGAGATCATTAAATCTTTTAAAATCCGCCCGCGCATGAAGCGTTCCACTTCAGCCAGCTGCGCACGGTCGTTTATGCCCGTCAGCTCCATTGGGTTTTCCAGTGTTACCGCGCCTACCCGCCTGCCGCGCCTGACGTTCATCTCTATAATATCGGTAAGGTAATACTCTCCCTGGGCGTTGTTGGGTGAAAGAGTGCTCAGGTCTTCAAAAAGGCCTTCAGATTCAAAACAGTAAACACCCGTGTTAACCTCGTTGATCTGCTTTTCTTCAGGTGAGGCGTCCTTTTGTTCTACAATTTTTACAACTCCGCCCTGGTTATCCCTGACGACCCTGCCGTACCCGGCCGGGTCCTCCATAATCGCGGTCAGGACCGTAGCCGCCGCTCCGGATGAACGGTGGCTCCGGATAAGATCCAGAAGGGTCCTGGATTCGATAAGCGGTGTGTCGCCGCACAGCACAAGCAGCCGGCCTTTGAAATCACTCAAAAAAGGACCGGCCTGCATCAATGCGTGAGCCGTTCCCAACTGTTCTGCCTGGTGAGCAACCTGTGCCCTGACTCCAACTTCGCGGGCAACCACATCAGCGCCGTACCCAACAACAACTATTATTTTTTTGACTCCTGCGCCCACGGCGGAATCTATTACATATGAAAGCATCGTGCTGCCGCAGACATTGTGCAGGACTTTTGGCAATTTCGATTTCATCCTTGTGCCTTTACCGGCGGCAAGAATGACCGTCGCCAGATCCATCCGGCGACCTCCTTTATACAAACATAATTTTCTATAAAAACTATAACATTATACCCGATGTTATAAGTCTATTCAACAAAAAATTATCAAACCCTTTAATTTTTGAAACAAACCTTTTTGAAACAAAAAGAGAGCTCGCGGCTCTCCCACAGTGATCCATTAAAAGTTATTGGCTTCTTCATATGCATTTAATACAGCGCTTTGGATTACTTCCCGGGCTGAAGATGTGATCGGGTGCGCTATGTCGCGGAACTCTCCATCCGGGGTTTTTCTGCTTGGCATTGCCACAAACAAACCGTTCTGCCCCTCTACCACTTTAACATCATGGATAACAAAGGCATCATCAAAGGTTACTGAAACTATAGCTTTCATCTTTCCCTCACTTAATACCTTCCTTACCCGCACATCAGTGACTTGAATGAAAACTCACCACCTTCCACGCTGTTTACCCCTATTGCTGTTATGTTCTGCATATGTTGCCAATTTCCTTCTTATTTCCAATAATTTAAGAAAATTTTTCCTTAATTATGAAATTATTACCGGGGTATAGTTATTGCGTGTCAGCAGTGACATTATTTCATCAATATGTTCCCTGTTCCTGGTCTCCAAAACCAGCTCTACTTCAGCCTGTTTCAAAGGGATAGTTGGCCTGATCCGGTCATGCGAAACAGAAATAACGTTGGCGCGGGCGGCCGCCGCCAGGGCCAGCAGCCTGCTCAGGTTGCCCGGCTGATCAGTCACCAGGGCGCGGATGCGCACATAGCGCCCCGTTTTGGCCAGACCGCGTTCAATGATGATGGACAGGATGTTGACGTCTATATTACCCCCGCTCAAGAGGACGACCGTCTTGACGCCCGCCAGGTGGGTTTTCCGGTATAGCAGCGCCGCCAGGCCGGCGGCTCCCGCCCCTTCAGCCACTATCTTGGACCTTTCCAGGAGCATCAGGATGGCGCCGGCAATCTCTTCATCGTCAACAGTGACGATTTCATCCACACAGTCACGTATAATCGAAAAGGTCAAAGCGCCCGGTTTTCTAATCGCAATGCCGTCGGCAAACGTGCAGGTGCTTTCGCACTCCACCAACTTTTGCTCTTTTAAAGAAAGGTACATGGCCGGGGCGCCGCCGGCCTGTACGCCAATGACGCGTATACCCGGCTTGAAATGCTTCAGGGCATAGGATACCCCCGCGATCAGCCCCCCTCCTCCAACCGGGATTATAACCGCCCCTAAATCCTGAATATCATCCAGCAGTTCCATGGCTATGGTGCCCTGGCCCGCTATCACATCCGGGTCGTTAAAGCTGTGCACAAAGGTGGCCCCGCTTTTTTCCTGCAGCTCAACAGCACGGGTGTAAGCCTCGTCATAACCGCCTTCAGCCAGTACTACCCGCGCGCCGTATCCCTGGGTCGCCATAATCTTGGAGATAGGGGCGCCGGACGGCATCACAATGGTGCAGGGCAGCCCGGCCCTGGCGGCGGCATAGGCCACGCCCTGGGCATGGTTTCCGGCGGAGGCCGCGATCACACCGCGCGAGCGCTCTTTATCGCCAAGGCTCATCACTTTGTTATAAGCCCCGCGTATTTTAAAGGAGCCCGTTTTCTGCATATTTTCCAACTTCAGGTAAACAGCGCTGCCGCTCATCTCGCTGAAGCTGGTGGAATAGTCCAGCGGGGTGTGATAAGCAACCCCGTCCAGGCGCTTTCTGGCTACTTCTATTTTCTCAATGGTCAGTGCCGCCTCTGCCATGATAAACCCTTCCCTTGCATTCCTCGATCTGCCAGAAATAGTATTGGACCCCCCCGGTTTTTTTATTCTAAGGAGGTGTCGTGTCCGCTTCACTACAGCCATACGTTGGGAGAGCCTGCTGAAATACGTGTCACGAGACCGTCCCCTTGCACGCCTGTAGGTCGGGTTTTAACCCGCCAATCCAATCGGGGACATTCCTCGCATGCAGGAATGCCTGTGAGAAAGGGGTGTCCCCATTCCGCTGAACGGCTGATGCCGCACCTACAATTCTCACGTCGCACGTCTCAACTCTCATATCTAATTTGGTGTGACCCGTTCCTCTGTTTTGTTACCGTTAAACACTGTCAACAGCCTGTTTATATACATTATATGCCCTGCTCCTGGTAACACCCGGCAGGCTTAGTATAATCCTGTTCATCATGGTATTGTTTTCAGCCACCAGGGATAGCTCCAAAGTGGCAACTCCCCTGGCGCGGGCACGCCTGGCGGACTCAATGATCAAAGCCGCTTCCAGCCCTTTCAGCCGGTACCGCGGGAGTACTGAAAGAACGGCCAGGCGGGCGTTTAAACCGCCGGCCGGACCCGAAAAAAATTTTTGTTGGACCGGGCAAAACACCAGGCAAAGGGCAGCCGGCATACCGTCAAGTTCGGCCACCAGGATTAATGACGGGTCGTAATGTCCCCTCAGTTTCTGCCAGATAGCGCTTCCTTCCTCCGGGGACAATGCTGCATAGCCCCATATTTCATGCATTGAACCGTTGTGGATGCGGGAAAAGATCTCCCCTTCACCATCCGGGTCATTAAAATTTACAGGCCTTAATACTAATCTCCCGTTCCGTACTGCCCGGGCCGCAACCCGGACCAATCTCTCCGGCGGCGGTTGGCGCAGGTCGTAATGGTAACCGAAAAGGGTTACATCAGTCTCCAGGCCGCTCCGGGCTAAAAGGGAGGAATAATATGGAGGGTTGTAAGGCATGCCGGGATGGTGATAGCCGCTGAAGCCACTGGCAAGGAGCCCCAGGCGTTCGTGCGGGGTTAAATCCACCGGGCCTGTCATCCGGGACCTGCCGCGGTCTGCCAGCCACCTGGCCGCTGCTTTTATGAGCGCCCCGGCCACAGCGGTGTCATTTACCGTCTCGAAATAGCCAAAATAGCCGGAACCTGCATCTGGAACGCTATGGTTGACACAGGCGGCTATCCTTCCCACCACCTGCCCTTTCCTGAGAGCCAGAAACGGCTGGGCTTCCACCCTGGAAAACAACCTGTCAAAGTGCGGGCTTGACCTTTCAAGTACCGGAAAAGAGGGTGCCCTGTAATAATTCCCGTAAATATTCCGGGGGAAATTGTTAAAGAACTGCATGGTCCTCTGCGTCAAGACCTCGGTTACTTCAACAGCCATGAAATCACCTGGCTTTTTAACCACACTATGCCGGGAGTTTGCGCTTTGCCACAAAAATATAAAACCGGTTAATTATAACCGGTTTAGATTCGGTCGTCGGACGCCGGGAAAAACAAAAACCCTCCGGTTTATCTCCGTTAGGTTTGTCGCAGGTGCGGTTGAAACCGCACAACATCGCCGTCTAAATCCAACCCTACAGGTGGCAGCTTTTAATAGCAAAGAAGGAATGTAGTAAATACCGGCATCCGACCTCTCACGGCCAACGTCTGAATTGTGCGGCTTCAGCCTGACGTCTTTGGCGGGTTAAAACCCGCCCTACAAGGCCGAGGAATGTCCCCTATGGTCTTTAACGCCAGTTCAAAATCGCCCGGCTTGTCCACATCCACACCTACTTCAGGGTGTTTAGAAATTACTACTACTCCTTTAATCCCGCCCAGCAGCTGGGAGACCTTTTCTTCAGCCTCTCTCAGGGTAAGCGAGCGCATCAGGAACTTTACTACAAATTTCAGGCCCAGCAAACGGCAGAGACCAATGGGGCTTTTGCGGAGGTTAATAATCTCCCGGCCGTTTTCAACACATTTCTTAAATACGGCGGGATTGAGCAAGAAAAGGTTCCCCCCGGTAAAAGTCCCTTCTTTTAATTTTACATATGTCCGTGTGGTACCGGGAAATTTGCTCTCCACAACAGCTTTCCCGATAACGGGATAATACAAGTCTCCCGACATATCGCCACAGAGCCCAAGAAAATCATCAACGGCCTGGGGTGTCAGCAGCGGAATGTCCGATGTCACCAGCAGGATCCTTTTCTCTCCGGGCAGCTTTTCCAGTCCGGCCTCGATATTCTCTAAGATACCGCCGCATGATGCGGCCGTTGATGTCCTGCTGTCAAAGGCCAATCCGGAAAGCTCGTCAACAGGGCCAATGATTAAAACCCTGTTGACGTTCCGTGCTTTCAACAGCGCATCCACCACGTGCTCCACCATTGTTTTGTTTCCTATCGGTATCAACGCTTCATGGCGGGCCGGACTGCATTCTTTTAAAGGGCCGTTGTTGGTGCTGCCGGCCAGGACAACGGCATCTACCATTAAGCTTCTTCCTCTCTTATCGCATTTAACAGGTTTTGTTCGGCGTTTTCCATGTGCTCACTGGCCAGTTTACATGATAAGTCCACATTGCGGTCGCATATGGCTTCAATTATCTTCTTATGCTCATATACGGCAATTCTAAGCCGGCCGGGGACGGACAAGGAAGTCAACCTGAAACGGCTGATCTGTTCCGACAGGTGGGTAATAATCTGTTTCAGCCGGTGGTTGCGGGACGCCCTGTAAATTAACTCGTGAAATTCATTGTCTTTTTTTACAACGGTTAAAATATCTTCCTCGCCGCTGATTTGAAGGATGACCTTCTCCAGGTCCTCCATCTCTTCCTCGGTAATCCTTTCCGCCGCCAGGCCCGCCGCCAGCCCTTCCAGAGCAGATCTCACTTCAAAAACATCCGCGATATCTTTAACTGAAACACCGGCCACATATGCTCCCTTGCGGGGAACCATCACCACGAAACCTTCCAGTTCGAGCTTACGAATAGCCTCCCGCACAGGAGTGCGGCTTACCCCCATTTCTTCCGCCAGCTGGATTTCCATCAGGCGTTCTCCGGGCTTAAGCCTGCCCAGGATAATCGCCTCCCGGAGGGATTCGAAAACCATTTCCCTCAGGGGTTTGTAATTATCCAGCTTAATCGGAACCAGTCTTGGTTGTTCCATGCATTGTCCCCCCTACTCTCCATATATACCAAAACACATACAAAAAACTATTTTTATTTTAACTCCCCGCGAACATTCCTGCAAGTGTCAACCCTTTTGTTCATCGACAGTAGCGGTTACAAACACTTCTTCACCATCACTTTTATAACGGGCGGCAATGTCACTGGCCGATTCGACGTCCCCGGCCAGTCCAAAAACAGTGGGGCCGCTGCCGGACATAAGCACTCCCAGTGCGCCTGCACTGGTTAATTTTGCTTTTATCTGCCGGATTTCTGGGTACATCCTGATTGTTACCGACTCAAGGGCGTTGGCCAGGTTATGTGCTATACCGTTAATATCTCTGTTTGTAATAGCGCCGACCATGGCCAGGTTATCCGGGCGTTTCACCTCCGGGCCTGCCGTATAAGCCCGGTAGACTGAGGCCGTGGAAACGCTGAAGCGCGGTTTTATAAGGACCAGGCCCAGGCGCGGGCAGGATGGAAGCTGCTCCAGCCGTTCTCCCCTGCCCCGGGCCAGGGCGCTGCCGCCCAAAATGCAGAAGGGCACGTCTGAGCCCAACTGCTCACCGAGCGACATCAGATCTGATAGAGAAAGACCGATTTCCCATAATTCATTCAGCGCTTTAAGCGCCGCCGCGGCGTCGGCTGATCCTCCGCCCAGGCCGGCCGCCACCGGAATTGCTTTTACCAGCCGGATATTTACGCCGGCCCTGATTTTACCGCGCCTGCGTATAAGTTCAGCCGCCCGGCAGACAAGGTTATCAGGCCCGGCCGGCAGATCACCCCCTTCAACTGTAAGAGTGATATCCCTGCCGGCCGGAGTGAACTCAAGGTCGTCATGCAGTTCTATCGACTGCATGACCATTTCCACTTCATGGTACCCGTCCGGTCTCTTCCCGAGGACATCCAGGGTCAGGTTGATTTTGGCCCTGGCAGCAGCTGCAATCGCCATAAGAGACATCCCTTTCTTTCAGTAAATCAGTTAGCTGCCAGGACAAAAAAATCCTCTATATAACAATAAAATTACTTAACATGCCGGCAGCCTCATATGATTTAATAAGAATCTATTGAAAAGGGGGCAAATCTTACCTATGATGCGATCTTTAAGCAGCCAGATTTCTATAAATCTTGCGAACCGTCGCCTTTCCTATAACGAGGGCAACCGGCTGATAAAGGCCTACCCGGTGGGCGTGGGCAAGCCTTCCACACCTACACCAACCGGCAGGTATTCAGTAGTAAGCAAGATTGTGCAGCCGGGCGGCATGCTTGGCACCAGGTGGATGGGGCTGTCTGTCTCAACCGGCAACTACGGCATCCACGGCACCAACAACCCTGCTTCTATCGGGGGCTATGTTTCAAACGGGTGCATCAGGATGCACAACCAGGATGTTGAGGAGCTGTTCCCGCGCGTTGTAATCGGCACACCGGTAGAAATCATACTGGGAACAGGCGGGACAAAACCGGTTAATACGCCCGGCAACCCACAAGGCGGAGGGGTTATCCACACTGTGCGGTCCGGTGAAAGCCTGTGGGATATCGCCCGCAAATACGGCAAATCTTTAGATCTCATTATCCAGGTTAATAAAATCTCTAACCCTGATGTTATTTTCCCCGGACAGCAAATAATAATCCCATAATCTGTAGAAACCGGGCCGTGTTCCGCTTCAAAAATCTAATATCATTTGGTCTACCGCCTTCTCCCGCCTAATATTATTGATTTTAGGCACTCTTAAATAAAGGGGTGGGGGAATGGGCAGCATTGTAATAATGGGGCTGATTGCCGGTCTTGGAACATGTCTTGGCGCAATTCTTGTAACATGCTGCGGGCATTTGCGCCCGCGCACCCTCTCCCTGCTGCTTGGCTTCGCCTCCGGGGTAATGGCTTCTGTTATTATCTTCGATCTGCTTCCTTCTTCTTTGAATTACGGAAGTTTTATTTTTACCCTAGCCGGATTTCTGGGTGGGATCGGGCTTATGTTTATACTGGACCTGGCGCTCAACATCTTGTACCCGGCCACTTTGAGAGGAAAAGGTTACCTGAAGATGGGCTTCCTTATCGCCACCGGCATAGCGCTGCACGACCTGCCGGAAGGGCTGGCTATCGCAGCGGGGTTTGCCGCGGCTGAAAAACTGGGCCCTATACTCGCCTTCGCCATAGGCGTCCATAACATTCCCGAGGGGATGGTATGCGCGGCCCCTTTAAGAGTCGGCGGGCTCGGCGCCGGACGGGTGCTGCTGGTGAATGTCCTGATCAGCCTGGTAACGCCCCTGGGCGTGTTTATCGGGCTGATACTGGTAAAGACCTCCTCTTTGTTTATCAGCCTCCTCCTGTCCTTTGCCGCCGGAGCTATGACCTATATCGTGCTGCACGAGCTGGCGCCGGAATCAAGGCGCAACAGCAGTTTTCTCGCTTACCTGGGGATGCTCAGCGGCCTGCTGCTGATTATTGGTTTAAACATTATCGTTTAAGGATCAGCCAGGCCCCTCCGGCCATCAATAATGTCCCCAGGACATTGTAAAGGCTGAACGGGATTTTGTTCATGCCGAACAGCCCCAGGTGGTCCACCAGCCCCGCCGTAAATACCTGGCCCAGGACGATGGCGGTAGTGGCCGGCGCTACTCCTACCTTTGGAATACTCAGGACTACACTATATATAATTAAAACACCCAGTAAACCGCCCAGGTAGGAATACCAGGGAGCCTTAAGGATGTCGGTCAGGCAGCCGTCCCCCAGCTTGCAGATAAAAAGAAGCAGCGATACCAGCAAAAGCCCGGTAAGGTGCACGATAAAGGTGGATTCCCACAACCCTATCACCTTGCCCAGGGCTGAATTAATAGTGCCCTGAATAGCCATAGCCACACCGGAAAGCGCGGCTATCAACAGGGGTAGTATTTTTATAGGCATCCGTCAACCTCCTTTTTCTTATTCCTTTCCATTTTTACAGCCATTATTCCACAGACCTTGCAGGATCAATATCCGTTAAATATACGGCCGCTGTAACAAATTGCCACATTAAAACATAAAATGATCAAGAATATGGAGGTGTGTTACTTTGAAACGTCTATTTAACCCCATGCTTTTTTTGATGGCCAATACTCCTGATGTGGAAAGAAATATGGAACTCCTGACATCCTTGCTCCAGACGGCTGCCGACTCGGTTAAAAATATTAAAAGCGGCTTTGATAGTTTTAACGCGACTATTATTAAAGTAGCCGAGAGCATGCCGGGCACCCACCTTAATGTGAACAAACCCGCCGGCCCGACGAAACCGGCCGTCCAAACAGAAGCCCCCGCGGAACCGGCGGTTGACTTCGATCCGGTACCCTCTATCCAGATGCCTTTCGAGGAGGTTTAAAACAACACAACAACAAAAACAGGGCGCCGTTTTCGGCGCCCCAAGTTTTAAACAAAACAATTTAAAACAATAACATTAAAACAATACAGGATATTATTAACAAGTAAACCTAAATAATAAAATTAAAAAGAAATCCTGTAAATCTTGATAATCCTGTAAATCTAGTGATAGATTGTTTTAATTGGTTAAGCTTTTTTGCGGTCGTCAAGCGGGTCCCACTTCATGATTTTTGGCGCTTCCCGCCTGGCTTGTTTCTCCTCCCCGGCTGTTTTTGCCGCGGCGGCGTTTTCCTTTACCCCGGCAGCGGGCTGGCCTGCCCCGGCCGCCGGCTGGAGGGCGCCACCACCCTCGTGCCCCGGCGGCGCCTTGGAGCCGCTGCCCAGCATTCCGGCCATCATGCTCATCAGGCTGTTCAGATCAACGTGCTGCCCGAGGACGCTCAGCATATTTAAAAGCGTCGCGGTATTGATTCCCTGCCCTGCCGGTGTGCTGCCGCCGCCCTGGCCGCCGAGCATTTTCATCATTATTCCCATCAGGTTCTCCATTGACTGGCCACCGGCCGGAGCCGCCCCGGGGGATACCGGTGAAAGCGCGGGCAGCGCGGGCAGCGCCGCCGGGAGAGGAAGCGACAAATTTGCATTACCACCGTAACGGCGCCCGATAAGCCCTAAAATGCTCATCAAATTAACGGAGCTGATGTATATCAGCATTGTTTCCTGATCCAGGCCGTACCTGGACGTCTGCTCCAGAAGCCTGATTACCGGATCCTCCGGCACACTATCGCCCTTTATTTCCTCAGCCAAGTTTACCACTCCCTCAAACCATTTAAAACAACCCGGGTATATTGGGCAGGTTAAGTCCGCCTGTTATTTTCGCTATCTCAGTTTTAATCATTTCTTTCGATTGCAAAATGGCCCTGTTAAAAGCGCTGGCGACCATTATTTGCAGCGCTTCAGCATTGTCGGGGCTCAATGCGGCGGGATCAAACGCTACGCCCTGCACCTCCTGGTAGCCGTTTATCAATACACGGAATGCTCCTTCCCCTTCAGCAACCTCGATTGTCATTTGTTTTAATTCACCCTGAAGTCTCTGCAGTTCAGCAAAAATCGGCCCCATGTTCATCATCGGTTTTCACTTCCTTCTTATGTGGGTTAACACTCTTTGCTGGTGTAAAAAGAAAGCTGTTATACAACAGCTTTTTTTCAACAGCTTTCTTTTCCAGCTGGTTAAAGAAATTGTTTTTTATTAAGTCATCAAAGGTACGCATTCCAGTACAACATCGTCTATCTTGACCGTGTTTGTGTTGCCGGCCGCCGGAATAAAGGAGAAGCGGACCATGGCGCTGGTAGCGTTTGTATCTGTCACAGGCGTGGTAAACTGGACCTGGGTATATGCCCCATCCGGGATCCCGGTGCTGGTAAAAGTTTGCGAGCCGATTCCCACCTGGACACCGTTCTCATCAAAGAACACAACTTCAGCGTTGAGAGCGAAGGCGCTGGCCTGACCCAGGACATCCTCCGCGACCCAGAAGGTCAGCCTGTACTGGCGGCCGCCCACAATCCCGTTGGAGACCATCTGGAAAAGCGACCCGGGCAGCAGCGGGTTAAGGATCCCTAAATCCGCCGCGAACGAGCCGGAGTGCGCGAAAGTGGTTTGCTGGACATTGCTGCTGCCCCAGAACACCGGGTGGAACGGATCAGCCCAGTTCTCGAGGCCGCCGTCCCTGAGCCGGTTGCCTGCCGGGCAGACTTTCGGGCTCGGACAGATCTGCACGAATATCTGTTGGTCCTCAACAACCTTGGCGGTAAGCTGGACCACGGCAGTCTGGTGGAGCCGGCTGGCGCGCGGGAGTTCCCAATTTATATCCACGTCAATGTTGTGGAACTGGATGAAAACATCGTTCCTGTTTTTAACCCTTTTCATCTCTCTAAATTCCTGCATTTTGGAAAACGGCACGTCCTCGGCAAAATGCCTGACCTCATTATTTTTATTCACATAGAAGATCTGCTTGTGGATGGTGCCGCTGACAATAACCTTTTTAATCCATACTTCTCTCTCCGGACTTACCGTGGGAACTAAAATGATATCTCCGGATGAAAGTTGGTCCACAAATACCGGGGTGCCCTTCAGGTCACGGACGGATGCGGTGATATGATCTATTTTCATGGCCAGTTCGGGCAGGGTAATGGTGCTGTCCACCACCTGCTCCACATCTACAGCTTCGAGAACTACCGGTACTTTAATCTCAAGGCATCTTACCGTAGAGGGCTCAGTAAATAAAAACTGCGAAGGTACGGACATTCTTTAAAAACCTCCTTTTTAATATTTATTAGCCCATGGCAGGGCAGGGTATCTGTATTACCTGGCCGACTTCCAAAACATCCGGGTTGGTGATCTGCGGGTTTATATCCAGGATCATCTGGACAGTAACCCTGTTGGCCGCGGCAATTCTGGAAAGAGTATCGCCGGCCCTGACTGTGTACGGTGTCGGCGGGCAGGGTGTGGCGGTAGGTTCCGCTGTAGGCTCCACCTCAACCGGCGTGTAGACCATGGGCTGGGACATTTCCCAAACTGTGGCGGTAATCTTCAGCACCACTTCCGTATGCAGGTCCATACCGTCCTGGTCCACATTGACATATTCGGGATCAACTTCTACCTTTACTTTCATGTCAGACTCCGCGCCTTCGACAATCACAAAAGTGCGGAAATTAAGGCGTTGGTGCATGGCGTGGACTGCCTGGTCCGGCGCCGCGCTCACATAAACGATCTCAACGTCGGCATAGCCCCTGATTAATACTTTCCCGCTGAGAATATTGGTATCAGTTACTTCTGTATCTTCCACCCTGGTATCCAGGACTTTCGCAATATCCGGCTTTTCTTCCGGGACCTCCGTGGTTTCCCGCAAGACTACCTGGGTGTCCCCGGTGCCGATTTCCTGTTCGACTTTGAGCTGAATCCTTTCAAAACCTTCCTCGTCTTCCAGTTCGGTCGGGACATCTCTCAGGGTCCTTGTTTCGGTAACAAAAACAGTCAGCTGAATAATTACATCGGCGAATAAAGCAGGGTCTTTTATCAGCCCGGCCTCGGCGCTCTCTACCACCGCGCGCACCTGGACATTCATACCCGGCTCGGCTTCGGGCACTTCCACAAAGTCGCTGAACTTGATGGTGTGATGAAGGTCATGGACTGTTTGATCGGGCTTCATGGCTACATACATGATCTGGAGCCTGACCTCGCCCTCAACAATAACTTTGTTGGCAATTATCCGTTTGTCAGTTATAACGACCTCTGCTTCGGTGTTTAAAATTCTTTCCGCATCAGGCTTCTCTTCGGGCACATCAAACTGGTCGCTGACAATTATCTGCTTGGTTTCCCTTTCGCCTACCAGGTGTTCGACTGTGATGTCCTGTTCTTCCAGGGCTGTGTTGCCTTCAGGGGTCTCAGTGAGTATCTCGATCTCGTCTATATCAGTAACTTTGGCAAAAACACTGAGCACTGCCGCAACATCAAACTTACGAGGGTCTCTGGAACTCTGTGTCAGGCTCACATCCTCCACTGTAAACTCGACATCAACGTCATCCCCTGGCTCGGCGCCCGGCACGTCTAAAGAGCTGGTAAAATTCACACTGTCATGAAAAAAGTTGACAGATTGATCCGGCTTAAAGGCAACATAAGTCACCTGCAAGTTCAAGGTACCGTTCACGATAACTTTATCCGGAACGATGCTGACGTCTCTTACTTTTGCCTTTGCTTCTTTTGACAGGATCTTTTCTACGTCTGGTTTGGCTTCCGGAACTTCAATCTGTCCCCTGACTACGGCCTGGACTCTATTTTCACCCTGAACCAGATGGACTTTAAGCCGTTCGGTTTCAGCCATACTTAATCCTCCTTTCAAAACTTTTCTATACTAATATATGAGTGTGATACGAAAAAGTACCAAAAAGTGCAGTCAACCATTTAAAAAACGAAAAAAAGAGGACTAATGTCCTCTTCCTTTTATTGCTATTTATCCTTTTAATGTTAAATTTGCCATTCTTTTTTTAATGCATGTTTGTTAACTGAAACTACTTGAAATTATTCAATATTAAGTTATATTCCCTTAACCGGTGAACATCTGAACAAACATCTTGCCGTAAGGACCGCCGCTGATAACGCCGATTCCCACTTTTGTATAGTTGGTGTTAAGAATGTTGGCACGGTGGCCTGAGGAATTCATTAAATTGGTATGCGCGCTCTGCACGGTGGACGCTCCGGCCAGGTTCTCCCCGGCGTAGCTGTACCGCACCCCGTATGACTTCATCATATCAAAGGGCGAACCGTAAGTGGGCGAGGTGTGGCTGAAATATCCTTTGTCTATCATATCCTGTGCTTTCATCCGGGCCAGTTTGACCAGGGCCATATCCGCCTGCAGGGGGCGCAGCCCCGCTTTGGAGCGCTCCTGGTTGACCAGGTTGAACATGGTCTGCTCGTCCGCGCTCATGCCGCTCACTGTTTGCGTCGGTGGCGTCGTTGGCGTGGTCGGTGTCGTTGGCGTGGTCGGTGTTGTCGGCGTCGTTGGTGTAGTCGGTGTGGTTGGTGTCGTTGTAGTTGTCAGCGGTTTAATAAACATCTGGACAAACATCTTGCCGTAAGGACCGCCGCTGACAACGCCGATTCCCACTTTAGTATAGTTGGCGTTAAGGATATTGGCGCGGTGGCCCGGGGAATTCATTAAATTGGTATGCGCGCTCTGTACGGTGGGCGCGCCGGCCAGGTTCTCCCCGGCGTAGCTGTACCGCACCCCGTATGCCTTCATCATATCAAAAGGTGAACCGTAAGTGGGCGAGGTGTGGCTGAAATAGCCCTTGTTTATCATATCCTGCGCTTTCAGCCTGGCCAGTTTGACCAGGGTCATATCTATCTGCAGAGGGCGCAGCCCTGCTTTGGAGCGCTCCTGGTTGACCAGGTTGAACATGGCCTGCTCGTCAGCGTTCAAGCCGCTTACCGTTTGGGCCGGCGCAGTGGGCGTGGTCTGGGTAACAGTAGTCGTTTTTTGGCCGCCTGTAAACATCTGAACTACTATCTTGTAGTAACCCTGCGTTACAATTCCAACACCAATGCGGTCAAAATTTGTGCTGAGCATATTTGCCCGGTGGCCGCTGGAAGCCATTAACGCATTAAAAGCTGAGCTCACCGAAGAAGCCTTGGCCAGGTTTTCTCCCGCATAACGGTATTGAATTCCCGCCTTGCTCATCATATCGAATGCTGAGCCGTAAGTCGGTGAGGTGTGGCTGAAATAGTTGTTGGAAGCCATATCCTGGGCTTTAATTTTTGCCAGGCCGGACAGCGCCGGGTCATAGGTAAGATCAGGCAGTCCGGCGGAGCTCCGGGCCTCGTTTACAAGGTCTACCATCTGCTGTTCATCAGCCGTGAGGGCAGCTGCCGACGCGCTGGCCGGAGCAAACACGCTCATGGACAACAGAAACACTAAAAGGAACAGGGAAGCTGCGAATACTGCCGGTACCCATTTCGGACGGAATCTCATTTAATTTCCCCTTTCTTTTAAGCCTCCGGAGTTAGCTGACGGGTTCGGTAAAAGATAACCCTACCATTTGGGTCGTGGGTCGTGTGTCTGAGCAGTGAGATTCATGCATTAACACCGGGCCTTTTAGACCCCTTAATTCTGTCATTCATTCTCACGTCTCATTTCTCACGTCTCACGTCTCAATTGGATTCACCCCTGATAACTGGGTCCTCCGTACCTAAACTCTTTTTAGGATTCGGCCATGTTTTGAAGCACGTTTTCAGGTTAATTAACCGGAATACCAGTGAGACTTGAATTTGATATTTCTCACGGTCTTTTTAAACTCAAGAAGGCTATCCACTTTATATATACGTCTCTCGCTGCAATTTTGTGGCGATGAGCCGTGAACAGCAGGATAGTCCTATTGGGTCTGTTAAACCGTAGAAGATATCGCGATATTCTTATATCTCACTCTCAAATGGATTTACCCCTTAAAATGGGTCCTCCGCGCCCAATGATCTCAGGATTAGTCCTTGTTTTGAGATACATGGTTACAGGTCAATTAACAAAAAAACAAAAAGCTTGTACAAAGGAAAAAATGTACAAGCCTAATATATAAGAAAATGTCGCCCGGTGGCAAAGCCGGTATTTTCAGTATATCACGTATAATGTTAGCAGGACTGGCAGACTCCTGCGATATATTTATTATTGCTTTTAATTATTAAATAATGTTAAATGTTAACAATCTAAAGTTTTTTTCCCGATCCGGCCACAACAGCGTCTATTTTGACCAGCTTTAACAGCTCCCCGGCCTCCCTGGCGGCGCAACCGGTCAGGATTACCCTGGCCTGCCCGAGGGCGATCAGTTTCTGCAGGGTCTGGCATACACAATCTTCAAGTTTATTGTGCGGACTAAAGCTTCCCTCTCCCAGTCCCAGGGCGGCCAGAAAACCATTATTATAGCCTAGCGTGCTCCCTTCTGAGTATCCTTTTTCATAACCAGACTCAAAGCCCAGGTTGTATCCCAGGTGATAACCCATATTTTTCCCTGCGCGGTAGGCCTCCTCTTCAATCTTTTTATTATCTGGCCGGCTTTCCCGCGTTCCACGGGCATAGCCTTGCTCAAAATCCCCGGTGAAATTTTCGCCCATGGTCACCGCCCTTTCCTGCAATGGTTAATCCCTGAAAGCCGGCAAATAATACCCGGTAAAACAAACGATGCGTCAGCGGCCATCCGGATTTAATATCACGGCCGCCATCTTTTTATAGAATGGGGGGCATATAGCACAGCGCCCAGACCTTCTGTCAATACAAGGCACTCCAGCTCATCAACTTTTTCCACAAAACAAGTCAAAATAAACATCTTTTTTTTTAAACCCTTGCAGAACCTTTTGAGAAAAAGCTCATCAATGTTTAATAGCTTTCCCATTGTATGTTGAAACCCTTCCACCATAATAGTATAACGGCCGTCAGCCTGCTTATTGATTTCTATCTTAACAGGTGTTTCCCGGAGCTCCCCCGCTGACTTATCAATCCCTTCCAGGTACTGCCTGGCTTTCTTAACAGCTTCTTCCCTGTTTTTAAACGTGGGGCCGATGGCCGGGATATTTTCACATAAAAATGTTAACGCCATATCTCCTGAAACAATAGGCCGGTAAGCCATGTGATAGCCGCCCCCTCATTAAAACTCGATTGCCAGGCGATCTATAACATTGGATATCCGGTTAAAAATAGTCAACTTCTCTGATCCGGCAAACAGCAGGCCCACTACGTCCCGGTTCTCTTTAAGGACCAGGGCGCCGCTGTCACCCGGCTGAGACGGCATATTGGTGACAACCTGATCGGAGAACCAGATTTTTTCATCTTCTCTCATTTCAACCTGCAGGGTAGTGCCGACTGATTTTACTACGCCTTTGGTCAGGCCTGTGGTCCTGCCGCTTTTCTGCACCTTGTCGCCCGGCTTGGCTTCAGAAATTTCCCTGATATCACCTATATCCATGATGCTGGCCGTGGCTATTTCCATTGAATCCAGCTTCGCCAGGGCGCAGTCGACAGTGTTTTCAGTTTTAAAACGCTTATACAAGCGTATTTCATAATCCTTTTTTATCAGGTTCAGGATCCTGGTGGCCCCACTGGACACTGCCATCGCAACCGGGCAGTCTGACTTGGCAACGTTTTTTACCAGGGGAACATAACGGTACAGCGTCCCGATACGGTCTTCCAGCTTGCCGCCGTCGTATGGCCCGGGCTGCAGGATCGGGTCGCCCGTTTTGGCCCTGACTTCCTGTATACTGGAGCCGTTGGCCAGAACATGGTTATTCGAAAGGATCATCAACTGTCTGGTGGCTTTATCCTTTACAACCGCCCCCAGAGTACCGGCTGTGGACTTATAGTGGGCAACGCTTACCCCCGGCTGGCAGGGCCTTTCCCGTGTTGTGCGGACCCCGAGCATCCTGACCCTGCCAATTTCAACAACATCCGTTTCCAGCCCGTCTATTTTAGCCGGCACTATCTGCCCCCTGGACATTTCTGAGGGCTGCAGTTTTTTTTCAACATATACTATGAAAGCAGGTTCCCCTGTACTTTCTTCTCCGGTATATTTATAACCGACACCCACACCAACAACGTTTTTGAAGCTTAATATTTTACCGCGGCTCTTTTTATAGGCCTTGAAATAGCGATCCATCCGCTTTAATCCCCTCCTTTGGAATCCTACAACATCATATGCAGGACACTAAAAAGGGGTACTCGGCCTAATAAGGTGATTTAGGCACCCCAAACCTGTATTTGCCGCGTGTTTCCATACCACCGATGCCGTTAAAGCCTGTGATTGTGCCATTTATAATTTCTTTAATCGAAATCGGGTCGTAAATTGAAGTATAAGCGATTTTCTCAACTACAAAAACAGGATCATAGGCATGGATCATTACCCTCTGGGGGGAGCTTGCGAAATTAGCGCCAGCCTTCAGAATGGCCTCATAGTGCGACTGGCAGGCGCCGGCAAAAATAACAAGGTCATCCCTGCTCTTTTCATAGAGGCGGGCTGCTTTTACAGCTTCCACAAAAAATTTTGAGGAATAGTAGTTGTTGATATCAGCAAAATCGGTTTTGCCCTTTACAAAACCGTCATGTCCGGTCAGGACAAGCAGATCCGGAGTATGTTTTTTCAGCAGTTCTTCTACCATTGTATACTGCTGTTCCTCTTCGATATTGTAACCGTCAGCCGGAATGTTCAGCTGCCTGTATGTGGTTAAGCATAGATCAAGGTAGTCGCTGTCACCGTCTATATGCAGGACAGTCCCGGGCACCTCAAAACCGTTCACCCCATTTCCGTTGCTGGCCTTATTGTTATGCCCGTGCTGTACAGCCCTGCCGAAAACAAGTTCTCTGTCCCTTTCCCGCCTGGCGAAAATGCGGTTCATATGCTCGCTGCTTTTCATCGTTTGCTCGCGGAGGTGTTGGGCAAGTTCAGCCGAATCAATCTTCACCAAATCCTCCAGTGGGGAATCGGCAAATAATCTGTAGTGAATACCCTTGAGTTTGCAGTATTCCTTTTCTCCAATACCTCCATAGATATCCATAACTTTGAAATAAATGTCCTTATTATATGACTTACGCCCGACCACGTCGCCCTTTTTAATTTTTTCCATTATTAAGACCCCTTTTATTTTTCTATATCATATGAAATGGGGAACAGCGTTTGTGTATCGGCCAGGCAACATTTTAGCCCGATTTCCATATATTAGAGAAAAACCGAATGTTAGAGTCAAAACCGAGAGAAGGAAATACTTATGATTGCAGTAGTGATGCCTGTTAAAGACGAAGAGAAGCGCCTGAAAAAAACAATTGAAACACTTTTGTCAGTCCCTTCAGACATAATCATTCCGGTTATCAACGGGAGCAGCGATAATTCCTGCGGCATTATCCGCCAGGTCCGGTCGAAGCGGATCCAGCCCCTTTATTTTATAGAACCCCTCGGTATAGACGTTCCCCGGGCCATCGGGGCCAAAGCCGCATTGGACAAAGGCGCAGCGGCGGTACTCTTTCTTGACGGTGACATGAGCGGCGACATCGCAAAAAATCTAACCGATTTAATCTCAACCGTATATGATAACCAGGCCGATATGGCTTTGACCAATTGTTATCCCGGAAATCACATGGCGCGGCTGTCCAACTTGGCCTCTGATGTGTTGAACGCCCGGATCAGGCTTAACCGGGAAATCGGCCTGGAAGAAATTATAGGGGCGGCTTCGCCCAGCCATGGCCCTCATGCGGTATCCCGCCGTTTCCTTCTTTCCGTTCCGCTGCGTGAGATCGCCATACCCCCCGTATCCCTTGCCCTGGCCTCTAAGTACGGCCTTTCTGTTTGCGTCGGCACAGCCATACCCCATAATAAGCTGGGTTCACCCGGAAAGGACTCTGCGCACTCGGATTTAATCGCCGAGACTATTATTGGCGACTGTATTGAAGCTCTGCATGTTTATAAAAATACAAAAAGGCAGCGGTTGTCCGGTTCCGTGGAATACCTGGGTTACCACTCCCAGAGGCGGTGGGACCTGCTGGACCGGTTTATCGCCCAACCATGACAAAAAATTAACCCGGCTTAAAAAGCCGGGACAGGTTGTAGACAAAGTCTCCATGGTGTTGAATCCGCTTGGCTCCGTGCTTCGCGCCGAGTAAACTTAGCGCTTGCTTCGGGCTCAAATGGGCCGGCCTTCAACTCGCCATCCGGGCGATGAAGGCCTTTCGCTGACGTCCATGTCAGCTCACCCAATTTCGCAACCTCAGCTTCGCTTAGTTTACTTACGACGCTGCGCAATGGAGCAGTCGGTTTCAACACCATGGATTATCCAGTATTATTTTGTCAACACTCTGACCCGGCTTAAAAAGCCGGGATTAATTTTTATTTATTTATTCTCCTCAGATCCCACGCCTCATTTGGTGTGTTTGTCTGCCACAGTGGAGGCGCCGTAAGCCTCCGGTTTTATTTTTGCCCTGAAACCGCTGCCGGTGACCATGCCTACCACTTCGCGGATCAGGTCCTTCGTCTCACCATGGACACTTACATCAATATGGATTTCCACGTTCATGTCGTCCGGGTCTTCAAACCCGAAATCCGCAAAGTACTTATGCACCAGGCCGCCTACTTCCAGGCTTAGGGCCGTCTCGTAAAATATTTTTTGCCGCAGGCTTTTGATTTTGCGCTGCGTCTTCTTATGGTAAAAATAGCGCGCCCCTTTACCCAGCCGGTGGACGATAACCGCGGTGATAAAACAGGTCTCGTTTCTCACCATGGAGTCGGAGCCGATAATAATTTTGTAAGCCGATGTGGGGAGGTCCTTGATATATTTAATTATATCAGTCATCATTACCGAAAAGTGCATTTTCCCCTTGGAAGGACTGATAAAATACGTTTTCCCCACCTTCTTTTTACGTTAATGGGCTGCTATTTTGATGACACAATACGGCAAGCAACTTAACCGCTGACTTCTAAAATACTGTCTGTTAAAGAGGCAAACTCAGCCATACTTAAAGTCTCACCACGCCGCCCGGGATCAATGCCCGCGTTTTCCAGGGCGCGCAGGCAGGCCTCTCTGTCAATGCCAAGGCCGGACCCGGCCAGGGAGTTTAACAGCGTCTTTCGCCTCTGGCCGAAGGCTGACCTTACAATGTTAAAAAACATGTTTTCATCACGCACAACAACAGCCGGTTCAGACCTGACAGTCAGCCGGACCACCGCGGAATCGACCCCGGGTTTGGGGTAAAAAACCGTCCTGGGAACTCTGAATAGTATCTCCGGAACAGTAAAATACTGTACAGCCAGGCTCAGGGAGCCGTAAGTTTTGCTGCCTGGCGGGGCCGCCAGGCGTTCAGCCACCTCGGCCTGGATCATGATCAATATGATTGATATGTTAAAGCGCCCCAGCAACAGGTGCATTAAAACAGGACTGGTTATATAGTACGGCAGGTTGGCCATCAACTTGTACTTTTTGCCGCTGCGGCCGTATTCCCCCCCGGTGCTTTCTCCAACCAGCCGGTCAAAATCTATTTTAAGGGCGTCATCCAGTATCACTTCCAGGTTCTGTACACCCTCGAGCACTTCAGACAGAACTGCCAGCAGCCCGCGGTCCACCTCAACAGCTATCACCTTTCCCGCGGCACTGGCAATCTGCGCGGTTAAAGCGCCCAAACCCGGCCCTATTTCCACAACCAGGTCAGACTTTGCCAGTTCGGCCGAGGCAATTATCTTATTAATAATATTATTGTCAACCAGGAAATTCTGCCCCAGGCTTTTGCGGCAGGAGATGCCGTGGCTCTGCATGATATTGCGTATGGCAGCCGGCGAAGTTATCTGAATCAATCCTTGCACTCCTGACAGTTTATATAGTAATAATCTGTCATTCGACAGTTTCACAAATGTTTCCTTTTTTATTATTCCCGATTTTGACCCAAACAAAAAAAAAGGGCTTATGTGCCCCTTACAATTATATTTAATGTCCATAAAAAGTTTAAGGGCCTTGCCTTGCCGGCCCTTTAAATCAATCTATGATGTAGACTTTGACATTTCTTATGCCCCAGGACATTGCCTCATCGTGCGAGTCAAAGAAGAGGTCGATCCTGTTGCCTGTTATACTGCTGCCCACGTCAAGCGCCGTGGCGTAGCCATACCCTTCCACGTATAGCTCTGTCCCCAGGGGTATATAATCCGGGTCAACCGCTGCCACTCCATAGTAGGGAGCGACTCCGCTGCTGGTATTATACCCTGTGTGGGAGTATGCGGATGATAACATATCAACGGCCTCGGAATACCTTATATCTTCGCCGCCCCTGGACACTACCAGGCCGCTGCCCACCATGATTAACTTGTTAACCGGAAGTGTGATCGTTTCTCTCGAGACCAGCTGGCGCGCTACCTCAATGCCGTCCTTGTATTTAATGTTCCAGGTTTGCTGCTCTGTTCCGTCCCTGCCCTCCTCGGCAATCCGGGTGACGCCCTGAGGCAGGTTAACCGTGTGTTTCGTATTAGTTTCAAAACTCATAACCGCTTCCATTGATTCGGTTTTGGTAATGATCCTTGATACTATAACATTCATACCCTGAGTAATCGCAGCATCCCTGGCTGGACTCAGCTCGTCTTCCGGGCCGAGCACAACAGCTGCCTCCCTGAGCAGGTCATCTACCGTCCGGCACTGGGTCCTCACCGGCAAAACCTGCCCGTCCACGATTATGCTGACATCCGCCGCCCTGTTCACTGTCACAACCATACCGCTGACAAGCTGCGTATCTAATGAAGGTTCGACTATATCATTTTCTAACAGTACAAAACCTTTACTTTCTAAAACTGCGCCTACCGATCGGGAAAAGGTCCTGACTGCAACCTCTTTGCCGTCTGCGATAATTACCACTGAACTTTGAAAACAGGCGCATATCACCACCAATATTATTACCGCCGCAATCGAGACGGCAGCCCAACGGCTAAAAAACCCAGACTTCCTGTCGCGTAATTTTGTTAAACCTGCGCTTATCAAACAGTCCCGCAAAGATCTCCAACTCATCAAATGCCTCCTTTAAACAGGCCCGGCTCTCATCCATAAGGAAATTTTTCAACATAAAACTTATATAACCATTACCATTATTAGTATATCATCTTGCCCGAACCGGATATTTCCTAACACATTATTATTTTACAACAAGTTGGCAGTTTTGGGTAGGGTTAATTTATGTCGCATTTTATACACTTATGACATCAACAGAAAATCTTACTATTGTTTTAACAAAATTATAAAGAAGGAAAATATTAAACAGTGAAGAATTTTTTAGCTATTAGTTTAATATTGGTTGTCAATATATTAACAATATTGTCTTTTTTTAAGACATCATCATAATATTATTAAATCTTACACAATTTATAGTATAATGTGGTAACGACATGGAGGGAACAATAAAATGTTCAAGCCCAGGCTATACATTTTTCTGGCGGTCTTAGTGCTGGTCCTGGCGTTTACTGTCACCGGCTGCAGCAGCAGCAAAGAACCGGCCCGGCAGGATGAAAAAGTTATAAAAATCGGCTTTATCGGCCCCATTTCCGGAGATATGAAGACTTTTGGCGAGTCTGCCAGGAATGCCTTCAACCTGGCTGTTGAACAGTCAGGCGGCAAAGTCGGCGACTATAGCATTGAGACCATAATCCTGGATGACCGCAACGATGCCGCTGTTGCCGCCGACGTCGCCACCAGGCTGATTGCCGAAGATAAAGTTCAAGCGATAGTAGGCTCATTAACACACAGGACAACATTTCCCATATCACAGATAGCCAACGGCAACAAGGTCGTAATGGTTGCGGGCGCCGCGACAAACCCCGCCGTAACACTGGAGAACGGCGTGCGCAAGGACTTTGTTTTTCGCGCCTGCTACATAGATCCCCTTCAAGGCGCAATAGCAGCCAGGTTTGCCTCGAACAACCTTAAAGCCAAAACAGCCGCGGTCCTTTATAACAAGGAGGACAGCTATTACAACACCGGGCTGGCTGCCTCTTTTAAGGACACCTTTATAAAATCGGGCGGCAATGTCCTGGCTTTTGAATCATACCTGCAAAACGATGTTGATTTTTCAGAGAAGCTGAATAATATCGCCAGGCTGAAACCTGATATCCTGTACCTGCCCGATCTTCACCAGAAGGCCGGCCTGATTGCCAAACAAGCCCGGGAGAAAAAAATAAACGCGATATTTATTGGCGGCGACGGCTGGGACTCTACTGAATATGAAAGCGCCATGGAAGGCGGTTATTTCACTAACCACTTTTCAGCCAGTGACCCCCGGCCGGAAGTCAAAAAATGGGTGGAAGATTACAGGTCCAGATACGGCTCGGCTCCGGATGCCCGTTCCACCCTTTACTATGATGCCACCAACCTGCTTCTGAACGCCATCAAGGTCTCCAACAGCGACGACCCCGCCGTTATTAAGGATGCCCTCCAGGCAACCCGGGATTTCCCGGCCGTAAGCGGTAAGATTTCCTTTTCTGCTGACGGCAACCCGATAAAACCAGCGGCTGTCATGCAGGTAAAAGAAGGTAAGCAGGTTTACGTGACAACTATGACTCCCTGATGAGACGTGGGACGTGAGAAGTGAGACGTGAGAATAAAAAATTTTACCGGGTGCGCGTGCACCCGGTAGTTTTTTATTGTTGCTGATAATATATTTGTGTATTTATTTCTCTACAAGCTCGATCCCTTTTTCCATGAACCATTGCTTTAAGTAGTCCGCATATTTTTCATTTTGAAATTTGTACCACTGTCGGCGTTCGTCTTCGTAATCCATCAGGATCCTCCTGTACCTGGCATCTGTTTCCAGCTCACTTTCAAGCTGGCTTTTTAAATCCTGGTTCTCCAGAGTTTCTATGTAATCTTTTTTTACCTGCAAAGAAAACTCTTTTTCCAGCTTCGGCAGCCTGACGAACCGTTCCGGCTGCCGGTCAAGCTTCTTCATAATCTCTTCATGCTCGGGAAAATCCAGGGGTGAAAAGAACCTGACGTCACCCGTTTGAAGATCAATGTAGTATTCGGAGTGTTGGCTGCTGTTTTCAAAAGCATTAATAATCCATGCAGTTGTGACGGGTACCTGCCGCATTCACCAAACCCTCCTTTTACTTTTATCTAAACATAAATACACAACCTGCAGCATTAATCCGCGCTTATTAAAACTCAATACCCTTTTGGGCGGGTATTCCCCGGTTATAATGGTGTTTAATCTCTTTCATTTCGGTAACAAGGTCGGCCCGCTCGATGATCTCCGGCGGGGCATTGCGTCCGGTCAGGACAAGGTGCAGGGCATCAGGTTTTTTGGCCATAAGGTCAATCGTGTCAGCGAGGGTAACCAGGCCGTAGTTGACCGCGTACAGTATCTCGTCCAGGATGATCAGATCGTATTTGCCGGAGGAAATTTCCGTCCTGGCCGCCGCCAGGGCTTCCGCCGCCGCATGGCGGTGCTCTTCCAGAGACTGGTCGCCCGGCCCCTTGATAAATCCCTCACCCATCTGGCGCATTTCAAAGTTTGGCCCGAGTTTTTCAGCGGCTTTCAGTTCCCCGTATTTCCAGCCGCCCTTGATAAACTGCAGTACAAGCACCTTCATCCCCTGCCCCCAGGCCCTTAGGGCCATGCCCAGCGCGGCTGTGGTCTTCCCCTTGCCGTTGCCTGTGTTTACCAGAATTAACCCGTTCTTCTTCTGCTCAGCCATAACCTTCCCTCCTTTATTCAAAACCATCTCGGACCTTTCACTTATACTTTACTATTTATTCAAGCAATTCGGAATAATTTCCTGCCGTTTTCCGCACACATCTTGGCTAAATCTTCTTTTTCCATACCCCTGAGCCTGGCGATCTCTTCGGCGGTATATTGTATATGCGCGGGTTCATTCCTCCTGCCCCGGTAAGGCGCGGGGGTAAGATAGGGGGCGTCTGTTTCGATCAGCAGGCGATCCCGCGGCACCCTGGCCGCCACGTCTTTCAGCCGCGCCGCGTTGGAAAAGGTGACCGGCCCCGCGATAGAAATATAAAACCCCATGTCAAGCAGTTCCCTGGCCATTTCCCAGCTGCCCGAATAGCAGTGCATTACCCCGCCGGAAGGCCCCAGTTTTTCCTTCCTCAAAATGTCCATCATATCTCCGTGGGCATCCCGGTCATGAATAATAATGGGTTTTTGCAGTTTTTTCGCCAGTGCCATTTGTTCCACGAAAACTTTTCGCTGCACCGGGCGCGGTGAAAGGTCACGGTAATAGTCCAGTCCTATTTCCCCAATTGCCGCCACCTTAGGGTGCAGGGCCATTTTCTCCAGTTCCTCCAGGTAACCGGGGCCGGCTTCCGCCGCGTCATGGGGGTGAATTCCCACGGCGGCGTAAATCAGGTCATAACTGTCGGCAAGTTTTATGGACTCGCGGGACGAGGCGAGGTTGAAGCCTATATTTACAATATGCCTGATCCCGGCCTGGCGGGCGCGCTGGATCATCTCGTCCCGGTCTTCGTTATAATTTTCGTCATTAAGGTGAGCATGCGTATCAAACAGGTCCATTTTATGCCTTTCCTTTGCAGATTTTAAAAATAATTACACAGGATTAACAAGATTTAAAAGATTAACATGATTTAAAATAATTATTTTAAAATAACAACATCAATACTACTCTTACAAGGTTAAAATCCATTACGAGTATTATAAGATTAAAAAATTATCTTGTTTTATACTTAAAGAATTTATTAAAATCCTGTTAATCCTGGTAATCTTGTAAATCTTGTGATATTTACTTATTTATTTTTACCCTCTATATCGATCCGCGGGAACAGCGCCTGCCCGCGCTTTACAACAGTGCCGGCCGGCAGCCTGCCCCAGGTCAGGGACTCCCAGGTATGGAGTTCCGGCCGCCCGTCGATCCCCAGCTGGGCCCAGACCCTGGCAGGCAGGTTGGGCATAAACGGCGAAGCCATGACCGTAATAAAACGCAGCGATTCCGCCAGGTTGTACATTACGGTGGAGAGCCGATCCTTTTTGGCCGGGTCCTTGGCCAGGGCCCAGGGGGCTGTTTCATCCACATATTTGTTGGCCCGCCCCACCAGCCGCCAGATAGCGCTCAGGGCGCCGGATATATCGGTCCTGTCAACATATTCTTCGACAATGGCGGGGGTTTCTTCCGCCAGGTCAATTATTTCCCGGTCCGGGCCCTCCGCTGCGGCAGGCGCCTGGACCTGCCCGCCGAAATATTTTTCCACCATGGCTATGGAGCGGCTGACCAGGTTGCCCAGGTCGTTGGCCAGGTCTTTGTTAATCCGCTCCACCAGTGCGTCCTCGCTGTACGAGCCGTCAGCCCCAAAAGGCATTTCCCTGAGCAGGTAATAGCGGATGGCATCAACACCGTACTTGTCAATCAGTACAACGGGGTCCACCACGTTCCCCTTGGACTTGGACATTTTACCGCTCTCAAGCAGTATCCAGCCGTGGCCCACCACATGCCTGGGCAGTTCTATTCCCAAAGCCATTAAGAGCATTGGCCAGATTATACTGTGAAAACGCACGATATCCTTGCCCATCAGGTGCACGTCGGCCGGCCAGTATTTTTTAAACAGGCTGTCGTCATCCGTATCGTAACCAAGGGCGGAGATATAGTTGGTAAGAGCGTCCACCCACACGTAGATGACGTGCTTGTCGTTGAACGGCACAGGTATGCCCCAGTTAAAAGTAGTCCGTGACACGCACAGGTCTTCCAGGCCGCTTTTTATGAAGCTTACCATTTCATTGCGCCGGGAGGTGGGCAGGATAAACTCCGGGTGAGCTTCGATATGCTTCAGCAGGCGGTCAGCATATTTGGACATTTTGAAAAAATAACTTTCCTCCTGGAGCAGTTCCACCGGCCGCCCGCAGTCGGGGCAATTGCCCTCCTCCAGCCTGCTCTCAGCCCAGAAAGCCTCGCATGGCGTACAGTACCATCCTTCATAACTGGCCTTGTATATGTCCCCCTGGTCGTACAGCTTCTGGAATATAACGGATACCACTTTCTTATGGCGCTCTTCGGTAGTCCTGATAAAGTCGTCGTAGTCCACCTCAAGTTTACCCCAGAGGTGTTTAATACCGGCAACGACCTCGTCCACAAATTCCTGCGGGGTCTTTTCAATGGCCTTGGCCGCCCTCTCAATTTTTTGCCCGTGTTCGTCTGTGCCGGTTAAAAAGCGTGTTTCATACCCGGTCATTTTTTTGAAGCGGGCGACGGCGTCCGCCGCCACAGTAGTGTAAGCGTGCCCGATATGCAGGTTGCTGCTGGGATAGTATATCGGTGTGGTTATGTAGAATGTACCCCTGCTCACGTTTAAAATCCTTCCTTCCTTATTACTTTTTAAAAACAAAAAACTCCGCCCCTGTTTTGAGGGGCGAAGTTTTATACTTTCGCGGTACCACCCTTTTTATACCGGAACCTTGCGGCGACGGCCTTGACAGGTACAGGGAATAATCCCGATACCCTAGCTTTCTAACGGGGCTAACACCGGCCCGGCTTACTGTTTTTTCAGCCGGGCAGCTCCGGGGCCATGTTCGGCCAACTTCATCCGGCGGGCTTCCACCTGACCCCGCTCGCTGTCCGGATACTTCGACTGGCTTACTCTTCCCTTCACAGCTTTTTGAACTGTTGAAAAATAACTATTTTAGATTCTAGATTAATACGTCTTCTTTGTCAAGGTGTCACCATAGCTAGAAAAAAATTGTAGAAATTTACAAAAATATCTTGACTCTTAATGGAATTACTGGTACCATTTACTTGTAAAATTTTTTATATATTTGTCGAAAATTGTTGAAGAGGGAGGGATAGATAAATGAAATCAACTGGTATTGTCAGAAAAGTAGACGAGCTAGGCAGGGTGGTTATTCCCATCGAACTGAGACGCACACTGGGAATTGATGAAAAAGACGCTCTTGAAATTTACGTGGATGCCGAAAAGATTATCCTTAAAAAGTACGAGCCTGCCTGCGTTTTTTGCGGAAATGCTTCCGATGTCCAGCATTATAAGAACAAAATGGTCTGCCGTGAGTGTGCGGTGGCTATGTTTGAAAACGCCAAAGCTATTTAATAATCGACAGATATTGTTTTGAGAGACTTGGTCTCTCTTTTTTTTATTTTTACCTGGTTTCTTTATCCTCGACCACCGAGCGGTAAACATCCTTTTTGGGCAGGCCGCGCAAGCGGGCAACCTCCTGGATGGCCTTTTTCCGGTCCATCCCTTCCGCTTCCAGTATGGCAACATGTGCAGCCGCCCCGATATGCATCCAGTCTGTCTCCCGGCCGGACCGGCTTTCTGGTTCCGTGGACCCGGCCACAACCAGTGTAAATTCACCCCTTGGCTCAACCAAATTAAAATGTTCTACTAATTCTTCTAAAGTGCCCCTGATCACTTCCTCGTGTAATTTGGTCAGTTCCCTGGCCGCGGCGGCAGGGCGGCTTCCAAGCGCTTTTAACAGTAAGGCCAGTGTTTCTTTAATCCGGTGCGGGGCCTCATAAAAGATCATGGTCCACCGCAGGCTCGAGAGTTCCTTCAGTTTATCAGCGCGGGCTTTTTTGGCTGTGGGAAGAAAACCGACAAAAACAAAAGAATCTGTGGGAAGCCCCGAGGCCACCAGGGCTGTAACAGCCGCGCTGGCTCCCGGCACCGGTATCACCGCACAGCCATTTTTCACAGCTTCCGACACCAGTTCCGATCCGGGATCGGAGACGCCGGGCATGCCCGCGTCAGATACCAGCGCGATATTCTTACCTGATGATACCAGGTCCAGAAGGTATTCTCCCTTTTTTTTGCAGTTGTGCCGGTGATAACTTGTCAGCGGGGTATGAATTTCAAAATGGCTTAGGAGCTTGCGGGTATGGCGGGTATCCTCCGCGGCGATCAGGTCGGCTTCCCGCAGGATCCTCAGTGCCCTGAGGGTTATATCCTCCAGGTTGCCGATTGGTGTCGCGCATAAATACAGTGTTCCCTTTTGCTCTTCAACCAAAGCTTTTACCTCACTTTTAATCCTACAGCTCTTTTTCCGCTTTTACCGCAGGTTCCTGTTCCTTTCTCAGAAAGGCCATGCAGAAAAGACAGTCCCCGGTCCTTTTTCGCCCAAAATAAACATTGCAGATATGGAATTCATGATCATATAGCCCGAGCAGGTTAAAAAAACCCCTCTGCAATCCAGCGTCCCCGCCGCCGGTTCCTTCCAGCAGGCCCGCGCGATAAATGGCGGCAAGCTCTTTCCGCAGGCGTATGTTCTCCTCTTCCATTTCCCGCGCCTTGTTTTTTAATTCCTGCACCTCCGCCAGCAGGGCGTGCAGCTTCATTTCCATTTCCCTTGTTATTTTATATAGAGACTGCATCAGGATATCTCCTCACCGGGCTGCGCGGGGCAGTCTTTTTTGCAGCCCCCGCAGCTTTTAGCCTGTCCTTCTTTTACGACTATGTCCTCGCAGTTATACTCTTTTATTATTTTACTTTCTCTTAATTCAACGCTTACGGTGTTTTTAAATATATTTATGCCTGCCACCTTGCCCTCACCGTCAGGAGTTGCGACCAGGCAGCCGGCTTCGGGAAAGTCTTCCCTGGCTTGTTCATATGATTCGTTTTCATATTTAAGGCAGCACATCAGCCGGCCGCAGATACCTGATATTTTGGTGGGATTCAATGACAGGTTCTGATCTTTGGCCATCCTGATGGAAACCGACGCAAAGTCTGAAAGCCACACGGAACAGCAGAGCTCCCTGCCGCAGCAGCCAAGCCCGCCAATCATTTTAGCTTCATCACGCACGCCGATCTGCCGCAGTTCGATGCGGGTTCTGAAAACAGAGGCCAGGTCTTTGACCAGTTCCCGGAAATCAATCCGCCCGTCTGCTGTAAAGTAAAATATTATTTTATTTCCGTCAAAAGTTTGTTCCACGCCAACAAGCTTCATTGGCAGGTTATGGGCCGCTATTTTTTCCAACCCTGTTTTAAAGGCGCTTTCTTCTTTTTCCTTGTTGGCTGCCAGCTGCTCATGATCCTGTTCGGTGGCTTTTCTGATCACCTTTTTCAGCGGCGCGACGATTTCGCTTTCTTCCACTTCAAGAGGCCCGGCCGCCACATGCCCGAATTCCACTCCCCTGGCCGTTTCAACAATAGCTCCATCTCCCGCTGTAAGCGAAACATCTCCCGGGTCGAAGAAATAAATTTTGCCCGCTTTCTTAAAGCGGATCCCCACGACCTTTACCCTCACTTATCGATATACCTCCTCAAATACCGGCTCATACCATTAGATCCCAAATCCGGCCAGCCGGCAACTCTTATTAGACATACATGACAGCAATATGCTATGAGCCAGGCAACCGGACCGGCAGGTTTATTTGCCTTTAGCCGGCTGAGCCGCCGCTCAGATGCAGAAACAGCGTCTCAAGGGCCAGCCTGGTATTGGCGTTTACTTCAATTTTTCTTCTTGTTGACTCGATTTCCTCTATTATTTCCAAAATGCGGGCGGTATCATATTGTCCCGCTTCTTTTTTAATACTATCCACCCGGTCGGTATTGTACAGACAGCCGGCGTCTCCCGCTTCCCGGCACACCATCAGGTCGCGGTACCAGCAGGCCAGTGTATCAAGCGTAAACAACGCCCTGGGCTTGCTTTCGGAAGCTTTCTCCGCCATTTCCACAGCCTCAAGGGGACCGCATTGCCTGAGTGCGCCGGCCAGGGCATTCGCCTCGTCCCTGTCCGACAGCAGCGAGCCGGACGCGTAAGACAGAGCCCTGCCCATACTTCCGCCGGCCAGCGAGGCATATAAACGCGCTTCTTCACCCGATATCCCCTTTAGGGTAACAAGGCCATGGATTATTTCGGAGGCAGCCATACCTTTAAAATAAATCGCCTGGCAGCGGGACAGTATTGTCGGCAGAAGAAGCTGGGGCCGTGCTGAAACTAAAATAAACACTGTGTCCGCGGGCGGTTCCTCCAATGTTTTCAGGATGCAGTTGGCAGCCTCCGCAGTCATTGCCTCAGCCTGGCGGATTAGAAAAACCTTGCGGCCGCCCTGGTAGGGGCGGTAAGGAGCCCGGCGCTGGATTTCTCTTACCTGTTCTATTTTTATAGATGAGCCGGACGGTTCTACAAGGGAAAAATCAGGGTGGTTGCCGCCGCTGACCTGGCGGCACTCGCGGCAAACACCGCAGGCGTCCCCGCCTGTGGGACTGGAACAAAGCAGGGCCCTGGCGAAAGACAGGGCGGTTGTTTCCTTGCCGACCCCCTCGGGTCCGGCAAATAAATAAGCATGCGCCACCCGGCCGCCGGCAACCGCTTTGAACAAAATTTTTACCGACTGCTTATGTCCTACTATTTCCTGAAGCAATTTCATTTAGAACAACCTCTACCGCTTTCATCACATCCAGGTGCACCTGCCTGGCCTGCCTGTTGGCGTCAACTACCCTGTAACGGGCGGGGTCGCGTCCGGCCAGAGCCAGGTATCCAGCCGCAACCTTCGCGTGAAAATCCCTTGCTTCGCGTTCTATCCGGTCAATACCCCGGCCGGAGCTGCTGATCCTGTCCATACCGTCTTCAGCACAAAAATCAAGGATAACGGTCAGGTCCGGCACCAGCCCGTAAGTGGCCGGTTCGTTGATCTTTTCCAGCAAACTGATGTCTATGCCGCGCCCAAACCCCTGGTAGGCCAGGCTTGAATCCAAAAAACGGTCACACAGCACTATCGTGCCTGCGGCCAGTGAGGGCATAATTACCTGGGCTACGTGCTGCGCCCTCGCCGCGGCGTATAGAAAGGCTTCGGCCCGGGGAACCAGCTCGCTGTAATCGGGGTTTAACAAAATTTCTCTGATCGTTTCCCCTACCCGGGTGCCGCCTGGCTCCCTTGTATGCAATACCGGCAGTCCCCGCTCCTTCAGCCTGTCGCCAAGAAGTTTCAGCTGGGTGGTTTTCCCCGATCCGTCTATTCCTTCGAAAACTATGAATTTGCCTCTCATCTGTAAACCCTTTCCTTAAGCAAGAGCATAAAAGCAAGCAGCTTTATATACAGTTCAGAGTGTCGTATAAATTAAATTCTGAAGAGTCCATGGTGTTGAAACCAGCTGCTCCATTGCGGCAGCGTCGCAAGTAAACTAAGCGAAGCTGAGGATGCGAAATTGGATGAGCAGGACAGCGGTCAGGGGACACATCTCTATTTGGGGCCTGTCTCTGTGGCCGAGAAATGTCCCCAACGAATTCTGCGAAAGGCCTTCATCGCCTGGACGGCGAGTTGGAGGCCGGTCCAATTGAGCCCGAAGCAAGCGCTAAGTTTACTCGACGCGAAGCACGGAGCCAAGCGGCTTCAACGCCATGGAGACTTTGTCAACACTCTGGGCTGTATATACACAGCTTTATACTGTTATTCTATCACAATTTTAATAGTATTTAATGTGGGATCGGACGGCCCCTGGCAGGACAGGCCGGCCTCGCTTACCATGCGCAGGTATTCATATATTTCAGCGGTAATTTCTTCTCCCGGGTTTACCACGGGGATGCCCGGCGGGTAGACCGCCACAGCCTCCGCGCATATTTTCCCCCTGGCTCCCGCCAGGGGCACTTTTATTGACCGGGCAAACCACGCATCACGCGGTTTCATAACTTTTCTACATATGGAAGGCGCCGCGGGGGGCGGCGGCAGCGCAGGCCGTTTATCCCTGGCGGCGATGTCCCGCAGCGCCCCCACCAGCCTGTCGCAGTCTTCAGCGGTGGTGCCCGTTGATATGAAAGCCACTATATTACAAAAATCAGCCATCTCGACAAAAACATTGTAACGCCCGGCCAGCAGCCCGTTGACCTGGTAGCCGGTAAGTCCTAGGCCCCGCACTGAAATGACCAGTTTTGTGGAGTCCAGCGCACAGTTTTCCGGCAGGCAGTCACCGGTTAAAACCCGCAAATTTTCGATTGCGGCTAGCCGGTCCCGTAAGCCGCGGGCCAGGTCCAGCGCTTTCTCCATAATGTCGCCGCCCTGCAGGGACATCATGCGCCTGGCCAGGTCCAGCGAAGCCATCAGGAGGTAAGAAGGGCTGGTAGTCTGCAGCAGCCTTAAGGACGCGGCGACCGCGCCGGCATCCACAAGGCCTTCACGCAGGTGCAGCATCGAGCTCTGCCCCAGTGAGCCGCCCAGTTTATGTGTGCTCTGGACAGAAGCGTCAGCCCCGGCATCCATAGCGTCCCGGGGCAGGTCGCGGTGAAAACGCAGGTGCGCGCCGTGCGCTTCGTCCACCAGGACCGGTATGCCCGCCTCATGGGCAGCCCGGGTCACAATGTCCAGGTCTCCCGCGACTCCGTAATAATTCGGGCGCACGGCGAGCACCGCCGCGGCGCCGGGGTTGTCAGCCAGCACTTGCTTTATAACTGCAGGCGCCACACCGCAGTCAACCGTAAATTCAGGAATAACCTCAGGCCAGACATAGACCGGGTCCGCGCCGGAAAGGATTACTCCCCCCAGCACTGAGCGGTGAGCGTTTCTGGATATGATTACTTTCTCCTGCCTTACCAGGGCGGTAACCAGGGCGTGGATCCCTGCGGTAGTGCCGTTAACAAGGAAAAAGCACCTGTCAGATCCGTAAATTTTTGCTGCCAGGCCCTGGGCTTCGGCTATGGGCCCCGCGGGGTTGTGCAGGTCATCGAGCCCCGGCAGTTCAGTAAGGTCAAGGCCAAATAAGGCTTGTCCCCCCTGAGAGGACAATTCAAACGGCAGGCCCTTCCCCTGTCCGTGCCCGGGGATGTGAAAACATGCCGGGTTTTTACCGGCGTGTTTTTTTAAAGCTTCAAAAAGCGGAGCCCGGCGCTGATTATCAAGCACAAATTTTTAACTCCCGGAAAAATTTTTAAAACAATACAAATAATACTGAGCTTTAATTTTATCACAACTTGATTGACATTACCAATTCCATCCTCCAATATTCCCATCAGTTTAATCTTATAGATGTCTTATAAGCGGCTAAAATAATTAAAATGTTTTCTTGAAGGAGGGTTAACGTGACAGTAGATATGCCGTGGAAAGTCGATGACAAAGAGCTGTCAAAAAAGTACCGGACTAATGTCGGCAGGTTGATCAGGGCGTGGAAACGCGGTATTTCAGACCAGGAAATCATTGCCAAAACCGGAATAACGCCGGCCACTCTCCACCTGATCAAACAGGATATTGAACTGACGCACCGGCATATACGCCTTGCCCAAAAAAAACTTAAGCTGGCGCAGGATCAGTCAGCCAGCATAAGACCAGATTTTTTTTAACTTCTTCATATATATCTGATAAATAGGATCGCTTACCGGCATAGATATTATTTTTGCCTCGCAGTCCAGACAGATAAAGAATCCTCTCAAGTTAAGACCTTGATTGCCGTCCGGACAGGACCGCCCGCACAGGATGCAGTCCCGGGACTCCACGGCCATATGCTTTTCACCACCCGTATAATTATTGATACCAAATTATTATCCTGTTGTAAAATATGAATTAGTCCTTCCTTTGGTGAAAAATGTACAATGGCAAAAAATAACGTTAATTTTTCAGCGGTTTCCTCTTTTCAATCTTGATGGCGCAGTCGGGGCATACGTTCTGGCAGATGCCGCATGCGATACACCTGTTGTCGGCCTGGACCGAAGGGGTGCCGTAAACCCCCAGGACATCGCTCCAGTCGATACAGTCCACCGGACATTTCTCAACGCAAAGGCCGCAGCCTTTACAGAGCCCGGGGAATAATGTCCAGAAGCCTTTTTCCAGCTCCATGGTCCTGCCTTTAAACTCCAGTGTCATTAGTTTAGTCCTCCCGTCCCCCGACCCAATTCAATTCCGCGCTCCAGCGCTTTAAAGTTCAAATCCCGCAGCTGCGGCTGTTTCTCGAATTTGTAGCCGAGTTTTTTTTCTAAAGCAGCTTTGGCCTTTTCCAGAGGAATAATCCCGGTAGCGCCGATTACCGCTCCCATTATTACCATGTTGAAAACCCGCGGTTGAAATTCTTTTTTAGCTACCTCCATGGCCGGGATTGGCATAACCCTGCCGGCGTTCTTCGGCAGTTCATCCGCCACGCCCTCCATGGCGCTGTCGTAAATGAAAGTGGTTTCCGGCCCGGCGTACTGCGCGGTGCGGTGTACAGCGCGGTCGCTCAAAGCAGCTACAATATCCCCTTTTAAGAACTTGGGCGACCCGATGGAACTGTCGCTGATCTGGAGAAAAGCGACTGAGACGCCTCCTCTTTGCTCCACCCCGAAATTGGGGATGTAAAGAGCCTGCCGGCCCTCTTCATTGGCGGCCTCAGCCAGGATCTCCGCTATGGCCTGGACCCCCTGGCCGCCTTCACCGGCTAAAACCATACGTGTGGTTTCAGGCATTCGCTGCCGCCTCCCCTCGCGCCGGGCCTATTTCTCCTGTTTTAAAGTACCCGGCCATGTCCTTTTCAATGAACTCCCATGTCGCGGCCGCATCGGTCCGCCAGTTGGTGGGGCAGGCCGAAAGCGCTTCGACAAAGGAAAAACCGTTCCCTTCTATTTGATTTTTTAGAGCCTTCTTTAAAAACCCGGTTAACTGCCCCAGGTTAGAAATACTGCCCCTGGCTACGTAAGCCCCTTCCTGCACTATTGAAGAAACCATTTCCGCTCCCCGGAAAGGCATTCCGGTTGCGCCGGGATCGCGGCCGTAAGGGGAGGTTTCTGTCTTTTGGCCCGGCAGCGTGGTAGGTGCCATCTGGCCGCCGGTCATGGCGTATTGGGTGTTGTTGGCTACAATCACCGTGATTTTTTCATTGCGCATGGCCGAGCTGACCAGGTGCTGTACACCAATAGAGTATCCCCCGCCGTCACCCATGTAAGCTATGCAGATCAACTCCGGCCTGGCTCTTTTTATTCCGGTCATTACCGGGGTGGTCCGCCCGTGGTGGGCCTGGACTGTATCCAGGTTGAAAAGGTCCCAGGACAGCAGGGAGCAGCCTATATCACATCCATAGACGACCCTGGATTGGATATCAAGTTCGTCTATTGCCTTGCCCAGGCATTTTAAAATCAAGCCATGGCCGCACCCCGGACAAAATTTATGCGGCTTGGTTTCGACCCGCCACGTTTTTGGCATTGCAGGAGCCGGTTGCATAATAGACCTCCTATTAAATATAAATATTACTTTCACAGGATTAACAGGATTATTAGGATTAACAAGATTTTTATAAATCAATGTTAAATGATCAGTAAAACTTATATATTGTAGTTCTGGATTAAATTACCCTCGAGAGAACGGCATTACTAAAATTTATAAGTATATATATGTTTTAAATCCTGTTAATCTTATAAATCTTGTCAATCCTGTGCCAATTCGTTATTTGCCTGCAGTATTTCTTTTGCTTTGTCCTCCACTTCCCCGGACGTTATACCCACGCCGGGCTTAAACAGAGTTGCCATTTCGCAGGCGGCGCCGCAGGCTTCCTCCTTCAGCAGCCTTGCCATCTGCCCGTACGAGGACTCCACGAGCAGAATTTTTTTCACCCCCGCCACCAGGTCTTTTATTTGAGCCACCGGAAGCGGCCGCAGGGTGACAGGCCTGAAGGCGCCTACCCGCAGGCCCTGCGCGCGCAGGTTGCCGACCGCTTCCCTGACCGCCCGGAAAACGATGCCGTGAGCTATGATTACCAGGTCCGCTCCCTCTGTTTCTAAAGTCTCATATTCCGCTATTTCGGCAGCTATCTTTTCGAAATCACTGATATCGCTCATCACTTTTTCATAGAGCTCTTCTTCCAGGTTATAAGTGTTTCTGTACTGGGCCGGAGGCCTGTCCCTGCCGGGTTCACCTTCTTTGCCCACATAGGGCTCCGGCTCAAGCAGGGAGATCCCCCGCGTTTCCGGGTCATAAATTGTTAAAGGTTCGCGCATTTTAGCCTGGTAGCCGTCCCCAAGCACAAAGGTGGGAAAACGGTATTTCCAGGCCGTGTTAAAAGCTTTTATCGTATAGTCGTACAGTTCCTGGTGTCCGTCTGTGGAGTAAACCACCCTCATTCCTTCACCGTTGCCGCCTATTGTTGTAAGAGTTACTTCCTGCTGGGAGTAAATAACCGTGGCCGTGGAAGGGCCGCCCCTCTGCTGCACCACCGTCACGGTAGGCAGCCGCATCATTTCAGCCATTGCCAGGGGCTCCTGCATCAACACACTGCCGCTGCCCGCAGTCGCCGTAAAAGCTTTGCGCCCCGCCAGCACCCCGCCGGCCGTGGCAAAGCCGGCTGAAAGCTCGTCTTCCGTCTGCAGAAACGTCTTTCCGTACTTGGGGGCGAGCCTGGTCCAGTAATGCATAATCTCGTTTTGAGGTGTAATCGGATAACCGTACATGATATCAGCCCTGGCCGCCAGCGCCCCCCAGGCGACCACTTCATTCCCGGTCATAAAAACTCTTTTTTCTTCCATAACAGCTTTCTCTGACATGCATTACCCCCCTTTGAGTCGTGAGCCTATGAGTCGTTAGACGTGAGTCGTGGGTCGTGAGTATATCCTGCATTCCTGTGGGGTCTTTTACCTATGAGATCATTGCAGGGCGGGATTTATCCCGCCAAAGATGTGCGGCTAAAGCCGCACCTACACGTCTCACGTCCCATATTACCAGAACGCTTTTTGCATAAACCTTTCCAGCGGGCGGACCGGGTTGCCCATACAATCCTTTGGACCTATTTTTTCGGCAATTTTGGCTCCGGCAAAGGTAGCCACCACCGGCAGGCCAAGGATAGCGGCTGCTTCACTCACCTTTCTGGCGCCTTCCTGGACCAATTCCACAGTAGTTTCCCCCGCCAGGTGAGTGTTGTTGACCAAGCCGTCCACCCGGCCCATGGCGCTGACTTCCGCAACAATATCTTTTACACTGGACGTCATCGGCCGGGAAACATTTATAACCGCAAAAATTTTCAAATCCGGGTCTTTCACAGCGCCTTCCAGCAGGTTCAGGGTCCTGGCTCCATCCACCCCGTAGCCGATATCCAGGATAATATCCCCCTCGCGCTTCAACGCCCAGCGGGCCGCCGGTTTGACCAATGTCCCGGCCTCGCCCAGCCCCATAGTTTCTTCGGTTTTCCAGGCAATTACATCCAGTCCGAGGTTCGAAAGTTCTTTTTGCAGCGGGCGCAGGGTGTAAAAAGGCTCAACCATGTCCATATCAACCAGGTTAACCTTTCTGCCCTGCCGGGCCAGCTCCAGGGCGCGGTTGATGGCGCTCTCACTTTTGCCTGCCGCATATTCACCTATGTAGGCCTCCACGATCCGGTCTGTCATTAGTATGCTTGACCTCCTGTTATTTTAAGCGGAAAATGCCATGTAAATAATTGTTGAATTAAATAACAGAACTAAATAAACAAAAAAGCAGGTTGGCATTAGGAATAGAGTATAAAACTCTTCCTATTCTACCCTCCCTGCTGCTATATAACTCCTTGTTCCTGGTAAAGGCCAAATAAGCCAAAAGCCAGAAGGTTTCGGTTATTTCACAGGCTTATGTTTACGGTCATCATTTTAGAATTTGTTTTTTGCGTATGGTACAAGGTGTCTTTATCAACCGATAAAAAAGCAGTTAAGCAGCACCAGGAGCACCACGCCGGGCAGCTGAAGCAGGCCCGCTGTCAGTATGGTAGCAGGGTTGATGGCGATGTGAAAGCCGTACTGCCCGAACAGCGCGTTGATTGCCGCCAGCAGCACCGCGCCGACCAAAGCCCAGGCCGCCAGGCGGATAAGAAACCGCAAGGGGCGAAGCAAAACAGACCCCACCAGATAAAGTCCAAAAAGCCCGGCTAGAGCGACAATTACCAATTTCCATTCCAAGGCCGCTGCACCTCCTTGGAACCATTATATGGCCGCGAATGAAATATATTCCTATTTCATTTCGCGCCTGCCCTCCAGCGCTTTGCCGAGCGTCATCTCGTCGGCATATTCAAGGTCGGCCCCGACCGGCAGCCCGTGGGCAATTCTTGTCACTGTAATTCCCAGGGGCTTGATCAAGCCGGCCAGGTAGAGGGCTGTCGCATCCCCTTCCACGTTGGGGTTTGTGGCCAGGATAATCTCTTTTACATTGCCGCTTTCCAGGCGCCTTAAAAGTTCTTTGATCCGAAGCTGCTCCGGCCCGACCCCGTCCATCGGCGAGATCGCCCCGTGCAGCACGTGGTACAGGCCTTTAAAGCTCCTGGCCTTCTCCACGGCAACAACGTCCCTGGGGCGTTCCACCACGCATATAACTTCAGCGCCGCGCCGTTCGTCACTGCAGATAAAGCAGCGTTCGCTGTCAGTAAAATTACCGCACACCTGGCAGTGGCGGATTGTGCTCCTCGCTTCTTCAATCGCCCCGGCCAGGTCCGCAGCGACCTCCGGCGGCGCGACTAGCAGGTAAAAGGCCAGGCGCTGAGCTGTTTTTGGCCCGATGCCGGGGAGTTTGGACAGCTGGTCGATCAACCTGGCCACCGTTTTGGCATAATAGTTCATATTTAAAACATACCGGGTATTTTCAGGCCGCCGGTAATTTTGCCCATTTCCTGGGATACCATTTCCTGTGCTTTGCGCAGGGCCTCGTTAACCGCGGCGGTAATCAGGTCCTGGAGCATTTCAACGTCTTCAGGGTCTACCGCTTCCGGCTTGATTTCAATAGAAATAATTTCATTTTTACCGTTGGCTACTACTTTCACCGCCCCGCCTCCGGCGGTGCTTTCCACCTTGCGTTCACCCAGTTCCTCCTGCAGCTTCATCATATCCTGCTGCATCTTCTGGACCTGTTTCATCATTTTGTTCATGTTGCCGCCCATCATATTAAAGCTCCCCCTTTGATATTGTTAAAATAAAGACCCCTCATCTTCTCCATCCAGAATAATTTCCTCTCCCCCGAAGCGTCTTTTAACATCTACAACCTTATCCAGGTCATCATGCCTCTTTTCAGACGGTTCAATTGTACCGCGGTAAGACTTAAAGGAAACCTGCCATTCTCCCTTCAGAATTCTTTTCAACAGGCTCTCCAGGTACTTTTTTTGTTCCGGGCGGTCAGCCATCTCCCTGGCCAGGCCCTCACCCTCCGGGAAGCCGACCACGAGGCTTTCGCCTTTTAAGTCCAGCGGCTGCGCCCTTAAATAATTATAGTAAAGCGGCAGGCGTTCCCTCCGCATTATATTCATTATCTCCCTCCAGGAATTTTTAACCCTTTCCAGGGCCGTCCCGGCTGGCTGGGGCCCACGACCCGGTTCTTCTGATGATCTTCCCGGGTCCGGATTTGTTTCGACTGACGCTGGCTGATATGGCTTCTCCCCTCTGCCGGCGGGGTCCTTTATTGTCTCTCCAGGCAAGCCCGCTCTCACAAGCCCGGCCGGTTTGCCTGCTCCCGGCGCAGCCTTTTTTATAGTTCCTGCCTTTTCCGCCGGCGCCGCCTGGACCGGTTTATTCAGTTTTTCCTCCAGCGCTTCCAGGCGGGCCAACAATGACGACTCGCGGGTCAGGGTCACGGCACGGCAGGCTTTGACCAGGGCCAGCTCCAGGATGATGCCGGGCTGCGAGCTCCATTTCATCTCCTGCTCAGTGCCTGCCATTATCTCCACAGCGCGCAGCAGGCCTTCCGTGGTAAACTCCGCCGCTTTTGCCGCCATCATGGCCGGGTCTCCCCATGCTTCCCGGGCTGAAGAACCGGGCACAATTTTTTCCAACAGCAGCGCCCGCAGGTATGCGGCCATTTCCCTGGCAAAAAAGCGAAGGTCCTTTCCCTCAGAGGTCAGATCGGCAACCAGGTTCAGGGCCGATCCCGTTTCACCCGCAGCCAGGTGGCCCGCCATCCTGTTCAAGGCGTCAATTCTAACTGTCCCCAGAATATTATGCACGTCGGCAACTGTTATTTTCAATTCCCCGAAAGCCGCTCCCTGGTCCAGGATGCTGAGAGCGTCACGCAGGCCGCCTTCGGCCGCCCTGGCGATTAACCGCAGGGCTTCCGCCTCCACCTCCAGGTTGGCGCCCGCGGCAACCTCGCTCAGCCGCTTGATGATATCCGCAGGCTCGATACGCCGGAAATCAAAACGCTGGCATCGTGACAATATTGTGAGGGGCACCTTGTGGGGCTCGGTAGTGGCGAGGATCAAAACAGCGTGCCGCGGCGGTTCTTCCAGGGTTTTTAAAAGGGCGTTGAAAGCCTCATTGGTAAGCATGTGGACTTCATCGATAATATACACCCTGTACTTTGCCACGGCCGGGGCGAACTTAATTTTTTCCCTTAAATCCCTGATCTCGTCAATGCCACGGTTGGAGGCGGCGTCTATTTCGATAACGTCAACGGACAGCCCATCGGTAATATTTTTACAGACCTCACAGCGGTTGCACGGCTCGGGGCCTACCCGCTCCGTGCAGTTCAACGCTTTTGCCAGCACCTTGGCGGTCGTGGTTTTGCCCGTGCCGCGAGTGCCGCAAAAAAGGTAGGCATGGCCGGTCCTGCCGGACTCGACCGCGTTTTTCAGCGTCCGGGTGATATGTTCCTGCCCGATGATTTCCCCGAATGTCTGGGGGCGCCATTTTCTGTAGAGAGCCAGATAGGTCATGGAGTATTCCTTTCACAACTTCCTACTACACTATATTTTACCTTTATATTTCGTCGATCAATACACATTTCCTGTTAATTGTTGCATGCAGCGCAAACAAAATAAGAACCGCCTCACGGGAAACCCCGGGGGCGGTCCATTCAAAAATATAAGCCGTGCACCTGCCTTCGAATATTAACTTCCGGGCGATACAACCGCAGGCGGCTCAGACCAGGCGCCCTCGCGGCACCCGGAGTATTTCCCTTAGTGCTGCTTCCGTCAAGACCTGACACGGTTCAGGAAACTCCGTCGCACGAGACCCAATCGTCAACGCTCCTTACGGAAGCCGGACCCCACAAGCTAAACCCTCGGGCGGGAATTCAACCCCGCTGCAGCGGATTGCGGGTACAGGGCACCGCTACCTCCCCGTCTAGCACGGCAAAACTATCGTTTAAAGTGAGGGACAGGCCTGCAGGAAACAGATTCTGCCATGTGCAGGGCTGCCCCGGTGTTTTGGCGGAGAGACAGGGATTCGAACCCTGGAGACGGTTACCCGTCCACACGCTCTCCAGGCGTGCGCCTTCATCCACTCGGCCATCTCTCCGTGCACTACGTAAAAAACATTATACCTTTATTTTCGCTCATCTGCAAGCAGTTTTACCCACTATGGAGCTTAAAACCCCCTAAAAATATTGGCATGTCAGTCACATATTGAGCTTATAGATTACATTTTATAAACCCTAAAAACGTGTTAAAAAGCACGGCTGCCAAACCTGCTTTTACCCCTCGGCGGCTGTCCGCCGCCGGTACGGGCGGGGCCTTTTCTGCCGCCACCTTTGGCGTATCCTCCCGCCCTGGGTTTTTTAAATTTATCATGCCTGACCCTGAGCGGCCGCTCCTCAGTGAGTGTCACCGGGGTGCGGTCGGTTTCTTTGGTCAGCAGCTTTAACGCTGCCGAGAGAAGGGTAACCGCGTCATTTTCCCCCAGTAGATTTTCGGCCAGCCCCTTGTAGTTGCCTGTATCCCCGTTTTCCACAACGAGCAGTAGTTTTTCCGCGACCAGACGCTGCTGTCCCTCAATAGCCTCTTTAACAGTCGGCACGGGCATGCGGGCTATTTTCCCCCTGGTCATGTTTTCAATGACCCTTAAGTGGTGTATCTCTCTTGGAGTAACAAAAGTAATGGCTGTACCTGTTTTGCCGGCACGGCCGGTACGTCCGATGCGATGGACGTAGCTCTCCGGATCCTGGGGGATGTCAAAGTTATAGATGTGGGTTACGTCGGAAATATCAAGGCCCCTGGCGGCTACGTCAGTGGCCACCAGCACCTCAATAGTGCCGTCCTTAAACCGCCGCATTACCATATCCCGCTTGGACTGGGCAAGGTCCCCGTGCAGCGCTTCGGCTGAATAACCGCGTTTGCCAAGTGCTTCAAAAAGCTCGTCCACGCGGCGCTTGGTGCGGCCAAAGACAATGGAACGGTCCGGCGACTGGATATCCAGCAGGCGGCAGAAGACATCGAATTTTTGTCTCTCTTCGACTTCAATATAGCTTTGTTCTGTGTTGGCGACAGTCACCTGCCTGCCTTCAATCCTGATTACCTCCGGGTTTCTCATGAACCGCCGCGCCAGGGCCTGGATCGGAGCGGGCATGGTTGCAGAAAAAAGCAGGGTCTGTCGTTCCTCAGGAACTTCCGTGAGTATGGTCTCTATATCCTCGATAAATCCCATATTCAGCATTTCGTCAGCCTCATCTAAAACCACCATTTTAACCTGCTGCAGGCGTACTGTCTTTCGCCTCATGTGGTCCATCAGCCGGCCAGGTGTCCCAACAATAATATGGGGTCTGTTCTTAAGCGCCCTGATCTGGCGGAGGATATCCTGGCCGCCGTAGATCGGCAGCGTGTTAATACCTTTAAACTGCCCAATTTTGTTTAGTTCCTCGGCTACCTGGATGGCCAGTTCCCGGGTGGGGGTTAAGACAATACCCTGTATCCGATCCCGCTCCACATCAAAAAACTCAACCATCGGGATTCCAAAGGCCGCTGTCTTACCGGTCCCCGTATGCGCCTGCCCGATCAGGTCTTTGCCCTGCAAACCCGGTGGCACAGACTGTTCCTGTATGGGCGTCGCTTCTTCAAAACCCATATGTTTTAAAGCGCTAATTACTGGTTCGCTTAAGCCAAAATCATTGAAAGTGGTCATTGCTTCCTCTACTCCTTTACTATCTGGGATGTTTACTTATATCATATCCATCTTGTTTCTTCTCTTAACCACACAGCATAATATTCAAACACCATATTACTTATATAAAAACAATGGGGTTGTCGCTTATCAAAGCGATAACCCCTTAAATGTCAAAGCTTTTTGGTGGCGGAAAAAGATTTTAGTTAAAGAAACAAATGTCATTTTACACTATTTCCATTAAATGTGCAATATTTATTTTTTGCAGATCGAGTCATAGGCAAAGCAGCCTAAAAAAATTGACTGTCAGTCACATGAGCCCATCCCGGCTTTAATTATAGAGATCGCCTCTTCCGGACTTCCTGCCGACTGCAGCAAGCCTGTATCCCTGTATTCAGCAAAAATGCTCCCCGGATCAAAGTTTAATAACAATACTTTTTTTCCGTTTTTCAGGGCCAGCGCGATCTCGGATATTGTCCCGGCTTTTCCCGGCAGGGCAATAATCACGTCGCTGGAGAGAACATTTATATTATTTCGGGCGCTGCCCATACCGGTAATAATGGCTATATCTATGTAAGCGGAGGCTTCGCTGCTGCTGCGGCCGGGCAGCACGCCTACGGTCAGGCCGCCGCTTTCCTTAGCCCCTCTGGCCGAGGACTCCATAATACCAGCCGGCCTGCCCCCGTTCAGCAGTACCCATCCCTCTTTGGCGATCAACCCGCCTAAACGGTAGGCCAGCTCATAATTTTCCTGTAAAACATCCTCACCGCCGCCAATAACGCCAACAATGTAACTGCTAATGGCTACCGGCTCCCTTCTTCATATTGTACATGGCTGCCTCATTCCGTAATGTCCCAAAAAAACAAACCTCTTAAACTAGTGATTAAAGAGGTTTTCTTCCGGGAGGCCAAAATTCCTTCAGGTGTATTTTCAATTTCATTAACAATGGTATTAATGAAATCTGGTATTCTGCTTTCCGCGAATTAAGTTGTCCAGAGTTTTCGATTTGCCGCAGCTGTCGTCCCTGTCAAGATAGAGGTCTGAAATTATGGTGGTAAGAGCAGTTACTTTATCGACCTGCTGGATAATTGAAGCGATGTATTTCTTAGACCAGTGAGGGTGATCGCATTCCAGCGCCAGCTGGGCATAGCCCTTGATTACAGAAGACTTTTCGTTCAATTCGTGAATCATCCACCTGAGCTCACCCTTGTTCACAACCGCACCTCCTAGAATTTTTATAGCCATAAGCGACTTAAATTAACAATAGTCGATAAAGATTAATTTTTTATTTGTATTTTCTTTTGTTTTCCTTAAATTTTACAAATAATGGGGCGGCATGGTCCTCGTGACACATATGTACGCGGAACGGGGACACACCTCTCTCACAGGCATTTCTGTATGCTGAGGAATGTCCCCGATGCGTTATTCAGCCATACTTCTCAAGGATTCTAATTCCTTAATTTTTATTGACTCCATGTGGAACTCTATAACCCCCTCGTCCCTCATCCTGCACATCTCGCGGGAAAGGGAGGGGCGGGAAACATTCAGGAAGTCGGCCAGTTCGTTCCGTTTCATGGGCATCATAAAAGTTGCCCTGCCGGCCCTTTTATACTGCTCGAGCAGGAAAGAGCTTACCTTTCCCCTCAGGCTCTTAATGGCCAGGTATTCCAGTTTGCGGTGCAACATGAGCGCCTTGCCGGAAACTATTTCCAGCAGGTTTATGACCAGCTGCCTGTGGCTCGCGCATAACCTTTCACAGTTGCCGACGATCTTTCCGGCCGGCAAAAACATGACTGTACACGCAGTCCTGGCGGACACCGTAACTGGCCATACTCCTTCGCCTGAAAACGCGGCCATCTCTCCAAACATTTCACCGGGGCCGTTTACGGCCATAATGACCCGGCTGCCGGCCGCATTCTCCTTGGCGACCACCACTTCGCCGGACAGGACTATGCCCAGCCCGTCAAATTTTTCACCTGCGGCCGCAACCCATTCATTTTTTTCATAACTGCTTACCTTTGGTTTAAGGCATCCAAATACTATATTGAGTTCATCCGGGGTTATCCCCCTGAATAATTCGCATTTGGACATAACATCTATCCACTTTTTATAAATTTTTATTCACCCCTGCAATTTTGGTAACCATAGTTACCGAATTTATTTCTTCATTATAATAAAATAACCTTACCAAAGCTGCAAGGGAAAATTTTAAAAGAGGGGGTTTCTTTATGAAAAGGAACATTGTTAAGATCGATGAAGAGAAATGCACCGGCTGTGGGCTTTGCGTCGACGCCTGTCACGAAGGAGCCCTGCAGATGGTCAACGGTAAGGCCAGGCTTGTTTCGGAGAGCTATTGCGACGGGCTGGGAGCGTGCCTGCCGGAGTGCCCGGCCGGGGCCATAACTATTGAAGAACGTGAAGCTGATGCTTTTAACGAGGAAGCAGTAAAAGAACACATGGAAGCCCGGAAGAGCGAGGCTCCCAAAACGCTGGCCTGCGGCTGCCCCGGTACCCACGCGCGGACCATCGAGAGAAAAGATGAAGCTATGCCGGCCTGCGGCCCAGCGGGACAGTCCATTCAGGCCGCGTCTCAGCTGCGCCAGTGGCCCTGCCAGATAAAGCTGGTACCGGTTAACGCGCCATATTTTGACAATGCCCAGCTGCTGGTAGCGGCAGACTGCACGGCCTATGCTTACGCCGGCGTCCATAATGATTTCATGCGCGGCAAAATCACTGTAATCGGCTGCCCTAAGCTGGACGACATCGACTACACAGAAAAACTAACCGGCATTTTAAAATCTCATGAAATAAAAAGCGTCACCGTGCTGCGCATGGAAGTGCCCTGCTGCGGCGGTATTGTCAACGCGGTTAAGCAGGCCCTGATAAACAGCGGTAAAATGATACCCTGGCGCATAGTCACAGTCTCCACCGACGGGAAAATTATCGAAGAGTAGGATCCATTAACCGACCATATTTGCCGGTTTAGTGTTGCCAACAGTCTTTTGCTTTATTTTAATGAAAATTTAAGGATTTAATAATTTGCCCGTAAGCCACTTTAATTATAATTAACAACATCTGATGGGACAGGGCAAATGGATAAAGCCAACAGACATGGCCGGCTTCAGCCGGCCGCTCAATTGAGAATACACCTCAGAATTTTGAGGACTTTACAAGGAGGGTTAATCATGTTTTGTTTCCAATGTGAGCAGACCGCGGGCGGCAAAGGCTGCACCAAGGCTGGCGTATGCGGCAAACAGCCTGAAGTAGCTGATAAGCAGGACCAACTGACCTGCGCCCTGGTAGGGCTGGCCCGTGCCGCACAGGGCAGTACACCGGGCAGGGAAGCCGACGGACTGGTGATGCAGGGCCTATTTGCCACTGTCACCAACGTCAACTTTGACGGCGACCGTATTGACGAACTGAAAAGCCTGATCCAGGCTGAGAAAGCAAAACTGGGAGGCGCGGCTGACCTTGACCCGGGCACCCTCTGGCAGGGCGACCCGGACGTCGTATCCCTTCGCTCCACCCTGCTGCTGGGGATGCGCGGCATGGCCGCTTACGCGTGGCACGCCTGGGTGCTGGGCAAAAAGGATGATGAAGTAACCGCGTGGCTCTACAAGGGTTTGCGCGCCATCGGCGGGGAGCATACCGTCGAGGAATGGCTGGGGCTGATTATGGAGTTCGGGCAGATTAACCTCAAGTGCATGGCCCTGCTGGATGAAGCCAATACTTCCGCTTACGGGCACCCCGTGCCGGTAAAAGTCCCAATGACAGTTGAAAAAGGGCCGTTTATCGTGATCACCGGCCATGACCTGCACGACCTGAAGCACCTGCTCGAGCAGACCGAAGGCAAAGGCATAAACATCTACACCCACGGTGAAATGCTGCCCGCCCACGCCTACCCGGAGTTAAAGAAATACCCGCATTTGAAAGGCAATTTCGGCACCGCCTGGCAGAACCAGCAGAAAGAATTTGACGGCATACCGGCCCCGGTCCTCTATACGACCAACTGCCTGATGCCGCCCAGAGCTTCTTATTCAAACCGGCTTTTCACCACTGACGCCGTCGGCTTCCCCGGCCTCAAACATATAAAAGGGGAAAAGGGCGTAAAGGATTTTACCCCTGTTATCAACAAGGCCCTTGAACTTGGCGGCTGGCCGGAAGACCGGACCTTTACCGGCATCAACGGCGGCACTGAGCTTATGACCGGCTTCGCCCGCAACACTGTGCTGGGCGTCGCCGACAAGGTTATAGAGGCAGTAAAAGCCGGCGCTATCAAACATTTCTTCCTGGTTGGCGGCTGCGACGGCGCCAGGGCCGGCAGAAACTACTACACCGAGTTTGTTAAGAAAACCCCCCAAGACACCGTCGTCCTGACCCTGGCCTGCGGCAAGTACCGCTTTAACGACCTGGACATCGGTGAAATCGGAGGACTGCCGCGGATCATGGACATGGGCCAGTGCAACGACGCCTATTCCGCCATCCAGGTGGCGGTCGCCCTGGCCGGAGCCTTTAACTGCGGTGTGAACGACCTGCCCCTGACTCTCGTTCTCTCGTGGTATGAGCAGAAAGCCGTTTGCATCCTGCTGACCCTGCTGTCCCTCGGCATCAGGAACATTTACCTGGGCCCAACGCTGCCCGCGTTTATATCGCCGAACGTGCTGAATGTACTTGTTGAGAAGTTCAACATTAAGCCGGTCAGCACACCTGACGAGGACCTGCGGGCCATCCTTGGCTAACCAGTCAAACAGCGGAGCCAAGCGGATTCAACACCATGGACTCTTTGTCTACAACCTGGGGCCGGAGATGATTTCTCCGGCCCTTTTTTCAGTTTAAACCAAAGCGCTTCAGTATTGTCTGGATGGCAAAGACACCCAGAATCAGGACAGTCCCTCCGACCACCTGCACTGTTATCCAATTAAGCGGGTCCGGACCAGGCAGTGCTTTGCCGGCGATGGAAGCGATAACAAACAGCAAAAAAGCGCTGGTATTAAAAACCCAGGGTATGTGGTCCTTTAAAAGTACTATCGCTGCCACGAATACGGCGATGTATATCAGCTGGGCCGGGAAGGCCCCGGTTATCGGCGTTAAAGCTTTTATGAAGGGATTGATCAACATATAGTTCAGGATCCCGAATGCCGAGCCAATGACTATATGGGGTATTTGCCTGTAGTCCATGTGGACAAAAAAATAGAGGATCATACAGACCATGGCCGGCCACGCGGTAATATTAAATTTGTGCAGGAGTATTTCACCGATCTCGATCAGCACTATTAGTAAAACCATGAAAATTATCCTGCTTTTTGCGAATATGGCTTGTTTTTGCTCCAAAATTTTGTTCCCCTTTCCATATAAGGTTTTATAATAATACAAGCAATTTTTTATCCTGCAAAAATTTTTACGGGGCTTTATTTTTTTATAGCCTCAAAGAACCTGAAAACCAGGTGATTATTAGATTTTTCAGTGTTTTCGGACAGGAAAACAGTTGCTCCAAAATTGATCGATTAAGATCTCAAAGTGGAACAATAACCTGGTGCGGTCTTTTTTGATAAAAAGTTATCCACGTTGCTCATTTATGAGCTATAAAAATATCCAAGCAAAACAAATAGGTGGCATGTTTCTTGCGTAAACAAATGTTAATTTTAAACATACCGGCGCGCCAGCCCGATTGAGTGTCTTTGAGTGAAAAAGAGCCAGATAATCACTAATATCTGAGCGGCGGATTTCAGAACTTTGATAATATTCTGAAGATCCCCCGAAAAAAAAGAAAGGAGTCTTCAAGCATGACTAGTACAATGCCCCAGGAACTGGTACGGGAATTGGAAGCGGAACTTGGCAGGGAAAAAATGCTGGAAGAAAGAATTGAAGAGGCCTGGCTTACTTTTATCAAAGAAAAAGAAAAGAACAGGGCGGCCTAAGCGCAACAGTATCCTTGAAACTCTATTTGTCTTACTAGGCAGGAGAACATTCAATCCGGGAACCGGTAAAGAATAATGGCTGCGGCAGATCGACCGATCTCGATCTTAAAATGCCGCAGTCATTTTTTTATCAAACAATGATGCATAATAGGGTATGTAAATAATTTTGTGTAAATGGAAATTTCAGCTTTTATTTGGTTAAGCTATTAATGGCTCTTACCTGCCAGGAGGATAGGGCTCTGCTGGAGAGCAACCCGAGCGCCTGGCGGGGTTCTGCCGGGGATAACCGGGGGTGGTTTTTCAGCCACCCTCGTTTCCTTTCCAGACATTATCTCCGTGGAGAATAAAAGCGATAAACTCATTTTACCCGACCATCATTTCCTGATCCAGCCGGTCTCCGAAATGGATGGCAAACTGGGATATACAGTTCTTCCATTCCCGTATTGGCATGGTCCACTTCTTTGATGCTTCTACGGTAGCCAGGTAGACAATCTTTCGCAAGGAGTCATCCGCAGGATAAGCAGTCTTGGTCTTGGTAACCTTGCGCAGCTGCCGGTGGTATCCTTCGATGATGTTGGTAGTATAAATAATCCTTCGAATTTCATACGGATATCTGAAATAAGCAGTCAGCTCCAGCCAGTTGTTTTCCCAGGAACGGATAATAATCGGGTGCTTTTTACCCCACTTATCCTTGAACATATCAAAGCCAAGTTCCGCTTCTTCTAAAGTCAGGGCCTGGTATATCTTCTTTAAGTCGGCTATGATTTCTTTCTGTTCCTTCCAGGAGACATATTTCATGGAGTTGCGGATTTGATGGATTATACATAGCTGGATTTCGGTATTGGGGAATACTGTGTTTATCGCTTCGGAAAACCCCGAAAGCCCGTCTTTACAGGCGATTAGGATATCCTGCACCCCTCTGTTTTTAAGGTCGTTACATATACCAAGCCAAAAGCTGGCACTTTCATTTTCCCCAATCCAGATGCCCAGTATGTCTTTCTGGCCGGCCATATTGATACCCATTACGCTGTATGCAGCTTTGTTTATGATTCTGTTGTCCTTGCGCACCTTGAAATGTATAGCGTCAAGATAAACTATTGGATAGATGCGATCCAGCGGCCTTGACTGCCATTCGGCAACCAAAGGCAGCACTTTGTCTGTTACTTTACTGACCATAGTAGGGGATACGTCAATGCCGTAGATATCACGCATATGGTCCTCGATATCCCGTGTGGTCATGCCCTTGGCGTACATGGCGATAATCTGGTCTTCAAGGTCGTTGGATGTGGTCTCGTATTTCTTGATAACTCTGGGCTCGAAATCAGCGTTACGGTCTCGAGGTATGTCAATTTCCGTTTTACCCAGCTTTGTTTGGATAGTTTTCCTGCTGTAGCCGTTACGGCTGTTGCCAGTGTTGTTGCCCTCCAGGCTGTGTTTTTGGTAGCCCAGGTGTTCTTCCATTTCAGCTTCGAATATTTGCTGCAGAGTGTCTTTGAAGAGGTTCTTTAGCATGTTGTGTACGTCTTCTACGGTTTCACATTCTCTGGCCAGTTCTTTGATTGTTTTGTCCTGTAAGTCTTGCATAAATGGTCAGCTCCTTTTATGGTAAGTATAACCATTTACACAAATCTTTTTACGTCCTCGCATAATATGGCATAATAAACAAAAGAGCCGGAACACTCTGTTCCGGCCCTGTCGGGTTTTATTTGTTTAGATTTCGTCGAGCTCCTCATCATCTACATCGTATTCATAGCTATTAAGCTCGTCACCGTTTTCATCATAGAACTTGATTTCAATGGTGTCCAGACTGATGTCCGCATCGTCATCAAAAGCGCTGGCGATATCCTCGCAGATTTCTATCACATCGTCCTCTATTTCGGAGCTGCTCATGTCGTCCCCCGACTTGACCGAATTAGTGCATACTTTTACCGGATGACAATCTCTTGAGAAGCGACGAAGCCGCATCCGGAATTTCCGGCTTTAGTTCAAACGTGTCACTTCCAATCGAAACGACACCGGTGCGGACGGGTTCAAGCGTTTTGACGAACTTCTTGATGCTGATTCCAGTCCGAGCTTCGATATGGCGCGCGACTGCGAGCGCCGTGAACACAATCGTCAGATGCGCCTCGATTGAATCCCGTTTGTGGTGGAAGATAGGTCTGGCCTTCAGGTCTGACTTCGACATGCGGAAAGATTTCTCTACCTGGAACAGCTGGTGGTACGCGTCAATCACCTGTTGCGCCGGGATGCCCAGGTCTGTGATGTATCCTTTGATGCCGGCCCGGTGGCGGGCCTTCTCAACAAGCGCAAGGTTGATCTCCCTTTTGTCGCCCGTGATTTTCAGGAACCTGTTCCGCTTGATGTCTGCCTTCTTGTCGATAATCTTCTGAGCCTTCGCGACCGTTTTGTTGATGTTCGACAAGTCGAGCGCGGCCCGTTTCTGGCGATACTGGAAAATCTCTCGGCGTTTTGTGCGCTTGCCGTCGATTGTGACAGTCTTGCGCGACTCGAAGATCTGGCCGTCTTCGAAATCTTCGTCTCCCGACAGGTGTGCCTCGATTTCGTACGGCGTCTTTGCGAGTTTCGAGCCGATGATGTAGTGGTATCCAAGACGCTCGAGAACCTCGATGTTCCCTGCGGAAAGCATGGCGGCGTCAGCAGTGACCGTGATGCCGGAAAGCCCGTGGCGCTCCTTAAAGCCCGCGAGCACCGGGACAATCGTCTTGACTTCAGCGCGGTTGCCCTCGAAGCTCTGGATTTCGAGCGGGAAGCCCGACCTATCGACCAGCAATCCGACCGTGATCTGCGGCTCGAGCCTGCGCTCTTTCGAAAGCCCCGGCTTCCTGTATTCGTCGTCTTTCTGTATCTCGAAATATAGCGTGGTCACGTCGTAGAGGACGAGTGTCAGAGCGGCCTTGGCGGTTCGCTTAAAGCACATGCCGCTGACGGCGTCCCTGTATTTGTTGTCGACAATCCGTTTCAAGCAGCGATGGATGGAAGTATTGGACGTCGCATCAAGACCCAGCCCGTCAAGGATGCGGATCGCATCGAGCTTGGAGGCCGGCTCGATGATCCTCGCGAGGACGAGTTGCCTGAAAACAGGGTCGTCTACCGCGTTAAACCCGAGCGTGTCGTATACGCCGTTTAGCACGTCCCATAGCAGCCCCGAATACGACCTTTTAAGCCGCGCCTCCCTGTCGCTTTGTTTCGTAAGGTCAAAAGCGAGGGACAATTGGCCTTCGTGCATCTTCACGTTGGCCAAGGCGCAGAGAAGCTTGAGTTCGGCGTCGTTATGCGCCGTCCCGATGTGCACGATACCGGTACGCTCACGCCCACGTTTGTACTCGATCTGGACAGAGGTCGCGCCGCTTTTGCTTTTTACTTTTCGGATGTAAGCTGGCATACGTTGATTGTATACCGAAATGCCGTTAGTAACCACCCCGTTAGTGCATACATTTTTGCCCTGACGCTATAGCAAAATGCCTATTTTTCAAGGTTTTTTTGGCATGAAAGGTTCGCAATTCACAAAAAGCGGTCAAGTCAGGTGGTAAGTATAACCATTTACACAAATCTTTTTACGTCCTCGCATAATATGGCATAATAAACAAAAGAGCCGGAACACTCTGTTCCGGCCCTGTCGGGTTTTATTTGTTTAGATTTCGTCGAGCTCCTCATCATCTACATCGTATTCATAGCTATTAAGCTCGTCACCGTTTTCATCATAGAACTTGATTTCAATGGTGTCCAGACTGATGTCCGCATCGTCATCAAAAGCGCTGGCGATATCCTCGCAGATTTCTATCACATCGTCCTCTATTTCGGAGCTGCTCATGTCGTCCCAGTCATCGGCCGAACCGTCCTCAAACGCATCAAGGTCTGCGGATACGCTGTCATCGTCATCATCATAATCTAAACTCATTTCAAATTCTACCGGGCCAACATAGTATGTGTCGTCTTCCAACTCGTCTATGACATCATCTTCATCCCCGCTGGAACCGCCGTCACGGTAGTCTTCATCGTAGTAATCCACTTCCAGGTCTTCGTCCCCGTCTTTATAAAATTCAACCAGATCATCGTCACTGTCGATATCGGTGATCACGCCGTCAACTACCGTGTCATCTGAGAATTCATCCTGTATATCGCTCACCAGGTCCTTGAGAAAGTCCTCGATGTCGCTGTCGTCCAAATCCGCCCATTCGTCCTCATAATCACCGAGGTCAACTTCAATCGTTACATCGACATCGTCTTCGTCGCCGTCAAGGCTGATATCGTCAATTTCCACGTCTACCAGGTAGTCATAATCGTCGATCAAGTTTTCTTCAAGGTCGCCCAAGTCACCGTCACTTTCACCGTCTTGATATTCTTCCAACTGTTTTTTTAAACTTGCGTTTTCAGCCCTGAGGGCTTCAAGTTCATCCGTAGAAGCGGATCCGGTTATCTGCACCGCGTTGAGCCAGTCCACCCACTCGACATTAAGTCCTAACGCCTCCGCCGCCATCCTGACCGGTATGTAAGTCCTTCCTTCACTATCTACAATAAACGGTTCCCCCATACCAGGCTGTGCTGTGACTATATTGCCGTTCACCATAAGCATAATGCCGCGGTAGGTGGCATTGATCTGCTTGGAGCCCGTGGTGGCGCTCGCAGCCACAGCTATTGTCAGCACTAAAGCCATCACCAGCAGTCCAATTATAATCCTTTTTTTCATCTTACCAACCCCTTCATAGTATTTTTTAGTTGCTTAACTAATATATACGGCCCAAAAACTTGTATTCGGGCATAAAACACCCCCCAGCATGTGGTAAACAAAAATATTTTAGACTTTTATTTACAAAAATCATAAATATTTATATTTTGAGTATATACATTAACTTTTACCAGAGCAAGGGTAAATCCCTGCTGAAAGAAACCTTAATTTTTGCTGAAAATGTAGTTTTTGTTGCAATTTTGTCGCAACACCGGGCGCTTCAAAAACCCCCGAACCCTGCAGACGCCTATCATAATCATTAGACGCCAAATTGTCGGGTTTGGTTCATTTTAACTGCGCAGGCTCCCATAAATTAACAAGGGACTCTCACCTGTAACAGTGAAAATCCCCCGTTTTTTTAAGAGTATTTATCTTTCCGTCTGGGCCGCCACTAAACTTATCGCGCCGTATTTTTCCCTTAAACGAGGTTTTTCAATCTTGCCGGTGGGATTGCGCGGCACTTTATCAAAAATAATTTTTCGCGGGCGTTTGTAACGCGGCAGCGGAGCACAGAAGGCAGTTATTTCTTCTTCCGTGCACCGGCAGCCCGGTTTTATTTCTATAATCGCCGCCGCTATTTCACCCACGCGCTCATCCAGCAATCCAATGACTGCCACGTCCTTGATTGCACCATGCGCTCGCAGAAAATCTTCGATCTGCACCGGGTATATATTTTCTCCGCCGCTGATAATAACGTCTTTTTTCCGGTCAACCAGGTAAATAAAACCGTCTTCATCCATGCGGGCCATGTCCCCGGTAAACAGCCAGCCGTCTTTGATCACTTCAGCAGTCGCTTCCGGGTCGTTGTAGTAGCATTTCATCACACCCGGTCCCCTGACAACCAATTCCCCGACCTGACCCCGGGTTACCGGGCTTCCATTCTCATCGGTAATCTTGGCTTCCCAATTGTAACCCGGAATGCCGATGGCGCCGACTTTATGAATGTTCTCAGTGCCTAAATGGACACATCCGGGGCCGATCGATTCACTTAAACCATAATTGGTATCATAAAGATGGTTGGGGAAATATTTTTTCCAGCGGTGGATTAAGCTGGGCGGAACCGGCTGAGCGCCTATGTGCATCAGCCTCCACTGGGAAAGCTCGTAGTCTTCCAGCTTCACGTCTCCTCTGTCAATAGCGTCCAGAATATCCTGCGCCCAGGGGACCAGGAGCCAGACAATAGTAATTTTTTCTTCGGAGACAGTTTTCAGGATCCATTCAGGCCTGACTCCGCGCAGCAAAACGGCTTTGCTCCCCGACAGCAGGCTGCCGAACCAGTGCATCTTGGCGCCGGTATGGTAAAGCGGCGGAATACACAAGAAATTATCTTCCCTCGTTTGGCCATGGTGTTGATATTCCGTATGGCAAGCCGACATCAGGCTCTGGTGCGTGTGCAGGATTGCTTTTGGAAATCCGGTAGTGCCCGAAGAGAAATATACTGCCGCGTTGTCTTCGTCCGCCAGTTTGATCAGCGGCGCTTCAGAGGAACAATTGGCGGTAAGCCGGTCATAGTTTTCAGCGAAGGACGGGCGGTTTTCTCCGGCAAAAAATAGCGTCTTCACATTAGGTATCTGGTCATAAATCGTTTCTACCCGGCCGATAAACTCGGGCCCGAAGATCAAGGCAATGGTATCGGACAAATTCAAACAGTATTTAATTTCCTCGGCAGTGTAGCGAAAATTTAACGGCACTGCGACTGCGCCGGTTTTCAATATGCCAAAATAAATCGGCAGCCACTCCAGGCAGTTCATTAAAAGTATAGCTACTTTATCTCCTTTTTTTATCCCCCTCCTGAGCAGCAGGTTGGCCAGCCGGTTTGCTTTCTCGTTAAAAACATGCCAGGTCATTTCCCTCCGGTATTCACCCGCGGGGCTGTTTTCAATCAGTTCGTACTCGCGCCAGGTGACATTATGGCTCTCCTGGAGATCCAGATTAATCTCGGTCAGGCATATCTCCGGTCCATACATCCTGGCATTGCGCGCCAATATCTCCGTGATAGGCATTTTCTCCTTATCCTCCCGTTCTGCCATCATAGCTAAAATATTATATGTTAAATTTTAGGAAGCGCTTAACGAAAGCAGCGCAAAACACTACCACCAATTATAAATCGATACAAGCAGTTAATCAACCGCTTGCTATGCGCCCTGGCTCGAAGGATTATCAGCACGCAGCACCCCGGCAAAAAGCTTGCAGTATATAACCACTGCCGCAGCGGCGCTCACTCCAATACTTCCCAAAATACAACCAGGGCTTCTAACCGATAAAACGTCAGCAGCCCCGGATAATCAAATAACTGTCTATTATGATGCCTTATTAATACGAAACCATTAGGTGTGATAAATCCGTGTCCTTGTACATTTTACTATTTCAGCAGCGGGCACTTGCACTTGACACAATAATCATCCTTTATGTCGTTTAAATAAGCGCAGGCGTTGCAAAAGATAATCTCGTCCCTTGATTTATCGTATTTTTCCATTGAATTTAAACCGCCATGATGCCGCACCTTGTCGCCAACCTGGTAATAGTTGAAAACCGTATCGTCATCCTCGGCGCTTATGGTGTGCGTCTTGCCGTCATCCCTCTGTACAACTACTGTGAACAAAACATATTGCTCCCAGTGATAATCATTACCCCCGGAGTGCCGCTTGCGCCTTTTTTGGTGTATTTGTTTATCAACCACCACACCGTCCCAGGTAGTGCTCCTGTTTCTTCCTATGCTCTGGAACAGGGCAATGGCAAGGAACATCCCGCCGATGCCCAGGCCGATATAGAGCGCCTCGGGATTATCCATCTCCGTACTGGTTTCGCCATAGATATAAAAACCCACTACGGCGGCCAGCGCCAGGATCGATGCGAATATATACGACCAGCGTTTAGAATTCTTTATATACCGGGCAAAAGCCGGATCTTTTATCAGGGTTGAAAAGCCGATCAATTTTTTATTGACAGTTTTTTCTTTTTTCGCAGCTTCCGGCATGGCGCCGCCGCAGTTCACACAGAACCTGACGTTTTTTTCAGAGTCGGCCCCACAGTGCGGACAGAGCATTATATCTCTCCTCCCAACGCTTTGATTTGTATATCGCTAACGGCCGCCATAGCTCGAACCACCGCCGCCACCGCCGCCGCCGGAGGAAAATCCGCCCCCGCCGCCGGAACCTGACGACGACTTGCTAACCGCCTTATGAGCGGTTTTAAGCGAGCGTTCCATTACAGTCCCTATGTCGTTAAAGGAATCGTGAAAGGCGTTAAAGCTGTGCCAGGAGCCATAGGCCAGCCAGCCGTAACCAAAACGGTAGTCGCCGTCCTGCATGCTGGGAAACACTATTTCCAGTTGCTTGATCACCTCCCTGGCCACCCCCAGGGTTACCGCGTAGACCAGGTAGTTTTCCCAGATGATCAGGCTGGGTATTTCATGGCGGTCCATCTGCGAAAAATGCTGGAGAAAGCGACGGAAGGCCTGCCAGCGCGTAAAATCCTCCTGCCCGGTGGGGGAGCGTTTTTTAAACGACCGGGGAACAAGGCCTATGACGGCCCCGGCGACCATCAGCGCGGCGCCTAATATAGCCATGTTGGTGTTGGCGACGGCCGCCGATCCCAGGATAAAGAACGCGAGTCCGGCTAACAAGGTTACCAGGGGCATATTGCCGCTGTGGTCAAAAAAGTCCAATTCTTCTCCCTGCCCGTTTACGCCCGCCGTCCACTGCTGCCAGAAGCCGTAAAAAGAACTGCCGTATTTCCTGGCGAAATTTTCTATATCGGTTAAATATAGAAAGTCGCGGCCGCCGGCAACGGTGTGGTTCAAATAGTCCAGCAGGGCCTGCTCATGGGGGCTCAAAACGGCTTCCTCCGGCTTTCTGAGAGAAGCCGGCTCAGGCGCGGGAAGGAAGGTGAGGCGATATGTCTTGACTTCCCTGGAGCCTAACACTTTACGCACTTCCTGTCTTTCCTCCTCAATTGACAGGAACTTGCGCCGGGCTAAATCCAGTATAGTGGCGGTAAGGTCATGGGATTTTATCTTCCTGAAATTCCAGAGCGCGCTGAGTTCCGCCGGGCTGTATTGGCCGGGCAGCTCGCGGTAGTAAGGGCCGTCGAACTGAGTGGCGTAGGCGCGCCCGTATTTGCGCCATAAGAGAAATACGATCCCCGCGGCGAGCATTAGGGCGGCCGCCGCCCCGCCGACTTCCGCCCGCGCCAGCAGGCGCTGCCGGTTGGCATCCCCGGCCCATTTCTGTTCCTCGGCCAGTATGCCCGGCAGGGCTGTTTTACCCGTGTAAGCTTCGGCCGGAGCGGCAGGGAATAATGCCGCCGGCATGACTACCCGTCCTTCCACAAATGTACGGGCGGGAAGGCCTTTAACCTGCCAGGTGACGACACCCGGAGCGGTGAAATTCACTTCTCCGTTGAGCGGCCCGTGGCCCCAGATCCGTATGTCTTTGCCCTGCTCGTAATTCGCCGCTCCCGCCGGTAGCTGCAGGTTTACTTTTACTTCACGGACTTTTTGGGCATTGTCCGAACCGATAAATTTGCGGTAGAGCTCGGCTGCGTCGCTGTGGAGCTTAACCGCGTTGACAACGCGGTAGGATATGTCAAATGTGCGCACTTGATCTTTGGCGTTAATACTCCAGTCGATGGTCGTTTTATTGTTCTCATTCTTAACCAGGTAAGTGCCGGGAGGGCCGTATTGACTGCCTGAATTGAATTTGTAAGGCTGGCCGTTTTCGGACACCGCCACTTCCGTGACCGGCGAGTCACCCCGGGGGATGCTGATGTAAAAGCCGCTCCACTGGCCGGAAAAATCAACCGTCAACCTTTCCGCAACCTGCATGGAAGCATCCGGCAGCACTTTCGCTTCGACCACTATCTGCCTCATGTCAAAACTGCGCTCTGCCCTGGCTGTATCGGTAAACACCAGGGGCAGCAGCAGCCCTATAACTAAAATGACCAGGCAGCTCTTAAAATTGAACCGTTGTCTGTTGTATCTTTTCATGCGATAAAGCCCCTTTTAGAAATTCACTTTTACATTCTGCCTGGCTTCCACTTCACCCTGGAGGGTAAAATAATCAACCATTTGGAAACCCAGCATACCGGCAACCAGGTTGTTGGGGAATACTTCTATTTTAGTATTGAAAATCTGCACCGTGTCGTTGAAAAACTGGCGGGCAAAGGAAATCTTGCTTTCGGTATCGCTAAGCTCGGTCTGCAGCTGCATAAAATTGGTATTGGCCTTCAGGTCTGGATAGGCTTCCGCCACCGCGAACAAGGATTTTAAAGCTCCGCTTAACATATTTTCCGCCTTGGCCTGGTCGGTAATGTTACCGGCCTCCATGGCCATATTTCTTGCCTGCGTCACTCTTTCCAGGGTATCTTTTTCGTGCTGGGCATAGCCTTTGACCGTGTTGACCAGATTGGGGATCAGGTCATAGCGCCTTTTGAGCTGCACATCCACCTGGGACCAGGCGTTTTGCACCCTTTGCCGCAGCTGCACCAGCTTATTGTAGGTGGCTATTAAGTAAACGGCTACAATCAGCAGCAGTCCTGCCAGTACTCCTATTAACATTTTTCTCCTCCCTTTCTTTTAGCGTCTACAGGAACATTGAGAATCCCTCTATTTCCCTGGGTTCCTGGTTAATGCGCACACCGGCCGACCGGAAGGCCTCCGGCACCCGGTTGAAGTTGCGGATTATTGTACCTCCCCATTGATCTGTAAACCAGATATAAAGAGGCTTTCCGCGCCCGCTGATCTCCAGGCCGCCATAAGCCGCGCCCGCTGCCAGTATGGCACTGCCGACCGGCTGGGGTGAACTGCGCCTCCCCATAAACGATATTAGGGCCAGGGCCATAAACAGCTTGCGAAACCAGCCCGGATTTCTTAATGTAACCAGGCCGGCAGTGGCAATTTCATCGAAGCGGTACTCCTGTACACCCCTGAATGTTATCCGGTACATGGCCTCGGGAGTCAGTTCAATCCGGTAGGATGCATACCAGGCATTGTAATAGAGCAGCATCACACAGATACAGGCCAGGAACCACATCGCCGCGCTGACCGGCCACATGCCTGTAACCGCCTGCACCGTCCCTCCGTTGACTAAAAAGGGCAGCCCATAAAAAGGCAGCAAGAGGATCAAAGCGACAATATCGCCTGCCAGCATACTCCCTGCAGAGTAAGCAATGTCATCGGGCTGTTTCCTGCGGCGGGGCAAAAAGATATAGAGCAGCAGGCCAGCAGCCATTATCCCGAGTCCCAGGTTGCGATAGGGGTGATAAAGCCAGCCTGGCGCTACCCGGTATGGTTTGGACATAGCCGAAACGCTGTTGTTGTAATCCAGATAGCGCAATAGTAAATAAGCCGTTTTGCCGCCCACCGTGGTACTGACATAAACTCCGTCCCCGTCTTCGGCAGCAAGTCCCCATTGGGCCCAGGGAATTTCGTCAGGTTTGAAGAAGACCTGCACCGGGCCTATCGGCTTCCAGAAAGCATCTTTATCCTCATCACTGACCCGGTCTCCATAAGACGACACTCCATACTGACTGCCGCTGGCCAACTGCACCTGCTGGAAGAAGTCCGCCCACTGCCTGGAATCAACCGGGGTTGCTTTGCCGCCTGTCTTTTCCTTTATATAGTCCTCCAGGGGCAGTTGACTGAGCCTTTTGTCTTCCGCGGAAACATAACCGCTTGGCGATCTCAGCTCATCGGCCTGCTCCTGTGCCCAGTCCACCGCAGTTACGCTGACCAGTGCCGGCGCCACATAGAAAAACAAAGCTAAACCGGCAATAACGCCAAGGAGCAAGGCCATGCGCCGCCACAATTCCATCCGACCTGAAGCAACCGGCATCCCAAATCCTCCTTTTTTAGTGAGGGGTAGAGGTATTAATCATCCTGATCGTGTCAAGAGAACCGTCCCCTTGACACGTTTGTGTCAAGAGAACCGTCCCCTTGACACGCTCTATGACACGCTGCGGTCATCCTTAATCTCCGCATAGTTGGGAGACCACTGTTTTACGGCAGCTGCCGCCTGGGCCGCGTCTATCCGGGCAAGGGCCGTCAGTTTGTAATAGTCAACTGACCCGCTCGGGTCCCTGACCAGGACGCTGCCCCGGCCGGGAGCATAATAAGTGATGGACTGAAACTGTGCCGCCTGGTTGTCCTCTTTCACCAGCAGGCAGTCTTCAAAAACGGCAAATCCCAGGTCCAGGTCCACGTTCATATCCACTACTGTCCAGGTAACCTTCCCGAACTCATCCTGGTAGTACCAGGTTTGTCCCACGGTTAAATTATTCTTTAAGGCCGGGAATATCTCAAAGGGGGTTTCATCTAAAATGTAATAGGTCCCATCCGCCCGTTCCACATAATGAAATCCATAACCAAAGGCCTCGCCCCGTTCCACGCCGGTTTCCACCTCGCTCACCCGCACTGTTTCATTGGGAACCACCCGGGCGCTGAAGCGCTCCACCACCCCCGACATTCCATCCGGGTAATTGACAAAAAAGGTGCATTTGAGCCCTGGCTCCGACAGGTAAGTGGAGGCCCGGCTCAGGTCAACCGTCGCCGCTGCAGGTGAATTCGACGGTGAGGCGGCCGGGGTTGCCGCCCCGTTGTTCCGGGCGGATGGTACGGTGGCTGCCTTACCGGGGTCTTCGCCCCTGGAAAACCACCAGTAAAGGCCCCCTCCCCCCAGAAAAAGCACAAGCAGTAAAGAAATCATGATCATTAAAGCATTTTTATTTCCCCCGCTCTTGGTACCCAGCGGCTGGGCCGGACCCCCGGGCGCAAATCGCCCGCCGGAAGGCTGCTGTATAGCAGGAGGCTGCGGTGTTGCTGGGGGCTGCTTATTAACAGCCGCGGGGGGCGGAGCCTGGGCGGGCTTGTTTTCCGGCGCTTGCGGGCTCGCGGCCGGCGTGGCCGGAGATTGAGTATCAAAGCCGCAATCGCCGCAGAACCTGTCACCGGGTACCAGCCCGGCCCCGCACTGGGGGCAAAACTTCAGGTCGCTCACGTTCCTTCACTCCTTTTTACAGCGCGGCGCCGCATTTGGTACAGAATTTTTTGCCGGGCCTGATTTCAGTGCCGCACTGGCCGCAGAATTTAGCTTTGGCCGTGTCTTTTTTCTCGCTTTTTGCCGGGGCCGGCCGGCCGGTTGCCTTTTGTAATGCTTCCATCCATTTCACCAGCGTTTGCTTGAGTTCAGCGGCGGTACTGGCCTGGTGCCTGAAACGGCCCTCTCCGTTAGCCCCGGTCTCAAAGGAAAAAAGGTGATTGGCAAACGCGGTCGGCGCCAGGTATACCCGGGAAAGGCTGCGTTCTCCGCCGTTTACCGAAGCAGTTGCCTGCCAGCCGATGGCTCCCAGCCAGCTGGTCATAAATTCGGTTCCCATAATTCTTGACCGTTCGCCCAAAGTCAATGTGGATTCATTACTGGTCACAAAGCCTAACTCCCCGGCCTGCTTAATATGTTCGGGTTTTAAAGCGATGCTGCTGTTTTTCAGGCCGGGGGTAACTTCGAACATGGTGGGCAGCAGCCACCGTTTATCTTTACTGGCCAGTGAACGTTTTAACAGCTGCACAAAATCGTTGGTGGTCAGTGATAAACTTAACCCGCTGCGGAAATCCAGCATGCCTTCCATATAAGAGCGGCGGTAAATATCTATACAGTGCAGGGCACAGACCAGGACTTCGATTTCCATAACATTCGGGAACACTTTCTGGTAGTTACCCATACCCGGAGAGGCATAAACACCGGTCCACCATTCCAGGAACGACTGCCAGTCATCGAACAGCAGCAGCAGGATATCTCCCTGAGAGTTCACCATCTGTGCTAAAACAGTTTTATCGGCATTAGACAGCAGGACGTAATACTTATCGTCAGCCGCGCCGGCCCCGCCGCGATTAAACTCGATTTTCAAATCCGGTTCCAGCAGCCTCCCGGCAACCTGGCCCAGCCTGGGGCTCTCGGATAGTGACTTAAACAATTCGGAAGGGCTGCTGGTGGCCGCCTGTTCGGGATTGTAAGTAAAGGGGGACAGGCTGTTCCCTTTTACCCCCGAGCGCCTGAACAGATGGTTAATGTCATCCGGCGCCAGCTTAAACACCTCGGTACCAACCAGTTCGTTCTGGTTATTATCCATTATTTTGCCTCCCCACTTGATAATTTGTTAAACCGCTACCTGTTCCCGGCCCGGAAAGAGCCGATACGGCTGGTTAATTTTTCAGTCAGGTCTCCCGGCGTATTGTATCCCAGTTCCCGCAGGCGGGCCGCCCTTAAAGCCGGCGACAGGTTGTTGTTATTTACTACTCTTATCGCTTCCTGCATATTAGTCGGCATATTGTGCGTGCCTCCTTCAAGATTCCGGACTACGTTTGCCGTCTTGCGCACCTGTTCCAGGGACTCGGTCTGGTTTCTCATAATCTCGGCCGGGGTTTCGCCCTTGTTCCAATAGTCGTTTGCCTTATGTTTTTCCATCATCCCCAGTTGTTCGGCATCAATGGGATCTCTGAGCATATTACCGTCCCGGTCAAATAATGGCCCGCACGGCCTTTCTCCATTTAGGATAGCGGTGCGCTGGCTGCTGTAATCACGGGCGGCCATAGGATCAAACACATCCATAGGAGTTTCTTCATGCAGGTTGGCCCATTCCCGGCAGCGGGCGGCATCATCCATATTGGCCCAATCCCTGCCCGGGAACCGGCGCGCGGCCTCATCGACACTAAAACCGGAATTCCTGGCAAAGGATTCATAGTACACGTCTTCCCATTCGCATTTGGGGATCTCCACCCATTCAGCGGTCCCATCGGGGCGAACGACCAGGCGTTCGGCGATAACATCGTTGTCGGTATTTACGTTCCAGGGAACGTCCTCGGTGCCGGGTGTGCGCACCGTGTTACAACGTGTTTGCGCACCGTTATACCTGGCGCTGAGATGGTCTTCAACCGCCCGGTAAGAGGGTTGGTGTACCTGTGTATCCAGCACCTGGTTAAACTCTGTCTGTACCTGGCGGGTCCTGAGCTCACCCAGTTCCGCTCCAATACCATCAGTACGCTCAAGGTTCTTCAGGGTCCTCATGGAAGCCGGGTCAGCTTTCATTTCCATGACGTCTTCAACGCTTATCCGTTCTCCCCGCTGGACTTTGTCAGCCAGGTTATAGTTTCTTTCCTGGGCCTGCATCCTGTATTCATCGTAGATGGCCTGTTCCCGGATCAGTTCCTGCTGCCGGGCCGGAGGCAGATTGTCAAAATCTCTGGTACTGTTTCGCACAGTATTTTCTGCTCTGGCAACTGCCGCCGGATCGGCCAGCACTTCTTCTCGCGTCCTGGCGTTAGGATTAAGTGTGCATCCGGCATCTCCGTCACCGGGCGGGTGCCCGCCCGGATCTCCCGGCCCGTCTCCGCCGCCGTCGCCTGTTCGCGGAGGCCCTTCCGGACCATCTCCGCCTGCGCCGGCAGTTTTTTGCGGCGCACCCGGACCATCGGGAGCTTGAGGGCTGTCAGCTGTACCAGCGGCCCCTTTGGCCATATCATCCCTGCGGGGGGCGGTTTTGCCGGCTCCGGCGCCCATATCGTCACTGCCGGATGCTGCCTTGCCTGTTCCTTTTGTCAGCTCATCACCGCTGCCGGGAGCTGCCTTGCCGGCTCCTTTAGCTAAATCATCTCCACTGCCGGATGCTGCCTTGCCTACCCCCCCGGCTATATCATCACTGCCGGATGCTGCCCTGCCGGCGCCTGCAGATATGTCAGCACTGCCGGAGGGCGCTTTGCCAAACCCGGTGGCTATGTCATCGTAAGGGCTGCCGGCAAATCCTTTTCCAGCTCCTTTGGATACATCAACAAAAGAGTCGCTTACTCCCAGGTCAAGAGCTTTAGCACCTTTTTTAATATAATCTGCAGTAGCGTCACCGCCTAAGTCTACCAACCGCTTATTAATCTGGTCGATGGCTTCCTCGGCTGATTCCTTGCTTACAAAGCCAAACGCACTACTGAGCATTTGATCTCCTGCCTTGCCTGTCAATATCAGCTTCTCAAGTAAATCTGCCGCTTTATTGGTAAACGCCGGGAATCTCTCCAGCATTTCTCCCATTATCTTACCGCCCGCCTGGCCGGCCAACCAGCCGATTTCTTCGCCCAGGATGACCATGCCGAGCGCCTTGGATACTGCTCTGAAATCCGACTCTCCCTTGTCTATAGAGTCCTTGATGCGGTACATGGCTTCCGCCACCGTCAGGATCCCGTCCATAGCGCCCTGTCTGGTGATTTCCCCCGCCAAGGTCGTAAGGCTTGCGCCGCCGCCGGTAGCTGCCGTAATCATAATCCTGGCGGCCATACCCAGCCAGGAAATGCTGCCGTCGGCTTTTTCCCCGGTCACAACTTCTTTGGCGGTTGCCGCATTGGCTTCCAGAGCCCAGCCCAGGTTTTTGAACCAATCCTCTTCCCATCGCTCCCCGGTGTCGCCAGTGGTTTTCCCTAAAATCCGGTTATCGATGACCCGCCTGATTTTAGCCATTTTCTCCTGGTCCAGTTCTTTGCCGTCCAGCATATCCTTTTTCAAATCTTCGATAGCCTTGTCCACATCTCCGGGGCCGCCGGGTTCACCGATATTATACTTGTCGGCAGCCTTCTGCATTTGCTCCAGCTTTCTCCAGTCGTCCAGGTTCTTATCAATGGATTTGCTGGTGGCGTCCTCGCGTTTGGCCATCTTTTCCAGGTCAATGGCCGCCCGGCGATGGTCTTCGACCAGGTCATTCTGCCAGCGGTCAAAGTCGTCAGGGTTAAATTCATTGCCGGATTCGGTATTGACCCACTTGCCTTTTACCGCGTCAAATTCCAATTCATAGGTTTGCCCGTCGCTTTTGCCGACCAATATTTGAGTATCGCCATGCCTGGGGCCGGTATAACCTTTTTCATATTCATAAGTGGAAGTCTTGCCTGTTTCCGGATCAGTATAGGTAAAGGTGTCTGAATCCCCGGTCTTCACTTGCTGATCAGGGATGTCCCGCCCGTCTGGCCCGGTTTCCGGAAGATCTTCTTCCGGGATAGGCAGCCCGGTTCCATCCGGACCCTCCGGCGCTGCCGGGGCGCCTTTATCCAGTCCATGATTTTTTAAGGTATTCATGGGGTCTTCAGGGCCGATGACACCAGTATCTTCCGTCGCGGGAACGGTGGGTTTTTCCGGTTCCGGCTTGGGTATCTCATCAGTCCAGGGCTTGGGCCCGTATTTTTCCACGGTCCGGGGATACGGTTCTCCCAATTTAGGTTTGGTAGGCTTCCATTCAGCGCCAAAAGGTATCACTTCTTTTTCCCCAAATGGATCCTGCTTGGCTACATTGAAGGGATTGCCGTCCCCTTCAAAGGGATTCTCGCTCCAATGTCTCCCATCGCGGTTGTATCCGTCGGCGTTGTAGCCGCTCCAGTGGTAGCCGTCCTTGCCATAACCCTGTTTGTCATAACCCCAGGGATCATAGCCATCGCGGTTATACCCTTCGTAATTGAAGCCTTCCCGGTCGTAACCGTCTTTGTCGACGCCGTTTTTGTTAAATCCGTCCTGATCATAACCGTCCGCGTCATAACCTTCCCGCTCCATACCTTTCCGGTCATAACCGTCACGATCATAGCCGTCCTTGTCATAACCGGCCTTGTCGTAGCCTTCCCGGTCAAAGCCGTCCTTGTTAAAACCGTTGCGGTCGTAACCGTCCCGGTCCCATCCCTCTTTATTGAAGCCTGCTTTGTCATAACCCTGCCGGTCATATCCCTTGGCGTCATACCCGCTGCGGTTATAACCTTTGCGGTCATAACCGTTTACATCGTAACCTTCCCGGTTGTAGCCCTCCCGGTCAAAGCCGTTTTTGCCGTAGCCCTCCCGGTCAAAGCCGTTTTTATCGAAACCTTCCCGGTTAAAGCCTTCTCTGTCAAAACCGTCTTTGTTGAAACCATCTTTATTAAAGCCTTCTTTATCAAAACCCTGCTTGTTGAAACCTTCCTTATTAAACCCTTCCTGGTCGAAGCCTTCCTTGTTAAAGCCTTCTTTATCATAACCTTGCTTGTTAAACCCATCTTTGTTGAAGCCTTCTTTGTTAAACCCGTCCTTGTCAAAGCCGGCTTTGTTGAAACCTTCCCTGTCGAAACCTTCTTTATTGAAGCCTGCTTTGTCGAAGCCTTCCTGGTCGAAGCCCTCTTTGTTAAATCCATCTTTGCCGTAACCTTGCTTGTTGAACCCATCTTTGTTGAAGCCTTCTTTGTTATACCCGTCCTTGCCAAAGCCGGCTTTGTTGAAACCTTCCCTGTCGAAGCCTTCTTTATTGAAGCCTGCTTTGTCGAAGCCTTCCTGGTCGAAGCCCTCTTTGTTAAATCCATCTTTGTCGTAACCTTGCTTGTTGAACCCATCTTTGTTGAAGCCTGCTTTGTTATACCCGTCCCTGTCGAAGCCTTCTTTATTGAAGCCCTCTTTATTGAAGCCTTCCTGGTCGAAGCCCTCTTTATCAAACCCATCTTTATTAAAACCTTCTTTATTGAACCCGTCCTTGTCAAAACCTTCTTTATCGAAGCCTTCGCTGTCAAAGCCATCTTTATCAAAGCCCTCACGGTCGAAGCCATCTTTATCAAAGCCTTCTTTGTTGAAGCCTTCCCGGTCAAAGCCGTCCCTGTCAAATCCTTCGCTGTTGTAACCATCCTGGCCGTAGGCGCTTTCTTCACTAATTCCGGCTGCTTCCGCTCCAGAGACCGGTGCGGCTTCCGCCCCGGCTTCTCCGCCGGCCTGGGCTGCGCCTGCTCCGGCAGGGGCCTTGTCTTCCAGGGCACTGGTATCAACCAGTATTCCTCCGTCAGAATCGTCAATGAAAGTCCCGGATCCAGGTTTGATTACACCGGCTTCTCCAGGACCCTCGATTATTAAGCCGGGTTCAGGCTCAACAAATACTCCCGCCTCATCTGCGGTATCTATAATAATCCCGGAGTCAGGCTTGATAACCCCGGCCTCTTCTGCCGCAGTTTCGATTATTATTCCGGATTCGGGCTGTACAAATATGCCCGCCTCATCCGCGGTATCTATAATCAGCCCTTTATCTGCCGGTGCGCCTTGAGCCCCTGTTGTAGTGGCCCCCGGCCCTTCAAACATATCTACCGTATCGATGAATATGTCCGGTTCGTCCCCGCCCTCTTTCTGAGCGTGCGGAGCTTCGGTGTTCATGCTCAAATTATCCGCTCCGGGGCCTGGTTGAGTTCCGGGCCGCCTTCTCCCCAACTTTACGGCCTCCTGGACTGGAGCGCTGCTCCTGGCGCCAGTTCCAGGTGTTCCTCCCGCACCCGGCGCCGGACCTCCCGCAGTTGGAGACAAAGGTGCGGCCGCGGTCGGGGTAAAGCCGCCGCCCCCGCCGCCCAACCCGGCCATAGCGCCCAAAATTGTGGCGATTAAACCGGGCACCGCCACTCCGACCAGGGCTTCAGTTGTATTGGAGGGACCCGGTATATTGCCTACCGAACCCACTCCGGCCGGGCTTTCAGTATGGCCCCCGGCGGCTGACGACTTCCTGCTTCCGGAAGTGCCTTTCTTTAAATCGTTTACTGAACCGCCGGCAGTTTCAAAATGAGGAGTAGCGCGAACTTCTCCCATTCCTTTGCCTCCGGACTGTGTATTCTGGGACCAGGTGGCCGGGTCTGAATCGATTACTGTATAAGTACCGGCGGGTATTACGATATTTGGCGTTACTTCCCAGTATGCATTGGGTACTCCCCCCTGTCCCGGTCTCGTGCTGACCTGCCAGGGTCCGTATATTTTTCCATCGCTGCCCTTCAGGGCTATAGTGCCGCCAGGCACTCCCCGGGCATTATTCCAGTGATAGGTCGATATGTAGGTTACCAGATGGGGGCTGCTGACGCTGAATGTGGTAGGGACCGTCGCTCCGTTATAAACCCCTGCAATATTCATGGTATCGGAAACCTTGACCGGCTCATCCAGCGGTTTTCCGGTTACTCCCGCCGCAGCGGCCGGGATCTTTTCGCCTTGGCTCGCCGGCTTTTCCTGTTCAGTTAAGGCAGGCTGGCTGGCCGGCCCGCTTTGCTGCAGCCCCTCCATAACCTGCCCGGCAATTTTTTTGGCCGTCTGAAAATCAACCGCGCTGTCATTCCCGGTTTCATATATTTCAACCTCAATCAAATAGTCAGGTAATACAAACCATACCCCAGCCATATCGGAGGCGGTATACTCATGCAGTTCATAGCCCGGCATGGAAGTGGCGCTGATTTTGTTGAAGTCTACCGCATACCTTAAATTATCATTATTTTTCCAATTCAGTACTGCCTGCATGGTCGCGCCGTCGACAGGGTGGTCAACTGAAATAGAAGCCCAGCCGCTGCCCAGGTCCCCTATAATCTCATAAAACTTAAACCTGCCCCCGGATACCGGTTCTGTGCCGGGGCTGACCTTGCCATCATTATCTAAGTTATGTAAATTATCTCTGGCAACTCTGAAGACCACTTCACCGGGGTCGGCGGCTGCCGCCGGTTCCGGCAAACTTATTGACAGCAGCATAAATGCCGTAACAACAAAAATTATGCTTATGTATTTTTGCAGATTCGACAAGCTGTTCACCCCCCTATTCATGGTAACAAACCAATCAAAAGCATCCAGCCGGTCGAGATCAGAAAGGCTACAACCGACGGGATGATCATATTTTTAATCCCCTGGGCGCCCTTTTTCATCACTTCTGAGCCGGCAGTAGCCACCGAGGTCATAACTGCCGCTGATGCAAAGGGCATTACCGCATCCCAGCCCAGTAAAAACTGGGCTAAAACGGCCAGCACGGTAAACGGGACCATGAACAACATGCCGGTACCCACCGCTTCTCCGGCAAACTGGCCGGCAGCAGCCAGCAATTGCGGGTTAACCATATTAAACAGCATAATAAGCAGCTTTACCGTCAGCAGGCCGGCTGCCAGAGAGAGCAATACCGAAAATACAAAGGTCATTGCTTGAAAATCGGTTTTGGTGAAAGGGATCAACATGCCAAACACCATAAAGCACAAATAAACCGGCCACATTAATACTGCCTTTTGGCCGGGACCCCCGGCATGGCCAAGTTTCATCTCCATATAATATCAGGCCTCCTTTAAATAGCATTAAGCTGGATCTTACGCACCAAAGCGGCCGAGCAAGGCCCACCCGGCAAGGAGCAGGGCGCCGCAGACAGTGGTTAAAACTATGCTGAAGGCAACCCGGTCGCCGGACATCTGCCGGATGGTAAAGAGATTAGGCCTCAAAGCCCATAAAACACCGGTGACCCCAAAGGCCACCGCGGTATTCCAACCCAGGGCCAAAGAGAATACAAGCCCGGACAGCGTGTAGACCAGTGTGGCGGAATAACCCAGGGCGAAAGAAGATATGGCCCAGTCAAAAGTATAGGCGCGGCTCGCGGCCTGAGATGAAGCCCAGGCTAGAAGCGCAATCAATACCACCCCCGCCGTGCCGTAGAAAAGCCCCAGCAGGGTAATCAACACAACGGTTGACATCTGGATTTGACCCGACCTCTGCATATCAAGCCCGGTTTGCAGGAAAAACAGGGTGAATGACAACCCGGATACCGCCAGGGAATAAGGCCAGGGAACCCTGGACATTTGGCTTTTGACTACTTCCCCCGGATTCAGGATCATGTTCAGCGCTGTTTTCCAGCGAGGCGTCTGGATGGGCGCCATAGTGTTCATATGCTAAAATCCCTCCCGTCGTTTTTTTCTCTGTGAGTGTTAAAATGCAGGCAACCTGTTTGTGAAATGTTATCCCGCTTGGTCCCTCAAAGCGCTTTATATATATAAACTGTTTAGACTTTCTTATTGAGAAATAAATTTGTTGCCGAACTCTTTAGCGAAAGCCTGGCGCACGCTATCCAGGTTCGACTGGATAGCAAAATCCAAGGTGTACACCCGGCTTTGGGCAACAATTTCAAGTTCTCCTGTTTGACAGCTCTTTTTAAAGATACATATAGAAATCAACTCATTATTATCAATAATAAACTCTTCATTATCAGCATCATGAGGTGTTAAAAATATCTGCCCGTGACCAATTGAAAGATAATAGTGCTTGGTTTTAAAAAAACCGGCTTTAAGCTTAACCTCTAAGGTCATGGAATTCACCCCTCAGGTTAGATTCTACCAGCTTTGCTAACCAAAATATTTTCTGCAAGGAAACTGGCAATGCCAATTTACAGGCACAAAACATGTCAATTTGCTTGTTATATTGTCGTCTATTTTGATAATATAAACTAAGAGGTGTTATAAATATGACATTTGCGGAAAAACTTGATTTTTTGATGAACATCACAAAAACTTCCAATAGCATGTTGGCCCGTAACATTTCGCTGGACGCGTCTTTTATCAGCCGCCTGCGCAGGGGAACCCGCACACCTGCCAGAAACGTCAACTATATACGGGCCATGGTTGAATATTTTACTCGCTGCTGCAAAACCGACTACCAAAAAGCCGCCCTTCAGGAAGCCATGAAGAGCAGCTTTAAAGAACAGCAGCAAAAAACCGGTAATATGGAAGAACTGCTTTATAAATGGCTCGGGGATGAAAATCAAGACAGGTCTGACTCGATTAACAAATTTCTAAATGACCTCGGCCACTTTCAGTTTAAAAAAACAGATCCGTTGAAGTCTGTTGATACTCATACGCCGTATTGCCAGGCAGTCTCCGAGGTCGAAGAGTATTATGGAACCGGGGGCAAGCAGGAAGCGGTGCTTACTTTTTTATCTTTGGTGCTGCAAAGCAAGAGTCCGCAAACACTGCTTCTCTACAGCGACGAGGACATGGGATGGCTGACTGAAAACCGCGAGTTTACCTTGAAATGGTCGAACCTGCTGGCCCAGGTCTTGAAAAGCGGCCATAAAATAAAAATTATCCATACGGTAAACCGTGATTTTAATGAGATGCTTGCGGCCATAAGAGAATGGGTGCCCTTGTATATGACCGGCAGCATTGAACCATATTACTATCCGAGAATACGCGACGGTTTATTCCGCAGGACATTATTCATAGCCCCGGATACCGCCGCCGTAACATCCGGCTCTGTAGGAAACAGCACCAAGAAAGCGGCCAACTTCCTATTCACTAATAAAAACACTGTTAAAGCGTTAATCGAGGAATATAACGATTTGCTGTCCCGCTGCCGTTTGCTGATGCGTATATATACTCCTTTTGGCAACGACGATTATTTAGCGCTCCTGGCTGAGTTCGAGGGCGAGGAGGGGCACGCGATTGTAAAAACCGATACCCTTACCAATGTTACTATGCCTCCCGGTGTTGTTAAAAGCATACTGGCACGAATAGAAAGTCCCGCCAGAGAGCGTCTTTTATCCTACCAGCAAATAAGGATCGACAGGTTTCTAGACAGCCTGAAAAGATGTCGTTTTACTGAAATAGCCTCCCTCCCGGACCCGGAGAATATATTGGCCGGAAAAGTGCTGGTAAATTTCTCTGACATGCTCAACGATAGCCTGCTGTTCTACACACCGGGGGAATATCGCCAACATCTGCAAAATATTATCCTGCTTCTTAAGACTTATGATAACTACCATGTGCATCTAACCCGCAATAAGCACCTGGACGGAAGTTTGGTTTATGTCCGGGAGGATGTGGGAGTATTGATGGGAAAAACTATGCCGCCCTCGGTTGTTTTCGCTATCAATGAAAGCAATATGACGGCAGCCTTCTGGGATTACATGAACCATCTGGCTAACGAGAGATCGAACAGGGACCATACTATAGCGGAGTTGGAGGCAGTCGTGGCCGGGTTGAAATGACGGAGTCTGTCGCTCCTAAAGTGTTTAATGCGCATAATTTTTAAAGACAAAAATTCAAGGGGTTATCGCTTTTTTTGCGATAACCCTTGATTTTAAAGCAATATTGGCGGAGAGACAGGGATTCGAACCCTGGAGACCGCTCATCACGGCCTACTCGATTTCGAGTCGAGCGCCTTCGACCAGCTCGGCCATCTCTCCAGCTGATTTCTTTACTCTTAATTCCCGGAAAAACTTCTGCAAAACACTGCGGCATTCCTCTTCCAGCACACCGGACACCACCTCAACCCGGTGGTTAAAGCGAGGCTGCCTGACCACGTCAATCACTGAATCTATCGCGCCGGCCTTTGGGTCAACCGCCCCGTAGACCAGTGTTTTGACCCTGAACTGCACCAGCGCCCCGGCACACATGGGACAGGGCTCCAGGGTCGAGTACAGCACAGCGCCGCTCAACCGCCAGTCCCCCTGTTGTGCGGCGGCCTCACGCAGGGCCAGCATTTCAGCGTGGGCGGAACTGTCTTTCAGGATCTCGCGCAGATTGTGCCCCCGCCCGATTACTAACCCGTCAAGCACCACAACGGCGCCAACGGGCACCTCGCCCAGGGCATAAGCTTTTTCGGCTTCCACCAGGGCTTCGCGCATATATCCGGCGTGATCCACAAGGCTTTCCCCTTCAGAAAAACTGTAATGGCGCGCCCGGTAAACCATAAAAATATATGGTTATATCAAGCGCTTTATAAGCTTAGCATAACCCCGCGAGGCATGTCAAGAAAGATAAAGCACACTTCTAAAACAATGTGTTTCAACTTTGAAAAGCCGTTGCATTCCGTTTTAAACTACCCTCTCATATGATGAAGCCGACCCAAGTTAGACTAATCTTCTTTATTCATTAGAGCAAGAACAATGATTAGCTGCAGGCTCATTCTCTATGTCCTGTGTTTCCCACAGGTCAACCGGCTTAACAAATTTTATCGACACCAGGCCGGGCTGTCCTTCCTCTTCCCCTTCAAAAATCAATTCGTAGATACCCGGGAAGACATTAAAGTCTAAACAAATATCTATTGGGGCCTCTGCTGTCTTGGGCTCGGTTTCACGGAAAAAATCTTCATTGAATAAGGCATAATGCTTATAATAAAATATTAACCTTGACTTAACGCAATTATTATCATCACAAATATCTTCCGCTTTCAGGACCAGGTATTCAGCCATAACGCACCCTTTCCCTGCTCAAGGCAGATTAAATTTTGCTTTACTCAACAGGCTTAACCGCACTGGTTTTTATAAACACTGAGCAGTGTAATCAAAGGCTCTTCAAACTCACTGCCGGCACTTTCCAGGGAAAATTCCTTGATATCTTCGTTCCCGCATGTTTCCTCCAGCATTAAAAACAACTGGTTAAGCCTATAATCGGACATTTCATACTCGGAACGAAGCCATTTCTTTACTAACTTCCGAAAGGTTTCATCGCTTTCCAAACGGCCCAGCAAATTTCTCAGATCATCTTTTAAAATTTTCTCCATACTATCAGGAACTCCCTTAAATATTTTCTACATTATAAAGTATTGCCCGATAATTTATCAACCTGTAAGATAAGTATTGAAATTTCCAGTCCGGCCGGGTAAAATTTGTCATGCGGAGGTATCTGTTATTATGATGTCGCCAATGAAGCAGTACCTGCTTATGATAGCTGCTTTTGCCCTGGCCTGGTTTATCCTGGATAAAGTCGGCTGGGCTTTTATATGGTCCCTTATTTGGCTGGCCAAATAGCAGCTCGCCCAACACATCTCCTGCCACCTAAATACAAACTTTTACCCGGGAAAACAACAGCCCCGCAAATCCCTGCGGGGCCTGTCTTTTCTGGCGCGCCCGGAGGGACTCGAACCCCCGGCACGCGGTTTAGGAAACCGCTGCTCTATCCGCCTGAGCTACGGGCGCCTGCACTATGAAAAATTTTATAACGAAGGTGAGCTTACATTACAGAGTTATAGTATAGCGGGATAAGGATCCTTTGTCAAGAAGCGGGCCGCAATTATTCCTTGTTTCCTTGTTTCAAATAACCGGTTTGATACCTGCGAGGATTAACACATAAATGTGGCCGGACCTGGCAGGCTAATAAAACAAAAGAGAGAATTAATAGAGATACAGCACACGCGAGAGTAAAAATTTTTAAACCGGAGCTTGTATACGCTCCAGCGTCTATTTGGAGGAGGTTAATTAATGCTTACCATTGATCGCTTTGAGGGCGAATACGCACTCATAGAAATGAACCGCAGGATTTTTCACATACCCAAGGTCCTCCTGCCTAAAAGCGCCAGGGAAGGAGACGTCATAACAATACAAATTACCGTCGATAAGGAAGCTGCCAGGCAGCGGAAGCAGTCTGCGGACAATCTGGCTGATAAATTATTTAAAGAATAGGAGCTTAAACTTGATCAAAAGACTGCCAGGCGCTCTTATTCTGCTTGTTTTACTGCTGGCTACCGCAGGCTGCGGCAGCTCTTCCTCTACCGGACCACTTTTAAATACCGCTCAAACCTCAGAGAATACCCAGGGCCGGATGATAGTCCATTTCCTCGATGTCGGCCAGGGCGACAGCATTTTTGTGCAGCTGCCAAATGGCCATAATATGCTGGTGGACGCCGGCCCCAGAGAAGCAGGTACGGATGTTGTTAATTACCTGAAAAAAGCCGGGGTTAAAAAAATAGACTACCTTGTCGCCACCCACCCGCATGAAGACCACATCGGAGGCATGACAGCTATTATCCGGAGGTTTGACATCGACCGGGTTTACATGCCCAGAGTCACATACACTACTAAAGTTTACGAAGATCTGCTGAAGGGTATACAGGCTGAAGGGCTGAAAATAAATGCTGCTTCAGACGGCGTTGAAATTATTAACTCCGGCGGGCTGAGAGCGGAGATGATTGCTCCCAACAGCGCCGCGTACGAAGAAATAAATAATTATTCCACAGTCATTAAACTCTCCTTCGGCAAGACCGGTTTCCTGTTAACGGGGGACGCCGAGTCGCAGTCTGAACGGGAGATGCTGGCAGATGGATACAGTCTCGAGGCAGATGTGTTAAAGGTGGGACACCACGGCAGCTATTCTTCCACTTCACCGGCATTCCTTAACGCTGTCAGGCCGAAATATTCAGTTATCTCCTGTGGCGCGGGAAACGATTATGGTTTTCCCCACGCGGCAACCCTGCAGAAGCTCAGGGGTATTCAGTTGTTCCGGACTGATCTTGACGGAGATGTTGTTTTCGAAACTGACGGGGAGGGACTGCAGGTTTCGACTGAAAGAAGGTAGCTGCCGCTACCGGGGTAAATACATCCCGGCCTTGAGCAACCGGACTAAAAACAAAACCCGCAAGTTTGCGGGTTTTTGCTTTATTTGAAACACATAGAGTTTTGCATAATAATCCGAATAAGAAACATCCTAACCCTGGAGGTGTCTTAATTGGATAAAGTCAAGAAAAAAGAGGAAAAAGCCATCGATAAAGGGTTCCCCATTAAGTCAACTTTTTTCAATCCCGCAGATGATAAAAAGTTCCCTCCCCCTGACTATGGGGACGATAAGGCTCCGGAAAAAAAAGAGTCCTTCAGCATAAGCCTTGAGGACGCTAATAAATAAAGAAGATAAATGCAGGAGGTTAAAAAATGCGTTTAATCGCAAGGTTTGAAGATAAACAGCCGGTGGGATTTCTGATTGATACCCTCCGCAATGGAGGATTCGACCGGAAGGATATGGTCGTCTCTTCCTTAAACGACGCAGATGAACAGGACCCCCAAGATCCGGTTGAACTCGCCGGTGATATTGCTTTTATAAAAACCGAGAGAGAAGGGTTATGGGAATCAGGTCCTTTTGCCGAAGGCGTTAAAGGGCTTACGCCCGGTAAAAGAGGCATTATTGTAGCGGTAGAAACCCCGAAGCATGAGGCCGACCGGGTAAGGTCCATGATGAAAGAATCAGGCGCTCTTGAGATAATACAGGATTAATATTTTAAACTATTATATTTTCAAACCACCGCTGAAGCCCAGCTTGAAGCCTGGAGACCCAATAGAAAAATCTGAAAGGATAAACCCTTTCCGAAATGGTTTCTTGCTTTCTTGTCCCTTTATATTATTTTCCATTAAAAACAAAAACAGGCTTGTTGCCTGTTTTTAATCCTAAGGCTATTATAGCTCTTGGAAGGAACTACACTATAACCCTTTGAAGGGGTTACGCTAGCCTCAGAAATATGCTATCATATTTTACTTAATATGTAAACTAGTATTTCCTTTTTATTAATAATTATTCTTTGCCATTTGGAAAATACCGTAGTTTTTCGTTCCTCTTTCATTAATATAATCAACAGACATACTTCTAATAATACTAAATAATTCGCACAACCACTTTTCAAATGGTTCTTCGGGTTCCCGTTTATCAAGACATCTTTCAAAATAATGCCTAATAATGCCTGCCATCAAATCAGCAACTTGTACTCCTGGTGTTATCACAGATTTAACAAAAAGCGGCATCTCAAGAACTCGTAAGTTTTTTCCTGTCGGATGCTTAAACAAATAATTATTTATTGCTTTCCACATTAATTTTTCTTGACTTTCTTCATCATAAACTAATAGAGCATAGGACCTCTTTTCTGAAGCAACAAAACCAACCCTTTCTAAAAGAAATCTATACCTGTTAGGTAATATATCGGCATTTTCTCTCGGAAGGTTTATATCAGGTCTTTCCATAACAGCAGCAAATACTGCAACATTATAGGATGGCATTAAATTTATTACTTCATCAGCCAGTTGTTTATTATTTGTTCTTCTAGTTATACTCTTTGGATTAATAAGATTTATTGCCTTAATTTCCCTTGGCTTTTCCTGGTCATCAAGCCCAAATATACGCTCTTTAATATTATGAATTCTCCTTGTAAGGTCTCCTACTTCATTTTCCATCATACATAAAGTCAGCAAAACTGGCCTGGTTTCAGGAGCGTTTCTATGTATATTTCCGCTTTGATCAGTAAATGCCAGCATCCCCCATGCCCTCCATAAAAAACTTTTTATGTTTTTTTCTACATAATTATCAAACTTCCTCTTCTGAATAAGTATATTAAAATCAAAAGCAACTCAAATCTCTGAGACGCTTTTTTGCAGGAATGACGGACAACCTCTAGAGCCTAGGGGATTTACAATAGCTATTAAAAAAACGGAGCATATATTAAACTGCCGGCGTACCAGGCTGGCGGTTTAAACTTTTTCAGTAAATATGCAGTAAACGGGTAGATACAGCAAAGCTCCGGTTTCCCGGAGCCTTTAATTTCAGTGGCGCGCCTGGAGAGATTCGAACCCCCGACCTTCTGATCCGTAGTCAGACGCTCTATCCAGCTGAGCTACAGGCGCATTTTTTTTAGCCTCGTTTCCGTGGCAAGTTCCATTGTAACAAAATCATAATAGCTAGTCAAGGCAAACCGGCTGGAAGCTTCAAATACCCGACATATTAACTTCCGCTTATAGTAAAGAAAATTATAGTAAAGAAAAATATTTTTTAAATGGGACAGCATTTGTACTCCGCTTAATAAAATGTTTAAAAACCTTTTTTGGCAGGTGTTCATGTTGTCCCACGCTGATAAAGCTGACGCGTCTCTAATAATCCCCTGTAAAAACGAAGGGCAAAACGTTAAAATGACGCTCGATTCGCTCCTGGCCGCGGCCCCGGCCGCCCGGGTGGAATACATTGTTGTAGACGACGGCTCCAACGACGGCTGCTGCGAATTTATAAAAGAAAACAATAAATACAGCAGCGTAAATCTTATTTCGTCCTCCCGGCTGGGGGTTTCACGGGCCAGGAACCTGGGCGCCTCGGCCTCCCGGGGCGAGTATCTAGTCTTCTGTGACGCCCATATCACCGTTCCGGCAGGCTGGCCGGACAACCTGCTCAGCGCTTTTAACCTTGACGGGGTTGACGCTGTTTCTCCAGCTATCGGCTCCCTGGAAAACCCGGGCGCCACGGGATACGGCCAGACCTGGAACGAACGGCTCCAGGTGGCCTGGCTGCCGCCGCCGCCGGGTCTGAAAACCGCAGCAGTGCCCCTGCTGCCGGGAGGCTGTGTCGCCGCCCGCAGGGATGTATTCCGGCGGGCCGGAGGGTTCGACCCCGGCTTTATCGCCTGGGGCCACGAGGACGTGGAGTTTTCCCTCAAGCTCTGGCTGTTCGGGTACCGTTTATTCGTAGCGCCGCAGGTGAAAATCCTTCACCTTTTTCGCAGAAAACACCCCTACCCGGTAAAAATGGAACACTTCCTTTACAATATGCTGCGCTTGGCCTATTCCCATTTTAATAACGAACGGATCGGAAAAGTCCTGGACCTTATTGACGAAGCCGGCAGCGCCAAAAGAATAAACGAGCGCGTTTTAAAGGGCGGTGCCGGCGAACAGCGCCTTGATTACTTTGCCCGCCGCAAACATGACGACGACTGGTTTATGCAAAAATTTCATATACCTTTTTAGTTAGTTAATAAAAACGTTCACATTGAAAAAAGCGCATTTCCTTAAAGAAATACGCTTTTTATCTCATGGCGGAGAGTGAGGGATTCGAACCCTCGATACAGGTTTATGCCCGTATACTCGCTTAGCAGGCGAGCGCCTTCAACCTACTCGGCCAACTCTCCATAATCTATTTATAATATATTTTACAGTTTTATTGCCTTCCAGTCAAAATAACTGTAAAGATGCCGGGTATCAAATATTGGCGGAGGGGGTGGGATTCGAACCCACGGGACCCGTTAAGGACCAACGGTTTTCAAGACCGCCTCCTTCAACCGCTCGGACACCCCTCCAATTTGGTCGTCGGTCGTCAGACGTCAGTAGTCGGATTGCTTGTTGGAAATCGCCTTTGGCTATTTCCTTTTTACTCTCGGTTGCCAAACGCATTATCAAGTCTAACATAGATTAAAAACGGTGTCAATAAACCAGCTTCAAACCGTTTTCGCGGTTTTTTCTTTAGCCGATTTTAGCCAAACCACCCATATATGGCCGCAGTGCCTCCGGTACCGTTACCGTCCCGTCGGCCTCCTGGCAGTTCTCCATGATCGCGGCTACCGTCCGGCCGACCGCCAGCCCGGAGCCGTTCAGGGTATGCGCCAGTTCAACCCGGCCTTTGTCGTTCCTGTATCTGATGCCGGCCCGGCGGGCCTGAAAATCCCCAAAGTTGCTGCAGGAGGAGATCTCCTTGTAATCCTGGTAGCTTGGCAGCCACACCTCAAGGTCATACGTTTTTGCCGATGAGAAGCCCATGTCGCCGGTGCACAGGACCACGGTCCGGTAGGGCAGCCCCAGGACCTGGAGGACTTTTTCCGCGTTGCCGGTCAGTTTTTCCAATTCGTCGTATGATTCTTCCGGCTTGCAGAACTTGACCAGCTCCACCTTGTTGAACTGGTGCAGCCGGATCAGGCCCCTGGTGTCCCGTCCGGCGGCGCCCGCCTCGGCCCTGAAACAGGCGCTGTAGGCGCAGTGCGAAATTGGCAGTTTCCCGCCGTCCAGGATCTCGTTGCGGTACAGGTTGGTTACCGGCACTTCAGCCGTGGGGATGAGGTAATATTCCGTACCTTCTATTTTAAACATATCCTCGGCAAACTTGGGCAGCTGCCCGGTGCCGATCATGCTGTCGCGGTTTACCATGAAAGGTGGAAATATTTCAGTATAACCGTGTTCACTGGTGTGCAGGTCCAGCATAAAGCTGATTACCGCCCGCTCCAGCTTCGCGCCGAGCCCCTTGTAAAAAAGAAACCTTGCGCCAGTGACTTTGCCGCCCCGCTCAAAGTCGAGTATATTCAGGTTTTCCCCGATTTCCCAGTGCGGCTTGGGAGTAAAGCCAAAGTCCCTCGGCTTCCCCCACTTGCGGACAACGGGATTGTCGTCAGCGCTCTCTCCCACCGGCACAGACTCGTGCGGGATGTTTGGAATGTCCAGCAGGATTTCCTGCAGCCTGCCTTCCACTTCTTTAATCTCTTCGTCTTTTTCTTTTATCGACCTGGAGAGGTCGCGCATTTCCAGTACCATGTCCGGCGCGTCTTTGCCGGCTTTTTTCAGCCGTCCTATCTCTTCTGAAACGACATTGCGCCGGTTTTTCATCTGTTCAACAACAAATAATTTTTCGCGGCGCTGCTCGTCAAGCTGGAGAAATTCTGTCAGTGAAAGGTTTGATCCGCGGCTGGCCAGGGCTTCCTGTACCTTCTGCGGGTTGCCGCGCACAAATTTCAGATCAAGCATGTAATCTGCCTCCATTGGAAGTTAACGATCTGTAAAGCTTATCTATTATACTACACGGACGCCAGGTTTGTAAAACTATGGATACACTGAAAAGGCGCCCGCAAAGGCGCCTCAACAGACTTGTGTCTTTATAAACATACTGGGATGGCGGGCTGAAGCCCGCCCTACAGAATTGGGGGAGGCCCCGATCAGGATCCTGTAGGTGCGGCTTCAGCCGCACATCTTTGGCGGGATGGGGACCCACCTTACATTTGTCAGCAAACTCGTGTCTTAACAAACATACTATGACAGAGGAATGGGGACACACCTCTGTTTAGGGCTTGCCTTCGCATACGAGGTATGTCCCCGAATTTTTAGATGCTGACGTTTTTAACACCCAGCACCCCGTCGATCTTGGCGATCTCCGCCAGTGTCTCATCCGGAACAGGGCCGTCGACGCTGAGCAGCATAACGGCTTTTCCGCCGACTACCTTGCGCCCGACCTGCATCGCCGAGATGTTCACGTTATGGGCGCCGATGAGGTTGCCCACCGGCCCGATAATCCTCGGTTTGTCAATGTGCGGCACATAAAGGATATGCCCTTCGGGGACCGCGTCGACGTGGTAGCCGTTTATGGATACTATGCGTGGGTCGTGTCCCCTGAACACAGTGCCTTCTACAGAAATATCATCATTGTCTGATACTGCCTGCACTGAAATCAGGTTGGCGTAGTCTCCTTCTTTTTCCGCCTGTTTTTGGACGACGGTGATGCCCCGGTTTCTTGCCAGGAGCGGGGCGTTTACATAGTTGACCATCTCCTGCAGGATGTTGTCAAGAAAACCCTTTAACAACGCGGTAGTTATAGGCACTACCTCCTGGTTGGCCAGGTCGCCGCTGTAGGTGATCTCTATTTTATTAACCCGCCCGTCGATCAGCTGGGCGGTAAACCGGCCCATCTTTTCGGCCAGCGGCAAAAACGGTTTGACTACAGCCATGATTTTCGGGCTGAGGGACGGAATATTCACCGTGTTTTTCACTAAGTCCCCTTTCAGCGCGGATACAACCTCTTCGGCAACATCAACGGCCACGCACAGCTGCGCTTCAGATGTTGACGCGCCCAGGTGGGGTGTGGCGATAAAGTTGTTTAATTCAAAAAGAGGGCTGTCGGTATTAGGTTCTTTTTCAAAAACATCCAGCGCCGCCCCGGCAACCTTGCCTGATTTCATTGCCTCATACAGGGCAGCTTCGTCTATCACGCCGCCCCGGGCACAGTTGACAATCCTTACTCCCGGCTTCATCAAATCAAAAGCTTCTTTGCCCAGGAGGTACCTGGACTCCTTGGTCAGGGGCAGGTGCACAGTGATAAAGTCTGCTGTTTTGAATACTTCTTCCAGGGGCAGGAGCTTGACACCCTGCATTTCCGCTTTTTCCTCGGTGATATATGGGTCGTAGGCCACGATTTTCATTTCCATACCTTGCGCCCGCTTGGCCACGGCCGAGCCGATCCGTCCCAGGCCGATTACGCCGAGGACCTTATCCCTGAGCTCAACACCCTTGTACGCCTTTTTGTCCCATTTGCCCGCGCGCAGGCTGGCGTTGGCCTGGGGAATGTTGCGGGCCAGGGCCTGCATCATGGCCATGGTGAGCTCGGCCACCGCTATTGTATTACCGCCCGGCGCGTTCACCACGAGGACTCCCCTGGCGGTGGCGGCGGCAATATCTATATTGTCCACGCCCACCCCGGCGCGGCCGACTACTTTCATTTTCGCGGCGTGCTCCAGCACCCTGGCGGTTACCTTGGTGGCGCTGCGCACTATCATCCCGTCGTAGTCGCCGATAATTTCAACAAGCTCGTCCTCGGTCATTTTGTTTCTGGTATCGATTTCAATATCAGGCTCACGCCTAAGGGCCTGCAGGCCCTCTTCTTCAACGTTGTCCAGCACAAGTACTTTCATCGTATGACTACCTCCCCAAAAATACTTCCTGGGCCGCCTTAACGCCAACTCCCATCTCTACGGGATAGCCGGCCTGCGCGAGGCCCATTTCAAGAGCGCTTACCGCGATTATGACATCCATTTTGTCGCAAAATCCCATGTGGGCAATCCGGAAGGCTTTACCCTTGATAGGTCCCTGCCCGCCGGCAAAAGTCACACCGTAATTTTTTTTGATTATTTTGCGCAGATCGTCGGCGCCTATGTTTTCCGGGCCCCACACGGCAGTCAGCACGTTTGATGCGCAGCGGTCCTCCGCCAAAAGTTTCAAACCCAGCGCTTTAACGGCGGCACGGGTGGCTCTGGCCAAAATGGCGTGGCGCTTGTATACGTTATCCATCCCTTCCGCCAGCATCATGTCCAGCGACGCGTCAAGCCCGTAGAACAGCGAAACGGAAGGTGTATAAGCCGTGTTCCACTTGTCATAAACTTTTTTGAAAGCCGGCAGGCTGAAATAAAACCGGGGGGATTTATTTTTCTTCGATACTTCCCAGGCCTTGTCGCTGACACTTACCATGGCCAGGCCGGGCGGGAGCATAAATGCCTTCTGGGAAGCTGTGCAGAGCATATCCACGCCCCACTCGTCCACTTTTATTTCTATGCCGCCCACGCCGCTGACACCGTCTACCAGCAGCACCGCGGGGGTTTTCGCCACCAGGGCGCCGATGCCCTCTATATCGTTGCATACACCGGTGGATGTTTCGTTCTGGGTGGCCAGCACAACCTTGACATCGGGGTGCTCAGCCAGTTTCTCCTTGACCACATTTAGATCCACATCGTTGCCGTAACCGAAGTTCACCTCTATCACTTCGCCGTTGTAAGCCTTGGCGATGTTGGCAAAACGCTCTCCAAAATTACCTGTAATCAGGGAAAGGACCTTGTCTCCGGGGCTCACTGTATTGGCTATGGCCGTCTCCAGGGCGCCGGTGCCGGTATTTGTAATTACAAAGACGTCGTTTTTGGTCTGGAAAACCTTTTGCACTTTTTTAACGATCTGTTCGTGCATCTGGGCAAAATTTTCAGTCCTGTGGCCGATGATAGGCATCGATATGGCTGCTGTTACCGTCGGAGGCACAGGTGTCGGTCCTGGTATCATTAGGTATTGTTTGTCCTGCATTTTTATAATATCCCCTTTCATTAAAATAAAATTTTCAGCCTAAAATATTTAAACCCCCCGTCTCTGTAAAATTATACAGGGACGAGAGGTTACTCCCGCGGTGCCACCCTTATTGACCGGATATTATCCGGTCCTCTCGAGCATGTGATAACGGGAACTGCCCGTGCCCGCCTACTGCTGCTTTCAGCGGACCCCCTCGGGGGAGCCTTTTCGTCCTGACGAAATTACCGGTTCTCAGCCACCACCGGCTCTCTTAAAATTTCGGCGGATTACTTTACCCCTTCACCGGGTTAGTATGTGTCGATTAAATATGTTTAAAATATTACTACACCTAAGATTGATTTGCAATAGCGATTTATAATTACGCGCTATTTTAAATATTTAGAGATTTTACCTTTTAATTTGTTAATTTGTGTTGCTATTTTTTATCTGTGTCGTTTTGCACACATTTTTCAAGAAAATATTTGTGGATGCGGAGATCGCCCGTTAGTTCCGGGTGAAAAGCAGCTGCCAGGAACCTGCCCTGCCGGGCCAACACAATTTTTTCACGGAATGTGGCCAGTACTTCCACGTCGCTGCCGGTCTCAATGATATAAGGAGCCCTGATAAACACAGCCCGGAATGGCTGCCCGCCTATGGCCGTTATGTCCAGGCCGGCTTCAAAGCTGTCCACCTGCCGGCCGAAGGCGTTTCTCTCAACACGGATATCCATCAGCCCCAGGCGAGGCTGCGTGGAGCCTTCGATTTCCCTGGCCAGCATAATCAGGCCCGCACATGTGCCGAATATGGGCAGCCCCTCCCGCCCCATTTTAACAATCGGCTCAAAAAGCCTGAACTCGTTTAAAAGTTTGCCGATAGTAGTGCTTTCTCCGCCGGGGATAATCAACGACGAGATTTTATCAAGCTGCTGCGGCTTTCTTATCTGTTCGGCTTCCACTCCGCAGGCGGCCAGAATATTCTCGTGCTCTCTGAAAGCCCCCTGCAGGGCCAGGACCCCCACTTTCATATCCAACATCCTTTAAAAATAATTAACTTCTATAATCAAAGCCATACCGATCGGGGTCATACCTCAGCTTTTCCAATCGGGGACATTCCTCGCATGCAGGAATGCCTGTGAGAAAGAGGTGTCCCCATTCCTCTGTCATAGTATGTTTTCTAAGACACGAGTCTGCCGACATAGGTGAGAGGTGTCCCCATTCCGCTGTCTGGTTACATCAAACCATCCAGGCCTCTCTCATTAATAATTTACCAGCCGCGGTCCTGCATCCTCTGTTCAGGGGCTATAGTCTGTATTTCCAGGCCGGGCATGGCCTCACCCAGGCCTTTGGAGATTTCGGCCAGAATTTGCGGGTCGTTATAGTGAGTGGTGGCCGCAACGATTGCTTTTGCCCTGGCGGCTGGATCTTTTGATTTGAATATGCCGGAACCGACAAAGATGCCGTCGCAGCCCAGGCTCATCATTAAAGCCGCGTCTGCGGGGGTGGCTATGCCTCCGGCGGCAAAGTTCACCACCGTCAGGCGCCCGGATTCCGCTACCTCCAATAAAAGGTGGTACGGGGCGCCCATATCTTTCGCCGCGGACATTAATTCCTCTCTCGGCATATTCTGAACGCGCCTGATCTCTCCCATTACCATTCTCATATGCCTTACAGCCTCAACCACGTTTCCGGTGCCGGGCTCTCCTTTGGTCCTGATCATCGCCGCTCCCTCGCCAATGCGCCTGAGTGCTTCCCCCAAATTGCGGGCGCCGCAAACAAAGGGCACGTTGAAGGAGTTTTTATCTATGTGGAAGTTTTCATCCGCCGGGGTGAGCACTTCACTTTCGTCAATATAGTCCACGCCCAGCGCTTCCAGGATCCGGGCTTCAACAAAATGGCCGATGCGTGCTTTGGCCATTACAGGAATGGTTACAGAATCCATAATGCGTGTAATTATAGTGGGGTCGGCCATTCTGGCCACACCTCCGGCAGCCCTTATATCCGCCGGAACCCGTTCCAAAGCCATTACAGCGCAAGCCCCTGCCTCTTCCGCTATCTTAGCCTGCTCGGGAGTCGTGACATCCATGATCACGCCGCCCTTTAACATTTCAGCAAGGCCTTTTTTTACAGTCCAGGTTCCCTTTTCAACCACGAAAAATGCCTCCAATCAAGTCCTTTTAACTATCAAATTATTCTATAATAATTTATATTCAAAAACAAGTAAATCTGTTGGGATAACAAAAAAACGCCCTTAAAGGCGTTAACAAATTTCTGTCATTCTACGAAAGGGCGTATATAGTAAAGCGTCTTTTCGAGAAGGGCGCCCGCGCTTAGCGATAATGAAACGGACAGGACCAGCATAAAAAATATTAATAATTTTTTCTTTATTTTATAACACCCCTCCCTGTTAATGTTATTTTATGTAAATAATAACATATGCTGTCAACTACGGGCAGTTCCTTTATTCTGTGTTAAAGGTCGAAAATTTAAAATCTGCTCTTTATATCTTCTTTTCTCACAGTTTTTTGCGTTATCGCAAGCGTCCTGAAAAACGAACCTCATTCTTTATGAGGTCCAAATATATCGTTAAATGGTACCAGACAGAGGAATGGGGACACCCCTTTCTCACAGGCATTCCTGCATGCGAGGAATGTCCCCGATTGGAAAAGCAGAGGTATGTCCCCAATATATTAGTCGTCTGTAAGGACACTGGCCACCGCCACCACGGTGTCGCCCTGGTCAAGTTTCATCAGGGTAACGCCCTGGGTAGCCCGTCCTATTTTTGAGATGTCCTCGGCGCTGAACCTGATCGCTATTCCTTCAGCGCTGACCATCATTACTTCTTCATCGCTCTTGACCACCTGGACAGCCACCACCAGACCGTTCCTCTTGTTCACTTTAATGTTGATAACACCTTTACCTGCTCTGGTCTGGGCGCGGTACTCTGTGAGCAGAGTCCGCTTACCGAACCCGTTCGCCGTCACAGTGAGCAAATAAGCGTCCGGCCGGACGGTTTCCATGCCGACAACCTCGTCGTTAGCGGCCAGGCTGATCCCTCTCACCCCGCGGGTGTTGCGTCCCATCGGTCGCACCTGCTCCTCCGGGAAACGGATCGCCTGCCCTCTCTTGGTGGCCAGGACAATCTGTTCTTCGCCGCTGGTAAGTTTTACATCGACAAGCTGGTCTTCCTCATTCAAAGAAATCGCAATAATGCCGTCCCGCCGGGAAGTGTCGTACTGGTCAAGAGATGTCTTTTTGACCAGGCCGTGTCTGGTGGCCATAAACAGGTACTGTTCTGAATCAAATTCTTTTACCGGGATTACAGCCGTTATTTTTTCGTCACCGCCAATGTACAACAGGTTAACGATAGCGGTGCCCTTGGCCTGCCGCCCGGCTTCCGGTATTTCATGCACCTTGAGGCGGAACACCTTGCCCTGGTTGGTAAAAAACAAGAAAAAGTGGTGGGTCGTGGTCACAAAGAGGTGCCGCACGAAATCCTCGGTCTTGGTGCCCATGGCCATCACGCCGCGGCCGCCCCTGCGCTGGTTGCGGTATGTGTCCAGCGGAATTCTTTTTGTGTAGCCCTGGTTTGTGATTGTAATCACGACGTCCTCTTCGGGAATAAGGTCTTCTGTTCCCAGTGCCACTTCTTCGTCTGATATGAAAGATCGCCGAGGGTCGGCAAACTTTTTCTTAATAACTAATAGCTCTTTTTTAATGATATCCAGGACCTTCTTCTCGCTCTCCAGAATGGAGCGCAGGTAAGCAATTTTACTTAGAAGCTCCTTGTATTCCTGCTCGAGTTTTTCACGCTCCAGACCGGTCAGCTGCTTAAGCCTCATTTCAACGATAGCCTCAGCCTGTCTTTCCGTCAGTCCGAATTTTTCGCACAAAGCTTTCTTGGCCAGGTCTGTAGTCTGTGAAGACCTGATTATTTTTATGACCTCGTCCAGGTAGGCAATAGCGATGCGCAGTCCCTCTACAATATGCGCCCGCTCCTCCGCCTTTCTCAGATCAAAGCGGGTCCTCCTGACAATCACATCTTTTTGGTGTTCCAGGTAGTAAAATAAAATTTGCTTAAGGTTTAATACCCGGGGCTGCCCGTTGACCAGGGCCAGCATGTTGACCCCGAAGCTGTCCTGCAACTGGGTGTGCTTGTAAAGCTGGTTTAGGATCACCTGCGGATTAGCATCCCGCTTGAGTTCAATCATAATCCTCATCCCGCGGCGGTCCGACTCGTCACGCAGGTCGCTGATGCCGTCGATCTTCTTGTCCTTAACCAGCTCGGCTATTTTTTCGATAAGCCTGGCCTTATTAACCTGGTAAGGTATTTCATTAACAATGATGCAGTTTCTGCCGCTGTCGGTTTTTTCGATCATTGTCTGGGCGCGTACTCTTATAGTTCCCCTGCCGGTGCGGTAAGCGTTCCAGATACCTTCCCTGCCCATAATCTTGCCGCCGGTCGGAAAATCAGGCCCCTTGATTACGGTCATGATCTCCTGCACTTCAGCTTCAGGTTTATCAATTAACATGATTACCCCGTCGATCACCTCGGCCAGGTTGTGGGGCGGAATATTGGTGGCCATTCCCACAGCTATGCCGGCGGAACCGTTAATAAGCAAGTTTGGTATCCGGGCAGGCAAAACTGTTGGTTCCTCGTTCTTATCATCGTAGTTGGGAATAAAATCAACTGTTTCTTTTTCTATATCAACCAGCATTTCCGCGGTAATCTTGGCCATGCGCGCCTCGGTGTACCGCATGGCCGCGGCTGAGTCACCGTCCACGGAGCCGAAGTTGCCGTGGCCGTCCACCAGGGGGTAGCGGCAGGCGAAGTCCTGGGCCAGCCGGACCAGAGCATCATACACGGAAGTATCACCGTGCGGGTGATATTTTGCCAGGACTTCCCCTACAATGTAAGCAGATTTGCGGTGAGGCTTATCCGACGACAAGCCAAGGGAATGCATGGCATAAAGTATACGGCGGTGCACAGGTTTTAGGCCGTCCCTCACGTCCGGCAGCGCCCTCGCCACAATAACGCTCATAGCATAGTCCAGGTAGGAGTGTTTCATCTCCTCATTTATATCAAGCGGAACCACTTTACCGGTTATAGACGGCAAACCGGTCACCTCCACATTAAACTACCAGGGGAATTATACCAAAATTAAAGCTTAAATGCAATTTTAAGCGAAACTCCTGCGGGGCAAAAAAAGCAGGCTTTTTTAGCCCGCTCAAATTCCATTTTTGTAAATATGGAACTGTTATTTAAAGCTGCCTTATGCGGCCTGGCTTAAAATAAGGGCCGATCCGCCCCGGGGAAATTGTGCACGCAACCCCGTTAATTACAGCCTTTTAGCCGCTGCGGCAGTATTAGCCTGTTTTCCCCTCCAGGTTTTTGTAATCTGCACGTATACCTTGGAGGGTTTCACACAATCAAGCTGCTTCACCTCAAATCCTTTTATTATACTTTCTTTCTCTTAATCGATTCGTACGTACGAAAGATCTTTCTGCCAGCATTGCGGGGGGCAAGTTTTAAATTCTGCCCAAACCTGCCCAGTAATGTCTGCGGCCACCGCCGCGAAATAACTATTATTTTCGTTTCCGCCAACTACACACCTCCCCCGCTCCTGTTTTCTGATTTTAAGGCCCCCTGATTATATGAGAACCTGACTGCGTTATTATTGAAATTATAATTACCGCTGCCCATTTAACCTGTTCGACTGCAGTGCCAACCCTGAATATAATTTTTTCCCGGAGAAACGCTTTTACCCCGTCCAGCGCCACAGGCGCAGCCGCTATAACATCCTGAAGGAAGTGGGCAGATTTCTCCGTGACAGCGCCGGCTAAAAAAGCCATCACCAGGAGCAGCGCCACAAGAAACAGGGATTTTGCCTTTTTTGTCTTCGTCGGCCTGTAAACAGTGATCGTTTTCATTCTTATCCTCTCCTTGGTCACCCAATTGATAAAGGCCGGTGGATTAAACTGCTTATCTTATTTGTCTGTTTACTGCAGGCTTTCAGCTCCCTTTCAATTAATCTTTGTCGTTTATATTAAATTGTCTGCCGCCATCTCTTTATTTTTTATCAGCAGTCAGACAGAATTTGTCTTGTTAAAATTTACATTTATTGCCACCCGTTTTTGATTTACATACTACCACACCGGTGCAAATCCGTTTTTAGGTAAAATTTGGAAACTAGCTCCGCCTGTCTTTTATAAACTCCTTATTTCTCTGCATTACCAATAATTTGGCTCTTCCAAAAAATTTAAAAACCACCCTGAAAAACGGGTGGTTTCAAGTGTAGACAAATACCAGGAATGCAGATATTACTGACATCCGACGTCTGACGACCGGCGACTGAGTTTACACATCCAGGTTTCGCACCAGGTGGGCGTTTTCCATGATATAGTCCCGGCGCGGCTCCACCCTGTCCCCCATCAGCATGGAAAAAATAGAGTCAGCCTCGATGGCGTCTTCCAGGGTAACCTGCATCACGGTCCTTGTTTCAGGATTCATGGTGGTTTCCCAGAGCTGGACGGCATCCATTTCACCCAGACCTTTATACCTCTGGATGGAAATGCCTCCCCTGCCGATCTTGCTTAAAAGTTTTTCCAGCTCTGCGTCGTTGTACACGTAATTTTCGCTTCTGCCCTTTTTCACCCTGTATAAAGGCGGCTGAGCGATATAAACGTATCCTGATTCCACCAGCGGCTTCATATACCGGTAAAAGAACGTCAGCAGGAGCGTCCTGATGTGAGCGCCGTCAATATCGGCGTCTGACATCAGGATAACCTTGTGGTACCTGGCCCTGGATATGTCAAATTCTTCACTGATGCCTGTCCCCAGTGCGGTGATCATGGTTCGTATTTCTTCATTGGCCAGGATTTTGTCCAGGCGGGCTTTCTCAACATTTAAAATTTTGCCCCGCAGGGGCAGGATGGCCTGAAACCGCCTGTCACGGCCCTGCTTGGCAGATCCGCCGGCGGAGTCACCCTCCACAAGATACAGCTCACAAGCTGAAGGGTCCCGTTCGGAGCAGTCCGCCAGTTTGCCCGGCAGGGTTGAGCTTTCCAGGGCGCTTTTACGCCTGGTCAGTTCTTTTGCCTTGCGGGCAGCCTCGCGCGCCCTGGAAGAGGTGATCGCTTTCTCCAGAATACGTTTGGCCACCGGGGGATTTTCCTCAAGAAATGTCCCCAGCCCTTCGCCCATAACCGTATCGACTATGCTTCTTACCTCGCTGTTTCCAAGCTTGGTCTTGGTCTGTCCTTCAAACTGCGGCTCCGGCACTTTGACGCTGATAACAGCTGTTAGCCCCTCCCTGATATCTTCACCCGAAAGGTTGCTCACTCCGTTTTTCAGAATGTTGTATTTGCGCCCGTAGTCATTTATAACCCTGGTGAGGGCGGCTTTGAAACCCGCCTCGTGTGTCCCTCCATCAATGGTGTTGATGTTGTTGGCATAAGAAAATATATTATCTACAGCATAGGAATCTGTGTACTGCAAGGCTATTTCCACCATTACGTCTTCCCTCTGTTTTTGGAAATAGATAGGCTTGGAATGGAGCGGCGTCTTGCTCCTGTTCAGGTGTTTAACATAATCTTTAATGCCGCCTTCGTGCTCGTACTCTACCACCTGGCCTGTACGCTTGTCCTTAAGGGTGATTTTTACGCCAGCGTTCAGGAAAGACAGCTCTCTTAAACGATGGGTAAGTGTATCCTGGTTGAAAATAAGGTCTTCGAATATTTGGTAGTCAGGTTTAAAACTTATTTTTGTCCCGTTTGTTTTGCTCTTACCTATGATTTTTAACTCGGTAACTGGTATGCCCCTGTGATATTTTTGATAATAAACATTCCCGTTAAGCCTGACTTCCACCTCAAGCCACTCGGAAAGCGCGTTTACCACTGAAACGCCCACACCGTGCAGCCCGCCGGATACTTTATAGCCGCCGCCTCCGAACTTGCCTCCGGCGTGCAGTATGGTCAGCACCACTTCCACTGCCGGCCGCCCCGTTTGGGATTGTATACCGACAGGGATGCCACGGCCGTTATCAATTACGACAATGGAATTGTCTTCATTGATAACCACCTCTATCTTGTTGCAAAACCCGGCCATGGCCTCGTCTATGCTGTTATCCACAACCTCGTAAACCAGGTGGTGCAGACCTCTTGAGCTTGTACTGCCAATGTACATGCTGGGCCTGCGTCTTACTGCTTCCAGCCCTTCCAGAACCTGAATCTCTTCAGCTCCGTAGCGGTTGTTTTCGCTGACTTCAGTCAATACGAAACCACTCCTTTTTTAATTAAAAAATTCTATATAATCTAGAAAAATAAATAAGTGGGGTCAAAACTTTTAGGTCCAACACATTGACAGAGGATTACAGGATTATTAAGGATTAACAGGATTTAAACAATGCTTTTTAAGTATATAACAACAAATTTTAATAATCCTCAATAACTCCTAATAATCGCCGATAAACATGTCCGTGAAGAATTTAAACTCTTTAAAATCCTGTAAATCTTGTTTAAAATCCTGTTAATCCTGTCAATTTGTTTTTGGTTATGGACATCTAAAGTTCAAAAATATCTTTCGACCTTTTCTTCAGCGTACTGCATGAAATCGGGGACATGTATATGTCCCTGGTCGTTACCACAAACGATTTCTCCCTGTCCTTTTCATAAATATTTCTTATAAAACCTTCATCCCTGGCAATTTCTATAAATTCTTTTGTCACGGCCGCCTGCGCGGTAGTTATATCCAGGATGGCGATAATGTCCTTTTTCAGGACCACGACGTCTGCTCCAAGGTGTAAAAACATGTTACTCCTCCTTAGTATCAGCGACCCTGCCCGAGCGTATAAAAAATTTTTTCACTGCAAAATTATCTTTGACCGTAATTTTATGCTCTCCGGTGGAGGTTACAAATGTCTGTACGAATCCCCTCACCCTGTTTAACAAAGCCCGGCGCCGGCCTTCATCGAGCTCAAAGAGAACATCGTCGAGAAGCAGGATCGGGTATTCACCTATTTCTTTATGCCAGTGCAGTATTTGAGAAATCTTTAAGGTTAAAACTATGGTCCGCTGCTGTCCCTGGGAACCGTAAGTACGCGCGTCCTTGTCATTAATATATAAAGCAAAATCATCTCTGTGCGGGCCGATCAAAGTCTGAGACCGTTTAATTTCTTCTTCTTCAACTTCCCGCAGCCCTTTTTGAAACTGCCCGTATAAATCATCTTCCGAAGAAGGCATGTTTAATTTCAGCGATGAAAGGTACCTGATATCAAGATCTTCCTGCTTACCGGTTAAATCATGGTGGATATTTCTGATCAGCGGACTTAGATCTTTAAATATTTTTATCCTCAGGGAAAGCAGCCTCGCGCCGTACCGGCAGAGCTGATCATTCCACACCTGCAGTGAGTCGCTTTTTGATTTTTTTTCTTTAATATCCCTCAGCAGGTTGTTGCGCTGAAAAAGCACCCTGTTGTATTGCCCAAGCAAATGATTGTATTGTGGGAGAAAAGGGCCAAACTCAAGGTCCAGAAAGCGCCGCCGCTCAAAAGGTGAACCCTTGACCAGGACCAGGTCTTCGGGTTTAAACAATACTACGCCCGGCCATCCCAGCGGATAACCGCGGGTTAAAACACCGTTTACCCCTATTTTCTTTTTGCCCGGCAGGAGCTCCACCCTTACTTCAACCTGCCTGCTATCGGTTTCAAAAAGGCTGTTTATATACGAAAAATCTTTCTGCCAGGATATTATTTCAGCTTCTCTCTGCGTGCGAAACGATTTACCCGTGCAGGAAAGAAATATTGACTCCAGTAAATTGGTTTTACCCTGCGCGTTAGAGCCGCTGAATACATTAAAAAAATTATCCGGCTCAATTACCTGACTGCTGTAATTCCTGAAGTTGGCGATTTCCAGGCGCTTGAGGTACAATCAATCAGCTCTCCTCGCGCAGCCGGACCGGAAGGAGCAGGGAAAGGTACTCCATCTCCCCTGCTGGTTTAATAATTACCGGGCTCAAGGGGCCTGTAAACTCCATCACTACCTCTTCCGTACCGATTGCCTTTAATGCATCGCTTAAATATCTCGCGTTAAAAGCAAACTGGAGGTTCTCCCCCTCCTGGAAAACAGGCATTTCCTCCCGCACACGGCCTGCCTCAGTATTGACTGAAACCACCAGAATATTATCACCAATGTTAATTTTAATTACCGGTGATCCTTCCCTGGTAAGCAGCGCGGCCCTTTCCGCCGCCTCTGCCAGGTCCCTGGCTTTCAAACGTATTCTGGATATATATTCTGTTGGGATGACCTGCCGGTAATTTGGAAAATTACCGCCTATCAGCCTGGAAATTAAACATATATTTTCTGTTTTAAAAATAACCTGGTTTTCGGCCACGATAATTTCTAACGGTTCATCCGACAGTCCGGCGACCTTGATCAGCTCATTAAGAGTTTTACCAGGAATTATTAAATTTATATTAAGATCACCAGTGTTCTCAATTAAAATTTTGCGCCATGCCAAACGGTGAGTATCGGTGGCCACAATATTTATCTCACCATTGACGATTTCAAAAAGCACCCCCGTGTAAAGCGGCCTGTTTTCATCCCTGGCGGTGGCAAAAATTACCTGCGTGATTACCTCTCTTAAAACTTCGCCGGGAATACTGAATTTTATATCACCCTGCGGCAATGGAAATTCAGGAAACTCTTCCACCGGATAACCGTTAATATTGGCTTCCGACTGGCCATACTGCAGGGTTACACTTCCGCTCAGAGGATCAGACCGGAAGAAAATTGTCACGTCTGGAAACCGCCTTATTAATTCTGTTATTACCTTTGCCGGCAGGACAGCATTTCCCTGCTCAATTACCTCGGCCGGAAACGAACAGCTGATACCCATTTCGAGGTCGGTTGCCGAGATATTGACACTGCCCTCCCCCGCCACGAATTTTATGCCGCTCAATATTGGCAGGGGATTTTTTAACGAGACTGCTCTTTGCACAATCTGTACGGCGTTGAGCAATTCTTCTTTATTGCTCGCAAAATTCATTTTACTTCCCCCATTATTATTATTGTTATGTTTATTTTTTTAAATAGTAATAGTAATAGCTGTGACTATGTGCATAAGGCAAAATAAACGTTAAACAAAAAAGAGTAACGGCTGTTTATAAAAAATAGTTTTTTGGCTGTCCAAAATAATTACTAAAAAAATTTTAAGGATACCCACAAAAAAAATAACATTTTATTCACTGTATCTTAACTTTTTTTAATCAGGTTTATAAGGTCTTTGACGGTTTCCTGAAAATTACCGTTTTTATTTAATTCATCGTTTATTTTTTCATTAGCGTGGATAACGGTGGTGTGGTCACGACCGCCAAAAGCATTGCCGATCTGCGGCAGAGAAGAGTCGGTCAATTCTCTTGACAGGTACATAGCTATCTGGCGGGGAAAAGAAATTGAGCGATTTCTTTTTTTAGATTTAAAATCTTCAACCCTTAAGCTGTAAAAATCTGCTACAACTTCTTGAATCAGTTGAATGGTAATCTGACGGGGACGGTTTGGCAGAATATCTTTCAGCACATCCGCGGCCATTTCAGGGTTTATTTCTTCTCCGTTTAAGGATGAACGGGCTATGACACGATTTAAAGCTCCTTCCAGAATACGGATGTTTGATTGTATTTTATTGGCAATAAATACAATTGTATCATCCGGCACGGTTAAATTTTCCAGCTGTGATTTTTTGCGCAGGATAGCGATCCTGGTTTCCAGGTCCGGCGGTTGGATATCAGTTATCAGGCCCCATTCAAAACGGGAGCGCAGCCTGTCTTCTAGTGTGGGAATTTCCCTCGGGGGGCGGTCGCTGGAAATAATTATTTGTTTATTGGCCTCGTACAGCGTATTGAATGTATGGAAAAATTCCTCCTGGGTCCGTTCTTTGCCGGCCAGGAACTGTATATCGTCGACCAATAGAATATCCATACCGCGGTATTTATTTCTAAATTCCACGGTCTTATCATCACGTATGGAGTTGATTAATTCGTTTGTGAATTTTTCTGAAGTGACGTAGAAAACTTTCAGCCTGGAGTTGTGTTCCATGGTATATTGTCCGATGGCATGCATCAGGTGAGTTTTGCCCAGGCCGACGCCGCCATATATAAATAAAGGGTTATAAGCCTTGGCCGGGGCTTCCGATACGGCCAGGCAGGCGGCGTGGGTAAACCTGTTGCTGTTTCCGATAATAAAAGTATCAAAGGTATATTTCGGGTTCAAAGGTGAAGATTGAAAGTTTTCTACCGGCTTGTTATAGGTTTCATTCTGTATTTCCGGTATTTCACTCGACAGGAGAAACTGCACGCCGATATCCTGCTTGGTTATACTCTGAAAGACATTCTTTAAAAGAGGCGCGTAACGGTCGCTGAGCCAGCCGCGGGAAAAGTTGTTGGGCACCTCGATAATAATGGTGTTATCAACGCAGCCAAGAGGTTTGAGTGGTTTTAGCCATGCGTCGAACGAATTTTTGTTAAGTTTTTTTTCCAATATTTTTAAAGCCTTGTCCCAGAGACTCAGTACTTCGCTTCTGAGCATTTCAAACCCCCTGATAAAACAAAAAATATAGCCTAAAAAATCCTCCATAATTAGGGAGGTATTTAAGGTCTGGTTATTCACAAATTAATCCACATTTTAAATATTAAAGCTGTTGAAAAAAAGCGCTATTCAAGCATGCGGGCCAATAAAATAATACCAAAATTTACTTAAGTTATCAACAGGCTTTTTAATGGGGCGGCCTGCCCTGGAGGGCTGTGCTGTTGTCCTTGACGTTGGAAATCGATTACTATATAATGGTTGTGTGTGTCTGTCAGTAGAAGCTTTTTGGTGTTTTTTTCGCAAAAAAAGGAGGTGTAGATTTTGAAGCGTACTTACCAGCCAAAGGCTCGTAAACATAAAAAAGTGCACGGCTTTCTAAAAAGAATGTCTACCCTGTCAGGTAGGAACGTAATAAAAAGAAGGAGAATCAAGGGCAGGAAAAGATTAACCGCTTAAGGCCGCTTAATCAAAGTGGCCTTTATAAATGTTTATTGACATTTGAGTATGAGAGTATATTTTTGTGGTTATAACTATATAATGGGTACATTTAATTATTTTTGTTTTTGTAGATTAACTATGTTTGAGAGGGATTAAAAAGCTTCAACAGAGGATTAAATGAAAGTCCTTACGACACTCAAAAAAAATAAGGAATACAGAATCGTTTACAGCCGGGGCAAGTCGCTCGCAGACCGCTACCTGGTGGTATATTTTTTAGCTAATAATTTAGAGTTCTGTCGATTTGGTTTTACTGTAAGCAAAAAAACAGGTAACGCTGTTACCCGAAACAGGATCAGGCGCCTGCTGAAGGAAGCGTGCAGGCTGAACCATAATATTTTTAGCGGCGGGTTTGACCTGGTATTTGTAGCCCGCCGCGGCATTGTTGCTTTAGACTACAGGCAGGTTGAAGAAAGTTTGTTGAAGCTGGTAAAAAAAGTATACAAAAGGTGATTTTTTTGAAGTTTTTCTTGCTTACTATAATCAGGATCTACCAGCTCCTTTTATCACCGCTGAAAAAGCCTACTTGCCGTTTTTATCCGACGTGCTCTCATTACGCGTTAGAAGCTGTGGAAAAATACGGTGCTTTTAAGGGTTCCCGGATGGCCCTGGTCAGGTTGTTGAAATGCCATCCCTTTCACCCCGGCGGCTACGATCCCGTTTAAAGCAGGATAAAAAAACCGCTTGACTTTTAATAGTTAATTTAAGGAGGCGGGAATTATTGGGAATATTTCAAAGTATTGTTGATGGAATGACCTGGCTTTTAAATAACCTTTATAATTTTACCGGTTCTATAGGCATTCCCAGTTATGCGCTCGCTATTATTCTGCTCACTGTCCTGATCAAGGTGGTCCTTTACCCGCTGACACAGAAACAAATGAAGTCAATGCTGGGAATGCAGCAGATCCAGCCCAAAATAAAGGAAATTCAGGATAAGTGGAAAAATAAGGACCCGAAAAAAATGCAGGAAGAGATTATGAAGCTGTACAAGGAACATAATGTCAACCCTGCCGCGGGCTGCCTGCCGCTTTTAATCCAGATGCCGATATTAATAGCCCTGTACCGGTCATTATTTACTTTTGATTATGTAAACCCGGCACATGCGACTTTTTTTTGGCTGCAAAACCTGACCGACAAGGACCCCTACTTCATACTGCCTGTTCTGGCGGGTGTTACAACTTATTTGCAATCAAAGATGACGACTATGAGCAACGACCCCACTCAAAAAATGATGCTTTACACAATGCCCGTTTTTATTGGCTGGATATCAGCCACCGTACCGGCCGGCCTGGCGCTTTACTGGGTAGTATTTAACATTGCCAGCATCGTCCAGCAGTATTTTATAAATAAACAGGCCCTGCCGGTGAAAGGAGAGGTTGGCGGAAAGTGAAATTTGTCGAAAAAATAGGCAAAACCGTGGAGGAGGCCGTCGTTCAGGCCCTTAAAGAACTTGACGCCACCAGGGACGAAGTAGACGTGGAAGTACTGGAGGAACCGTCAAAGGGTATATTGGGTTTGATCAAGGTAAAACCAGCCAGGGTAAAAGTGATATTAAAAGATAATCCGCTTAAGAGAGCCTCCGGTTTGTTAAAAGGTATTTTTCAGACCATGGATCTTGATGTTAAAATAAATATTACAGAAAATGATAAAACTATGTTTATCAACCTGGAAGGACCCGACCTGGGTATTTTAATAGGGCGGCGGGGTGAAACGCTGGACGCCCTGCAGTACCTGGTCAACCTTTCGGTAAATAAAAACCAGGAAGTAAGAAAAAAAATTATTATAGACATAGAGGGATACCGCAACAGGCGTGAGAAAACCTTGCAAAGGCTGGCGCTAAAACTGGCGGACAAGGCCAGGCAGAGAGGAAGAAACGTGGTTTTGGAACCTATGAGCTCTCAGGAACGGCGAATTATTCACACTGCCCTGCAGGGAAGGGACGACATATACACCTTTAGCGAAGGGGAAGAACCTTACCGCAAAATAATAATATCCCCCAAGAAATAAAGTAAACCCAGCGGGAAGTGAGCCCGCTGGGTTTTTTAAAAATAATGCGACCGGAGGGCGGCGCCTTGTTTGAAGACACCATTGCCGCGATTTCCACCCCCCTGGGCGAAGGGGGCATCGGCATAGTAAGATTAAGCGGGCCGGCGGCTGTTGATATAGCTGGAAAAATATTCAGGGCCAGGAGAGGCGAATGGGCTGACGCGGCCGGCGGCAGCCTTATTTACGGCCATATTTATGATCTTAACGGCGCGGTGTTGGACGAGGTCCTTTTAGGCTATATGAAAGCACCTCATACATATACCCGGGAAGATGTCGTGGAGATTAACGGACACGGGGGGGCGCTGCCCCTGAAAAAAATACTGGAGCTTGTGCTTGCCGCGGGAGCGCGCCTGGCGCTGCCCGGCGAATTTAGCATGAGAGCTTTTTTAAACGGCAGGATGGACCTGGCCCAGGCTGAATCTGTAATAGATATCATCCGCGCCAAAACGGAAGGCGGGTTAAGGCTGGCGGCGGGACAGCTCAAAGGAGACCTGTCAAAAAAAATTAATGTTTTACAGGAAAAACTTTTGGGGCTGCTGGCGCAGGTAGAGGCGAACATCGACTTTCCCGATGAAGACCTGGAAGCAAAGACTATGGCGGAAATATCCCTTTACAGCGAAGAAATTATTTCAGAGCTGAAAGAATTAATCAGGGGAGCCGATGCCGGCAAAATATACCGGGAAGGTATCAGCACGATCATAATCGGGCGGCCAAACGTCGGCAAGTCGTCGCTACTTAACGCCCTGGTGCGGGAAAACAGGGCCATTGTCACTGATATACCCGGCACGACCAGGGATATTATAGAGGAAATTATTAATATAGGCGGAATCCCTCTTAAAATAATTGACACGGCGGGACTGCACGAGACAGAAAATATCATCGAAAAAATCGGCATTGAAAAAACCAAAGAAACAATAGAAAAAGCCGGCCTCGTGCTCCTGGTCCTTGACGCCTCCAGAGAATTGACTGGAGAAGACCAGGCGATCATTGAATCCGTGGGAGACAAGAAAACAGTCTTTCTCATAAACAAAGCAGATATTGAAGAAAAAAAAATTGACCCGGATAAAGTGGCCGCGCGCGCTTCCGGGCGGCCGGTCTTATGGGTTTCAGCCAAAAAAGGGACAGGGCTGGAGCAGCTGGAAAAAATAATTTTTGAAATGGTTATGGAAGGACAGATAGCGAATAACGATACCGTCCTGGTTACCAGCGTACGGCACAAGCATGCCCTGGAAAAAGCGGCGGCCCACCTGGAAGACGCGCGATCAGGCATCACAAGCGACGTTCCTGTTGACATAATCGCCATAGATATCAGGGCCGCCTGGGAGGCGCTGGGTGAAATAACCGGGTCAACTGTCACAGAGGACCTTTTGGACAGGATATTCGCCGATTTTTGTATCGGGAAGTGAGGCGGCGCAAGTGGAGTATCTGGCCGGAAAATATGATGTCGTAGTGGTAGGGGCGGGACACGCGGGCTGCGAGGCTGGCCTTGCCGCGGCCAGGATGGGCTGCCGCACCCTGGTGCTTACCTTAAACCTGGATAATGTCGCCCTGATGCCCTGCAACCCGGCGGTGGGCGGGCCGGCCAAGGGACACCTGGTGCGTGAAGTCGACGCCCTGGGCGGCGAGATAGGGCTGAACACGGACCGGCATTCTATCCAGATGCGGCTTTTAAACACGGCTAAAGGACCCGCGGTACACGCGCTGCGGGCGCAGGCAGACAAGAAGGGCTACCAGGCCGGCATGAAACAGGTACTGGAAATGCAGCCGGGGCTCGATCTAAAACAGGCGCTGGTCGAGAGACTGACAGCCTCAAAGGGAAAAATCAACGGCGTTGTGACCAGTACCGGGGCCGTGTTTGAGGCTGCGGCGGTTGTGCTGACCACAGGCACCTATTTAAAAGGGCAAATTATTATCGGTGACCTGTCTTTTTCCGGCGGCCCGAACGGGCAGTTTCCGTCAGTCGCCCTGTCTGACAGCCTGGCTGAACTGGGGCTGAAGCTCGGCCGCTTTAAAACCGGCACACCGGCAAGGGTCGACCGCAACAGCATTGATTTCAGCCGCATGGCCATCCAGCCGGGTGATGAAAAGACCCATAATTTTTCTTTTATATCGGACATCAAACAAAGAGAACAGATGCCCTGCTGGCTGACGTACACAACGGAGGAAACGCACCGGATCATACGTGACAACCTGTACCGGGCGCCTCTTTATACCGGGCTTATCCAGAGCCTGGGCCCGCGTTACTGTCCGTCGATAGAAACAAAAGTAGTGAGGTTTTCAGATAAACCGGCGCACCAGGTTTTTATAGAGCCGGAGGGAAAAAACACGTCGGAGATGTATGTCCAGGGCATGTCCACCAGCCTGCCCGAGGACGTGCAGTTAGCCATGCTGCGCACCCTGCCCGGACTGGAAAAGGTGGAGATAATGCGGGTCGGCTACGCCATTGAATACGATTATATTATTCCCACCCAGTTAAAGCTGTCTCTGGAAACTAAAACTGTGCCGGGTCTGTTCACAGCCGGCCAGATCAACGGCACCTCCGGTTACGAGGAAGCGGCGGCCCAGGGTATTGTGGCTGGAATTAACGCCGCCCTCTATGTCAGGGAAAGGGAACCTTTCACCCTGGGCAGGCCGGAGGCTTATATAGGCGTGATGATAGACGACCTGGTGACCAAGGAAATTGATGAACCATACCGTATGCTTACCTCCAGGGCGGAATACAGGCTCCTTTTAAGGCAGGACAACGCCGACCTCAGGCTGTCTGAAAAAGGCTTTGAAGTCGGCCTTGTAACGCCGGAAAGATATAAAGCCTTTGAAAATAAGAAAAAAATGATCGGGGAGGAAAGGTCCCGTCTGGAAAAAACCATGGTCCCTGTAACCGAAGAAACAAAAAAAATATTACAGGAATTAAAAAGCGCCGATCTGCCCCAGCAGGGCGCGTCTCTGGCCGGGATACTGCGCCGCCCCGAAATAAGCTTTGAAAACCTGCTGCGCCTGCCCGGAGCACACCCCGACCTGCCGGAGGAAGTGCGGGAGCAGGTGGAGATCCAGCTGAAATACGAGGGTTACATAAAAAAACAGCAGGCCCAGGTGGAACGCTTTAAAAAGATGGAAGAGAAGAAAATCCCTCTGGATTTGGACTATGCGGAGGTCGGGGGCCTTAAAGCCGAAGCCAGGGAAAAACTTGAGCAGGTCAGGCCGGTATCAATAGGCCAGGCTTCCAGGATAGCGGGGGTCACACCGGCGGATATATCGGTGCTTTTAATATACCTGGAACAAAAGCGCCGCCGCAAAGAAAGCAAAGAAACAAAATAATTATCACAGAATTAACAGGATTTATAAGATTAACAAGATTTTAAGACTATATTAATCAATATATTTTGATTTTAATTATGAAAAATGTGTATCATATCGATTTTAAGAATTAACAAGGGATATAATAATTTTTTATGAATAAAATATTATTTTAATCCTGTAAATCCTGATAATCTTGTTAATCCTGTGAAAAATATTTGAATTATTTTTTTAAGGTGAGATATGAATGTTTTGAGAGAGGTCCTGTCGGGCTGGGCCGCTGAAACAGGGATAAAACTTGCGGAAGAGCAGCTGGACCAGTTTGAAAAATTTTATCACATGGTTGTTGAAACCAATAAAAGCTTTAATCTTACCGCTATAATTGACGAAAAAGAATTTGCGGTAAAGCACCTTATCGATTCGCTGACCTGCTTTAAAGCGGTAGACGTCAAAACAGGCGCCAGGGTCCTGGACGTAGGATCGGGCGCCGGTTTTCCGGGTATGCCTATGGCTATATTTCGTACTGACCTGCAGATAACCCTGTTGGAAGCAACAGAAAAGAGGGTAAAATTCCTAAATATGGCTATAACAGGGTTGGGCTTGCAAAATGTTAAAGCTGTCCATGCGCGGGCCGAGGATTTTGGCCGGGGAAATGTTTTTAGAGATAAATATGATGTGGTTGTTTCCAGGGCGGTGGCGCCTCTGGCCGTGCTGGCTGAATACTGCCTTCCCCATCTCAAGGCGGGAGGCGTTTTTATAGCCATGAAAGGGCCGAAAACACAGGAGGAAATTAAGACGGCCCAAAATGCCCTGGCCGTCCTGGGCGGAGCTGTTAAAGAGGCTGTAGACATTCATCTCCCCTGCACGGGAGATGAAAGAGTACTGGTCGTGATCAGTAAAATAAAAGCGACACCGGACACTTACCCCAGGCGCGCCGGCATCCCGGCTAAAAAACCCCTGTAATTTGGCTGATCCATAGTTTTGAACCTGGTTAGCTCTAATTTCAACTATAGAGATAAGTAAAAAATTTTAACAGGATTAACAAGATGAAAAAACGATTAACAGGATTTTTTAAAAATATAAAATGTTAATGAAAATTATTTGTATTAATTTTGTACTGTCTCGTACTTAGAAAGTTATTTATAATCTTGTAAATCTTAATAATCTTGTAAATCTTAATAATCTTGTAAATCTTAATAATCTTGTAAACCATGTGAAAAATATATATTAAGACTAATTAAGTAAATCCCTAGTAATCCTGTCAATGTGTTTAAACCCGCTTGCGGCGGGTTTTTTGTTGGCGTGATCGTGAAAAAAGCCCCAGAAGGTTTTAAAGAAGGCAGTTTTTATATAAGAACAAATAAAAAACAGCTGCAAATTTGGGCCTGCAAAAGGAAATATTTTGTCGACAGAGAAGTAATAAAAAAGTTGAAAAAGAAACCTGCGGGGGTGAAATATGGGAAAGACCATAGCAATTGCAAACCAGAAGGGCGGCGTGGCCAAGACCACCACAGCAGTTAACCTTGGCGCCTGGCTTTCTCTGATGGGGCAGAAGGTACTGCTCATAGATACAGACCCGCAGGGGAACGCTACAACCGGTGTAGGCGTCGACAAGGAAGCAGTGGCAAGCTGCATATACGATGTTCTGATAAACAAAATGCCTGTGCGGGATGTCATTGTGCCCAGCGCGGTGGAGAACCTCGCTCTCCTGCCCGCGACCATTGAGCTGGCGGGAGCGGAAATAGAGCTGGTAGGAGTTGCCGAAAGGGAGCATGTATTGAAAAAAGCTCTGGCGGAAATAAAGGACGATTATGACTTTATTTTTATTGACTGCCCTCCCTCCCTGGGTTTGCTCACCATTAACGCGCTGACCGCGGCAGACTCCCTGTTGATCCCCATCCAGTGCGAATATTATGCCCTGGAAGGCCTCGGGCAGCTGTTGAACACTTTCCAGAGGGTGCAGCAGAACCTCAACAAAGACCTGGTTCTGGAAGGGGTGCTGCTGACTATGTTTGACGGGAGGACTAATTTATCCATACAGGTTGTTGATGAGGTTAAAAAATATTTTAAAGGCAAGGTTTACAGGGCTATTGTGCCCAGAAACGTAAGGCTGAGCGAAGCGCCGAGCCACGGCAAGCCGGTAATGGTTTACGACCGGAGGTCCAAGGGATCGGAAGTATACCATGAGCTCGCGAAAGAGGTGATGGGAGTTGAGTAAGCGGAGAGGACTGGGTAAAGGACTGCAGGCATTAATACCCGTTGCTGAAGAAGTTCCCCGCGGCCAGGAAGGAATGCTGGAAATTGATATAGACGCAATCAAGCCCGCCCAACGCCAGGCCAGGCAGTTGTTCGACCAGGATAAACTGGACGGGCTGGCTGATTCAATTAAGGAGCACGGGGTTATACAGCCGGTGCTGGTAAGGAAGCTCGCTGACGGCGGATATGAGCTTATCGCCGGCGAACGACGATGGCGGGCTTGTAAGAGCCTGGGACTTAAAACCATAGCGGCTTTTGTTAAAGATTGCCCTGACCTGGAAGCAGCCGCAGCCTCTTTGATCGAAAACATACAGCGTGAGGACCTCAACCCACTGGAGGAAGCCTCGGCATACCGCCAGTTAATGGAGGAATTTGCCCTGACCCAGGAAGAGGTGTCAGGGAGGGTTGGGAAAAGCAGGCCCTTAGTCGCTAACACGTTAAGGCTGCTTGGTCTCCCCGCCGAGATCAAGGAATTGATATACGCGGGGAAAATAAGCGCCGGGCACGCTAGGGCGTTGCTGGTGATAAATGATGCCAGGCAGCAAATAGCTGTCGCCGAAAAAATCGCGGAACAGCAGCTGAGCGTGCGCCAGGCTGAAAAAATAGCCCGGGAAGCCCTGGAGGGGAAAAAGGCCTCCGTGAGCAGGCAGGCGCCGGCACAGGACTTGCTGAAGGCCGAGGAGCGGCTGAAGAAATTTTTAAATACCAGGGTAAAGGTTAAAGAATCACGCGGCGGGGGCGGGAAACTGGAGATCGGGTTCAGCAACCAGGATGACCTCAAGAGGATCCTGGGCCTTGTAATTAGAGGGCGGAAAGAATAAATGTTTCACGTGAAACAATTTTGCGTAGCGAGACAGGAAGTGTACATTTTTTGACAGGGACAATAGTAAACGCGGCGGCAATAGTACTGGGCGCCATGGTGGGCCTGTCTTTCAGAAAAGGCCTGCCGGATCGGGTACGCAACACAATAATGCAGGGCCTGGGGCTTGCCGTCCTGTTAATTGGATTTCAGATGTCGGTTAAAAGCCAGCAGATACTGGTTGTGGTAGTCAGCCTGGTGCTGGGGGGTCTGACCGGTGAAATATTGAACATAGAGGGGTGGCTCGACCGCCTGAGCAGGTGGGTGGACGCAAAAGCAGGAGGCGCGGCAGGCGAGGCGGGCAGGGCTTTTGTTACCACCAGCCTGATTTACTGCGTTGGAGCCATGGCTATCATGGGTTCCATTGAGTCAGGGCTTAACAACAACCATCAAATACTATTTACCAAGGCGGCACTGGACGGAGTTTCGGCAGCCTTGTTTGCATCCACCATGGGTCCGGGAGTTGCTTTTTCGGCTCTTCCGGTTTTTATTTACCAGGGTACAATTACAATGCTGGCCAGTTTTTCAAAAGGTTTTTTAAGTACGGCGGCGGTCCTGGAGATGAGCGCGGTTGGGGGACTGTTAATAGTAGGTATTGGCGTTAACATCCTCGGTATCAGGGAAATAAAAGTCGGCAGTTTGCTGCCGTCAATATTTTACGCGATTCCGCTGGCCTACTGGCTGCCTAAAATTATACCGGGATAACTTAAACTGGTGGCAGGCAGGGAAAATGTTTCACGTGAAACATTTTAAGTTTTCATATTTAAATAAACCTGCAGGGCTGAGGATAGTACTCAAGGACCGGCTGCTAAACATTACCAGCAGCCGCACGTTTTTTATTACGCGGTTTTTGGTAACAACTATATGAGATTTGTAAAAAATATTTTGCAAAGGGGTGAAGAGCTTGATTTTTAAAGACCGGGTTGATGCCGGTAAGCAGCTGGCGGAAAGGCTGGCGGGCCGTGTGGAAAGAGGGGGTCTGGTGCTGGCAATCCCCCGCGGCGGCGTGGTTGTGGGGGCGGAAATCGCGAGAAAGCTCGGATTGGAGATTGACTTGATTATACCGCGCAAAATCGGCTCTCCCCAGAATCCAGAAGTTGCCGTCGGGGCTGTAACCCAGGATGGGTCAACCATTTTAAACAAACAGCTGGTAGAAATGCTGAAGATAACCGAACTTGAACTGGAAGAAGCGATTTCCCGGGAGATAAAGGAAATAAAAAGGAGGACGGCTCTCTACCGCGGGACTGAAGAGCATAAGGACATGGCCGGCCTTCAAGTCGTTGTAGTGGACGACGGTGTCGCCACCGGCTACACAATGTTTGCCTGTCTTCGTTCGGCCAAAATTTTGCATCCCAAAGAGCTGATCCTGGCTGTGCCGGTGGCTCCCCCCGATACTCTCGCCCAGCTAAAGAAGGAAGTGGACTATGCAGTCTGCCTGCACGTCCCGGAAGACTTCTACGCAGTGGGACAGTTTTACGAAAGATTTGACCAGACCCGTGATGAAGAGGTAATAAAAATCATCAAAGAGTTGAAGAAAGTTAAAGAATAAAAGCACCCCTTTCCCCAAACAATACTGGTTGGAAAGGGGGCATTTCTTATGAAGAAAATTATTGCCGTTGAAGAGGGCCTGTCGAGCGTTGTCAGGGATACCATGACCAGGGAAGGCTATGAGCTTGTCAAACCGGGCGCCGGCAGCAAGGTAGACGCGACTATCATAACCGGTATGGACATGAATGTAATGGGGATGCAGGATATAGCCAATAAGCAGCCCGTTATCGACGCCCGCGGCAAAACGGCCGATCAGATATTAAGCGACCTCAAGTCGCGTCTTTAAATCAATAAAAACAACCCTGGGTTGAACCAGGGTTGTTTTTATTGATTGCGAAGCGTTTAGTACCCCCGGGCGCTCTGCGGGCGTGAAAACTCCGCTATAACCTTGCTGAGCCCGCTTACAATTACGTCAGCCAGCCGCATCACTATATTCAAGCGGGTATTCTGCAGCACAATGTACTCCATGAAGCCGCCTACATTTACAATACCTGTGATGTGGATCTGCCCGACCGGCGGCAGGCTTTTGTTTACACCGGCGCCCGGGCTGAGAGAACCGTCGCCAAGGTTTATGCAGCCTACATTTTCAATCCGCCCCAGGCAGGCGTCCACAGCAATTATTAAAGGGTTTTTATATTTGCTGTATATTTTTTCAAGGGTGTCCTTCAGGTTGCTGGCATGGACCGGGTTGTCCAGGGTGCCGTATACCTCAAAATATTCCTGGTTAAGCAGGTCTATTTTCGTTCCCACCAGCGGACCAAGGCAGTCACCTGTAGAACGGTCGGTCCCTATACAGAGAAGGATCCTGGGATTGTCAATATCGTGCTTTTTAAGGCGCGAAGACAGATCGCTGGCAAACTTGCTGGTTGCCATCAAGTCCTCTATATGAATTTTTGTTTTTTCAGCATTGTTGAGCTGCGAACGTCCGTTTAAAGTAATCATTTTATTTTCCTCCTGGAACAGCCAAACTACTATATTTTATTTCCAAAGGGGGGGGCAGTTATTCCTGATCTTAATAATTTTTAGTCAGAACTTTAATTTTAGGGCATAGAATTGGAACAGGCCGTATTTGGACTCCTTTTTTCAAGCGGCGACACATACTGTTCCAGGCGGTGGTTATTATCAGGCAGAAGAGTTACTGGCTTTTAGCCAAGGTGATCAGCGCCTATATCGGCGCCGTTATTGGCGCCGGATTCGCATCAGGACAGGAAATAATGCAGTTTTTTATCCTGCACGGCAGATCAGGTCTGATTGGAGCGGCTCTTGCGACAATCCTTTTCGCCTACCTGGGCGGGCTGGTGATGTATCTGGCCATAACCATGCGTTCCGGCAGCTACAAAAAATTGTTAGGTTTCCTGTTGGGTGAAAAGGCCGGGCGCTTTATGGATATCTTTAATCTTTTCATGCTGCTCGGCGGGGTGGGGGTGATGATGGCAGGCAGCGCCGCCGTGTTCAGCGAGCAATTTGACCTGCCGGCCGGAGCCGGGATCTGGTCTGTGGCGGTGTTGACCTCCCTGGTGCTGATGGGGGGACTGGAAGGAGTTTTAAACGCCAATGTCTGCCTTGTTCCTTTAAAATACCTGGCAGTGCTGGCTATATCACTGGCCGCTCTTCTTAGCCCGGGCGGCCTGTCAGGTTTTCACGCCGGCGCCGCGGCAAGCGGCGGTGTAGCGGGCAGCTGGGCGCTGGCGGGGTTTTTATATGTCTCCTACAATATGGTCGTACCGGTGGCTGTCCTTTCCTCACTGGGAAATACAGTTCCTCTGAAAACGGGTCTGGCAGGGGGGGTGCTGGGAGGGCTGCTGCTTGGCCTGGCAGTTTTTCTGGTAACCGCGGCAGGGCTGGCGCACATGCCTGAAGCAGCCTCATACCAGGTCCCCATGCTGTACCTGGCCGGCTCTTTTGGCCCAGTGCTCCGCCTGGGTTTGGGACTCTTGATTTGGTTGGCTATATTAACAACAACAATAGCGAATGCGCATGGTTTTGCCAGCAGGCTTGCTCCCGCGGGAGGGGTCTCTTACCGCCTGTATGGAATCGGCTCATGTCTCCTGGCCCTGCCCCTCGCCAGCTTCAGTTTCAGCAGCCTGGTCCGTTTTCTCTATCCTCTGTTCGGTTATGCCGGCCTGGTGCTGTTGGTCGCCCTGCTGGCCAGGCCGTTGCTTTGTTTTTGCCGGAATCGCTAAAAAGCTCTTCACAACTGGTAAATATTCCTTATAATTAATTAAAGCAGAAGTATTTAAGCTGTAAAGCGGCTTTTCTGAAAATGATACCGTGGGGAGGAAAGAGGTTATTGAACTGGCTGGACTGGTTGATAGTGGCCGCACTTGCTTTATCCGCCTTCCAGGGGCTGCGCTCCGGGCTTGTGTCAAGCGTGGCGAAGCTGGCCGGAATCCTGCTTGGTTTTGGCTTAGGCCTGACCTATTACCGCGATCTGGCGGGATATCTGAATAACCAATGGCGCCTGGAAGATAAAATAATGCCGCTGACCGGTAAAATTTTAGAATTTTTCTTTCCGGTCAAGTTAACATCAGCTCCTGCATTATATGCGGGGCCCGCGGCGTCGCCGGCGGCCCCGCTTGACCCGTACGGCATGCTGAACACTTATGGCGAATACCTGGCCAGGTCGTTTACCGCGGTGATAATTAACGCGATATGTTTTTTAGCCCTGATCGCGTTAACTGTCTGGGCTGTAAATATGGCCGGCCATATTCTTACCAGGATTGCGGACGTAAGCTTTTTAGGGCCGCTCAATCACATTGGCGGTCTTTTCTTTGGCGGGGTTAAAGGCATAATAATTGTGATGATATTCTTGACAGTGATATCGCCTTTTCAGCGAGCGGACCTGCAGCCCGGAAATCCCGCGCAAACGCCGGGCGGGAAGTCGTCAAGCGGGAACGGGGCTTTTTCTGATTCAAAGATGCTGCCTTATTTTGTGCCCCTTTTTAACGCTATTGACCGCCCGCTGCAGGGGCTTCCTCCGTTAAATACTGACGGTAACAATCCTTTGAAATCTGTTTGAACGAAGTAAAATTTCTAGAGTTAAATACGGCAAAACTGCAGATATTAGAAATGGGGTCACATCTCTCATATGCCAGCAGACTCGTGTCTTAGCAAACATACAATAACAGAGGAATGGGGACACACCTCTGTTTGGGGTCTGGCTCTGCGGCTGAGGTATGTCCCCGATATGGAATGCCAATAGATGAGGTCAGAGATATGTCCCAATTATAAAAGGAGGCTTTAAAATGACTGATAACAAGGAGCAGCACCCCGCGGCAAAGCTCGCGTACCGCAGGCAAAACGCCTGGGACCGGATGGGCGGCGGCGAAAAAAACGCGGCAGTGGCTTTTTGTGAGGAATATAAAAAGTTCCTGGGTTCCGCTAAAACTGAACGGGAAGCTGTGGCGGCAGCACAGGCCTACCTGGCTGGAGCGGGCTTCCGCCCCCTGGAGGAAACATCTATGTTGAGGCCGGGTGACAAAGTATACACCTTAAACCGCCGAAAGACATTAATAGCTGCCGTTATTGGAAAAAACCCGGCTGCTCACGGATTTAACATCATCGGCGCCCACCTCGACAGCCCGCGTCTCGATTTAAAGCCGCAGCCTCTCTACGAGGAAGACGGGTTTGCGTTGCTCAAGACTCATTATTACGGGGGAATAAAAAAGTACCAGTGGCTTTCCGTGCCGCTGGCCCTGCATGGCGTGGTGATAAAAGGAGACGGGTCCGCGATATCGGTTGTGATCGGCGAAAAACCGGGAGAGCCCGTCTTTACCGTATCTGATCTGCTGCCTCACCTGGCCAAGGACCAGATGGACAAGAAAATGGCCGACGCGGTTCCCGGGGAGAGTTTAAACGTTTTAGCGGGAGGCATCCCCGTTGGAACGGAAGAATTAAAAGACCGATTCAAACTTGCTGTCCTGGAACGTCTGAACAAGCTGTACGGCATTGTGGAAGAGGACCTGATCAGCGCGGAAATTGAGCTGGTCCCTGCCTGGTTGCCGAACGACGTGGGACTGGACGGCAGTTTTATCGGTGGTTACGGGCAGGACGACCGGGTGTGCGCATATACCTCCCTGCGCGCATTGGCTGAAATCAGCGTCCCGGAGAGGACTGCCCTGGTAGTGCTGGCTGACAAGGAAGAGATCGGCAGCACCGGCAACACAGGAATGGAGTCATCATTTTTTGTCAACGCCACAGCGGAAATCGTATCCCGCTGTGTGGCCGGATACAACGAATTGATACTGCGCCGGGTCCTGTCTTATTCCCGGGCTCTATCCGCGGACGTAAACTCAGGGTTGGACCCGAATTACAGCGACGCCTATGAAAAATCGAACGCGGCGCGCCTGGGCGGGGGAGTGGTGCTGACCAAGTACACCGGCAGCAGGGGTAAATATGCCACGAGCGACGCTCACGCCGAAGTGATGGCCGATATCAGGCGTTTATTTAACGGTGCCGGAGTGGTCTGGCAGACCGGAGAACTCGGCAAGGTCGACCAGGGGGGCGGTGGCACCATTGCCCATATTATGGCCGCGCACGGTATGGATGTTCTGGACTGCGGCGTGGCTTTGCTGGGCATGCACTCGACTTTTGAGATAGCCAGCAAGGCTGACATATACATGACATATAAGGGATATAAGGCTTTTCTTCTGTCCTGAATATTAAATAAGCTGTTTGATTTAACCCACGGGTAAACATATTGACAGAATTTACAGGATTAATCAGGTTTACACAATTAAATAATTCTTTTTAAGCTATAACAAAATAAATTATGTTTGATAATTTTTACATGCTGCCAATATCTAACTGATAAATGTTAAAAATAAATATTTCTAAATTTATTTATTTTTAAAACTTGTTAATCAAATTAAATCATGTTAATCATGTCAATTTGTTCTGTTCCGGGCGGGCCCGGTTTTCTAAGGGGGTTATCGCAATACATAAATATGCTCTGGGAGATGTGGTAAAAACAAGAAAACCCCACCCTTGCGGCGGGGACTTGTGGGAAGTTCTGCGTGTGGGCGTCGATTTCCGGATTAAGTGTTTAAAATGCGGCAGGGTGCTGCTGCTGCCGCGGCCTAAATTCGAGAAATCAGTCAAAGCAGTGGTGCAGGCGGCCGGCGCTGATACAAACAATTAACAGGATATACGGTACGCCCAGTTGTCGCCGTTATTATTATCCCAGTTGTCAGATCCGTCCTTGAAACAAAAGTTCAGGCTGTTCCCGGTATTTATGGACACGGTTTTTTCCCAGCCGTCGCTCACCTGTTTCATCTCGATGTCGTTAACTTTCTCCCAATCGTTTTTATCACCGTAACCGCAGTGCAGGAAAACCTGCCCCGCGCCGGTTTTAGCCAGCAGTCCGTCGTAAAATATACTTACCTCTTTGCCGTCATCAGCCATGGGCTTTACCTTTACTCCCCGGATAGAATGAGAATAGGTGTGCGGTTTTATTTTTATAGTGTTCATAACAACGCCTCCTTTTCATGTTTATTTTGTGTAGAAGACAGAAGGTTTATTAGTTTGGTTTATTCCTTTTTCTTTCTTCCTTGCCATTTGCAACGCGCTGTGCTATAATTCTTTAGTCAAAATTTTTGACGTTCGTCCCTGCTCTACTCTTTGCGGTAGGGCCACAGTCCACGGGGAGGAGGTGATTTGCTTTGCGCAAATACGAAGTAGTCTTTGTCCATCGTCCGGACCTGGACGAGGAGAAAAGCGCGGCGCTCATTGAGAGATTCAAAGACCTTATTGAAACCCACGGCGGGGAAGTCCTCAAGATAGACAAGTGGGGTAAGCGCAGGCTGGCTTATGAGGTGAAGGATCTGAGGGAAGGCGTTTACATCATAGCTCATATGAACGCTGAACCAAAAGTAGCGACAGAACTTGACCGCGTTTTTAAGATTACAGACGAAGTGCTCAGGCATATTATTGTGCGGGAAGATATTTAGGGCCGGGGCAGAAAAACCGGGAGGCTACCCGGCCATTTCCGATAGAAAAGCCAGGTGGTGAAAGAAATGCTCAATAAAGTAATCTTGATTGGCAGGCTTACAAGAGAGCCGGAACTGCGCTATACCCCCAGCGGGGCCGCTGTGGCCAAGTTTACTCTGGCAGTGGACCGGCGCCAGTCCAGGGACAGGGAAAAGGAAACCGACTTTATTGACATCGTGGTCTGGCAGAAACTGGCCGAAACCTGTGCCAGCTATTTAGGCAAGGGCAGGCTGGTGGCGGTTGACGGAAGGCTGCAGGTGCGCTCCTATGAGGACAACCAGGGGGTACGCAGAAAGGCTGCCGAGGTCGTGGCTGAAAACGTGCGTTTTCTGGACCGGGCCAAAGAGGGCAGCGTGGCTGCCGGCGGCGCCGCACTTGGTTCTGAAGGCGGCGGCTACGGCAGTGAGATCAGTTTTAACGAGGATGACATCCCATTTTAATAAACAGGGGCGCCTCGCATGAGGCTGCCTATGCAAGGGGGCATACCATTGAAACGTGAAAGGGGCCGCAGAGGTAAAAAGCGGATATGCAGTTTTTGTGTAGACAAAATGGAAGCCATAGATTATAAGGACGTTCCGCGCCTTAAAAAATATGTTACCGAGCGGGGGAAAATTCTGCCCCGCCGGATTTCCGGCAACTGCGCCAGGCACCAGCGCATGCTGACCACATCAATAAAGAGGGCCAGGAACATAGCCCTCCTGCCGTTTACAGCGGAATAAGGGCCGCATAGTAAAATGCGGGACGGCAACTAAAAAGGAACCAGAAGGATGGGCGAACGCCCATCTTTTGTTTTTCCAGGCTTTCTTGGCATTTGATTTATCAGTTTAATCAGGGGGTTCTAAACAAACAAAGCAACAAATAACAGGTAAAACCGATCATCCGAGGCAGGAAAAGAAACTTGCGCCGCAGAATATTTATAGTCTGTTTACCGAAGGAGGGCTCCCCATGATTCCCGCTCAGGAAGGCGGCATCGCCAAGAACATAAAAGTTATCGAGTGGCTCAAAGCCGATTTGGTCACATCTGTCGCCGCGTTATTCAAATCGATGCTCCGCGGCAGCGAGGAACTTATTCTTGACGCGCTGGCCAGCCTCTTAATTACATGTTATGTTTTGGGACGGAGGCTGGGGGTAAGTTTCTCACGCCTGGATTTAAAAGTTGAAGCAAAGCTGCGCCAGGGGATTGACGAGGACCATGAAACGGAGAGGTGGTATGGCGATCTATCAACCCTCTTAAATTACCTGGTTGACAAAAAGAGGTGATGGCTTGACAACTGGTGAGAAGCCGAGAGCCCTGTCGGAGTGGGCTTTTTTTACATCAATGTTCGCCATCGCCGGATTGGCAGGTGTTTATCTGCCGCCCCTTTACTTTGTAACCGCTATGCTGCTGCCCCTGCCGGCGATGCTGACTGTATTGAAAATCGACGCCCGTTACGCCCTGCTGGGGCTTGCGGCCGCAGGATTGGTGTTTTTTATTTTAATGCCCCCGACTGCGGCTTCCATCCTGATTTTTCAATACGGGCTGCTCGGCGTTTTATACGGGCTGTTGTTTAAGAACAGGATTTCATCCGGCAAAACACTGGCGACCGGGATGCTTTACGCTGGCGTTTCGGCTTTTTTATACCTGGTCCTGAACTATTTTGCCGGGAACAACCTGTTTGTGCTGGGGGAGGAAGGCCGCATCGCGTTTGAGCAGTCCATGGCCGCATACCGGGACATGGGCGCGTATAACGGTATACCTTCCGAATTAGAGGGTGAAATTAGTGAAAGCCTGATTTCAGCCCTTGAACTGTTGATCCCGGGCCAGTATATTGTCAATTCAGCTGCTTTAGCAGCTCTAACATATTTTTTTGCCAGGGCCTGCCTGGCGCGCCTGAAATATTTCCTTGCCCCGGGGCTGGCCTTTACCATGATTTCACTGCCCTGGTACAGTATCTGGGGGCCGATTGCGGGACTGGCGCTTACCCTGGCCGGAGATAATTTTTCGTGGCTGCTGGCGGCGAAAACGGGTAAAAACATCCTGTTTATACTTTTCTGGCTGTATATCGTGATGGGCTTGTCTGTCGCGTCGTATTTTTTTCGCAGGGTCAACGTGGTCTGGCCGGTCAAGCTGGTATTCCTGATATTTGCTCTGGCCTATCTGCCTTTCAGCATGGTTGCACTGATCCTGCTGGGGCTTGTTGACCCTTTGGTAAACTTCAGGCGGCTGCCGCCACAGACGTAAAATTCAATAATAATATTTAGAATAAAAAAATAAAAACAAACAGATAGGATTAACAAGATTTAAACTGATTAACATGATTTTAAATATTTTTTATAATACCTTTTTACCAGCCTATATGGGCAAGTTAAAAATATCTATTTAAAAAAATTTAATGTTTAGGTTAAAAAAGAATTACTAGAATCCTGTAAATCCTGTCAATTTGTTTGCCCGGGAGCTATTTATTTTTTGGATAGTGCTCAAGTAATCTCAGGAAACCTTTAGGAGGTGTCAATCGTGAAAGTAGTACTGACGAAAGATGTGCCCGGCCAGGGCAGGAGTGGGGACGTTATAAACGTAGCGGAGGGTTACGCCCGCAACTATTTATTCCCGCGCGGGATGGCGGTTGAGGCCTCCAGGGGCAAAATGAACGAACTGGCCGTCCGCCGGCAGGCGCAGGCGGCAAAGGAAGAGAAGATAGAGCAGGAGGCCAGGGTGCAGGCAGCCAGCCTGAATAACCTCAAGGTCATTGTGAAAGCGAAACAGGGAGAGGGTGGCAGGCTTTTCGGCTCAGTAAACAACAAGGATATAGCCGACGCCCTGGCCGCCCAGCATAAAATAAAGCTGGATAAAAAGAAACTGGTTGTAAAGGAGCCGATTAAACATCTGGGCACCTATTCAGTAACCGCCAAGCTGCACCCGGCAGTACAGGCTGATATAGAAGTCGAGGTAGTTGCCGAGTAGTACCGCCCCGTCTGATCCTGTGACTCATTTAACCTATTTGCGGCATTGAAAGGAGCACAAGATGAAAGTATTTCTCGAAAAATTTATTGGGAGCGCCAAAAACGAAACTTCCGATAGATTAAAGGGCCATGATCAGATAAAACGCCAGGTGGCCGCGTTATACAGCCTGCTGGCAAACCTTTACGGCTCCGATAAGCTGGTTTTAAGGGCGGGCAAACTGGAAGCGCTGCAGTTTATGCGCTCCGAGCGGCTGGAGGAAAGAGTCCTCGCCCTCCAGAAACTTGTTTTCGAGGACCCTACTTACGACACACCGCCGGCCTACGAGGAAATCCCGGCCGTCCTGGAAGAAATCGAAGAGGAAATTGCCGATAATATCGCCAGGCGCACCGTGGAAGACAAGCTGGAGAAAAAGATAAGCGAAAAACTCCAGCAGCGGCACGAGGAATATATTAAAGAAATAAAAATGCAGGTAATCAAGGAAAACACCGGCGCGGAAAACGCCCAAACTTTAAAGAAGCTGGCCATACTTGAGAAGCTCGAGCAGCGCAAGCTGTCCACTTCGGCGATGGAGTTTTTGCGTCCGTCCACGTTCGAGGAAATAGTAGGCCAGGAGCGGGCGGTCAAGGCGCTCCTGGCAAAACTGGGTTCGCCCTACCCGCAGCATATGATCCTTTACGGGCCGCCCGGCGTGGGCAAGACCACCGCGGCCAGGCTGGCCCTGGAAGTGGCTAAAAACAACAAAAGCACGCCCTTTGCCGGCGAAGCCGCTTTTGTTGAGGTAAACGGGGCTACCCTGCGCTGGGACCCGCGAGAAGTGACAAACCCGCTCCTGGGGTCGGTGCACGACCCGATATACCAGGGTGCCAGGCGCGACCTGGCCGAGACCGGGGTGCCGGAACCAAAACTGGGCCTGGTCACCGATGCCCACGGGGGAGTCCTTTTCATAGATGAAATTGGTGAAATGGACACGTTACTGCACAGCAAACTGTTAAAAGTGCTGGAGGACAAAAGGGTGTTTTTTGACTCTTCGTATTACGACCCCCATGACCCCAACGTACCCCAGTACATTAAAAAGATTTTTGAGGAGGGGGCCCCGGCGGACTTTGTCCTCATCGGCGCTACGACGCGGGACCCGGAGGAGATTAACCCAGCTATCCGCTCCCGCTGCGCGGAGATATTTTTCGAGCCGCTCACACCGAAGGACATCAGGGAAATTTTGCAGCAGGCCGCGGGCAAGCTCGAGGTGGAGATGGACGAGGCGGTTCCCGAAATTATCAGCGAATATACCATAGAAGGACGCAAGGCCATCAACATCCTGGCCGACGCTTATGGCATGGCCTGTTACCGCAGTGACGCGCAGGGCTGCCGTCCCGCGATAAGGATGGAAGACGTCATGGAGGTGGCCCAGGTAAGCAGGTTGAGCCCCTATGTAACGCGCAAGGCCTCTTCCGAACGGGAAATCGGCAAGATATTCGGCCTGGGCGTGATGGGGTTTTTGGGATCGGTCCTGGAAATCGAAGCCGTGGCTTTCCCTGCCCGCAGCCAAGGCCAGGGCACTATCCGTTTTAACGACACGGCCGGCAGCATGGCCAAGGATTCGGTATTCAACGCCGCCTCGGTGATACGGAAGCTGACCGGCGAGGACCTGTCCAATTACGACCTGCACGTAAACGTGGTAGGCGGGGGCAGGATCGACGGGCCGTCGGCCGGAGTGGCGATTTTTCTGGCCATACTGAGCGCCATCCAGGGACGCCCGATAACTCAAAACGTGGCCGTGACGGGCGAGATCTCCATCCAGGGCAAAGCCCGGGCAGTAGGCGGCGTGTTCGAGAAAATTTACGGCGCCAGGCAGGCGGGAATTAAAACAGTGCTGGTGCCGGTGGAAAACGACAAGGACATACCGGTGGATATCAAGGGTATTCAGGTAATACCGGTCAGCTCGGTGGAAGAGATCATCGCGCACGTTTTTCCACCCGCGGAAGTTGACGCGCTAGTCAGTTGATAAAAGCAAAAGAAATTTTCACAGGCTAAATTAAATCTGCACTAAAATTTTAAATAAAATAGTTTATTGTTTTTTTAAATCCTGTTAATCTTTCTAATCTTGTAAATCTTGTGAGAATTATATATTCCTATGTTTTTATAATTTAAATTCACGTGAGAATTATTTTTCCCGAGGTATCATATGTTAGATCGTGTTCCCCCGCAAAACATAGACGCCGAGCAGTCGGTGCTGGGCGCCATCCTGCTGGACCGGGAGGCTATTTTCAGGGCCATGAAGCTGCTCCGGCCGGATGATTTTTACCGGGAAAGCCACAGGCTGATCTATGAGGCGATGCTTGAGCTGGACGAGAGCGGCAGCCCGGTGGACCCGGTCACTGTATGCGAGCACCTGAGGATTAAAGGGACGCTGGAAAAAGCCGGCGGAGTTTCCTATATCGCCACGCTGGCTGAAATGGTGCCCACTGCCGCCAACATCGGCTATTACTCCCGCATCGTCGAGGAAAAATCCCTGCTCCGGACACTGATCCAGCTGTCTACCCGGATCGCCGGCATGGGTTACGACGAGGGGGAGGAACCGGAAAAACTTATCGCCGAAGCGGAGCGGATGATAACTGAACTGGGCGGCAGAAGGGCTGCCACAGCTTTTTTCGCGATCAAGGAAATTCTGCTGGACACATTCTCCCACCTGGAGTTCCTATACAGCAACCAGGGAAAAGCCCTGGGCGTCCCCACTTCTTTCAGCGACCTGGACCGGATCTGCACCGGGCTGCAGCCAAGCGACTTTATTATCATGGCGGGCCGTCCCGGTATGGGCAAGACCGCCCTGGGCCTCTGCATCGGGTACAGCGCCGCCCTGAAACATAATATTCCGGTGGCGGTATTCAGCCTGGAAATGTCCAAGGAACAGCTTGTCCAGCGTATTCTGTGCGCCGAAGCCAAAGTTGACCAGCACCGCCTCCGCACGGGTGACCTGGAGGAAGAAGACTGGCGGAAGCTGCATGAAACAAAGGACAGGATCGCCAATATCCCGATATTCATCGACGATACTCCCGGCATCACCGTCCGCCAGGTGCGGGCTAAGGCCAGGCAGCTCCAGGCGGAAAAAGGGCTGGGCCTTATTGTTATCGACTATCTCCAATTGATGCAGGGGAGCAGGCGGGTCGAGAACCGCCAGCAGGAAATATCGGAAATATCCAGGTCCTTAAAAGGTCTGGCCAAGGAGCTTAACGTGCCGGTACTGGCCCTGGCCCAGTTAAGCCGCTCTGTTGAACAGCGTGACAAGAAGCGGCCGATCATGTCGGACCTGCGCGAGTCGGGTTCGCTGGAGCAGGACGCCGACCTGATTATGTTTATATATCGGGATGAATATTACAACAGGGATTCAGAAAAAAAAGGAATTGCCGAAATAATTATTGCCAAGCACCGCAACGGGCCCACCGGTTACGTCGAGCTGGGATTTTTAAAGGAGTACACAAAATTTGTCCCGCTCTTAAAAGATACTGATGAAAACAAGCCGTAATCCGATTATTTACATGAAAGACCACTTATTTGCTTAATTTCTTGACATTGGCAGCTTGGTTTGCTAAAATACTTTTGCTGCCTGGTATGGTTCCCTGACAGCTGCATCCGGGGCGGAAACTATGGCTCAAATAGCAACTAATGCAGGTTTGTTGTTTGGGTTATTTTTATGCCGGTAAAAAAGGATGCGCGGCTTAAGGCCGGGGGAGGAGTATTGTGAGCAAGCAGTATGATGTTGTTATTGTAGGATCGGGGCCGGCAGGAATATTTACCGCCCTTGAACTGGTGGGTTCCAGGACCGGTTTAAAAATACTCATCATTGAAAAGGGACGCGATATAAACAAGCGCGTCTGCGTGGCCCGGGAGCAGGGCGGCGGCTGTGTCAACTGTTCCCCCTGTTCCACCATCTGCGGGTGGGGCGGCGCCGGCGCCTTCAGCGACGGCAAGCTGACCCTTTCCACCGAAATCGGCGGCAGCCTCGAGCAGTATACCGGGGTTGACGGACTGACCGGCCTGATAGACTATATTGACCAGGTTTACGTTAAGTTTGGCGCGCCGGAGCAGATCTTCGGCCTGGAGCACGAGGAGGAAATTAATGAGATCCAGCGCCGGGCAATACTGTCCGAGTTAAAGCTGATCCCGGTGCGGATCAGGCACATGGGGACAGGGCGCTGCCAGGAAGTCCTGCAGAGGATGCAGGAATACCTGGTATCGCACGGCGTGGAGGTGCGGACTTCCTGCCAGGTGGAAGAGGTCCTGGTAAAGGAAAATACCGTCAGGGGCGTTGTAACCAGGGACGGCAAGGTAATAAACGCAAAGCATGTTGTGCTGGCCCCCGGCCGGGAAGGTTCGGAGTGGCTCAGCCGGGAAGCGGAGCGCCTGGGGCTTGATACCATGATCAACCCGGTGGACATAGGGGTGCGGGTGGAACTGCCCGCGGCTGTTATGGACCACCTGACCCGTATTTTTTATGAGGCAAAATTCATATACTACTCAAAGACCTTTAGTGACAGGGTCCGCACTTTTTGCATGAACCCCAACGGGGAAGTGGTGCTGGAAAACATGGACGGCCTGATCACGGTAAACGGCCACAGCCACGCGTACAATAAGACTGAAAACACTAATTTCGCGGTACTGGTCAGCAAAACTTTCACCGAGCCTTTTAAAGACCCGATCTCTTACGGCCGGTACATAGCCAGCCTGGCCAACCTGCTGGGCGGCGGCGTTATTGTCCAGAGCCTGGGAGACCTGGTTTCCGGCCACCGGTCGACCACGGAAAGGCTGGCCAAATGCATGACCATACCGACCCTGCGCGAGGCGACACCGGGTGATCTGAGCCTGGTCTTTCCTTACCGGCACCTGATGGGGATTGTTGAAATGCTTAAAGCGCTCAACGAGCTGGCGCCGGGGGTATACTCCAGGTACACCCTGCTGTACGGCGTGGAGGTAAAATTTTATTCGTCACGGCTTGTCCTTACCAAGTCCCTGGAAACCAGGGTGAAAAACCTGTTTGCGGCAGGGGACGGGGCGGGCGTGACCAGGGGACTGTCCCAGGCTTCCGCAGCCGGTGTGCTCGCCGCCAGGGAAATTGCAAATAGGATTTAGGAGGTTTCTTTTTAGATGTCTACAGTAGTTGTTATAGGCGCTCAGTGGGGGGACGAGGGAAAAGGCAAGGTAACCGATTTTCTGGCTGAAAAAGCAGACATGGTGGTCCGCTACATGGGTGGGAACAACGCCGGCCACACGGTTGTGGTTGAAGACCGCGAGTTTAAAATGCACCTGATCCCGTCGGGGATCCTCTACCCTGATAAAATGTGCATTATTGGGAGCGGCGTGGTGATCGACCCGGCAGTCCTGCTCAAAGAGCTGGAGTCACTGGAGAAGCAGGGCATCAGCACCGCGAACCTGAGGATCAGCCAGCGGGCCCACGTGATTTTCCCCTACCACCAGAAGTTGGACCAGGTGGAAGAAGAGCGCAAGGGAAACAACAAGATAGGCACCACCTGCCGCGGCATAGGCCCGGCCTATACCGATAAATCAGCGCGGGTGGGGATAAGGGTGATAGACCTCCTGGATGCGGAAGAGTTTCCGGCGCTGCTCGAGGCGAACATAAAAAGCAAGAACCAGATCCTGACCGAGGTTTACAACGGCAAGTCCCTGGACTACGGCGAAGTCCTCAATAATTTTAAGGGTTATGCCGAAGCCTTGAGAAAATACGTGTGCGACACTTCCATACTGGTCAATGACGCGGTGCAGCAGGGGCAAAACATTGTCTTTGAAGGCGCCCAGGGGACCCTGCTGGACCTGGACCACGGCACTTACCCCTATGTTACCTCCTCGCACCCGACTGCGGCCGCCGCTTGTCTCGGAGCGGGTATCGGGCCGACCAGGATCGGGCGCGTGATCGGTGTGGCCAAGGCCTATACCACCCGGGTGGGAGAAGGCCCGTTCCCCACGGAGCTGAATGACGATACCGGCGCTTTGATCAGAAAGCAGGGCGGAGAATACGGCACCACCACCGGGCGGCCCCGGCGCTGCGGCTGGTATGACGGGGTGGTTGGCCGCTACGCGGTAAGGATCAACGGCCTGGACTACCTGGCCATTACCAAGCTGGACGTTTTGAGCGGCCTGGAGACGGTAAGGATCTGCACCGGGTACAACTACCGGGGGGAAGTTATTAATGAGTTCCCGGCCAGCCTCAAGGTGTTGAACGAATGCGTGCCGGTTTACGAGGATTTCCCCGGCTGGAGCGAGGATATAACCAAAGCCAGGAAGCTTGAGGACCTGCCGGTCCAAGCCAGGCGTTACCTGGACCGGATCAGCGAGATCAGCGGCGCCCCCATAGCCCTGATCGGCGTGGGCAGCAGGCGGGCCCAGACCATACTGACGGCTGACCTGTACAATTAAAGCCCGCTGTAAAAACAGGTAAAAATTATTCGCCATTATGCGGCGAAACCTGTATATTAGTGGTTGACTCCGTATGCGGGTTATAGTAACATATCTAACTGTAGGGTCTTTTGGGCCATTAGCTCAGTCGGTAGAGCACCTGACTTTTAATCAGGGTGTCCCGCGTTCGAGTCGCGGATGGCTCACCAACCAGTTATAAAATACGGGCGGCAGGCTAGCCGCCCGTATTTGCTTCTAATTGTTGTACCCGGTACCTAAGATATTAAGTTATTGGCAGATCTCCGAAACTTGATTTTTAAAAACAAAGAAGCTATAATATTAAAGCCGGGCGGGTGTAGCTCAACGGTAGAGCATCAGCTTCCCAAGCTGAGGGTTGCGAGTTCGATCCTCGTCACCCGCTCCAGTAATTTCAGAGGTAGTAAGACAGTTTTATACAGTAAAGTATTTATTAAAACCCTGCTTGTTAATAAGCAGGGTTTTTTGCGTGTTAAGAAACCGCACATAACCGGCAGGATTATTGGACAATATGTGGAAATATGGCAAAAGGGACGTTTAATTTTAGTAAAATGTTGTTATGGTATTATAAATATCCTGTGATCGATGGCGCTCACAGTAGTCTGTGTTAAGGAACATCCAGTTTACTGCCTGCATGAGCCTTAACAACAACAATGAAAGGGAGCAGGGGAATGACCGCAGACGGCTATAATACAACATCAAACTTTATTCAGAACATTATTAACGAAGATTTTGAGACAAACAAGTACGGCCGGCAGGTCCATACCCGTTTCCCGCCCGAGCCGAACGGTTACCTCCATATCGGGCACGCCAAATCCATCTGCCTGAATTTCGGGATCGCCGCCAAAAACGACGGGCTGTGCAACCTGCGTTTTGACGACACCAACCCGACCAAAGAGGAAGTCGAATACGTTGAATCAATCAAGGCGGATGTCAAGTGGCTCGGCTTTGACTGGGGCGACAGGATGTACTATGCCTCGGACTACTTTGACCAGTTGCACGAATACGCAGTCCAGTTGATCAAGACGGGAAAGGCGTATGTTTGCGACCTGAGCGCTGAAGAAATCAGGAAATACCGAGGCACCCTGATCGAGCCGGGCAGGGAGAGCCCGTACAGAAACCGCCCGGTTGAAGAGAACCTGGACCTGTTCAGGCGGATGAGGGATGGCGAATTCGAGGAGGGATCCCGGGTCCTGCGGGCCAAGATCGATATGTCCTCGCCCAACCTGAACTTGCGTGACCCGGTCATCTACCGCATAATGAAGGCATCGCACCACCGGACGGGCGACAGGTGGCGCATCTACCCGATGTACGATTACGCGCACCCGATATCCGATTCCATCGAGGGCATTACCCATTCCATCTGCACCCTGGAATTTGAAGACCACCGGCCGCTTTACGACTGGATCCTGGAAGCGCTCGGCATATTTCACCCGCAGCAGATCGAGTTTGCCCGCTTAAACCTTACCTACACAGTTATGAGCAAGCGTAAGCTCCGCCAGCTGGTGGAAGAAGGATACGTCAGCGGGTGGGACGACCCGCGCATGCCCACCATATCGGGTTTGCGCCGGCGCGGCTACACTCCCGAGTCCATCCGCAGCTTTTGTGAGGAAATCGGGGTGGCCAAGGCCAACAGTATGGTTGATATCGCGATGCTCGAGCACAGCATCAGGGAGGACCTTAATTCCCGTGCCCCGCGAGTTATGGCCGTGCTGCGGCCGCTCAAGCTGGTCATCGACAATTATCCGGAAGAGCAGGTCGAAGAGCTGACAGCCGAGAACAACCCGGAGAACCCGGCAATGGGGTCGCGCATGGTACCCTTTACCAGGGAAGTCTACATTGAGCGCGAAGACTTTAACGAAAACCCGCCCAAGAAATTTTTCCGCCTTGCCCCCGGCAGCGAGGTGCGGCTGAAGCACGCGTATATTATAAAATGCGAGCGGGTTGTGAAGGATGAAAATACCGGCGAGATAACCGAGCTGCACTGCACTTACGACCCGGAAACGCGCAGTGGTTCCGGCAGCATGCGCAAGGTCAAAGGAACGCTGCACTGGGTCTCGGCGCAGCACGCCGTCCCGGTTGAAGTGCGCCTGTACAGCAGCCTGTTTACCAGGGAAAACCCTGACGAAGAGGACGATTTTAAAGCCTGTATCAACCCGGATTCCTGTGAGGTGCTGACCTCCTGCCTGGTTGAGCCCAGCCTGGCGCGGGCGATGGCGGGAAGCCGCTACCAGTTTTTAAGGCACGGCTATTTTTGTGTTGATCCAATCGATACAACTGCGAATGCCCCTGTGTTCAACCGCATAGTATCTTTAAAAGACACCTGGGCAAAAATCATGAAGGCCGAACAGACGAAGAAATAAAAGGGAAAAACATGAAAGCAAACTATTCCTCAGAGCTTTTTTGCGGGCACTGCGGCAGAAAGGGCCTGTCGAAAGTGCTTTCTGAGTACAGCGAGAGGGATATTGAAACTTTGTCCAGCCCCTGCGGCTACCTGGTAAAGCAAAGTAAAAGGCCCTGGGGTCTGGCATATATTTTATCGCGCTGCATGCATTGTGAAAATGTGACCCTGACCAAAATAGACTGGCACGATGATTTCAGTGCGGCAGAATATTCCTATACAATTTTATTTCCCACCGGCGATCAGTCAATAAAATAATTTGATAAAACACCCAGGCTTCATAAGATAATTTTATAAAAAAGCAAAACTTATACATTATTAACTGCTCAAAAAACAAGACCCTGCCGTATCAGACAGGGTCTCGATAATTTAAGCAGTTTAAAAAAGGGAATAACATACCAGCAGAACGAAGAATGAACCTTTTCGGTATCACTCAGATAGGCCAATACGGCTATTGATGGGATATCCTTTGCTGGTAGCCGAAGATCTCTTCGTAGGTGGACCTGTTTCTAACCATTATTTTCCGGGTTTCCATGCTGTTCAGCTCGGTAATTTTTTCTATTTTCCAGCTTCCCCCGTTCGAAAACCCGGAGACGATATAACTATAATAAAATTTTATGCTGTCAAATAATTTGAAAAAACTCACGCTATAACCCCCTGTAATATTCTAACATTAATTAAATTATTGAACAATATATATTGTAGAAATTTATCGTTTTTTGCACTATGTGTTGTGGAAAACTGCCTGCATGGGGAATTATGTGGTCAGGGATAAACTCTGCCGGATAAAGACAAATGCCCGCGCAGGCCGGGTTTTTAGCCTGTAGTTTTTGTTTTATAAGGGGGCTTTTTGCGTTTTCAGCCGGTTGCGCCGCTATCTCTGATCATTTATAATGACTAGTGAAGCGAGGTGGTAAACTTTGGGCAAGCATATAAAGACAATAAACAGCGTTAACCTGGCAGCTACTGTCAAGGATCGCGGCTGTGGGGAATGCCAGTCCTCCTGCCAGTCAGCCTGCAAGACCTCCTGCACGGTTGGCAACCAAGTCTGTGCAAAAGAAAACAAGTAAAAAAGAGCCTTGTCCTTCAAAGGGACGAGGTGCTTTTTTGAGGAGGACAAATTATTTGCTTCACAAGTTCGAGTTTGACGGGAGCAGAGTTGTTCTGGATGTCCACAGCGGAACTGTCCATGTGGTGGACGAGCTGGTCTGGGACCTTTTGGAAGACTACCGTCAGATACCCGGCGAAAGCCTTGTTAAGAAATACTGTCAAAAATACGATATTAAAGATATAGAAGAAGCCCTCGCTGAAATCAAAGGCCTGGAGAAAAAAGGGCAGCTTTTCAGCGGGGACCCCTGCCGGGATCTGTACAGCCCTCCCGTTGGGTTTGAGGTCAAGTCACTGTGCCTGCACCTGGCCCACTCCTGCAACCTGCGATGCCGGTACTGCTTTGCCGGGCAGGGGCGCTTTGGCGGAGATGACGAGCTGATGCCTGCTGACACAGGCAAAAGGGCCCTTGATTTTTTAATCGCCCGCTCGGGTTCCCGCAGGCGCCTCGAGGTTGATTTTTTCGGCGGAGAGCCTCTCTTAAATCTTTCTGTTTTGCAGGAACTGGTTGATTATGGCCGGGAGCGGGGACATAAGTCCGGCAAAGATTTCAAATTCACCCTTACCACAAACGCGGTCCTTCTGGATGAAAAGGTTACGCAATACCTCAACGAGCAAAATATCAGCGTTGTGCTCAGCCTGGACGGCCGGCGCGAGGTGCATGACGCCATGCGTCCCAAACCGGGAGGGGCCGGTTCTTACGATATTGTGATGGACAGGATAAAAAGTTTTGTAAACTCCAGGGGCGGTGAAAATTATATTATCCGCGGGACCTATACCCGTCGCAATACTGATTTTTGCGCTGACGTGCTGCACATCGCGGACATGGGGTTTGAACACCTTTCGGTGGAGCCGGTGGTGGCGCCGGAGGAGGCTGAGTATTCAATTCGCGGGGAGGACCTGCCCTGCTTGTTCTCACAGTATGAAGCTTTAACGCGGGAGTTGCTGCGGCGCAGGCGGAATGGCAACCCCTTTGATTTTTTTCACTTTAATATCGACCTTGACGGGGGGCCGTGCCTGCCGAAGCGCCTGACCGGCTGCGGCGCCGGCCACGAGTATATGGCCGTGGCTCCAAACGGGGACATTTATCCCTGCCACCAGTTTGTCGGCAGGGAAGGGTTTTTGCTTGGAAATGTATATGAACAAAAAATAAATGGCGCTTTGGTTTCTCAATTCAGGACAGCCCATGTATACAACAAAGAAACATGTGCCGGCTGCTGGGCCAGGTTTTACTGCAGCGGCGGATGCCACGCCAATGCCGAAATGTCAAACGGCACTATCTTAGAGCCATACAGCCTGGGGTGCGAGCTGGCTAAAAAAAGACTGGAATGCGCTATTTATTTAAAAGTAATGGAGGCCGGCGCATAAAGGGAAAGGCAAGGAAAAAACCGGCCTGGCTGGCTCTGCCCGCCATTCCGTAAATAATCTGGCATATGAACCAAATATTCACCGCTATTCCGGGTTTAGCATGATTTTCGCCCGTTTCCTATGACAGCAGTAAGTTTACCGGTTATTTACCGCTATGTTATAATATACCCGCGTTTTTTTCGTTGCCTTAGATTGCTAAATTTGTAAACCAACCAATGATAATAAAAAATTTGTGAAAGGAGCTGAAGCGTTTGCCGCTTAAGCAAGGAGGACTGCGGCGCCTTCCGGTGTTGGGAAATTTGAGCTTTGTGTTAGCTTATCTCGGTATAGCTCAACAATGGTTTATGAAACAAACCATACCGCGCCGGATTGTAATTGGAGTTGCACTCTATCTGACAGTTGCGCTGTCGCTTTACGCCGCTTTTGCTGGAAACGCATGCGCGGTTAAAGCGAATGGAACAGTGATAGCCATTGCCGCTGATCAAACTACAGCTAAAAAAGCCCTGGCCGAACTGGTAGAATATAAAACCGGAGAGGCAGGCAGGACCGTAAGTTATATTGAGAAGGTTTCGTTCGTAGGTATAAGGGTCAAGGATAAAGCTGAAGATATTTTGGATTTTGAGGAGCTTAAGGCACAGATGAGCAGTGCTCTGACATTCAAGACGCAGGGCGCGGCCATCCTGGTTAACGGGGAAGAGAAAGTCCTGCTGAAAGACAGGCAGGAGGCTGAAACCCTGTTGGGCTGGCTGAAATCGGTTTACCCCGTTGAACCTTCCGATCAGTTGGGATTCAAAGAGAATATTGAAATAGCCGACGTTTTTGCAGACATTGGCGAGGCCATGGATTTTGAAACGGCTAAAAAAATGGTTTTACTGGGTACAAACAAAATAGTGCAGTACACGGTCAAGGACGGTGATACCCTCTGGGATATATCACGGGCCGTCCATATCGACCAGGACCAGATCGTATTTACCAACCCGGGCTTGAACCCGGAAGATTTAAGCATCGACCAGGTGCTTTACCTGAGCCAGGAGGCGCCTTTAATCACGGTCGTAGCGACCAGGGAAGTTACTGTAGACGAGAAAATTGCATATTCCGTAAATGTTAAATACGATGACGGGCTCCTGCTGGGAGAGAAAGTTATTATCAGCGAGGGTATACCCGGGGAAAGGACCGTCACATACAGGATTACGCGTGAGAACGGCCTGGAAACAGGCAGAGAGGTCCTCAATCAAGTAGTTAGAAGCGAACCCAAGACAGAAGAGGTTGTTAAGGGAGCAATAACCATGGTGGCCTCCAGGGGCAGTTCGGTAAGGCTGGCCTGGCCCTGTGACGGCGGTGTGGTGTCTTCCTTTGGTATGCGCTGGGGCCGGATGCACGAAGGCATAGATCTGGACGCCAGCTATGGAAGCGATGTGGTGGCTGTGGCCGGCGGCACCGTGGTTGACGCGGGATGGGACGGGGGATACGGCATGAAAGTCGAAATATCCCACGGAGGCGGCCTGGTGACCAGGTACGCTCACCTATCCAAAATATATGCGGATCTGGGAGATTCAGTTGACCGGGGTGAAACCATCGGCCTGGTCGGCTCCACGGGTAACTCTACCGGCCCTCACCTGCACTTGGAGACCATCGTGGGGGGCGAGCCGCAGGACCCGCTGGACTTCCTGCCGTAACAGGGGTCAGAAATCGGAAGTCGGATGACAAGGATGTCAGACGACAGGAAAAAGAAAAAGATTAAAGTTTTAAAGATTAATGCCGCCCGGGGTTTTAGGACCCGGGCGGATGTTTTACCGGATAATGTTACTTGAGAGAGTAATACGACAGCAAATGCTTTACATTTAATAGGGGTTGTAAACGGTCCCGACAGTGCTATAATACATTTGAGGTGGTGCGAAAATGTTTTTTGGAAGGTCAAGAAACAAGTTAAGGAGAGCCATTTTTATAACGATAACCGCTTTAATCGCTATCGGCCTGGTTATCCCGCTGGCGAGCCTGTTTCAGGACCAGCCGTCGGGCGGAGGGGCGCAGAATTCCGGGACAGCCCAAAAAACACCGCAGGAGAGGCTTGCCGAGCTTGAAGCCGAAGCCGTAAAAAGCCCCGGAAACACAGCGGTTTTGATGGAACTGGCTGAGGCTTATATTTACACCAGCAAACCGGACCAGGCTGTTAAGACCTATGAGCAGGTACTGGCGGCTGACCCCGGTTATTCCGAGGCCCGCTATATGATAGCCTATGTTTATTACATGAGCGGTAAATTCGACCAGGCGGAAACGAACCTGAAAGAACTGGCACAAAAGGATCCCAATTTTAGAGACACCCATCTTCTCTACGGTTATGTGCTGGGAGCCGGCAAAAAGGATTATGCGGGTGGCATCCAGGAGCTTGAAAAGTTCATAGCCCTGGCCAGGGAAGGATCGGATGTTGAAAAGGCCAAGCTGACTATTAATGAATGGAAAACAGCACAGGCCAAAAATTAAATGAATCATGTGCCGCGGGGAATTTGAAAGAAAATAACCCCGCGGTTATTTTTTGCATATATTTCCGCTAGGAAGGCCTATTCGCCAGTCTTATAATAATACTGGTCAACGAATCAGTTAGGAGGCTGGCTATGAAACCTGTGACAACTCAAAACACATGGTCGTGTGAATCACACCCTGCCGGCCGCGGCGGCGCTTTGATCAAGGCAGTAAAAATTTTAGCGGCCGCTTTTGTTTTGATGAGCGCTTTCCTGTGGAAGATTCCTGCGGCAGCAAAATCTTACAGCTACTGGACAGTCAGAGAAATTTTCAAAGCCTATACCGTTGCCGGCACCTGGAACATGGAAAAATTGACATCGGAACACTTTTATGTTAAATTCAGGCCTGAAGATCGTGACGGCGCAGCACTGGCCCTGGAAACGGCGGAATATTTTTACCGCCCGGTGACGGAAGATTTCGGCTATGTCCCGCGCGTCCGGGTCCCTATAATTCTATACTCCTCCAAGGCAGAGCTGAACAGGAGTTTTGGCTGGGAAGCTAAAGAAAGCGCTATAGGAGTTTACTATGCCGGGGCTATAAGGGTGCTGTCTCCGCACTCCTGGATTTATGAGGACGGTCCGGGCAGCGTAAAAGAAACATTTGTATCTTCCGGGCCGATGGCCCATGAGTTTACACACCTCATGGTCGACTACCTGACCGGCGGTAATTATCCACGCTGGTTTACCGAGGGAATGGCCCAGTACGAGGAATACAAGCTGACCGGCTTCGAATTCAGCGAACCCGAGGGCGCTTCTAACAACGGTTTTTATTCCATGAAAGACATAGCGGAAAATTTTGACGACCTGCCCAGCCAGTCCCTGGCATATAGGGAAGCGTTTGCCGCCGTAAGGTATATCGCCGGCGTGTATGGCGAAGATACCCTGTATGACTTGATTAAGTCACTGGGTGACGGGATGGAATTTGAAGATGCGATGCAAAAACATTTAAAACTGGATTATGACGGGCTTGAAAAATGCCGGCGGGAATGGGCTTTAAGCAATTATTAAGCTCTGGCGGCCGGCCATCGGGCAGGTCCATTGTGCGTACTTATTCCAGCAGGCGGCAGGAATAAATGCTTTCGGGACGAATAATTTAAAACGAGAATAGTTTACCGGGATTATAGCCAGGAGGAATATATGGGCAGAATTTTAATCAAGGGAGGGATCCCCCTCCGCGGCAGAGTGAAAATTTCCGGCGCCAAAAACGCGTCTCTCGCGCTTTTATGCGCTGCCATTCTCGCCAGGAATGAAATAGTACTGGAAAATGTTCCCGATATCAGCGATGTACGCGTAATGATAGAAATAATAAACAGCCTTGGCGCCAGCGCCGCCTGGGAAAACCCCGAGACCCTGAGGATCGTTCCCCCTAAAAAGTTGAACGCGGGAGCGCCTTTTCACCTGGTAAAAAAACTAAGGGCTTCCAACCTCCTGCTGGGGCCTATGCTGGCAAGGTTTGGACAGGCTACGGTAGCGCTTCCCGGCGGCTGCAATATCGGGGTCAGGCCGATGGACCTTCATTTTAAGGGCCTGACCGGGCTGGGGGCCGACCTCTCCCTGGAGCACGGCTGTGTGTGCGGCAGCACGCCTGACCGGCTCGTTGGGGCCAGAGTATACCTGGATTTCCCCAGTGTCGGGGCGACCGAAAATATTATGATGGCAGCCTGCCTGGCTAAGGGCCAGACATTGATAGAGAACGCGGCCAAGGAGCCGGAAATCGTTGACCTGGCCAATTTCCTCAACGCCATGGGAGCCAAGGTGCGGGGAGCCGGCACGGATGTTATAAAAATTGATGGCGTCAAATATCTTGAAGGCGGAGTCCGTTTCCCGGTCATACCGGACCGGATCGAAGCGGGAACTTTTATGGTTGTGGCGGCGGCCACAGGGGGTGACATAACCCTCGATAACATGATCCCGGCCCATGTCCAGCCTCTAAGCGCGAAATTGCGCGAGGCCAACGCGGATATAATTGAGGGTGAGGATACCCTGAGGGTATGCGTTAACGGACCCCTGAAGTCCATAGATATTAAGACAATGCCTTACCCCGGGTTCCCTACCGATATGCAGTCGCAGCTGATGGCCATGCTTTCGGTGATACCGGGGACAAGCGTGCTGGTGGAAAATATCTTTGAAAACCGTTTCATGGTGGCCGACGAGCTGAAAAGAATGGGCGCCAGGATTAAAGTTGAAGGACGGATGGCGGTAATCGAGGGGGTGGATTCCCTGGAAGGCGCCCAGGTAAAGGCGACCGATCTGCGGGCCGGCGCGGCCCTGATAGTGGCCGGGCTGATCGCATCCGGTGAGACCGAGATATGCAATGCTGCGTTTATTGACCGGGGCTACCACAACCTGGAGGAAAAGCTCAAGTCTTTAGGAGCAATTATCAACAGAAAGTAAAGCGTGGCGACACGCTTTTATTTTTTAAGGAGAGAACACTTTTTTTGAGGTGCCCGGAATCATAGAACAACCCATCTTAAATTTGAATGGTTATTAGAAGGAGGAAAATATGAAATTAGGAGCATTCTCAATAAGTCTGAATGTTAAAGACATTCAGGCCTCAAAGACATTTTATGAAAACCTTGGTTTTCAAGTTTTTGGCGGCGACATATCACAGAATTGGCTTATTTTAAAAAATGGCAGCTGCACTATTGGACTATTTCAAGGAATGTTTGATAAGAACATGTTAACTTTCAATCCAGGCTGGGATGAAAACACCAATAAACTTGATTCATTTACTGACATACGAGATTTGCAGCGGGAGCTTAAAACAAAATTTGTAGAAATACAGACTGAAGCAGATGAGGAGACATCAGGCCCGGCATTTTTCATTGTAGTCGACCCGGATGGCAATCCCATCCTTTTTGATCAACATGTATAGTATTTTCACAAGTTTTTAGATGGAGGGTTACATGTATCACATTTCCATCCTGGCGGTGGGCCGGCTTAAGGAAAAGTACCTGGCCGAAGGCGCCGCCGAGTACCTGAAGCGGCTGACACCTTACGCCAGGGTTGAAATTGAGGAGGTAAGCGACGAAAACTGCCCGGACAACCTTTCACCGGCAGAGTGCGAGAAGGTAAAGGAGAAAGAGGGTGAGCGCCTCCTCAAGCGTCTTCGCCGCGACACTTACCTGATAGCCCTTGACCTGCGGGGCAGGATGTGTTCCTCCGAGGAAATGGCCCGTGTTTTGGAAAAACTGGCCCTGGAAGGGAAGGGTGACATCACGTTTGTTATCGGCGGCTCTCTCGGCCTGTCGAAAGCAGTGCTGGAAAGGGCGGGCCTGCGGCTCTCTTTTTCCAATCTGACCTTCCCCCACCAGCTGATGCGGGTTATTTTACTGGAACAAATATTCCGCTGGTTCAAGATCGCCAGGGGTGAACCGTATCATAAATAGTTTGTAAACAATATTATTGGGTGAGTCGCTCCACAAGTAACCATAGTTTCCAAAATATGAAATAAAAATTTATATTGTTTTATTATTGATTTTTGCCATATGCTGTGGTACTATGATGTTAAGCACCATCCTTACAGAGACAATGGTTTAGTTTGTTGGTAAGTCTGAATGAATTTCGGGTTTATTACAAGGTTCGACCAGTCCAATGGATAGTGTTTTTTGTTTCAAATCTTGGTGATTTGTGGTATTGAGGAAAAACTCGGTTTGAGGAAGTTTGGAGGGTTACGGTAATCCATCTCGGTGTTTCAGTTGGTAAAGTCAGTATGATCCAGTCAGTATTGGTATTACCCTGGGAACAGGCATTTCTGTAGGGATGGTAGCTTTTAGAGAGAAGGCTTGAAGCCTTCTCTCTTTTTATTGTTTAGGAAAGTATACTTTGATTGTGATGGCAAGATTGTCCATATTATGCTAACATTAGAATATGAGGCATTCATCTAACAAGATCAAGGAAATACTAAAGCTGAAGTGGCCCGAGTAT
>NZ_JBMGJC010000011.1:0-151875 GCF_048984525.1 Pelotomaculum propionicicum
CGAGATGAGGTTTCCCATAGCATAAGCTAGTAAGACCCCTGGAAGACTACCAGGTAGATAGGCCGGGAGTGTAAGCTTAGCAATGAGTTCAGCTGACCGGTACTAATAGGTCGAGGGCTTGACCTAAATTCAAATATCTTGTTCAAATATGCTGTCCAGTTTTGAGAGAATAAAAAAGATAATAAGTTTTCTAGTGGTGATAGCGAAGAGGGTACACCCGTTCCCATCCCGAACACGGCAGTTAAGCTCTTCAGCGCCGATGGTACTTGGGACGTTGGTCCCTGGGAGAGTAGGACGCCGCTAGAGAAATTTTAAAAAACCCTCCGGTTGACAACAACCGGAGGGTTTTTACATCGGTCGTTTAATAAAATCTTAAGGTTCTGATAAGGAAAAAGGCACGAAATGATTTTTTATTAGCAGTATAATATTTATGAGTTATTATGCTTAATAAAAGGAAGGAATGCCTATGGCTGCAAATATTATGATAGTTGATGATGAACAAGCTATTGCGGACCTGGTGGAGGTTTATCTTATAAATGAGAATTACAAGGTTTTTAAGTTCTATAATGGCCGGGACGCTCTTAATTGCATAAATAATGAAAGGATAGATCTCGCTGTTTTGGATGTAATGCTTCCCGATATAAATGGTTTTTCAATCTGTCAGAGTATCCGGGAAAAACATAATTTTCCGGTAATCATGCTAACAGCCAAGGAGGAAGAAATAGATAAGATCACAGGGCTTACATTAGGTGCCGACGACTATATTACAAAGCCTTTTCGGCCGTTAGAGCTGGTTGCCAGGGTAAAGGCGCAGCTTCGGCGGTTTACCAAATACAATTCTATGGAGCCGGCCAAAGAAGAACGGCTGATTGCCTTTTCCGGTCTGGTCCTGGACATGGACACACATGAATGTATGTTGAATGAGAAGAAAATATCGCTTACTCCTACAGAGTTTTCAATTCTTTGGGTCTTGTGTTCAAATCGGGGACGGGTAGTCAGCTCCGAAGAGTTATTTCAAGAAGTTTGGGGCGATAAATACTTTAGCAACAGCAACAATACGGTAATGGTCCATATCCGGCATTTACGTGAAAAAATGCATGATTCAGCTGAACATCCAAAATATATCAAGACTGTGTGGGGAGTTGGCTATAAAATTGAACGATGATTTTTCTAAATTAAAAAGAAAGATATTTTTACAGGTGGTACTAATCGCTATAGCAGCACCCCTGCTTGGCGTGATCATTCAACGTCTTCTGATTGATGGTCTTTTTCAGGCTTCCTTTGCAGAAAGTATCGTTCAGTTTTTTCAAAATACATTTAACATGTCGTATTACGAAGCGTTGAATATATATCAGCAGTTGTTCCGCAACAATAAATCCTGGTGGCTGGCCGGTGGCTTATTCCTCTTGCTGTTGCTGATTTTTTACTTTGCGCTTTCACGGATGACGAAATACTTTAATGAAGTTAGTACGGGCCTGGAACTGCTTGTTGAAGAATCCAACGGCGAGGTTATATTATCCCCGGAAATGGACTTTATGGCGGCGAAGTTGAATAAGATAAAAAGCATTTTGCAAAAACGGGAAAGGGACGCCAAGGAAGCGGAACAGAGAAAAAACGATTTGGTCGTTTATCTGGCCCATGATATCAAAACGCCGCTGACTTCCGTGATCGGCTATCTGAGCCTCTTGGATGAAGCGCCGGATATGCCTCAAGAGCAAAAAGCAAAGTATGTCGGAATAACTCTAGAAAAGGCCTACCGGTTGGAGCAGCTTATTAATGAATTTTTTGAAATCACAAGATTCAATCTGCAGACTATCGTTTTGAATAAGGAAAAGATCAATTTACTGTTCATGCTTCAGCAGATGGCAGACGAATTCTATCCAATGCTGACGCCGCAAGAAAAACAAGTGGCTGTCAATGCCCCGGATGACCTCTCCTTGTGGGGAGATGCGGACAAGCTGGCCCGTGTGTTTAATAACATCCTGAAAAATGCCATAACCTATAGCTATCAAAACAGCGTCATCGACATTTCTGCAGTACAGCAGGAGGGAAATGTCGTTATTACTTTTACCAACCAGGGCAACCCCATCCCGCTGCAAAAGCTAAATACAATCTTTGAAAAATTTTACCGTTTGGATTACTCCCGTTCCAGCGATACAGGCGGTGCAGGATTAGGCCTGGCCATCGCTAAAGAAATCGTCACAGCGCACAGCGGTACGATCAAAGTACAAAGCACCAGGGAACATACCGTGTTTACTGTGACCCTTCCAAGTTCAGATGCCTAAAATAAGAAAAACTTAAGAATTTCATAAGCTGGAATTCCAACATAGCTCTTTGTTCTGTGGTTGAATAAATTCACTACAGAATAAGGAGCTGTTTATTATGGGACAACAAACAAAAAAGATAAAACCAAAAGTACGAATGTTATTGGTATACCTGTTGATGACTGTTATTACTGTCATCGCTTACAAAGCCTTTATTATACCCGGAGGCCGGTATTTATTTGTCAATAACAGTGACGGTAAAAGCGCGGCGGCGCCCCCGTTAATGATAACACCCGAATCCTCCGCTCCTATATCTTCCACCCGTTTGTACAGTCCCCATGCAATTCTAATCCGTTTAAATGATCACACCATCCTAATGCAGAAAAAGAGCGAAGAAATAATTTATCCTGCCTCTTTGACCAAATTGATGACAGCAATTGTTGCCATAGAGCATCTGCCAAATTTGCAGGAGAGAGTGACACTTCCCAGTGCTATGTTTCAGGAGCTGTACAGAACAGATGCTACAATGGCCGGTTTTCACCCGGATGAGAAGGTCAGGGCAATTGATTTGCTATACGGGGCAATGCTGCCAAGCGGCGCGGAATGCTGTGTTGGGCTCGCCGTACAGATTGCTGGTTCAGAGCAAAACTTTGTAAAACTAATGAATCAAAAGGCAGCAGATCTTGGTATGAATAGCACTTTTTTTGACAATACCACCGGACTTCACGATGAAAACCATTACTCAACAGTTAAAGATATGGCTGTACTCCTTATTTACGCACTGCAGAATGATGCATTCCGTCAAATTTTCACATCTTTTTGCCATACCACTCAGCCCACGAATAAGCACCCAGACGGGATAACCTTTTACAGTACTATGTTCGAAAATCTCAACGACCCGAGGATTAGCGGCGGCAAAATTTTAGGAGGAAAAACCGGATATACCGATAAGGCTGGTTTGTGTCTTGCAAGTCTCGCTAAAGAAGGCGGGGAAGAATATGTTCTGGTTACAGCCGGCGCGAAAGGAAACCACAAATCAGAGCAATACAATATTACCGACGCATTAGCAGTGTACAACAGCCTGGGTAAAGAGGGGAGGCATTAACTTACTGCTTTGCCATATTAAGTGTAAACCATCAAATCAAACAGCGGTTGCGTTTAACTTGTCAATTTAGGGAATAATAAATAGGTCTCCAATATTTCTTTATCCCTTGACTTGAACTGTCAGCCGTAGTATATTTGTATACGTTACAATACCGATGTTCCTCGATAGCTCAACGGTAGAGCAACCGGCTGTTAACCGGTAGGTTGTAGGTTCGAATCCTACTCGGGGAGCCATTATTTTTAAAAAAACCGCGCTGCTGCGCGGTTTTTGTTTTTGTTGTTTTTGAACAGCCCGCACAGGGAAGAATAGATAAAAAAGTATTGAAAATATTTGTGTTTCCATTATAATATAGTTAAAGTCAGTAAAAGTCAAAGGATTTGATTTTATGAACAACATTTCGGATTTAATTGAGAGTTATTTAAAGCAGCTACTGTCTGAAAGCAGCCGTGAATTTGTTGAAGTCCAGCGCAGTGACCTGGCCATGCGGTTTAGCTGTGTCCCTTCCCAGATTAATTATGTGCTGACCACACGGTTTTCCGCGGGCCATGGTTATGTTGTGGAAAGCAGGAGGGGAAGCGGCGGGTATATCAGGATAGTCAAGGTGCCTCTTGACCAAAAAGCTGATTTGGTCCTTGACCTGTGCGATATAATAGGCGACTCAATTTCACAGGCTGATGCTGACGGTGTAATCGGCCGCCTGCTTGAAGAAAAGTATATATCACTGCGTGAGGCCAGGCTCATGTCTGCCGCGGTAGACGGAAACATATTAAGGCTTAGCATGCCCGTGCGGGACAGGTTGAGGGCACTCCTGCTGAAGGCCATGATAACATCCATCCTGCGCGGTTAAAAAACTGCCGGTTACCAAGAGTTTTTTTGAAAGGAGATTAATTTTTATGTTGTGCGAAAAATGCAGCCAACGGCCTGCGACGGTGCATGTGGCTGAGATTATAAATGGTCAGAAACAGGAAACCCACCTGTGTGAAATATGCGCCAAGGAAATTCAAATACATGGATTTGGGTTTTTCCCGCAGATGAATTTGAATAATTTTTTAGCCGGTCTCTTAAATTACGATTTTAACAGCAGCTATAATCAAAGCGAAGCTGCCAGTGTTATTTGTGAAAAATGCGGAGTTAGCGAGGAAGAGTTCGCCAAGAAGGGCCTTTTGGGCTGCGGCGACTGCTACCCTAACTACGAGGAAAAGATAATGCCGCTCTTGCGCAGGATTCACGGCAACACGCGCCATATCGGCAAGGTCCCGGAACGCAAGGGCGGCCGGGCCAGGTTGGTTAAAGAAATCGAGGTTATGAAGAGACAGCTCAAGGAAGCTGTTGGCCGCGAAGAATTTGAACACGCGGCTCAGCTTCGCGATACCATCCGCAAGCTGGAGAAAAATCTTGAAGAAGGGGGTGAGGGATAGATGCCGGTTAACGATAAAGCCAGCAGCGCCAACAGCCGCTGGATGGACTCCGACGGGCCGGACGCGAGCATTGTCATCAGCAGCCGGGTAAGAGTGGCAAGGAACCTTGCAGGCATACCCTTCCCCCACCTTTTAGATCCGGAAAAGTCGATGGAAGTTGTTAATGAGGTTAAGGCAGCGTTGGAAAACAAGGATGCCTCAGACCTAATTGGCAACCTGGAATTAAGCCTGCTCAATGATATACCGCCGCTCGAAAGACAGATACTGGTGGATAAACACCTGATCAGCCCCGATCTTTTAAACAACTTTCAGTTTAAAGCGGTGGCAATAAGGGACGATGAAGCTGTCAGCGTAATGATAAACGAGGAGGACCACCTGCGCATCCAGTGCCTTCTTTCCGGCCTGCGGCTGAAAGAAGCCTGGGCGATTGCCGACAAGGTAGACGACGGGCTGGAAAGGACGCTTGACTACGCCTTCTCCGAAAAAATCGGTTATCTTACCTCATGTCCTACCAATGCCGGGACCGGCTTGCGCGCTTCAGTCATGCTCCACCTGACCGGGTTGAAAATAACAAACCAGCTGGGCGGTGTTTTTAACGCCATCAGCAAGCTGGGGCTGACGGTGCGCGGTCTTTACGGAGAGGGTACGGAAGCTATGGGGGATCTATTTCAAATATCAAACCAGATCACTTTAGGACAGTCGGAGGAGGAAATAATAAACAACCTTATTTCCATCACCAGGCAGATTTTAGCCCAGGAACAAGCGTCCCGCCAGGTTTTATACAGGGAGAGGCGCGGGGTTATCGAAGATCGTGTTTACCGGGCCTACGGCATTTTAAGCCATGCCCGGATCCTGACCTTGGAGGAGACGATGCGGATGTTATCCGACCTGAGGCTGGGGGGCGAGTTAAAAATAATTTCCGGGGTACAGGACAAACTTTTAAATGAGTTGATGGTAAAGATCAGGCCGGCTTTTTTATTTAAAACCGCCGGGCGGGAGTTGTTAAAGAGCCAGTTGGATGCCGCCAGGGCCGATCTGATAAGAAAAGAGTTTGGAAATTGAGACGTGAGATATGAGACTTGAGACGTGAGAAATAAGAGGATAGTCCAAGGTTTTAAAAGACTTAAGAGGAATACCCGGATACTCACGTCCCACGACCCACGACTCACGACTAATTTGGAGGTGTTATATATGTTTGGCAGATTTACGGAAAGGGCGCAAAAAGTATTGATGTATGCCCGGGAAGAAGCAAAAGCCGCTAATTATCCTAATATCGGGACTGAACACCTGCTCCTGGGGCTGATCCGGGAAGGAGAAAGCGCTGCGGCTAAAGTCCTTTTTACATTGGGAATAGATGCTGATAAGGTAAAAGAGGTAGTTTCACAAATGGTTGAAATGAGCAGCGAGCCGGTCCCGCCTGAACCCGCCCTTACCGCCAGGGCGAAAAAAGTGCTGGAATTATCTATGGATGAAGCCCGCCGGATGGGTAACAATTATGTCGGGCCTGAACACCTGCTGCTGGGATTAATCCGGGAAGGCGAAGGTGTCGCGGCCAGTATATTAAGCGCCACAGGCGCCGATTACCGCAGGCTGCGGACCATGGTCGCCCACTTACAGGGGGGCCAGACTCCTCCGCCTGAGAGCCAGGCGCCGGGCCAGGCCAAAGCCAGCCCTACCCAAACCCTCGACCAGTTCGGGCGGGACCTTACCGCTATGGCTAAAGAAGATAAGCTGGACCCCGTGGTGGGCAGGGAAAAAGAAATAGAAAGAGTTATCCAGGTACTCAGCAGGCGCACCAAGAACAACCCCGTCCTGATCGGGGAGCCCGGTGTAGGGAAGACCGCCGTAGCCGAGGGGTTGGCCCAGCGGATTACAACAGGCAACGTCCCTGAAATCCTGCTTAATAAAAAGGTGGTTACGCTGGACATGGGTACCCTGGTGGCCGGTACCAAGTACCGGGGGGAATTTGAGGAGCGCTTGAAAAAGATCATTGAAGAGATCCGCCAGGCCGGGAATATTATCATGTTTATCGATGAACTCCACACGCTGGTGGGAGCAGGTGCGGCGGAAGGGGCCATAGACGCCGCCAATATCCTGAAACCGGCCCTGGCCAGGGGTGAACTTCAGTGTATCGGCGCCACTACCCTTGATGAGTACCGCAAACATATAGAAAAGGACGCCGCCCTTGAGCGGCGCTTCCAGCCGATTACCGTGGCTGAGCCGACGGTGGAAGAGACTATCCAGATTTTGAGAGGGCTGAGGGACAGGTACGAGGCGCACCACAGGGTCAGGATTACGGACGCCGCTCTCGATGCGGCCGCGAGGCTGTCCAGCCGCTATATCACCGACCGGTTCCTGCCGGACAAAGCTATTGACCTGATGGACGAGGCAGGCTCCAGAGTGAGGCTGCAGGCTTTTGTGGCGCCGCCCGAATTAAAAGAACTGGAAAAGAAACTGGAAGAACTGCAAAAGGAAAAAGAGGCCGCGGTAGACGGACAGGAGTTTGAAAAGGCCGCCGAACTCAGGGACCAGGAAGCAAAATTGCGGTCAGAGCTGGACGAGCGCAGGGAATCCTGGAAAAAACAGAGAACAAGCGGCGCGGAACTGGTGGTTGACGAGGATGTAATAGCCCATATTGTTTCGACCTGGACCGGGGTTCCGGTGAAGAAGCTGGCTGAAGGAGAATCAGAAAGGCTTTTGAAAATGGAAGAAGTGCTGCACCAGCGCGTGGTTGGTCAGGACGAAGCGATCCAGGCCATATCGAGGGCTATCCGCAGGGCACGGGCCGGCTTGAAAGATCCGAAACGGCCTATCGGTTCCTTTATCTTTCTGGGCCCGACCGGCGTCGGTAAGACTGAGCTGGCGAGGACCGTGGCCGAGGTCCTTTTTGGCAGTGAGGAAGCCATGGTCAGGATCGACATGTCCGAGTACATGGAAAAATTCGCAGTCTCCCGGCTCGTTGGCGCCCCTCCCGGTTACGTGGGTTACGACGAAGGGGGACAGCTGACCGAGGCAGTGCGGCGCAGGCCTTACACGGTGGTCCTGCTGGACGAGATTGAAAAAGCCCACCCGGATGTCTTCAATATCCTGCTGCAGGTAATGGAGGACGGCAGACTGACAGACTCCAAGGGGCGCACAGTAGATTTCAGAAACACCGTGTTGATTATGACATCAAACGTGGGCCTGCACACTATTAAGAAGGAAGCTGTGATGGGTTTCCGGACGGGTGAACAGGAAAAGTCCAATTACGACGATATGAAGAGAAAAATAACCGATGAGCTGCGCCGGACCTTCCGGCCCGAATTCCTCAACCGGATCGATGAAACTATAGTCTTCCATGCCCTTACTCAAGAACACATTAAAGATATAGTAAGCCTGATGCTGAATGTAGTTGCCGAAAGGATGAAAGAAAACGAGGTAGAAGTTGAAGTTACTGATGCGGTAAAGGACCTTCTGGTCAGGGAGGGGTTCGACGAGGCATACGGCGCCAGGCCGTTGCGGCGGGCTATATTGCGCCTCGTGGAAGACCGCCTGTCCGAGGAACTGCTGAGGGGAACATTCCGCCGCGGTGACCGGGTGCTGCTGGATCTGGACGAAACCGGCAATGGAACAAAAGTTGTAAAATTGTAGAGGTATATTTGCGGATACAAATTATGTCAGGTTCATTGTTTAGGGCGCCTTGTTTGGACCGGGCGCCCTAATAATTTACCCGGAGTTGGTTGGAAAAACCGGTTACTTGTAGTATGTCGTATCAAATGTTATAATTTAGAAATAACCAAAACTTGGAGACTTTTTGTCGATGCGAGTAAAGACCAAATACCTATGCCAGGAATGCGGGCAGCAGTCAGCGCGCTGGCTGGGGCGCTGCCCCGGCTGCGGCAGTTGGAACAGCCTGGTCGAAGAGCCCGTCAACCTCCGCACGGCACCCGGTTCCTCTTCCGTCTCAGGTGACGTGCCGCGTCCCGTTACGGAAGTACCAGTGCAGGAGGAAGAACGTTTTTCCACCGAACTTGGTGAAATTGACCGTGTCCTTGGCGGGGGCCTGGTCCCGGGTTCGCTGGTTTTACTTGGAGGCGACCCCGGGATCGGTAAGTCCACACTGCTGCTGCAGGTCTCTCAACTACTCAGCCGCAGGATGCAGGCGCTTTATATATCCGGGGAAGAATCGATGCGCCAGGTGCGGCTCAGGGCTGATCGGCTGGGAGAGCTTTCACCGGGTTTATTGCTGTTATCTGAAACTGATATAGATATAATTGAACGCCACCTGAGAGAGCTGGGGCCGCCGGTAGCGGTGGTTGATTCCATACAGACAATGTATAAGAGCGACCTGGGTTCCGCTCCCGGGAGCGTGGGGCAGGTCCGCGAATGCGCGGCCCAGCTTATGCGCCTGGCGAAGACTACAGGGATTTCGATTTTTTTGGTCGGGCACGTGACTAAAGAAGGTGTAATTGCAGGCCCGCGGGTGCTGGAGCACATGGTCGACACAGTCCTCTACCTGGAAGGTGACCGGCACCAGTTTTTCCGTATCCTGCGCTGCGTTAAAAACAGGTTTGGGTCAACAAATGAAATTGGCATTTTTGAAATGAGCGGGAGCGGCCTGATTGAGGTAACCAATCCCTCCGCCCTGTTTCTGGTTCAGCGCCCTCAGGGAGGCGTTCCCGGTTCGGCTGTGGCCGCCGCCCTGGAAGGCACCAGGCCTCTGTTAGTGGAGATACAGGCACTGGTATCGCCGACTGGTTACGGTGTGCCGCGGCGGATGACCGCGGGAGTGGACTATAACCGGGTTGCTCTCATCACCGCTGTCCTTGAAAAGAGAGTTGGTTTAAACCTGGGCAGCCATGACATTTACGTTAATGCCGTCGGCGGGGTAAAGCTTGATGAGCCTGCGGTAGACCTGGCTATCGCGTGTGCGTTAACCTCAAGTTTCAGGGATATCCCTGTCGATAACGGTATGGCTTTTGCCGGGGAAATAGGGCTTACCGGCGAACTCCGTCCGGTTAACGGAGTGGAGAAAAGGGTAAAAGAAGCCTTTAAACTTGGCTTCAGCAGCTTTTTATTATCCGGCCAAAGCGCTTTGGACCATAACGCGGAAACGGGCATATTGACAGCTGATACGCTTGCGGGGGCGCTGGAACTGGCTTTAAGGGTGTGAGGTGTTTCATTTGAAGGAAGAAAAAATGGCGGGTAAATTATTAAAGGTTTTGCGCACTGTAGCGCCGGGCACTCCGCTGCGGGACGGCCTTGAAAACATACTCAGAGCCAAGACCGGCGGGCTGATAGTAATTGGCGATACACCGGAGGTAATGAAAATTATTGAAGGCGGCTTTGCCATTAATGCCGAGTTTACCCCCGCCGGTCTTTACGAGCTGGCCAAAATGGACGGGGCGATCATATTAAGCAAGGACGCCAGAAAAATTCTGGCAGCCAACACCCAGCTGGTGCCGGACCAGGGTATTCCGTCCAGTGAGACAGGTATCCGCCACCGCAGCGCGGAAAGGGTCGCCAAGCAAACCGATACCCTGGTTATTTCTATATCCCAGCGGCGCGGAGTAATAACAATATATAAAGGGTCCTTAAAATATGTCCTCAAGGATATCAGCGTGCTGCTGTCAAAAGCCAACCAGGCCATCCAGACTCTTGAAAAATACCGTTCTGTGCAGGACAAGGTGCTGATGGGGCTGAGCGCCCTTGAGTTCGCCGATGCCGTAACGTTGTTCGATGTGGCCAAGGCCATACAAAGAGTTGAAATGGTTTTAAGAGTGGTCAAGGAAATAGAAAGGTATATCAGCGAGCTTGGAGTCGAGGGCCGCCTGATTACCATGCAGATGGAAGAACTTGTGGCCAGCACGGAAGACGAAGGCCTGCTGGTAATCCAGGATTATGCAATGGCCGCGGGGGAGAAAACGCCATCAAATATTCTCAATATAATCAGAAGCTGGCCGGCGGAGGATATCCTTGACCTGGCCCTGATTTCGAGGGCGCTTGGTTATCCCGGCAGCGCCAGCATCTTAGACCAGCACGTCCTGCCCAGGGGCTACAGGATACTGGAGAAGATACCCAGGCTGCCCCTGCCCGTTATTGACAACCTGGTTAAGACATTTGGGACATTGAGCAGGATCCTTGTAGCCACAATAGAAGATCTCGACGGCGTGGAAGGCATCGGAGAGGTCCGCGCCCGCTCCATTAAAGATGGACTCAACCGGTTCCGCGAGCAGGTTTTACAGGAATGGCCCAGGTAGAAAAGCAGCGGGCGGATGTCCTGACCACTAATAAAAAATTTATATAAATTATCTTATAATTTAATGTTGACACTGCATTACAGCTGTGCTAGAATTATAGTTTATTTGACAAAGCAACGTTTTTATGTTATATTTTATACGTGGTAAATTTTTTGTTGTAAAAAACATGAGGGGGTACGGCATGTTTAAAATTGGAGACAAAGTGGTGTACCCGATGCACGGAGCAGGCGTAATTGAATCCATCGAAGAGAAGGAAGTACTGGGTGAAAAAAGGCAGTATTACATCCTGCAGCTTCCTGTTGGCGATATGAAAGTGATGATCCCCATTAACAACGGTGAAGGTGTGGGCTTAAGAGAGGTAATCGACTGGGAAGGGGTAGAAAGGGTGCTGCACATCCTTCGCCAGCAGTGCTCCGCGATGTCGCCGAACTGGAACCGCAGGTACCGTGCCAATTTGGAGAAGATTAAAAGCGGCAACATTTACGAAGTAGCTGAAGTTGTACGCAACCTAATTAAAAGAGACCGTGAAAAGGGGCTTTCTTCCGGCGAAAGAAAAATGCTGGAGAATGCGAGACAAATCTTAATCAGCGAACTGGTTCTGGCCACGGAACTGGAGGAAGAAAAGGCCCAGTCACTACTAGATGGCGCCTTTGCTTAAAAAGCGTCAGAAAACTGGCGTTTTTTAATTTATGCCCAAAATTAATATTGATGGTATATTTATGAAAATCATATAATATAGTTATAAGTTAAAAAATACCTTGTAAAGGAGGTGAAAATTAAAGTGGTAAAGAGGATCGTATATATTGCTCTGATAACTGCTTTTACCGCCGGTGGATTTGCCACAGGGTATTTTTTGGTTAACAGCGACTTGATTGCTTTTTTTGTCAACCTGCCCCAGCAGTTTAAATTCGGTTTTATCGGGCTTTCCACACTGTTTTTCCTGGTGGCCGGCATTTTGCTTACACCGCTGCTTATTCGCTGGGTTGTACGGCTGATGGATTTTCTTGAGCAGTATTTGCAGAGAATACCGTCTCAGGATCTGTTAATGGGCTCGGTAGGCCTGGTTATTGCACTTATAATTGCTAATTTAATAAGGCCGGCCATTTCTTCAATTGGTTGGCCGGGTATAGTTTTATCTATTTTATTAACCCTGTTCCTGTCATATCTCGGACTGAGTGTATTCATTAAAAAGCGGGAAGAGCTTTTATCGCTTTTCGCAAGCATACCCAAGTTCGGCAAGGAACGCGCCTCGAAGGCCGAGTCCCGCGGGGGGCAGTTCAAAATTCTCGACACCAGCGTTATTATCGACGGGCGGATATCCGAACTTTGTGAGAGCGGTTTTATCGAAGGCGTCCTCCTTGTTCCTGCTTTTGTGCTGGAGGAACTGCGCCACATCGCCGACTCCCCTGATCTCCTGAAACGCAACAGGGGCCGGCGGGGCCTTGATATACTGAACAAGATGCGTAAGGACCAGGACATCAAGATCCAGATATATGACAATAACCGCGGTTTGGAGGAATCGGCCGAGGTAGATACCAAGCTGGTCAAGCTGGCTCAAAAACTCGGCGCCAAAATCATTACCAACGACTTTAATCTGAACAAAGTAGCCGAATTGCATGGCGTCAGGGTCCTCAACATCAATGAACTGGCCAACGCGGTTAAGCCGGTGGTGCTGCCGGGTGAGGAGATGGTGGTCCAGGTCGTCAAAGATGGAAAAGAGACAGGCCAGGGCGTAGCCTACCTCGATGACGGGACGATGATCGTTGTGGACGGCGGAAAGCGTTATATTAACCAGACCATACCAGTGCTGGTTACCAGCGTTCTGCAAACGGCAGCCGGGAGAATGATATTTGCCAAACCAAAATACGACCGGCGGGTTGATGGACAGGCAGGCTATGCTGAGGTGAACGTTATTGGTTAAAGTAGCGGCGATAGTTCCTGCCGCGGGCAGCGGGACCCGGATGGGGATAAAAACAAAAAAGCAGTTCCTTGCCCTGGACGGCACCCCGCTGTTGGGTTATGCTTTAAAAACCATGGAGGCAAGCCCTGCAGTAAAGGACATAGTTATTGTAACCAGTCCCGGAGAGGAAGACTACTGCCGCACTGCAGTGGTTGAAAAACTGGGATTAAATAAGATTGCAGCAATTGTACCGGGAGGAAAAGAGCGCCAGGACTCCGTGTATAACGGCCTCCTGGCGCTTTCTCCTATGTATGATATTGTGGTGGTCCATGACGGGGTCCGCCCTCTTTTCAGTATCGAAATTCTGGAATCGGTCATTGCAGCCGCGCAAACTCACGGCGCGGCCACATGCGCGGTGCCGGCCAAAGATACAGTTAAGCTGGTTGATGAAAACAATTTTGTATCAGGGACACTTCCCAGGGATCGCACCTGGCTGGTGCAAACACCGCAGGCTTTTCGCTACGAATTAATTGTGGAAGCCCACCGCAGGGCAAGGGCCGATAACCTGCTGGCGACTGATGACGCTGCCCTGGTGGAGTTTCTCGGTGGGCAGGTAAAGATCGTAATGGGTTCTTATGAAAACATTAAAATAACCACACCCGAGGATTTAGATGTGGCTATGGCCATAATAAGGGCGGCTTCCGGTTTGAAGGAGGTTTAATATTGAGAGTCGGCATCGGTTATGATGTGCATAAAATGGTTGAAGGAAGGGCCCTTGTCCTGGGCGGGGTAAAGATTCCTTATGAAAAAGGGCTGCTGGGCCATTCAGACGCCGATGTGCTGGCGCACGCTGTCATAGACGCTCTCCTTGGCGCCGCCGGCGAGGGTGACATAGGAAAACATTTCCCTGACAGCGATATGAGATACAAGGGGATCAGCAGTTTAATTCTACTGGCAAAGGCAAAAGAACTGCTCGCCGCCAGGGGTTTTGAAATCCTCAACATAGACTCGGTAATAGTGGCCCAGGAGCCAAAACTGGCTCCATATAAGAAGGAGATGGCTGACAATATAGCGGAAACACTGGGAATCAGTGCCGGCCTTGTCAATGTCAAGGCCACCACTACCGAGGGATTGGGTTTCACCGGCGCTGGGGATGGTATCGCCGCTTATGCCGTGACAATGCTGAGATCTGTACGTTAGTTCCTTATCACTTTAGGTTGGGTCCTTCAGAAAATGCCTCCACTTTTCAATCACTTCCAGCTCTTTTTCACAAGCTTGCTCAGTGATGACAGCGTTTTTTATCAGGATATTTAATTCCTCCAGGCTGATCAGCTCATAGGCTGACGATTTGCTTAACCGGCTTAATATATCCCTTAATTTTTCAATGCGGCAGCTCGCGCAATGCGCGCGGGTAAGCAGGCAGGAGTCGCAGCATTTTTCCAGAAGCCGGTTGATTTCATCAAAATCGTCCCGGTCCATCATCTGTTATCACCACTTTAAATAAAAAATGACCTTGGATAGTCAAGGGCATCATCGGCCTTGTGCGCTTGTAGTTTTTTACAATTATGGATTGCCTGAAACTTCTATATTAATTATATAAGATACAGCCTTTGGTTACAAGCAGTTTAAACATGGCAGAATATTTAAAGTCAGACCTAGCCTGCCTCTTCCGGAATAATCAGCAATAGCCGTCAGGGCACTTATAAGTTGCCTGTCCTTTAAAGGAGATGTTATAATAAGCTCGTTAAAAAAGGCATTAATTAGCACTAACCCTGGTATTTTTTGAATATCGAAAAATAATAATCCGGGGTTATCATCAGGATAAGGGAGGATAACGATTTGTCACCAGTCAGGGTAAGATTTGCGCCAAGCCCCACAGGCCCTTTACATATTGGGGGAGCCAGGTCGGCGCTTTTTAATTGGCTCTTTGCCCGCCATTACGGCGGTACGTTTATAGTGCGCATTGAAGATACGGATTTGGAAAGGTCATCCCGCCAGTCCGAGGAGAACATCCTGGACGCGCTGCGCTGGCTTGGCCTCGATTGGGATGAGGGAGTCGATGTCGGCGGGCCATACGGGCCTTACCGGCAGATGGAAAGGCTGGAATTATACACAAAATATGCCGACTGCCTGCTCGAAAGCGGAGCAGCCTACCTCTGCTATTGCAGTGAAGAAGAACTCGCGGCAGAAAGAGAGGCCCTCATGGCCAAAGGCGAGCTGCCCCGGTACCTGGGGCGCTGCCGGAATCTTTCGGCCGGAGAACGCGCCAGCCTGGAAGCGGAAGGCCGACGGCCGGTGGTGCGCTTTCGCGTGCCTGAAGACAAGGTGGTCCTGGTCAAAGACCTGGTGCGGGGGGACGTTTCATTCGAGTGCTCCGAGATAGGCGACTATATAATAATCAAGTCGGACGGCATTCCCACCTACAATTTCGCGGTGGTGGTCGACGACCATGTCATGGCCATCAGCCATGTGATCAGGGCTGAAGAGCACCTGTCCAATACCCCGCGCCAGATACTATTATATGATGCCCTGGGCTGGGAAACCCCGGAGTTCGCCCACGTTTCGCTAATCCTGGGCAAGGATCGCAGCAAGATGAGCAAACGCCACGGGGCCACCGCTATTGAGCAGTACCAGGAGCGGGGCTACCTGCCGGAAGCCCTGGCAAATTTTCTGGCCCTGCTGGGCTGGTCTCCCGGGAGCGAGGAAGAAGTTTTTTCCCTGGGCGAGCTGAAACAGCAGTTTACCCTGGAGAGGGTGGCAAAGAGCCCGGCGGTTTTTGATCTTGACAAGCTAAACTGGCTGAACGGGCACTATATCAGGGAAACCGACCTGGAGCGGCTTACCGAAATGGCCGTGCCGCACTTGGAGCAAGCGGGTTACATAAGCACTCCCCTGTCAGCGGATAAATACGAGTGGGTAAAAAAGGTGGTTGCCTCGGTCCGGAACCATCTCAGCTATATGCAGGAAATAGCCGGGCACGTAAAGATATATTTTGACGATAATGTTCAAATTGCGGATGAAGAAGCGCGTGAGATCATGGCCGGCGAACAAGTCGGGGCTGTGCTGCAGGACTTAATCAAGAAAGTAAACGTTGCTCTTACAGATGAAATTAAAGAGGACGAAGCCAGGCAGCTTTTGAAGGAAGTCGGCAAGGACCTCGGGCTCAAAGGTAAGCAGGTCTTTATGCCGGTCCGGGTGGCCCTCACCGGCAGCACGCAGGGTCCAGACCTGAACCAGGTTATGGCCATCCTGGGGCGCGAGGGGATAGCCCGCCGCCTGTCAAAGTGGGCGTAAATTGGGACGTGGGACGTGAGAAATGTGAGAAAATCCTGCATTTCTCTTCGGCTTTTAATAATTATTATCACATGATTTACAGGATTTTAAAGATTAACTAGATTTTAAACAACTATTATAACTTTAATTTTTTAAGCATGAGAATAATTTAAATATTAACCATTATATTAATCCTGTTAATCATGTTTAATCTTGTTAATCCTGTGATATTGTTTTCTTACTTATATTCCGATGTCCGGAATGGGAGGTTGTATTAAATCATGGAAATCTATAATACTCTTACCAGGCGAAAAGAGACTTTTCAGCCGCGGGAGCCCGGAAATGTTTACGTATATGTGTGCGGCCCGACCACTTATAATTACATACACCTGGGCAACGCGCGTCCGCTGGTGTTTTTTGACACGGTACGGCGCTATTTAGCCTGGAAGGGGTATAATGTCCTTTATATTCAGAACTTCACAGATGTAGATGATAAGATTATCAACCGGGCTGCTGAAGAGAATCTGGACCCCCTTGAGCTGGCCCGTATCTACATCAAGGAGTACTTCAAAGACGCGGACGCCCTGAACGTACGCCGCGCTGATATGCATCCCGTGGTTACGGAACATATTGAAGAGATTATCGGCATGGTGGAAAAACTTGTCGGAAACGGCTCCGCTTATGTTGTAGATGGAGACGTTTATTTTGAAGTAAGGAAGTTTGCCGGCTACGGAAAGCTTTCCGGGCGCACCCTCGACGACATGCAGGCCGGCGCCCGGGTGGAGGTGGACGCCAGGAAGCGCGATCCCCTCGACTTTGTCCTCTGGAAGGCGGCAAAGCCAGGTGAACCAAGCTGGGAAAGCCCGTGGGGCCCCGGCCGTCCGGGCTGGCATATTGAATGTTCGGCTATGTCGCTGAAATACCTTGGCCCAAACTTTGATATCCACGGCGGGGGGTTTGACCTGATTTTCCCGCACCATGAAAATGAGATCGCCCAGAGCGAGGCTACCACCGGTGAACAATTTGTACGCTACTGGGTGCATAATGGTTTTATCACCGTGAACGAGGAAAAAATGTCTAAATCACTGGGCAATTTTTTCCTGGTGAGAGATATCCTGGCCAAGTTTCCCCCGGAGACAGTGCGGTTCTTCCTCCTTTCCACCCATTACCGCAGCCCTCTGGATTTTGACGACGAAAAACTGGCCGCCGCGGGCCGCGGGCTGGAAAGGATCAAGACCAGCATCCGCCTCCTTTCAGAAGCCCTGGCAAAACCCGTCCAGGAAAATGCAAAAACTTTAATTGCCGGTTCTGTTATAAATAAGGACCAGTCATTTGAAATGCGCCTTGATGAACTAAAAGACTCATTTGAAGCCGCCATGGACGATGATTTCAACACGGCCCTGGCCATCGGCATTAATTTTGACCTGGCCAGGGATGTCAACTCGGCGGTGCAGCGGCTTGCTGAGACAGTATCGGGAGCTGACAGGGCCGTTCTTCAAAAAGCAATGGATTTGTTTAAAATATTTAATGAGGTGCTGGGCATTTTTAAGGTTGACGATAAAGGCGTCATACTTCTTGAAGGCGCAGCCGGGGACAGCTCTGACCTGGTCGAGGGGCTGGTCGGCCTGATCATAGAAGTGCGGCAGGAATCCCGTAAGAAAAAGGACTGGGGGACCGCTGACCGGATCAGGGACGGGCTGAAGGAACTGGGCATTGTCCTGGAGGATACACCTCAGGGAGTCCGTTGGAAAAAGCAGGGGTAGGATTGCACTTGAATTTTAAAAGCAGTGTTATTGAACGCCCGGAAGACCTGCCTGTGCTGGCGCTGGCCTACGTCGGAGACGCCGTGTACGAGCTGGCGGTACGGGAGCGCTTGATCGGCTCCGGGCTGGTAAAAGTAAACCAGCTTCACAGCGAGACAGTAAAATATGTTAACGCCGGCGCCCAGGCCAGGGCATTGCACGCGCTGGAAGGGATGTTTACCGGAGATGAGGCGTCGATAGTGAGACGGGGCCGCAACGCCAGGTCGCCCCACACGCCGCGGAGCGCCGGCATGATCGAGTACAGGCGCAGCACAGCTCTGGAGTGCCTGATCGGCTACCTTTATTTAAAGGGCGATGCCGCGCGGCTTGGCGAGATTATGACAGCCGCCCTGGAAGCGATAAAAGAAGAAAACGAATAAAACGTTTTCACAAGATTAACAGGATTTAATTGATTTACATGATTAATTAGATTTTTATTTATGATTTAAAAACATTATTTTGCCATCATTTAATTATCGCCAGCTATCGTGTATCTTGTAACTCTTGTGATATTAATCTTTTGAGGTGTTATACATGGGTGCCAAGAAATTGAGGGTTGAACTGTTTAGGTATACCCCGGATCCCCAGGAAGCTGTCGCCATGGGGGCCAAGCTCTGTTATTCAGTGGCTGGTATTGAAGAACTAAAGCAGGGTATTGAAGCCAGAAGCCAGGACGCCTTCCTGGAGCGGCTGATGGAATTTGGCCACCTTTCCCCCATCGAGCATGCCAGTTTTACCTTCGGCATAGAGGGGGTCTCCCGCAGCCTGCTGGCCCAGATAACCAGGCACCGCATCGCCAGTTTCAGCGTCAAGTCCCAGCGCTACGTTTCCGAAGCCAGCGCGGCAAAAGAAGACAGCGTATTCGGCTATATCATCCCGCCGCGTATTGAAGCATTGGGACCTGAAGCAGTAAATGAATTCGAATCTCAGATGAGCCAGATCCAGAGCTGGTACGACGGCTGGGTGGAAAAGCTCGGGAACAGCGGGGAATCCACCAATGAGGACGCCCGGTTTGTCCTGCCCAACGCCGCTGAAACAAAGATGATAGTTACCATGAACGCCCGGGAACTGCTCCATTTCTTCAACCTGCGCTGCTGCAACCGGGCCCAGTGGGAGATCCGGGCCCTGGCAGCGGAGATGCTGCGGCTGGTTAGAAAGGAAGCCCCGGTGCTGTTCAGGGAAGCAGGGCCGGGATGCCTGAAAGGCCCCTGCCCGGAAGGGAAAATGAGCTGCGGCAAAATTAATGAAGTCAGGGAGAAATTTAAGAACATATAAAAGATATTTCACATGATTAACAAGATTGGCAAGATTAACAGGATTATTTAAATGATTTTTTATAAAAATATACATTTAAATATATCTTTTCCTCAAAAAATTTAGGATTGCTAAGAAATTAAAAGATTAAGTTTATTAGTAATTTTTAATCTTGTTAATCCTTAAAATCTTGTAAATCCTGTGATGATTTATTTGTTGTAAATTTTGTGATAATAGTGTTTAAATAGCAATTCAAAGGAGAGTGCCAAACTGGACGACATTATTGCCGGCCGCAATCCTGTCAAAGAGGCCCTGAGGTCGGGCCGGCCGATCAACAAGATCATGATTGCGGAGGGTGTTTTAACCGGACCCCTGCAGGAAATATTTACCACAGCCAGAGACAGAAAGATTCCAGTACAGAAAGTGGACCGCCAGCGCCTGGATAAGTTCGCTTCCGGCACCGCCCACCAGGGTGTCGTGGCTTTTCTGGCCGCCAAGGAGTATGTGGAAGTTGACGATATCCTGGCAGGCGTCAGCGCGGGCGAGGAACCTTTCCTGATTATCCTGGATGAAATCAGCGACCCGCATAACCTGGGCGCTATTCTGCGCACTGCCGACGCCGCCGGGGCGCACGGGGTGGTTATACCCCGCCGGCGCTCGGCTCCGCTGACCCCTACCGTGGCCAAATCATCCGCGGGTGCTATAGAATACGTAAATGTGGCAAGGGTGGCAAACCTGCCCCAGACCATAGAGGAACTCAAAAAAAAGGGCCTCTGGATCGTTGGCGCTGAAGCGGACGGAGAAGACGTCTTTTGGGACGCCAGGTTGGACGGCCCGCTGGCGCTGGTTATCGGCGGAGAAGGCAAAGGCCTCGGGCGTCTGGTTAAAGAACGCTGCGACAGCCTGGTGCGCCTGCCCATGGCCGGGCGGGTAAACTCCCTTAACGCCTCGGTTGCCGCTGCCCTGCTGGTTTATGAAGTACTTCGGCAGAGAAGAAAGGCTTTTGTTAATGAAGGAGTTTCTCGTAGTTGACGGCTATAACATTATTTTCGCCTGGCCGGAGTTTGAAAAGTTCAAGGAGTCCGGCTTAGAACATGCCAGGTTCAAGATGGTCTCAATACTGGCCAACTACTCTCACCTGTCCGGCAAAAAAATATACTTGGTTTTTGACGCTCACCAGGTAAAAAACTCGCTTGAAAGAATAGAAACAATCGATACTGTCGAGGTTATATATACCCAGCATGGTGTGACCGCTGACGCCTTGATCGAAAGCCTGGTTGGAAAGTTGTTAAATGAAGGAACTGTTTACGTGGCCACTTCCGACTGGGCCGAACAAAATATTGTTTTTGGCAGGGGCGCGTACCGCCTGACGCCGGGAGAGCTGCTGCTAGAGGTAAAAAGGACCAGGCAGGAAAGCGAGCGGCACTATGTAAAAAGTGTCCCTTCTGACAGCTACCTGGAGAATTTTCTTCTGGAAAAGGTAAGGTCAAAATTAGAAAGACTGCGTCGACAAAAAAAATAGGCTATGTAAGGACTCCACTCAATTTTACCTTGACGAGCTATCACCCCTTCGTTATAATAAGTTTGGAAACTTACCGGCAACCTTGATACATGCCTTACCTTAGAAAGAAAAAGTTACGTGGATTATACCAGGACTTAGAATCGGAAAAGGGAAAGGTTTTTTGTTTTTCCTGAAGGGAAAATGTAAAGAGCGAGGGGATAACGTGAGTCTTCAAGCCCAAAGGGAAGTTCCTATAGGGTATCGGGTGTTAGTTGACGAAGAAGTGGTGGAATTTGCACGTGAAGGCGATGACGGCGCTCTAGAGTATCTGATAAATAAATACAGGAACTTTGTCCGGGCTAAAGCCCGCTCCTACTTCTTAATCGGAGCTGACAGGGAAGATATTATCCAGGAAGGCATGATCGGCTTATACAAGGCTATTCGTGATTTCCGGATGGACAAGCTGTCCTCGTTCAGGGCGTTTGCCGAATTATGTATCACCAGGCAGATTATTACCGCCATCAAAACAGCTACCAGGCAAAAACACATTCCTCTCAATTCCTATGTCTCCCTTAATAAGCCGATTTATGACGAGGATTCAGACCGGACCCTGCTGGACGTTATTTCAGGCTCAAAGATTACTGATCCCGAAGAATTAATTATTTCGAGAGAAGAATTTGACGACATAGAAGAAAAAATGGGTGAAATCCTGAGCTCGTTGGAATGGAAAGTGTTGATGTCTTACCTGGAAGGGAAGTCATACCAGGAGATAGCCGAAGACCTGAAGCGCCACGTCAAGTCCATTGACAACGCCCTGCAGAGGGTAAAGCGGAAGCTGGAAAGGTACCTGGAAAAAAGGGAAGCCTGACTGGTCAGTTGACTGGCTGGATAAATTTATAAATCAGCGGCACGATAGGATCTAAAAGGACTTTTAACCATCATTTATATAGGTTAAAGGTCTTTTTTGACGCTTGACATGTATTATGTTTTCACGTATAATCTTTATTGTGTCACTGCCGGCGTAGCTCAATTGGCAGAGCAGCTGACTTGTAATCAGCAGGTTGCGGGTTCGAGTCCCATCGCCGGCTCCAACTCAGAGTTCAGATATCAGAGGTAAGAAGTCAGAGCAATTTAAGAAAAGACCTCCGACTTCCGACGACCGACATCAGATATGGAGGGGTTCCCGAGTGGCTAAAGGGAGCAGACTGTAAATCTGCCGTCGACGACTTCGCTGGTTCGAATCCAGCCCCCTCCACCAGGCCAATAAAAGGATGCCCGTGATATTTGATAACGGACTCCTTCTATGATATAATAGGTAGTACCGACATCGCGGGGTAGAGCAGCTGGTAGCTCGTCGGGCTCATAACCCGAAGGTCAGGGGTTCAAATCCCCTCCCCGCAACCAAGCCAAAGAGGCGCCTCAGGAATGAGGCGCTTTTCATATTTTAACCTGGTATTTAAAAGTTACCCTGGCATTGCCGCCTGAAACCAATTGTTTTTATAAAATATTATTATAGCGTTAAAAAGCATCATAAATAAGTTGAATTGGATGAATAAACACTATATTGATATACTTAACATGTACCTTTTGGGGCATTTAAAAATTATTAAAATACGAAGTGATTATAGTGTCGAAGAAAAGTGTTATTCATCTTATAAAAGTTATAGTATCCGGTCTGCTATTAAGCTGGTTAATTTACAGTTTTGATTGGATTGCCCTGCTGGATGTATTTGGCACGGCAGATCCCGGCTGGCTTATCATGGCCGGATTTTTCATTGTGATCTCCATGGTCGTGAGTGTGTGCAAGTGGTCGCTGGTTTTAAAAGCGGAGGGAATAAATCTTCCGTGGCTCCAACTGTGGAAAGCATACTGGATTGGGATCTTCTTCAACAACTTTCTCCCTTCCAGTATCGGAGGAGACGGGATCAGGATCCTCCACGTTGGCCGCAGCATTTCCAATATGGCGGGTGCGGCTTCCTCTGTCGTCATTGAGCGCTTGTTGGCAACCGCGGGTTTAGCCCTGACCGGTTTGCTGGCCGGCCTGTTAACAAATCCTAATCTGCATGTGGATTGGATTTTTATTATTCTTATATTTGCTTCAATGGGGCTGCTCTTCTTTTTAATGCTGGGGAAGGTCCCCGCCTGGATTGCTAAGAGAGATGGCAAAGTGAGCGGCTTTGTCCGTGGTTTCCTCTCCCATGGCCAGGCTTTGCGCGGCCGGGGGAAGATGGTTATAACGGTGGGGTGCCTGTCCGTATTATTCCAACTATCTGTGGTGGCTGTAAACTATGCTGTTTTTCGCAGCCTCCATGTTGATTTATTGGGCTGGTGGGACCTGGTTTATATCATACCTGCCGTCTCCGCCATAGCCATGGTGCCCATCGGGATTAACGGGTACGGTATACGGGAAGGGGCTTATGTGTTTCTGTTCGCCTCCTGCGGGGTGGCAGGCAGCGCTGCTCTGGGCGCCTCCCTGCTTTTCGCGGTACTCGTCAGCTTCTGCAGCCTTTATGGCGGGATGCTGTGGTTATACAGCCGGGAGAAGTCAGCGGGCAGGGAATACTGTGCGGAAATACTGCCGGAATAGCCGAATATGAGGGGATGGCTTTTAATTTATTGATAATAATTTAAAAGCAACAGCATTTGGAGGCCGTGGTTCCTGGATACAGGGGACATGAATCACTGAAGGAGGTGAGTATGTTATGAGGAACATATTGCGCGGGTACAGGGGAAAATTATTGATGCTGGCGGTTGTCGGCTGTTTATACTATTTCGTCCCTTTGATCAGGGTAAATGTCAACCAGGCCTTCTTTATTTTAAGCAATGTGGACGTGGGGATGGCCCGGGACTATATTCTGGGTTTTGGGATCTGGGCGCCCATAGTATCCTTTCTCCTGATGGTTTTTCAGTCCGTCGCCGCACCCCTCCCGGCATTTATTATCACTTTTGCGAATGCCGGTCTCTTTGGCTGGGTTTACGGCGCAATCCTTTCATGGTCAAGCGCCATGGCCGGGGCCGCCCTCTGTTTTTTTATAGCCAGGTACCTGGGGAGGGCCACTGTGGAAAGATTTACTTCCTACAGAGCGCTTAACAGCATAGACAATTTTTTTAAGCATTACGGTAAATACGCTGTTCTGATTGCGCGACTCCTGCCTTTTATATCTTTTGACGTGGTAAGCTATGCCGCCGGTTTGACTTCCATGGGATTTTGGCCGTTCTTTATCGCAACCGGCATTGGCCAATTGCCGGCAACGATTGTTTATTCCTATATTGGCGGAATGCTTACGGGTGGAGTCAGGACCATGGTTTTTGGCCTTTTGATCCTTTTTGCCCTGAGTACATTGCTGGTACTCTTTAAGGACATTTGGAAAAATAAACAAAAAAAGGAGGGGAACGAATTTGTGGAAGAAGTTTAAGCATAAGCAGTTATTGGTAGTAATTTTATCCCTGGCGATTATTCTGGCCATCAACGGCTGCGGAAAACCGGCGCCTGTGGACCCGCAGGCCCAAAAGGAATTCGATATCACCGCTTATCCTAACAATGATTTCCTCATTACCGCTCAGCAATTGAAGGGGCTGTTGGGAAGCGAAAACCTGGTCCTGCTGGATTGCAACAAGCCGGATATCTATGCTTCAGAACATATTCCCGGTGCCATTGGTATTGGGATCCAGGCATTTTCGGACGCGGTTGGCAAACCCGGTGACCCGGGATGGGGGACTATAAAAAACAAGGAAGATTTGCAGAAGAAGCTGGAGTCCCTGGGAATAGACAATAAAAAGACTGTTGTATTTTATTCGGATGTCTTTAAAGGACCGGGCGCCGACGGCAGGGCTGTCTGGCAGTTAAAGCTGGCCGGGATGGATAACGTAAAAATGCTGGTAGGGGGCCTGTCCTACTGGAAGCAGCTGGGTTACGAAGTGACCAAAGAAGCGGCGCAGCCCAAGCCTGTGAACGGGGTTGTCCTGAAAGATTACGACCAGGGTTATATTGCGACAAAGGACCACGTTTTCAACAACTTGGGCCAACAGGTGGTTGTTGACGTCAGGTCAGAAGGCGAATTTAAAGGCTCACAGAACGCGGGAGAGCCGCGGGGAGGACACATACAGGGTGCTGTGAACCTGCTGTGGCTGCAATTATTGAACAAGGACGGTACAATAAAAACCCCCGATGAGATAAAAACTCTCATGGCTTCTTATAATATCAAACCGACCGATGATTTTATAGTTTACTGAACTATGGGCATCAGATCTGGATATGCATCCATGATCCTCAGGGCCGTCGGCTTTGAGAAGGTAAGAAACTACGAAGGCTCCATCTATGAGTGGAGCGGGGACCCGAATATGCCCATGGAGAAATAGGTTGGCAGAACGTTCAATTACGATCAGTAATACAGTGACCATGAGACCTGAAGCGTTTTCTTCAGGTCTTTCTTTAATTTCAAACCACCTCCCGGCTTCCGGGGAAAAGCTAAGTCCTGGCGGCAGTTGTCCCCATGGATTAATAATAAAACCGTATAAGTCCCGTTAGTTCAGGTTAGAATAAACAAAAATTTTATGGGAGGTGAAACATGTTGGAAGCCGGGGTAAGAAATAAGCTGAGGGGCAGCATTTGAAGAGTCAAGGCAGACGGTGTCATGGCCCAGGTATCCATGTGAATGGGCGACACTGAACTCACGTCCGTGATGACGCGAGAATCTTTTGATGAAGCGGGCTTTTCCGAAGGCCAGCCGGTAACAGCTTTAATCAAAGCGATTAATGTGGTTTTTGTAAAGTAGGAATAATAATGAAGATAATCGCACTATAAAGATATATCCTCCGGCTGTATGGAGGATGTGTCTTTTTTTATCAATAAATTTTGTGAATACATAATCCCAATAATATAAAATAATTATATTGGACTGATAAGGATGTTTTTGTTATAAAAGTAAGTATATATTATACTAGTTTTCATTAGAGTAACACAAGCATGGAACACGCCGGTCTAGCGCGCTTCATTCCGGAATTAAATTGGCATAAAGAAAGTAGTGGATGGTTGAATTGGATAACGCATATCAGGATTTGCGTAAAGAAGTGCGCATAAGGGCTGAAAACTACTTTGCACAAGATTATAACTGCGCTCAGGCGGTAGCGTTGAGCTGTACGGAACTGCTGAACGTTAAAACAGAAGGTATAAAGCAGGTGGCCGCGGGCTTCGGCCATGGCATGAATGCCGGCTGCACCTGCGGTGCTCTCGCCGGAGGCGTGATGGCAATCAGTCTTCTTCTGGCAGGCCCTGACACAAAGGGCTTCGACAGAGAGATAGCGGCGGCGTCCGCAGAGTTGCATAAAAAGTTTGTCAGTGAGTTTGGCCAGGCTTGCTGCAGGGGACTGAGAAAAAAATTTTCTCCTTACAAAAACAGCCGGTGCCGGGAAATCACCTCTAAGACAGCCGCTATTACCCTGGATTTGCTATTGGCCAGGAAAGCCCCCTCAGCGGCGGTCTGAGTACATTTTTTTCAAATCTGCCGGGCTGGCGCCCAGAAGGTAAAGCGTCTTAATTTTGTGCATCAGCCAGGCGGTGCGCCACTTGCCGTGGATGAGCCAGCGCCTGGCGGAAGTTGTAACCGGGCCGGGCAGGAGCTGTGTTTTCCCAACCCGGCGCATGCTCAGTGAAAACTCCCAGTCTTCCATTAATTCTATAAGCGGGAAGCCGTTAATTTTATGAAATGCATCCCTGCGCGCGAAAATGGCCTGGTCGCCGAAATAAATGCCTGTCGCGGCGGCCCGCAGGTTTGAACCCAGTGATGCCAGGTAAAAAAACAGTCCCGGGTGGTCAATTTTTACTTTGAACGCCCCGCCGACCACGCCGCTGTCTGACAGCGCGTGCTCAAGCTGTTTCAGAAAGTTACCCGGCAGGCGGGTGTCGCTGTGTAAAAACAGCAAGATCTCACCTGAGGCCAGCCGTGCTCCTTCATTCATTTGGCTGGCCCTGCCCCTGGGGGCCTGGATTAGCCTGACTCCCGGTCCGACCAGTTGGACGGTGCCGTCGCTGCTGCCCCCGTCCGCTACGATGATCTCCAGGATATCGCTCCAGGCGCGCAGGTGCTCAACAGTCTCCTTGATGGTTTCTGACTCATTATAGGTTGGAATTACAACAGTGATTAAAGGATGCTTGTTCTTGTTCATATTAAAATGCTTCTTGATCGTTTGGAACTAATCCTTTAAATTAAAAGATCCAAAAATCAGGTGGAAAATGGTTAAACCAGCAGTGGCGATTATGTCCAGGGTGCCGTCAATTGGGGGCAAGAGCCGCCTGGGCGGTGTGCTTTCACCGGCTCAGCGGGAAGCCCTGCAGTGGGCCTTTCTTGAGGACACTTTGGCCAAAGTAAGGCGGCTGACTGAATTTAAAAGCTATATCGCCGCAACTCCGGCGGCTGAAATAAATAAACTGTCCGGGGTCTTGGGGCCGGGCGAAGAAGTAATCAATCAGCCGGGGGGAGACCTTGGACAGCGTATGTTTGGCGTCGCCCGCAAGCTGTTTGCCCGCGGTCACTCCCCGGTCGTCCTGATTGGCACGGACACACCGGTCCTGCCTCCCTCATCACTACAGAATTCGCTTTGTTTGCTTAATCACAGTGATTTGGTATTTGGCCCGGCGTATGACGGAGGTTATTACCTTATCGGCATGGGTTGCTTAGAAAGAAGGGTTTTTGACAATATTGACTGGGGCACGGAAATGGTTTTAGAAAAGACCCTGTCTGTGTGTAGGAGCAGCAATTTGACATACAGCCTGCTGGACGGCCTTATGGACGTTGACCGCCCGGATGACCTCCTGGCCCTGGCGGAACAGCTTAGACAAGGACAAACTAAACTGGACCCGGTCCCCGTTCGGACCATACAGTTCTTAAAATCTATTGGGAGGATGAAGTAACTTGAGCAGCTATTATAAAACCGCCGACCTGGCTAAATTCCCCACCATGGGGGAGGCGGCGCCGGAGCTCTGGGAAAAGTTCATGTCTTACTACAGCGCGGTATTCCAGGAGGGGGCGCTCAGCACCAGGGAAAAAGCGCTGATCGCCCTGGCGGTGGCCCACGCCCTGCAGTGCCCTTACTGTATTGAGGCCTACACCAGGGAATCCCTTGAAAATGGCTCCAACGAGGAGCAGATGACCGAAGCCGTCCATGTGGCCGCGGCCATCAGGGGTGGGGCGGCCCTGGTGCACGGTGTGCAGATGAAAAATATAACAGCCAAACTTGGATTTTAAATGATAGGAGAAAATTAAGAATTGAGTTTAAGTGTAAACACATTAAAGCGGTACAACGATAATGAAAGGCAGCTGCAGTGCCTGAGGATTGCCGCAAAGGTTCCTTTTAAAGATAAACTTATGGAAACCGGACTGCTGCCGCTGGTCAGCAGGAGTATTTCTGTGCTGCAGGTTAACGTGGGCAAGGTCTGCAACCTATCCTGCAAACACTGCCACGTGGAAGCCGGCCCTGCCAGGACCGAGTCGATGAGCAGGGAAACTGCGGCCAGTTGTTTAAACGCGCTGGACAACTCTGGTATTCCCACGCTGGATATCACCGGCGGCGCGCCGGAATTGAATCCCCACCTGACCTGGTTGATAGAAGAGACTGCCAGGATGGGCAGAAAAGTTATGGTGCGCACCAATCTTACTGTGCTGGACCAGAAGGACTATGCCCATCTGCCTGAATTCTACGCCGGTCATAATGTGGAGGTCAACGCCTCGCTGCCGTACTATATGGGCAGGAATACCGACCGGCAGCGGGGGGAGGGTGTTTTTGACACTTCTATTCGCGTGCTGAGGCGTTTGAATAAACTGGGTTATGGCCTGGAGCAAAGCAGGCTGGCGCTTAACCTGGTTTATAATCCGGGCGGGGCATTTTTGCCGCCTGCCCAACATGCCGTGGAAGCTGATTTCGAACGTGAATTGATGTGCCGCTACGGGATAGCTTTCACCAGGCTTTTTACCCTTACCAACGTGCCGGTGGGAAGGTTTTTAAACTTTTTAACCGAAAGCGGCAACATGGAAGAATATATGGCACGGCTGTCAGGAGCCTTTAATCCCGCCGCCGCCGGGCAGGTCATGTGCACCAGCCAGATCTCAGTGGGATGGGACGGACGCCTGTATGACTGTGATTTTAACCAGATGCTGGACCTGCCCTGTGCCCCGGAATCATCCCGGCATATAGATGATTTTAATATGGAGGCTTTGATAGGCCGCAGGATAATTACGGAAAACCACTGTTACGCCTGTACGGCGGGCGCGGGTTCGAGCTGCGGCGGCGCCGTAGTGTCGTAGAGTGCAAAAAACCGTTTTCTTATTGTCAACTGGAGATGCCGTATGAATTTGCCCAACAGCCTCACTATAGCCAGATTAATACTTATTCCGGTGTTTTTACTGACAGCTTCGATGAAGTTTCTATATGCTGATTACGCGGCCGCCGGCATATTTTTATTAGCCGCGCTGACCGACGGCCTGGACGGGTATTTTGCCAGGAAAAAAAATGAGGTAACCCGGCTGGGCAATTTCCTGGACCCTGTGGCTGATAAAATTCTCATCACCGCTGCTCTGATCAGCCTGGTGGAACTGGGCCGGCTGGCTGGCTGGATAGCCATAATAATTATAAGCAGGGAAATTGCCGTGACCGGTTTGAGAGCCCTGGCGGCGGCGGAGGGGATAGTAATTTACCCCAGCCGCCTTGGCAGGACCAAAACGGTATCACAAGTTGTCGCTGTAGCAGCACTTTTTTTGAGGGACTTTTCCTTCAATATTATTAATGTTCCCTTTACCCATATCGCGGTGGCTTTTACCTTGATCCTTACTGTCTGGTCCGGCCTGGATTACTTTGTGAAATTCAGGTCCCCTGCCGATAAAAAACATCTGTGATAAAAAAGCCGGATCGCGTTTGCAGCAAACCGTACTTTGCTTCGGGCGCCTTTATTTAAGCCTCTTCCGCCCCGCCCGCCGGTTGAATTTAATACTGCCAGTGTTATTAAAACCCAAGTTGACAAGGCAAATTAACCTGTGCTAAACTATACAACGAGGCTTTATTCGCCTTGTGTAAAATTTAAGTTAATTTGCCGCTATAGCTCAGGAGGTAGAGCGCATCCTTGGTAAGGATGAGGTCACCGGTTCAACCCCGGTTAGCGGCTCCAAACTCAGAAGTCAGAAGTCAGATATCGGAAGTCAGATTTTTAAGGAAGGAAATCGTAAAAGACGTTTTCCTGCAATCAGTCCGGCTTCAGGCATCCGACATCAGATAACCGAAATGGCGGCGTAGCTCAGCTGGTTAGAGCACACGGTTCATACCCGTGGTGTCCGGGGTTCAAGTCCCTGCGCCGCTACCAGGCAGTCGAAAACCGGTGAGTATTTTCGCCGGTTTTATTATTTTAACCCTCTTTTTATAGAAAGCCCGCCGCCATATTTTCGTCTGTAATAATAAATTGCCTGTTTTTAACAGGTTGCCCACCTATTTTTTTATCTGTCGAGAAGGATTTTAACCGGGTATATAGAATTATTTCATCACTTTCCACTGTTTTGTATCATTTGACGAAATGTGGAAATAATTTTGAATATAAAAATGGTTGCACATCAAGGCTTACCATTTAAGGAGGAAGGACCAAATGGCAAAACAGAAATTTGAGCGGACCAAACCACACGTTAACATTGGGACCATCGGCCACGTAGACCACGGCAAGACGACACTGACGGCGGCGATCACCCTGGTCCTGAATACAGTAGGCGGGGCGACCGTAAAGAAGTACGACGAAATTGACAACGCGCCGGAAGAACGCGAGCGCGGCATCACGATTAACACAGCACACGTTGAGTACGAGACCGGGAAGAGGCACTATGCCCACGTGGACTGCCCGGGTCACGCCGACTATATCAAGAACATGATTACCGGGGCCGCCCAGATGGACGGTTCAATACTGGTAGTGTCAGCGGCGGACGGGCCGATGCCGCAGACCAGGGAACACATCCTGCTGGCCCGCCAGGTAGGGGTGCCCTACATAGTCGTGTACCTGAACAAGGCCGACATGGTAGACGACCCCGAGCTGTTGGAGCTGGTAGACATGGAAGTGCGCGAGCTGTTGTCCATTTACGAATTTCCCGGAGACGACATTCCCATTATCACCGGTTCGGCATTAAAAGCAATGGAATGCGCCTGCGGCAAGCGGGACTGTGAATGGTGCAAGTCGATCTGGGATCTGATGGACGCCGTTGACGAATACATTCCGACCCCGCAGCGGGCGATAGACAAGCCGTTCCTGATGCCGGTAGAAGACGTATTCACGATCACCGGGCGCGGGACCGTAGCCACCGGCCGGGTAGAGCGGGGCCAGATCAAAGTACAGGAAGAAGTAGAAATAGTGGGACTGAACGACAAGCCCCGCAAGACCGTGGTAACCGGGGTAGAAATGTTCAGGAAGATCCTCGACAGCGGGCAGGCCGGAGACAACGTGGGATGTCTTCTGCGCGGTGTAGACCGGAAAGAAGTCGAGCGGGGCCAGGTATTGGCCAAGCCCGGCAGCATCAAGCCGCTCAAGAACTTCGTAGCGAACGTGTACGTGCTGACCAAAGAAGAAGGCGGCAGGCACACCCCGTTTTTCAACGGATACCGTCCGCAGTTTTATTTCCGGACCACCGACGTGACCGGAGTAACCACCCTGCCTGAGGGAGTGGAGATGGTAATGCCCGGGGACCATGTCGCGATTGATATCGCCCTGATTACCCCGATCGCCATAGAAGAGGGCCTGCGCTTTGCCATTCGTGAAGGCGGCCGCACTGTGGGCGCCGGCGTTGTAACCGGGATCAAGGAATAAACGCATAAAACTGCGTATCCATTTATTATATTTGTTAAATTCTCGTTCTTCAGGCAGCCCGGCACAGGATTAAGCGCCGGGCTGCAGTTTTGGATAAAGCGCCTGGTTCCCAACGCTGAATTGAATCAGCCCACAAGGCAAAAATATCCTGATTTTTTCATTTTTTTACCTGAACATTGGGCCAGTAGTATAAAAAGGTATCCATAATGTATAAAATAGAACTGACGAGAAACAGTTTGGGCCGTTAGAAAGGGAAACTATTGACATCCCTTTTTAATTGTGATAAATTTGATAAGTAAAATTTTCATAAAGTCGATGGACCTAATTTTTTTTTGGCTTTAGGGGAGGTGGCTCTGGTGAGAGTAGGAGTTACGTTGGCTTGCACCGAATGCAAAAGGCGGAACTATACCACTGAGAAAAATAAGAAAAATGATTCCAACAGGATTGAAATGAAAAAGTACTGCAGATTCTGTCATACTCATACCCTGCACAAAGAAACCAGATAACACGGGTGTGTCCTCATAGAAGATCAGCCGCATCTGCCAGTGATAGATAAAATGAAGGTAAAATATCTTGTTGGGCGCAAATACTTTATTAAATTTAAGGATGTGGCGTTTAATGGCAGTTACCAGAAAGCAGGATGATGGAAACAATAAGAAAGAACAGGGCAAAAAGGAAGCCGGTCAAAAAGGAAACACCGGTAAAAGCTTTGTCCTGAACAAAGATAAAAAAGACGGCAAAAATATTCCCGGGCAGAAACCCGAGAAAAAAGAAGCTGTCAAGAAAGATATCGCTTTAGTTAAAGATAAAAAAGAAGTCGCCAAAAAAGACCCTAAAAAAGATCAGCCGGCAAAGAAAGAAAAAGTTAATTATATAGAACTCGTCCAGAAATTTGTCAAGGGAGCATACAGCGAGCTTAAAAAGGTTAACTGGCCCGGACGCAGGGAATTAATTATCTACACCGCCGTTGTGGTGGTGGCGGTATTGTTTGTCGGGTCCTTGATCTGGCTCTTTGATTCAGCTCTGAGCACTGTCCTGAGGTATGTTATTAACAGATAAATTCCTGAGGAGGTGAGGGACCTTACTTGCAGGAGGGGTCCCTTGTATTTTATGGAAAAGAACTGGTATGTTGTACATACCTATTCCGGTTACGAAAACAAAGTTAAAGCAAACCTTGAAAAACGCATAGAGTCAATGAATATGGAGGAAAAAATCTTTCGTATTCTTGTGCCTATGGAAGACGAAGTCGAGATTAAAGACGGCAAAAAAAAGATATCGAAGCGCAAGGTGTTTCCGGGATATGTGCTGGTTGAGATGTTTATGACTGATGATTCCTGGTACGTGGTACGGAATACACCCGGAGTGACAGGCTTTGTGGGCTCGGGTTCGAAGCCGATCCCGCTGAATGAGGCTGAGGCCAAACAGATTATCAGGCAGATGGGTGTGGAAGAACCGCGGGCGCGGATTGATTTTTCCACCGGTGAAAATGTCCGGGTGATAGCCGGGCCGTTTGAGAATTTCATAGGCCAAATTGAAGAAATTAATCTTGAAAAAGGTAAAGTGCGAGTTGTGATCTCCATGTTCGGGAGAGAGACTCCCATAGAACTTGATTTTATACAGGTTGAAAAGATTTCTTAAGGTCCTCTTAGTCTAACGATCCGAGAAGGAGGTGTAAGTGCAAGTGGCAAAGAGAGTATCAGCAATAGTTAAATTGCAGGTTCCGGCGGGTAAAGCGACCCCGGCTCCTCCTGTAGGACCGGCGTTAGGCCAGCATGGGGTTAACATTATGTCCTTTGTAAAGGAATACAACGAAAGGACAGCCGCTCAAGCCGGGCTGATTATCCCGGTTGAGATTACTGTTTTTGAAGACCGTTCCTTTACTTTTATAACCAAGACTCCGCCCGCGGCTGTTCTGTTAAAGAAAGCGGCGGGTCTCGAAAAGGCTTCCGGGGAGCCAAATATAAAGAAAGTCGCAAAACTCCCCCGCTCCAAGGTGCGGGAGATCGCAGAGTTAAAAATGCCTGATTTAAACGCGGCCAGTGTGGAAGCAGCCATGAAAATGGTTGAAGGCACTGCCCGGAGCATGGGGATTGATATCGTAGAAGGATAGCAGTGGGAGGAGTATTTCCGTTAATACCACAGGGAGGTCGAAAACATGCCTAAGCATGGTAAAAAGTTTACAGACGCTGCAAAACAGATCAGCCGGAATGTCCTATATGAGCCGGTTGAAGCTTTTGAACTGATCAAGAAGGTAGCTCCGGCCAAGTTTGATGAAACAATAGAAGTAGCCGTCCGTTTGGGTGTGGACCCGCGCCACGCTGACCAGCAGGTCCGCGGAGCGGTGGTGCTGCCGTACGGCACCGGCAAAACCCGCACAGTCCTGGTTTTCGCCAAAGGCGATAAGGTAAAAGAAGCGGAGGAAGCGGGAGCTGATTTTGTCGGGGCGGAAGATATGGTGGAAAAGATCCAGAAGGAAGGCTGGCTGGCGTTCGATGTGGCTATAGCCACTCCCGATATGATGGGTACAGTCGGCAAGCTGGGACGCATCCTGGGCCCGCGCGGCCTGATGCCCAACCCCAAGACCGGCACCGTCACCTTTGATGTGGGCAAAGCGGTAAAGGAAGTAAAAGCCGGCAAGATTGAATACCGGGTAGATAAGGCTGGTAATATCCACGCTCCGATCGGCAGGGTTTCCTTCGATAACGAAAAGCTGCTGGAAAACCTGCGCACTTTGATTGACGCCCTGGTCCGGGCGAAACCGGCCGCGGCTAAAGGACAATATATGAAGGGCATCTCTTTAAGCTCGACAATGGGTCCCGGCATCAAGGTCAATACTCAAAAAGTGACCACCTAAGATATTCGAAAACGTCGGGGACATTCCTCGGCATGCAGAAATACTTATGATAGAGGTGTGTCGCCATTCCTCTGTCAGAGTAACGGTTAAAAACAGGTGTTTGTTGAAACCTTAATACATTTGCTGTAGACCGCTGGTGCTTTGCATAATGGCTGTTAGCCGCCAGCCGAGGCTGATTATTCCTTGCGTTTTTAAGTTAACGTACGGGCCTCTGCAGCATTTCCGCGGAGGCCTTATTTATTGGACGCGGGAAATCGGACGTGGGAATGAATGGTTGACTGACAGGCCTAAAAAATTCAGTGGGAACAGTTAAATCCCGCATAAAGTAGGCTCATTGCCCGTGACCAAATCGCTTGAGAATGTATTATGTTTTATTTTAATTAATTTAAGTGACGTGATACGTTAGAACTGAGATAGGTAAGATTTATAGCAGTTAGGAATACTTAAATCTCACGTCTCACGTCTCACGGCCCACGACTCAGAAGGGAGGTGTTTGAAGAAGAATGCCTAAGAATAAATCCGAAAAAGAAAGCGTTGTCCTGGAGATCAAAGAGAAATTTGAAACTTCAAAGGCTGCAGTCCTTGCCGATTACCGGGGGCTTAACGTTGCTGAATCGACGAAACTTCGCCGGCGGCTGCGTGAAGCGGGCTGCGAGTTTAAAATCGCTAAAAACACTCTTGCCAGCCTGGCTGCCGGCCAAGTTGGCCTGGAAGATCTGAAACCCTTTTTGGAAGGGCAGGTGGCCATCGCTTTTGGCACGGACCCGGTGGCGCCGGCGAAAATCCTTTCTGAATTTATCCGCGAGATAAAAAAGATGGAAATCAAAGCTGGCGTACTGGAAGGCAAGGTGATCGACGCCAGGGGAGTGAAGAGCCTGGCTGATCTGCCTCCGCGGGAGGTGCTTCTGGCTAAAGTCCTGGGTGGAATGCAGGCCCCGATGTACGGTTTCGCGGGCGTGCTGCAGGGTACTCTGCGCAGTTTGGTCTATACCCTGGAGGCGGTGCGCAAAGTCCGCGCAGGGGAAGCCTAAAGTGAGAAGTGGGACGTGAGACGTGGGACGTGAGAATACTACATACGTCTGGCGACCCGAATGCTAAAATTGAGGGTGCGAGTTAAGTCGCACAAAATACCACGGTTGAATTTCAATCCAAAAAATCCATAAACATTTAGGAGGTTTGAATTAAATGTCTAAAGTCCAGGAAATACTTGAAGCTGTAAAAGGAATGACCGTATTAGAATTATCTGAGCTGGTTAAGGCGTTTGAGACCGAGTTTGGCGTCAGCGCGGCTGCCCCGATGGCTGTTGCAGCCGCTCCCGGCGCGGCAGCCGCTGCTCCGGCGGAAGTTGAGGAACAGACAGAATTTGATGTTATCCTGTCTGCCATCGGCGAAAAGAAAGTCAACGTGATTAAGGTTGTCAGGGAAATCACCGCTCTCGGCTTAAAAGAAGCAAAAGACCTGGTTGACAGCGCTCCCAAACCGATTAAAGAGAAAGTCACCAAGGAAGAGGCTGAGGCAATTAAAGCCAAGCTGACCGAAGTAGGCGCGACCGTAGATATTAAATAAATTCCGATCGGGGACATTCCTCGCATTATAGGAATACATGTTAGAGAGGTGTGTCCCCATTCCTCTGTCTGGGTATTGTTCAACACTAGAGGTAACAAGAACCATGAAAATTCTATGTGTTGTCACAAAAAGGGCTGTAAGCCCTTTTTTGTATTTTTTGCATTAACTTAAATTTATAGAAATTATAAGGCTGTTCTTCCTTGAAATGCCTTGACAGAGCAGTTCTGTTATGCTAAAATTTTAGAATGTCCCCACTTACAGTGGTTTATTATTCTTTTTTTCATGGCATAATATGTATCTTATTCCTGATAAGTGGCAATAATATTTTAGATAGTCAACATTTTTAAAAAAAAGCGAGGTATTGTAAAGAACAATCCTTGCTTTTCCCTTGTTTATCATGAAAGAGGTAACTCCGTACACCTTTTAAGTTTGCAATTTTCTAATGTCTATATTCTATAGGAATACCTTCTAACATAAACAAGACCAATTTTTATTTTCATTATTATGACGGGGGTGTGATGCACTAGATGTCTTATCCTGAAAGGGTAGGGACCAGGAACCGTTATGACTTTGGAAAACTAAAAGAAGTGCTGGAACTGCCCAACCTGATTGAGGTTCAGCGTAATTCTTACGACTGGTTTTTAAGAGAGGGTTTGAAGGAAGTATTTCACGACATTTCCCCAATTCAGGACTTTACCGGTAACCTTGTATTGGAATTCCTTGACTACACCCTGGGAGAAACCAAATATTCAGTGGAAGAATGCAAGGAGAGGGATTTTACTTATGCGGCGCCTCTGCGGGTCAAAGTAAGGCTGATTAATAAAGAAACCGGAGAGGTCAAGGAACAGGAAGTCTTCATGGGTGATTTCCCCTTGATGACTGAAAAAGGCACTTTTATCATTAACGGCGCCGAGCGGGTTATTGTCAGCCAGCTTGTCCGCTCTCCCGGTGTCTATTTTGCTAAAACCATCGACCCCACCGGAAAAGACCTTTTTACCGCCACAATCATTCCCAATCGCGGAGCCTGGTTGGAATTCGAGACTGATATTAACGACCATATATTTGTGCGCATAGACCGTACAAGGAAGATACCCGCCACAGTTCTGGTGCGGGCTTTAGGCTGCGGTTCCAACGTAAAGATAGTAGAGCTGTTTAATGAGGATAAAAACATCCAGGAAACTCTGAGCCGCGACAATACGGAAAGTGAAGAGGAAGCGCTGGTCGAGATTTATAAGCGTTTGCGGCCAGGGGAGCCGCCTACGGTTGACAGTGCCCGCTCCCTTTTGGAAGCGCTGTTTTTTGATCCCAAGCGCTATGACCTGGCCAATGTAGGACGTTATAAAATACAGAAAAAACTAAAACACGGTATCCTCTACCGCCCGGCCCGGAGCCTCGAGGGTGAGGCTGAAGCGGATCCCTACCTGAAGAGTAATGTGCAAAGAGAGCGCGAGTTTATAAGGGAACTGACAAGGGAAGATATATTTGAAACCGTCCGTTACCTGCTGAGGCTGATGAACGGCGAGGGACAGGTGGATGATATCGACCACCTGGGCAACCGCAGGCTGCGCTCTGTAGGCGAACTCCTGCAGAACCAGTTTCGGATCGGACTGTCCAGGATGGAGAGAGTCGTCCGGGAGAGGATGACCATCCAGGACGTTGATGTAATAACGCCCCAGGTTTTAATAAATATCCGCCCGGTAGTGGCCTCCATTAAAGAGTTCTTCGGCTCAAGCCAGCTTTCGCAGTTTATGGATCAGACAAACCCCCTGGCTGAACTCACTCACAAAAGGAGGCTTTCGGCGCTTGGCCCGGGAGGCCTTTCCAGAGAAAGGGCCGGCTTTGAGGTCCGGGACGTCCACCATTCGCACTACGGCAGGATGTGTCCCATTGAGACCCCTGAAGGTCCCAACATCGGGCTGATCGGCTCGCTGAGCACGTACGCCAGGATCAATGAATTCGGTTTTATTGAAACCCCTTACCGTAAAGTGGATAAGGAAAACAGGCGGGTAACCGCGGAAATTGTTTACCTTACCGCTGACGAAGAAGAGGATTTCGTGATCGCGCAGGCCAACGCCCCCCTGGATGAGGAGGGGCGGTTCACGGAAAACAGGATCAACGCGCGCTCACCGGATATTGTGGTGGTCCCCGCGGAAAGGGTCGACTATATGGACGTGTCTCCCAAGCAGGTGTTCAGTATAGCCACGGCTTTAATCCCGTTCCTGGAACACAATGACGCCAACCGCGCCCTGATGGGAGCGAACATGCAGCGCCAGGCGGTGCCCCTGTTAAAAGCGCAGGCCCCGCTGGTGGGGACCGGTGTCGAATTCAAGGCCGCCCGTGACTCAGGAGTGGTCGTGCTGGCTAAGAATTCAGGCACCGTAGAGAGAGTAACGGCGAATGATATTGAAATAAGAAACGAAGAGGGCGTTCTTGATAAGCGGAAACTGTTAAAGTTCACCCGCTCAAACCAGGGTACCTGTATCAACCAGAAGCCCGTGGTCAGAAAGGGTGACCGGGTTGAAAAGGGCCAGATTATTGCCGACGGCCCGTCGACCGACATGGGAGAACTTGCCCTGGGGCGCAACGTCCTGGTCGCTTTTATGCCCTGGGAGGGCTATAACTACGAAGACGCCATATTAGTCAGTGAAAAAGCTGTCAAAGAAGAATTTTTCACTTCTATTCATATAGAGGAATATGAATGCGACGCCCGGGACACCAAACTGGGCCCCGAAGAAATCACCAGGGATATCCCAAATGTCGGCGAGGAAATTTTAAAGGACCTTGATGACAGGGGTATAATCCGGACTGGGGCCGAGGTCCGGCCCGGAGACATCCTGGTCGGTAAAGTCACTCCAAAGGGAGAGACCGAGCTGACCGCGGAGGAGCGCCTGCTGAGGGCCATTTTCGGCGAAAAGGCCAGGGAGGTCAGGGATACTTCCCTGCGGGTGCCCCACGGTGAGTCGGGTAAAATAGTTGATGTCAAAGTTTTTTCCAGGGAGGCCGGCGACGAGCTGCCGCCCGGCGTCAACCAGCTGGTGCGGGTATATATCGCCCAGAAGCGCAAGATATCCGAAGGGGATAAAATGGCCGGCCGCCACGGCAACAAGGGTGTTATCGCCCGCATTCTGCCCGAGGAAGACATGCCGTTTTTGCCTGATGGAACGCCTATTGAAATTGTGCTGAACCCCCTTGGCGTTCCTTCCCGGATGAATTTGGGACAGGTATTGGAAGCGCACCTCGGGTGGGCGGCAAAAACACTTGGGTACTGTGTCGCCACCCCGGTTTTCAACGGCGCGCTGGAAAGCGACATTCTGGACAAACTGGGAGAAGCTGGGATTCCCGAGGGTGGCAAGATAACCCTGTACGACGGGCGTACCGGCCAGCCGTTCGACAATAAGATTACAGTGGGTTACGTGTATATGCTCAAGCTGGCCCACCTGGTCGATGACAAGATCCACGCCCGCTCCACCGGCCCTTACTCGTTGGTGACCCAGCAGCCCCTCGGAGGCAAAGCCCAGTTTGGCGGCCAGCGCTTCGGGGAAATGGAGGTCTGGGCCCTGGAGGCCTACGGCGCCGCGTATACATTACAGGAAATACTAACTGTCAAATCCGATGACGTAGTCGGCCGGGTTAAGACATACGAGGCCATCGTCAAAGGAGAGAACGTGCCTGAGCCGGGCGTGCCCGAGTCGTTTAAGGTCCTGATCAAGGAACTGCAGAGCCTCGGCCTGGACGTAAAGGTCCTCTCCGAAGACGACCGGGAAATAGAAATAAAAGAAGCTGAGGAGGATATAACCGAAACTGCCAAAGAACTTGGCATCGATATCCAGGAAGAGGAAGCGCCTGTTCCGGAAGACGAGGAAGACTACGAAGCCGACGGCGATGTTGAGGAAGAGGATGCTTTGGCGGAAGATCTGTTTGAGGATGATTTTGAACTTGACGAGGAATAGCATTGAGACGTGAGATTTGAGACGTGAGAAGTGAGGCTAAAGGGATGGTCATAAGAGTCAAAAAGACTCTTGAGAAAAAACCTGCGTTCAAACGACTCACGACCCACTTGTCTTGCGGATAATTCAATTGCTAATTTGCCAGGTTAAGATATAAGTACAGGAAAGATCAGATGGCGGGCTGTAACGGTATTTCCGGTTCCGATAAATATTGATTAAAGAGCGGAAAGCCCGGTGCCGCGGCCCGCGGACCCACGAATATTAAGGGGGGCGTTCTTTTGCTGGATTTAAATAACTTTGATCGCATCCGGATCGGTTTGGCGCCGCCAGGGCAGATTCGCGCCTGGTCAAGCGGCGAGGTCAAGAAACCTGAAACTATCAATTACCGCACCTTGAAACCGGAAAGGGACGGTCTTTTTTGCGAGCGCATTTTTGGCCCTACCCGCGACTGGGAGTGTCACTGCGGCAAATACAAGCGCGTGCGCTATAAGGGAGTCATATGCGACAGGTGCGGCGTCGAAGTCACCCGTTCCAAGGTGCGCCGGGAAAGGCTGGGCCATATCGAACTGGCTGCGCCGGTTTCTCACATATGGTATTTTAAGGGCATTCCCAGCCGCATGGGGCTCCTTCTTGACATGTCTCCCCGGGCGCTGGAAAAAGTACTGTATTTTGTTTCCTATATAGTAACCGATCCCGGTGAAACCGGCTTGATTAAAAAACAGCTCCTGAGCGAGACTGAGTACCGCGAAAACCGGGAAAAGTACGAAGGGGCCTTTAAGGCCAGCATGGGCGCGGAGGCCATCAAGAAGCTCCTCGAAGAAATTGATCTGGAGGAGCTCACCAGGGAACTCCGCCAGGAACTTAAGGAAGTGACCGGCCAGCGCAAGATCAGGGCTATTCGCCGCCTGGAGGTGGTGGAAGCCTTCCGCAAGTCCGGGAACATGCCTGACTGCATGGTCCTGGATGTGGTACCGGTAATTCCTCCCGAACTGAGGCCGATGGTGCAGCTTGACGGCGGCCGTTTCGCCACATCGGATTTAAATGACCTCTACCGCCGTGTTATTAACCGCAACAACCGCCTGAAGAGGCTCTTGGACCTCGGCGCCCCGGACATTATTGTCCGGAACGAAAAGAGGATGCTCCAGGAAGCCGTCGACGCTTTAATAGATAACGGGCGCCGCGGCCGCCCGGTTACAGGGCCTGGCAACCGCCCGCTTAAATCGCTGTCGGATATGCTGAAGGGAAAGCAGGGCCGCTTCCGCCAGAACCTGCTCGGGAAAAGGGTCGATTATTCCGGCCGCTCGGTTATTGTCGTGGGCCCGGACCTGCAGATCCACCAGTGCGGCCTGCCCAAAGAGATGGCGCTGGAACTGTTTAAGCCTTTCGTGATGAAACGCCTGGTCAACGACGGCCATGCCCATAACATCAAGAGCGCGAAACGGATGGTCGAGCGGGTGCGCCCCGAGGTATGGGACGTCCTGGAAGAAGTGATCAGCGAACACCCGGTGCTGTTAAACCGCGCTCCCACGCTGCACCGCCTGGGCATCCAGGCTTTTGAGCCGGTGCTGGTAAGCGGCAAGGCCATCCAGATCCACCCCATGGTCTGCACCGCCTATAACGCTGACTTTGACGGAGACCAGATGGCCGTGCACGTGCCTCTTTCCGCTGAGGCGCAAGCTGAGGCCAGGCTTTTAATGATGTCTTCCAATAACATATTGAACCCCAAGGACGGCCGTCCGGTCGCCATCCCTACCCAGGACATGGTGCTGGGCTGCTACTACCTGACCACGGAAAAACAGGAAGCTTTCGGCGCCGGCAGAGCGTTTAAAGACCCGGACGAGGCCGTTATGGCCTACAACAACGACGCAGTAAGCCTGCACGCCAGAATTAAGGTCCGCATTCCTCAACTGGGCCTGGTGGAAACCACTGTCGGCAGAATTATATTTAATGAGGTAATACCCCATGAATTGAAAAATATGGAGTGGGGCGGGTTCTATAATAACGTCGCGGACAAAAAAGCCCTGAGCGTAATTGTGGACAAGTGTTACCGCAAGCTCGGCTTTTCAGCGACCACAATGCTGCTGGACGGGGTAAAGAAGCTCGGTTTTACTTACGCCACCAGGGCTGGTGTCACCATTGGGATCCAGGATATCACTATTCCCAAGGAGAAAACCGGCCTTCTGAAAGAGGCTGAAACTCAGGTTGAAAAGGTTGAGACGCAGTTTCGCCGCGGCCTGATTACTGAAGAAGAACGCTACCAGACAGTGATAGGGATCTGGAACGACGCCACCAGGGCGGTGACTGACGCGTTAATCGAAGACCTTGACCGGTTCAACCCGGTCTATATGATGGCCAACTCCGGCGCCCGCGGTAATATCCAGCAGATCCGCCAGCTGGCTGGCATGCGCGGCCTTATGGCCGACCCCTCCGGACGGATTATCGACCTGCCGATTAAGGCCAATTTCCGGGAAGGCCTGACTGTGCTTGAATATTTTATTTCGACCCACGGCGCCAGGAAAGGTCTGGCTGACACCGCGCTGAGGACGGCTGATTCTGGTTACCTTACCCGCCGTCTGGTGGATGTCGCCCAGGACGTAATTGTGCGGGAAGTTGACTGCGGCACCACCCAGGGGATTGAAGTCATTGAGATAAAAGACGGTACTGAAGTAATTGAGAAAATTGAAGACCGTATCAACGGGCGGGTCGCCCTTGAGGATATCATACACCCGCAGACAGGCGAGGTGATGGTTAAAGCCGACAACGAGATTACCGAAGAGGAAGCCGAGGCCATAATTGCATCCGGCATCACCAGGGTGAAAATCCGTTCGGTTTTAACCTGCAGGACCCGTTACGGAGTCTGCGTCAAGTGCTATGGCCGCAACCTGGCGACCGGGCGCAAGGTCGACATCGGTGAGGCGGTCGGCATTATAGCCGCCCAGAGCATCGGTGAGCCCGGCACCCAGTTGACCATGCGCACCTTCCACACCGGCGGCGTCGCGGGAGACGACATCACCCAGGGTCTGCCGCGGGTCGAAGAGCTTTTCGAGGCCAGGAGGCCAAAAGGCCAGGCCATCGTTGCCGAAGCCGACGGTTCTGTAGAAGTGCGCGAGGTAAAGGCGCGCCGGGAAATTGAAGTGACCACCGAAGACGGCGAAAAGACTGTCTACCAGGTGCCTTACGGGGCCCGTTTAAAAATTAAGGACGGCGACAGGATATACGCCGGTGACGAGCTGACCGAAGGCTCGGTGAACCCGCACGACCTGCTGAAAATTAAAGGCATCCAGGGTGTGCAGGTGTATCTCCTGCAGGAAGTCCAGCGGGTCTACCGCCTGCAGGGCGTGGATATTAACGATAAGCACATCGAAGTGATGATCCGCCAGATGCTGCGCCGGGTCAAGGTGGAGGACCCGGGTGACACCGAACTCCTGCCCGGCGGGCTGATCGATATATTTGAGTTCGAGGACGAAAACAACCGGGTAACAATGAACGGCGGCGAGCCCGCTACGGCCAAGGCGCTGCTGATGGGCATTACCAAGGCTTCCCTGGCCACCGACTCCTTCCTCTCGGCCGCCTCCTTCCAGGAGACCACCAGGGTGTTGACGGATGCCGCAATTAAAGGCAAGCTGGATCCGCTGCTGGGACTGAAAGAAAATGTTATCATCGGCAAGCTGGTCCCGGCCGGCACCGGCATGTCCCGCTACCGGAACATAGAAATAAGCGCTGAAGAAGATGAGCCGGCAGAAGAAGACATAATAGAAGAAGAAATGGTCAGCCAGGTAATTGACAACGTACTCTAGTAGTGATACGATATCTAAGTGTCTGAATTTTGGGGGTGTTGATACTGCCATGGCGGATGAGCGTCTGCTGTCTTCCCGAAAAAAAACCGTAGGCGCCAAACAAACCTTGAAAGCCCTGGAGCGCGGCCAGGCCAAAACCGTATATGTGGCAAAAGACGCCGACCGTTTTGTAGTTGAGCCCATTATTCAGCTGTGTTCTGTAAAAGGCGTCCCTATTATTCAGGTTGATACCATGCAGTCGCTCGGCAAAGCCTGCCGTATTGAAGTGGGCTGTGCCGTTGCTGCCATTGTTGAGTAGATAATATTTTGCACTTTTATTTACCGGAAGGAGGTGTATTTAAAGACATGCCAACTATCAGCCAACTTATCCGCAAGGGCAGAGAAGAGATGACCAGGAAATCAACTGCCCCGGCCCTTAAAGAATGCCCGCAAAAGCGCGGTGTCTGCACCAGGGTATATACCACCACTCCCAAGAAGCCTAACTCAGCCTTGCGTAAAGTAGCCCGAGTAAGGCTTATCAACGGCATCGAGGTAACCTCCTATATTCCGGGTATCGGACACAACCTGCAGGAACACTCGGTTGTCCTGGTCCGCGGCGGGAGGGTAAAAGACCTGCCGGGCGTAAGATACCATATAGTGCGCGGCGCCCTTGATTCCGCCGGTGTGCAGAACAGGAACAGGGGACGTTCCAAGTACGGCTCCAAGCGGCCGAAGAAATAAACTTTTTTCACGAGATTTACAAAAGATTGAATTTAACAAGATTTACAAGATTAATAAGATTTACAAGATTAAAAGATAAATAAAGATATTAATTTATTTAAGACTTGAAATCACAAAATGACCGCCAGCAATGTATACAGTTATATATGAAGTAATTTAAATAATCCTGTAAACTCTTTATTTCTACAGCAAAGGGGGGAAAGATATGCCAAGAAGAGGGGCTGTTCCCAAACGTGAAGTTTTACCTGACCCCATTTACCGGAGCAAGGTTTTAACCAAATTGATCAACCAGGTGATGCTGGACGGCAAAAAGAGCCTGGCTGAAACTGTAGTATATGGAGCTATGGACATTATCAAAGAGAAGTCAGGAAAAAATCCCCTGGAGGTATTTGAGGCGGCAATGAAAAACATAATGCCGGTCCTCGAAGTCAAGGCTCGCAGGGTAGGCGGCGCCAACTACCAGGTTCCGATAGAAGTGCGGCACGACCGCAGGCAAACCCTGGCCATCCGCTGGCTGACCAAGTATTCCAGGGATCGCGCCGGTCGGACCATGGAAGAGAAACTGGCCAACGAAATTATGGACGCTGCCGCCGGTACCGGAGCTTCCGCGAAAAAAAGAGAAGACACACATAAGATGGCTGAAGCCAATAAGGCATTTGCGCACTACAGGTGGTAAAGGAGTGATCTTGAATGCGTCAGCTACCACTGGATAAAACTCGAAACATAGGAATAATGGCCCACATTGACGCCGGCAAGACAACTACCACCGAAAGGATCCTGTATTATACCGGCAGGGTCCATAAAATCGGGGAAGTTCACGATGGGACTGCCACGATGGACTGGATGGCCCAGGAGCAGGAGCGCGGCATAACAATAACGTCCGCTGCTACCAGCTGCCTGTGGCGGGACAGCGTGATTAATATCATCGACACGCCAGGCCACGTGGACTTCACAGTTGAAGTGGAGCGCTCCCTGCGCGTATTGGACGGAGCGGTTGCGGTATTTTGTTCAGTTGGAGGTGTTGAACCTCAGTCGGAAACTGTCTGGCGGCAGGCCGACAAGTATGGAGTGCCGCGTATAGCTTATATTAATAAGATGGACCGGGTCGGCGCTGATTTTTATGAAGGCGTTAAAATGATCAGGGAGCGCCTCGGGTCCAACCCTGTGGCCATACAAATGCCGATAGGGATGGAAGACAGCTTTACCGGAGTTATTGACCTGGTCCGGCAAAAGGCAATTATTCATAATGACGACCTGGGCGCAAGCATCCAGGAGACAGAAATTCCGCCTGAATTAGCCGAAGAGGCTGAAAACATGCGGAACCGTTTGATAGAAGCGGTGGCCGAGGCGGACGAAGACTTGATGCTGAAGTACCTTGAAAGCGAAGACCTGTCTGAAGAGGACATCAAAACAGGACTGCGCAAAGCTACCCTGGCGGTAAGAATTGTGCCGGTGCTGTGCGGGTCATCTTTCAGAAACAAAGGTGTGCAGCCTCTGCTTGACGCCATAGTGGATTACCTGCCTGCTCCTACAGACCTGCCCGGGGTAAAGGGGATAAGTCCCGATACCGGCGAGGAAGAAATGCGCCTGCCCACGGACAAAGAGCCGTTTTCAGCCCTGGCCTTTAAAATTATGACGGACCCTTATGTGGGTAAGCTGACTTTTTTCAGGGTCTACTCCGGGCAGTTAAAATCCGGTTCTTATATATTCAACCCCGCCAAAAAGCGCAAGGAAAGGATCGGGCGGATACTTCGGATGCATGCCAACCACCGGGAGGATATTCAGGAAGTCTCCACGGGAGACATCGTGGCCGCGGTTGGTTTGAAAATGACTTCTACCGGAGATACGCTCTGCGATGAAAACGCGCCGGTAATACTGGAGTCGATGGTATTTCCGGAGCCGGTTATCCAGGTGGCTATTGAGCCCAAAACCAAGGTTGACCAGGAAAAAATGGGGGTTGCCCTGCAGAAATTAGCCGAGGAGGACCCCACCTTCAGGATCAACACTGACCCTGAAACCGGCCAGACCCTGATCTCCGGTATGGGTGAACTGCATTTGGAAATCATCGTCGACAGGATGTTGCGGGAGTTCAAAGTTGAAGCTAATGTAGGGCGGCCGCAAGTGGCTTACAAGGAAACCATCCGGAAAAAGACCAAGGCTGAGGGCAAGTTTATACGCCAGTCCGGCGGCCGGGGCCAATATGGCCACGTGGTGCTGGAGATCGAACCCGGCCAGCCTGGCGCCGGCTTGCAGTTTGCCAATAAAATTATCGGCGGCACGATCCCCAGAGAATATATACCCGCTGTTGAAGCAGGGGTAAAAGAGGCCATGGATAACGGCGTCCTGGCTGGTTTTCCCGTTATCGATATAGCCGTCACCCTTATTGACGGGTCCTACCACGAGGTGGACTCTTCCGAAATGGCTTTTAAAATTGCCGGTTCGATGGGCTTCAAGAACGCTGCTTTAAAGGCTGGCCCGGTGCTGCTGGAGCCGATCATGAAAGTGGAAGTGGTCGTAAATGATGAATACATGGGCGATGTGATCGGGGACCTGAATGCCAAGCGCGGCCGGATTGAAGAAATGGGCCCGCGCTACGGGAGCCAGGTAATCAACGCCAGCGTTCCGCTTTCAGAGATGTTCGGCTATGCCACCGACCTGCGTTCCCGCACACAGGGGCGGGGTACTTACACGATGCAGTTTGGCCAGTATGCCCAGATCCCGGATAATATAGCGGAAGGAATTATAGCCAGAAGACACGGGTAAAATATGGAACGTAAAAACCTAAAAAGCATTAATAAGCAAACCACTCATTAATCAGAATCTAAGGAGGAAGAACCAAATGGCAAAACAGAAATTTGAGCGGACCAAACCACACGTTAACATTGGGACCATCGGCCACGTAGACCACGGCAAGACGACACTGACGGCGGCGATCACCCTGGTCCTGAATACAGTAGGCGGGGCGACCGTAAAGAAGTACGACGAAATTGACAACGCGCCGGAAGAACGCGAGCGCGGCATCACGATTAACACAGCACACGTTGAGTACGAGACCGGGAAGAGGCACTATGCCCACGTGGACTGCCCGGGTCACGCCGACTATATCAAGAACATGATTACCGGGGCCGCCCAGATGGACGGTTCAATACTGGTAGTGTCAGCGGCGGACGGGCCGATGCCGCAGACCAGGGAACACATCCTGCTGGCCCGCCAGGTAGGGGTGCCCTACATAGTCGTGTACCTGAACAAGGCCGACATGGTAGACGACCCCGAGCTGTTGGAGCTGGTAGACATGGAAGTGCGCGAGCTGTTGTCCATTTACGAATTTCCCGGAGACGACATTCCCATTATCACCGGTTCGGCATTAAAAGCAATGGAATGCGCCTGCGGCAAGCGGGACTGTGAATGGTGCAAGTCGATCTGGGATCTGATGGACGCCGTTGACGAATACATTCCGACCCCGCAGCGGGCGATAGACAAGCCGTTCCTGATGCCGGTAGAAGACGTATTCACGATCACCGGGCGCGGGACCGTAGCCACCGGCCGGGTAGAGCGGGGCCAGATCAAAGTACAGGAAGAAGTAGAAATAGTGGGACTGAACGACAAGCCCCGCAAGACCGTGGTAACCGGGGTAGAAATGTTCAGGAAGATCCTCGACAGCGGGCAGGCCGGAGACAACGTGGGATGTCTTCTGCGCGGTGTAGACCGGAAAGAAGTCGAGCGGGGCCAGGTATTGGCCAAGCCCGGCAGCATCAAGCCGCTCAAGAACTTCGTAGCGAACGTGTACGTGCTGACCAAAGAAGAAGGCGGCAGGCACACCCCGTTTTTCAACGGATACCGTCCGCAGTTTTATTTCCGGACCACCGACGTGACCGGAGTAACCACCCTGCCTGAGGGAGTGGAGATGGTAATGCCCGGGGACCATGTCGCGATTGATATCGCCCTGATTACCCCGATCGCCATAGAAGAGGGCCTGCGCTTTGCCATTCGTGAAGGCGGCCGCACTGTGGGCGCCGGCGTTGTAACCGGGATCAAGGAATAAACAGATACAGACTTATAATGCGATGAGGTGAAAGGTTGCCAGTTCAGTTGTCAGTAGTGAGTAGTCAGTAGTCAGATTTTTAAAAGGAATTCGCTAAAGCGAATTCCAACAAGCAATCCGACTACCGACAACACACGACCGACTACCGAGATGGGGAATTTTCACCGAGTAAGTCCGCTAATCGGGCGATTAAGGAGGACCTTAAAAAGTATGAAAAGCCAAAAAATCAGGATCAGGCTCAAGGCTTTCGATCACCATATGCTTGATCAGTCCGCCCAGAAAATTGTGGACACGGCTAAAAGGACCGGCGCTTCCGTGGCCGGACCGATACCGCTGCCCACGGAAAAAAATATTTATACAATCCTGCGCAGCCCGCACGTGAATAAAGATTCGCGGGAACAGTTTGAAATGAGGACGCACAAGCGGCTGATCGATATTTTAGAACCAACCCCGAAAACTGTTGACGCGCTGATGCGACTGGATCTGCCGGCAGGCGTGGATATCGAAATTAAGCTCTAAAGAATTAAAAGAAATATCACACTAAAATCTGGCGTCTGACGTCAGGCGACTGATGTAGAGGTAATGTTGGAGGGGTAACTCTTCAACCTCTTATCACAGAAAATTGAGGTGAAAAGCATGCCCAAAGGGATTCTTGGGAAAAAAATTGGTATGACTCAGATTTTTACCGAAAAGGGTTTGGCTATACCGTGCACTATTATTGAAGCCGGCCCGTGCACAATTGTGCAGAAAAAAACTCCCCAAAAAGATGGTTACAGCGCCATCCAGATTGGTTTTGGCGAAAAGAGAGAGCGCCTTTTCACCAAGCCTCTGGCTGGGCATTTTTCTAAAGCCGGAGTCCGGCCGCTTCGCTTTTTGCGGGAGCTAACCGTTGAAGACCCGGAAGCTTACCAGGTTGGCCAGGAAATCAAGGCCGACATCTTTGCCCAGGGCGAAAAGGTCGACGTGGTAGGTACAACAAAAGGTAAAGGTTTCGCGGGCGGCATTAAGCGCCACGGTTTTCACCGCGGCCCTATGGCTCACGGTTCCAAGTACCACCGCCGCCCCGGTTCGCTGGGAGCGAAAGGTCCGGCCAGAGTGTTCAAAGGCAGGAAGCTGCCCGGCCACCTGGGAACTGAAAGGGTTACGGTGCAGAACCTGGAAGTTGTCAAGGTTGACGCCGCCCGGAACCTGATTGCTGTAAGAGGCGCGATACCGGGCCCCAAAGGCGGCCTGGTAATGGTCAAACCGTCAACCAAGTCTTAAGTCGTGAGACGTGAGACTAAGAGAACAGCTAAAGCCCTAAAAACCTGTAAATTATGAAGTTGGAAACCTCACGCCACGATTTGCTGGAGACTAAGAAATCAATACGTGATGTGACAGTGTGACGTTGAAATTAAAATTCCGGGGTCTAAGATGACCCGGAGGGTACCTGACAGGTCCCATGTTCCAGCTCTCACGTCCCATCGAAGGAGGATATAGCATGCCAACAGTAGCGTTGTACAATATCAGCGGCGAGCAGGTCGGCGAATTGACGCTGAAGGATGAGATTTTTGGCGTCGAAGTACATGAGTCGGTTTTGCACGACGCTGTTGTGATGCAGTTGGCCGGCCGCCGCCTAGGCACACATGATACTAAAACCAGGTCTGAGGTCAGCGGCGGTGGCCGCAAGCCCTGGCGCCAAAAAGGAACCGGCAGGGCCCGCCACGGCACCATTCGCTCACCCATCTGGCGCGGCGGCGGGATTGTTTTTGGTCCTCACCCCAGAGACTACGGATACAGCCTGCCGAAGAAAGTAAGGAGACTGGCGCTGAAATCGGCCCTCTCTTCAAAAGTTAACGCGGGTGACATCCTTGTTCTGGATGAGCTTAGGCTTGAAAAGCCCAAAACCAAAGATATGGCCAGGATACTGAACAATCTTAAAGTGGATGATGCCCTGCTGGTGACGGCGGAAAAGGATGAAAGCGTGGAAAAATCCGCCCGGAACATCCCCAATATCAAACCATTGATAGCGACCGGCCTTAACGTTTATGACATACTGGCTTACGACAAGCTGGTTATGACCAGGGACGCTGTTGCCAAGGTCGAGGAGGTGTTTGCACAGTGAAAGACCCGCGCGATGTCCTGAGGAAACCGCTAATAACCGAAAAAAGCACATCCCTGATAGAGGATAACAAATACACCTTCCAGGTGGATCCCAAGGCCAACAAGACTGAGATCAAGCAGGCCGTGGAAAGCATATTCAAAGTCAAAGTGGAAAAGGTCAACACCATGAATGTGAAGGGCAGAATGAAAAGAGTCCGCAATATTCCCGGCAGGACACCTGATACTAAAAAAGCTATAGTCACTTTGAAAAAAGGTGATAAGATAGAAATCTTTGAGGGAGTATAAGCCGGAGATGAAGGAGGTGCACCTTAGTGGCTATTAAAAAATTTAAGCCAACTTCACCTGGCCGTCGTTTTGTGACCGTCTCGGATTTTGAAGAAATAACCAAAACAGAGCCTGAAAAATCACTGGTCGAGCCTTTGAAAAAGACCGGTGGCAGAAACACCCAGGGCAGGCTGACGGTAAGACACCGCGGTGGCGGACACAAAAGGATGTACAGGGTAATCGATTTTAAACGTGATAAAGACGGCATACAGGCAAAGGTTGCCAGCATCGAGTACGACCCCAACCGCTCATCCCGCATCGCGCTGCTTAATTACGCGGACGGCGAAAAACGGTACATCATAGCTCCGGTTGGCCTGACAGTTGGCCAAACGGTGGTATCCGGCCCCGGATCCGACATTAAGGTGGGCAACTGCCTGCCGCTTAGAAATATTCCGCTGGGCACAATGATCCATAACATAGAGCTATATCCGAAGGGCGGCGCTAAATTGGTCCGCTCGGCTGGCGGCTCGGCCCAGTTAATGGCCAAGGAAGGAAAATACGCGAATATCAGGATGCCGTCAGGCGAAATGCGCCTGGTGCTGCAGGACTGCCGCGCCACCATCGGCCAGGTCGGGAACGTTGAGCACGAAAACATAACCGTAGGTAAAGCCGGCCGCAAGCGCTGGATGGGTATTCGCCCCACTGTCAGAGGCGTAGTGATGAACCCGGTTGATCACCCGCACGGCGGCGGCGAAGGCCGTTCACCAATCGGCCGCAACCCTGTGACACCATGGGGCAAACCGGCTTTGGGCGCCCGTACCAGGAAGAAAAAGCCAAGCGACAAGATGATCGTTAAGAGAAGGACCAAGTAAAATGGGACTTGAGACTTGAGACGTGAGACGTGTGATTAGGAAATTCTCAAGGCCATAAAACATTAAAAAATTTAGTTCGTAGGTCTAGAGGTTAGTGGTTAAGGGAATGAAGGTGCTTTTTATCGGACATAAGTACCTGCACATTATAAAATCCCACGTCCCACGACTCACGACTCACGACTCAGAGGGGAGGTTCCGTTTTGGGCCGTTCATTAAAAAAGGGGCCGTTCTGTGAACAAAGGCTTCTCGAAAAAATAGAAAAGATGAATGAAACCGGAGAAAAGAGGGTAATTAAGACCTGGTCTAGGGCTTCAACAATCTTTCCACAGATGGTAGGCCATACGATCGCGGTGCATGAAGGCAGAAAGCATATTCCTGTTTATGTCACCGAGGATATGGTTGGACATAAACTGGGTGAATTCGCGCCCACCAGGCTTTTCAGGGGTCACGGACACCATACTGAAAGATCTACTGCGCTTAAATAGACTTAGTAATGAGACGTGAGACGTGCAATGAGACGTGAGAAATGAGACTTGAGACGTGAGAATAATTGACAGGCCTTAAGGGTCTAAAAAACCCGAGAGAAATGCTAGAATCCCACGACTCACGACTAAAACGACCCACGACTAAATTGGGAGGTAATACCGGTGGAAGCTAAGGCCATAGTCAAATATGTAAGGATATCCCCGCGTAAAGTCCGCCAGGTGGTGGACCTTATCCGGGGTAAAAAAGTAAATGAGGCCCTGGCTATTTTAAGATTTACACCCAAAAGGGCCTCGGAGGTAGTTACCAAGGTGGTCAAATCTGCGGCGGCAAATGCTGAAAACAATATGCAGATGGACCGGGACGAGTTATTCGTAACCTCATGCTATGTAGACCAGGGCCCCACTTTTAAACGATACCAGCCACGGGCCCAGGGCAGGGCGGATATACTGCGAAAGCGCACCAGTCATATAACCGTAATGGTGGGCGATAAAAAGGAGGGATAAATCTAAGTGGGGCAAAAAGTTAATCCTATAGGCCTCCGGATCGGGATCATAAAGGATTGGGAAGGCAAGTGGTTTGCTGAGAAAAGGAACTACGCCGGCCTCTTGCACGAGGATATAAAAATTCGCAGGTACATCAAGAAAAAGCTTTTCGCGGCGGGTATTTCCCGGGTTCAGATCGAGCGGGCGGCCAACCGTGTGAAAGTGTCGATCCATACCGCCAAGCCCGGCATAGTAATCGGCCGGGGAGGAGCGGAAGTGGAAAACCTGCGCAAGCAGCTGGAAAGCCTTGCCGGCAAGCAGGTCAACGTGAACATTGTTGAAATCAAGGTTCCTGAACTTGACGCCCAACTTGTAGCCGAAAACGTGGCCGCCCAGCTGGAAAAGAGGATTGCTTTCAGGCGCGCCATGAAACAGGTTGTATCGCGTTCCATGAAAATGGGCGCCAAGGGTATCAAGATCTCCTGCGGCGGCCGGCTGGCCGGGGCGGAAATTGCCCGCAGTGAGTGGTACAGCGAAGGCAAGGTTCCCCTCCATACCCTGCGTGCAGATATTGATTATGGGGTTGCTGAGGCAAACACGACTTACGGGAAAATAGGAATTAAAGTATGGATTTATAAAGGAGAAGTTTTGCCGGCAGCCAAGGTTCCCGCAAAAACCCCGGTCAGGGGAGGGAAACCAGCTCCCGGTGAAGGAGGCGAATAAGCAAACATGCTTATACCGAAAAGGGTAAAATACCGTAAACAGCACCGCGGCCGGATGACAGGAAAGGCCAAGGGCGGCAGGGAAATCAGTTTTGGCGAGTACGGGCTCCAGGCACTCGAGCCGGCCTGGATCACCAACAGGCAGATTGAAGCGGCCCGTATTGCCATGACCCGTTATATTAAGAGAGGCGGTAAAGTCTGGATCAGGATTTTCCCGGACAAACCGGTAACCGCTAAGCCGGCTGAAACCCGCATGGGTTCAGGTAAAGGCACCCCGGAATACTGGGTGGCCGTGGTGAAACCGGGCCGCATTATGTTTGAACTGGCAGGCATTACTGAAGATATAGCGCGTGAAGCCATGCGGTTGGCTTCTCACAAGCTGCCGATCAAAACCAAGTTTGTTAAACGCGGGGAAGTGGGTGAGGTCAATGAAGGTTAAAGAGCTGAGGGAATTGACCGATGCCGAGCTTGGCAAAAAGCTGACCGACTCCAAAGACGAGCTCTTTAAGCTGAGATTCCAGATGGCTACGGGACAGCTGGATAATCCTATTAAGTTGCAAGAAGTCCGGCGCAAGATCGCGCGGGTCAAAACAATAATTCGTGAGCGCGAGTTGGGGATCCAGCGGGCGTAAAGGGGGGTAATGAAATGGAAAAGCGTGGAATGCGCAAGGTGCTTACCGGTAAAATAGTAAGCGACAAAATGGACAAGACCGTGGTTGTGGCCGTTGAATCCCTGGTCAGGCACCCCCTGTACCAGCGCACCATTCGCCGCACCAAGAAGTTTAAAGCGCACGATGAAGAAAATTCCTGCCGTATCGGCGACAAGGTAAAGATGATGGAAACCAGGCCCCTCTCCAAAGAAAAGCGGTGGCGTATTATCGAAATTCTGGAAAGAGCGGAACAAATATAAGAGTGAGAAGTGCGACAGATGAGACGTGCTGAATGAGACGTGAGACGTGAGAATGAAAAAGAGACGTTAGACGTGAGAAATGAGACGTGAGAATGAATGACAAGCCTTAAGGGTCTTAAAAGGCCCCGATAGGAATGCATGAATCCCGCGACTCACGACCCACGACTCAAATATCTCACGACCCACGACCCACTACCCACGACCAAAATGTTCCACCTCCCACTTTGTCAGTAAGGAGGTAGTAGTTGTGATCCAAGTCCAAACTATGCTTACCGTAGCGGATAACACCGGAGCACGCAGGCTTTTATGCATACGTGTTCTGGGCGGGGCACTGCGCCGCTATGCCAGTGTGGGTGATATTATCATTTGTTCCGTAAAGGAAGCCAACCCTGGCGGTGTTGTTAAGAAAGGTGACGTTGTAAGGGCTGTGGTGGTCCGCACCAAAAAAGAAGTTCGTCGCCCGGACGGATCCTATATCAAGTTTGATGAAAATGCCGCGGTGGTCATCAAGGATGACCAGAGCCCGCGCGGTACCCGTATCTTTGGGCCGGTCGCGCGGGAGCTGAGAGATCGCGATTTTATGAAAATCGTTTCTCTGGCGCCTGAAGTACTCTAAAGATGTGAGTAATGAGACGTGCAATGAGACGTGAGAAATGTAGGTGCGGCTTCAGCCGCACATCTTTGGCGGGATAAATCCCGCCCTACAAAGGAATACATGAATCCCAACGTCCCACGATTCACGGCTCAATGGAGGTGAACAACACATGGCTGAACAAAAAGCTAAACAGAAGGTCCACGTCCGCAAAGGTGACACGGCACTGGTGATAGCCGGAAAAAACGCCGGTAAAAAAGGGAAAGTGCTCAGGGTGATCCCGGACAGCAGCAAGGTTGTTGTCGAAGGAGTCAACGTTGTGAAACGCCACACCAGGCCTACTCAAAAGTTGCCGCAGGGAGGCATTATGCAAAAGGAAGCTCCTATTCACAGTTCAAATGTTATGCTTTACTGCAGCAAATGCAACAGCCCGACCAGGGTCGGCAAGAAAATCCTTGAAAACGGTGAAAAGACACGCGTTTGCAAGAAGTGCGGCGAGTCCTTATAAGCAGTGAGCAGTCAGATTGATGAAAATCGCCTGTGCGTAATTTAGCATACAATCCGACTTGCAGATAAACAACTTCCGGGAAGGGAGGTAGTAAAGTGTCCAGGCTTAAAGATAAATACAAGAACGATGTTTTACCAGCCCTGATGCAGAAGTTTGGATATAAAAGTATCATGCAGGCTCCTAAAATCGAAAAAGTAATCGTGAACATGGGCTTGGGTGAAGCCATCCAGAATTCCAAGATTATCGACGCAGCGGTAAACGACCTGATGATCATCACCGGCCAAAAACCGGTTACCACCAAGGCGAAGAAATCAATTGCCGCGTTCAAACTGCGTGCCGGAATGACTGTCGGCGCAAAGGTAACCCTGCGCGGGGAGAGAATGTACGAGTTCGTGGATAAGCTGTTCAACATAGCGCTGCCCAGGGTGCGGGACTTTCGCGGCATCTCGGTAAAGTCATTCGACGGTCGCGGCAATTTCAGCATGGGTGTCCGTGAACAGCTTATTTTTCCGGAGATAGATTACGATAAAATCGACAAAATCCGTGGTATGGATATAATTTTTGTAACCACGGCAAAAACAGACGAAGAAGCCAGGGAACTGCTGAGGCTAATGGGCATGCCATTCAAGGCAGCATAAAGGAGGGAAGATTGTGGCAAAAAAATCTTTGGTCTTAAAAGCGGCACGTCCTCCAAAATTTAAAGTACGGGCATATAACAGGTGTAAACTTTGCGGCAGGCCTCATGCCTATATGAGGAAATTTGGAATCTGCCGGATCTGCTTCCGGGAGCTGTCTTATAAGGGTGAACTTCCGGGAATCCGCAAAGCCAGCTGGTAAAGCAGGGGACCAGTAGTAAGAGGCCTTGAGAATACTTGGGGAAATTTCCTTTGAGTTTATCGGTATTAAAGGCTTCTGTATTAAGGAAGGAGGTTAGTTGCATGGTTATGACTGATCCGATTGCAGACTTCTTAACCCGTATTCGCAACGCCAACACGGTTTATCATGATAAAGTGGAAGCTCCTGCCTCCAGGATGAAAAAGGCTATTGCCGCCATTCTGCGGGATGAAGGTTTCGTCAAGGAATATGAGTATATCGACGACGGAAAGCAGGGAATTATCAGGGTTTATCTGAAATATGGCGCCAATAAAGGGCGTGTGATTACCGGATTAAAGCGCATATCGAAGCCGGGCCTGAGGGTCTATGCCAGAAAAGACGATGTGCCGAAGGTCTTAGGCGGCCTTGGTATCGCGATAATATCCACTTCTAAAGGTATTATGACTGACAAGAGAGCCCGCAAGGAAGGGCTTGGCGGCGAGGTAATCTGCTACGTTTGGTAATCTTAAAGGGATTTGCGCAGCAAGTTCCATAAGCAGCCCGACGCGTAATTTAAGCGAATGAAGGCTGAATTGGGAGGTGTAATGGATGTCCAGAATTGGCAAGCAGCCTATTCCAGTGCCCCCTGGCGTTGACGTAAAAATTGAAGGGACGAAGGTCAGGATCAAAGGCCCCAAGGGTGAGCTGGAAAGAGAACTGCACCGTGATATGGTTATTAAACAAGAGGAAGGACAGCTGGTTGTAGAACGGCCGTCTGACAATAAACTGCACAGGTCGCTGCACGGTTTAACCCGTACCCTGCTCAGCAACATGGTGGTGGGTGTTACCGCCGGCTTCCACAAAAACCTGGAACTGGTCGGTGTCGGCTACCGCGCCTCCAAGCAGGGCAATAAACTGGTGCTGGCAGTAGGTTATTCTCACCCGGTTGAAATTGAACCGGAAGCAGGCCTGGAAATCGAAGTCCCCGTGCCGACCAAGATTAGTATCAAGGGCACTGACAAGGAAAAAGTCGGCGCGCTGGCGGCAAAGGTGCGCTCAGTCCGGGAACCCGAACCGTATAAAGGTAAGGGTATTAAATACGAGGGTGAAAAAATCAGGCGCAAAGCCGGCAAGGCCGGAGCCAAAAGGTAAGAATTAGGACTTATATGGTCCGAATTCATAAAGGCTTTTGCATATGGCCTGAAGGGAGTGAATCATAACATGCTGAACAAAACCAGCCGAAAGGAGCTGCGGGGAATCCGGCGCGAAAGGGTCCGCAAGAAAATCCAGGGCACTGCCGAGCGGCCCAGGCTAAACGTGTTCCGCAGCCTTCAAAATATTTACGCTCAAATCATTGATGATGAAAACGGGAGAACACTGGTGTCGATATCGACCCTGGCGCCTGAATTAAAAGGAAAGCTGCCTTCCAGCAGCAATTCCGCGGCGGCGGCGGCGGTCGGCCAGCTGCTGGCGCAAAAAGCGGTGGAAGCCGGGATCAAACAGGTTGTATTTGACCGCGCCGGATATGTTTACCACGGCCGGATCAAAGCCCTGGCGGACGCTGCCCGGGCCGGCGGGTTGGAATTTTAAAAGGTCCCTTACAGGTAGATATTCCTGGATTACGGTGAAAAGGAGGGAAATAGATGGCGAGAATTGACGCCAGCAAACTGGAAACGACAGAAAAAGTGGTTTATATCAACCGTGTGGCCAAAGTGGTCAAGGGCGGACGGAGATTCAGCTTTTCAGCTCTGATGGTGGTCGGAGACGGCAATGGTCACGTCGGTTACGGACTCGGCAAGGCAGGGGAAGTTCCGGAAGCTATCCGCAAAGGTATTGAAGACGCAAAAAAATCAATGATAGAAGTTCCTATTACCGGCACGACCATTCCCCATGAAGTTACTGGAGTATTTGGCGCGGGCAAAGTTCTCTTAAAACCTGCCGCCCCCGGTACCGGTGTTATCGCCGGCGGCCCGGTGCGGGCTATTCTGGAACTGGCCGGGATACGCGACATACTCACCAAGTCACTTGGATCAAATAACGCCAATAATATGGTCCGCGCGACCATGGTCGGATTAGCGAGTTTAAAGACTATTGAAGATGTTGCCCGGTTAAGAGGAAAGACTGTAGAAGAGTTGTTAGGCTAGGAGGGAAGATTGTGGCTAAGTTGAAGATAACCCTGGTCAAAAGCCTGATCGGCCGCCCGGAAGACCAGCGGGTCACTGTGCGCACCCTGGGCCTGACCAAAACAAACCGTTTCGTCATACAGGAAGACACACCCCAAATCAGGGGCGCGATAAATAAAGTCAGCCATTTGCTTAAGGTTGAGGAAGCATAAGGGAGGTGGGACAAGTGAAACTGCATGATTTAAGGCCGGCTCCCGGAGCAAGGACAAAGCCGACCCGCAAGGGTCAGGGTATCGGTTCAGGCCTGGGCAAAACGGCCGGCAGGGGTCACAAGGGGCAAAATTCCCGCTCCGGCGGCGGTGTGCGACCCGGTTTTGAAGGCGGACAGATGCCGCTGCAGCGCCGCATGCCCAAGCGCGGGTTCTATAATCCTTTTTCTAAAGAAATTATAGCGATTAATATAAGCCAATTGAATCGATTCGAAGACGGAGATGTGGTGACTCCAGAAACACTGCTCGCCGCCCGGGTAATCAAGAAAACAGCCGATGGCGTAAAAATACTGGGTAAAGGCAACCTGGAAAAATCCCTTACAGTTAAAGCCCAGGCATTTAGTAAGTCGGCTGAAGAAAAGATTGCGGCAGCCGGTGGCAAAACTGAGGTGATTTAATTGCTGGGAAGTTTCAAGACTGCGTTTAAGGTCTCTGAATTAAGGACAAAGCTTCTTTATACGCTTGGTATGATCTTTATATTCAGGCTGGGTGCGCACATACCGGTACCGGGGGTTAATCCGGAACGGTTCGCCGACCTGGTTAACAGCGGTGTCATTTTCGGTTTTTTTGATATCATATCCGGCGGCGCTTTAAAGAACTTCTCCGTATTTGCCATGGGTATCATGCCCTACATCAACGCGTCCATTATCCTGCAGCTGCTGACGGTGGTAATACCGCACCTGGAGCGGCTTAAAAAAGAAGGCGAGGAAGGACGTAAAAAGATTACCCAGTATACCCGTTACCTTACCGTTATCCTTGCTTACATCCAGGGTATCGGTATGGTTGTGGGCGTCAGCGGGTCGCTGCAGAACCCCGGTCCGCTGGCTTATGCCATGACCGCGCTTACCATCACAGCCGGGACCACTTTCCTGATGTGGATGGGCGAGCAGATAACTGAAAGAGGTATCGGCAACGGCATTTCACTCTTAATCTTCGCCGGAATTGTTTCCAGGGTACCGCAGGGCGCGGCCAGGCTTGGCGAATACCTTAACGCTGGAACGATAAACATTATCAGCCTTATACTCCTTGCAGTCATCGCGGCGCTGGTAATAGCGGGCGTGGTAGCGGTGCAGGAAGGGCAGCGCCGCATCCCGGTGCGTTACGCGAAAAGAGTAGTAGGCCGCAGGGTATACGGGGGGCAGACTACACACCTGCCGTTAAAAGTAAACCAGGCCGGCGTTATGCCTATCATTTTTGCCTCATCCCTGCTGATGTTCCCGGAGACCATCATTAAGATGTTCCAGGGCAGCGCGGTGGCGAATTTTTACGGTACGTACCTGGGTTGGGGAACTGCCGTGCACACAATAATCTATGCGCTGCTGATCATTGGCTTTACTTATTTTTATACCGCGGTAGTTATGAACCCGAACGATGTGGCAGACAACATTAAAAAGTACGGTGGATTTATTCCGGGTCTGCGCCCTGGACGGCCCACCGCTGAATATATCAGCAGGATCATGAGCAGGGTTACCCTGTCCGGGGCTTTATTCCTGGCTTTGATCGCGATCCTGCCGAACTTTGTGCTGCTGGCCACCAAAATACCCAACGTCTACTTTGGAGGCACGTCCCTCCTGATTGTCGTGGGTGTCGCTCTTGATACCATGAAACAGGTTGAATCACACCTTCTGATGCGCAGCTACCAGGGCTTTATTAAGTAGGTGCCGACATGATAAGCTGTAAATCCGAGAGGGAACTTTCTTATATGCGTGAGGCCGGGCGGGTGGTGGCTAAAACACACGCCGCACTGGCCAGGGTAATCCGGGTGGGGATGACAACTCTGGAGCTGAACAGGCTGGCAGAGGAGATTATTGTTAAAGAGGGCGCCAAGCCCGCTTTTAAAGGGCTTTACGGGTTTCCGTACACGATCTGCGCATCCGTGAACGAGGAGGTAGTGCACGGGTTCCCGAGTTTAAGAAAATTGGAAAACGGTGATATTATCAGTATTGACATCGGGGCGGAAATAAATGGTTATTTCGGTGACAGTGCCGCCACTTACCCGGTGGGAGATGTCAGCCCTGAAGTTTTAAAACTGTTAAAAGCTACGGAAGAATCCCTGTATAAAGGGATCGCCATGGCCAAGGCGGGAAACAGGCTGTCAGATATTTCTCATGCCGTGCAGACCTGTGCGGAGGGTTACGGGTTTTTCGTGGTCCGTGATTATGTAGGCCACGGGATCGGCAAAAAGCCGCACGAGGACCCGCAGGTGCCAAACTTTGGGAAGCCCGGGAGAGGCCCCAGGTTAAAGGCGGGAATGACATTAGCGATAGAACCGATGATCAATATGGGCACTTATGAAGTGCGAACTCTTTCAAACAACTGGACTGTGGTAACTTTAGACGCAAAACTTTCAGCCCATTTCGAACATACGATTGCAATCACCGACGATCAACCGGAGATACTTACAAAGACGTGAGACATTACACGTAAGACGTGGAATATATCATAGCGGCTCAAAAACCGCGTCTCAGGAGGATGGAACATGTCAGAGAATGAGGTGCGGATCGGGCAGCTGGTTTCTTCAATACAGGGCAGGGACAGCGGTATGTTCTACCTGGTAGTCCAGATTGAAAACGAAACCAGGGTCCGGGTTGCAGATGGTGAAGGGCGAAAAGTGGAAAAGCCTAAAAATAAAAATATTAAACACTTGAAATTTTATAATACTGTCGCAGGTAATATTTTTGAGAAGGCGCAAATCGGCAAAAGGGTTACCAACGAGGATGTCCGGAAGGAACTAAAGAGTCTTGTCAGTCAACTGCCACTGTAAAAACGTTGACAGGGCGGTAAATATCGACAAATGCTTTGGAAATTCAGCCTTTTTACAGATGGCGGTAAACATAGTGTCCATTTTAATATAAGGAGGTTTACTGTATCTCTGATGTCAAAGCAAGATGTGATCGAGGTTGAAGGAACCGTGATCGAACCGCTGCCGAACGCGATGTTCCGCGTTCAGCTGCAAAACGGTCACAAGGTTTTGGCGCACGTATCGGGGAAAATCAGGATGAACTTTATCCGGATCCTGTCAGGAGACCGGGTAATGGTGGAACTTTCCCCTTATGACTTATCACGCGGTAGAATAGTTTACCGCTACAAGTGAAATCAGTAGTAAGTAGTCAGTAGCGGGCAGTCAGATTTAAGAAGGAATTCGCTTTAGAGAATTCCAACAAGCAATCCGACGTCCGACGTCTGACGACTGACAACCGATTTAAGGAGGGATTGATGGTGAAAGTCAGGCCATCGGTTAAACCTATGTGCGAAAAATGCAAAATTATTCGCAGGAACGGTAAGGTTATGATAATCTGTGAAAACCCAAAACACAAACAGACACAAGGGTAAAACAGGAGGTGTTGAATAGAATATGGCACGTATTGCTGGCGTCGACTTGCCCAGAGATAAAAGGGTGGAGATAGCCCTGACCTATATTTTTGGCATTGGCAAGCCCACGTCCCAACAGATCTTAACCCAGACCGGCGTTAACCCGGATACCAGGGTGAAGAACCTTACAGAGGAAGAAATAAACAGGTTGCGGGATGTTATTGAGAAGAACCTTAAGGTAGAGGGAGATCTTCGCAGGGAAATCGCTCTAAATATCAAGCGACTAATCGAAATCGGCTGCTACCGGGGCCTGCGGCACCGCCGCGGTATGCCCGTGCGCGGCCAGCGGACAAAAACCAATGCCAGAACCCGCAAAGGACCAAAGAAGACAGTCGGTGTCCGCAGAAAAAAATAAGTTAGAGGAGGTTGTTCAATGGCGCGTCGCGTAGCCAGGACTAAAAAACGTGAACGCAAAAACATAGAAAATGGAATTGCTCACATCAAGTCCACTTTCAATAACACCGTAGTTACCATTACCGATACCAAAGGCAATACTCTTTCCTGGGCCAGCGCCGGTGGAGTAGGATTCAAGGGATCCAGAAAAAGCACCCCGTACGCCGCCCAGCAGGCAGCCGAGAACGCTGCCAAGGAGGCCATGGAACACGGCCTGAAAGAAGTAGAAGTTATGGTCAAGGGGCCTGGAGCCGGCCGGGAAGCCGCCATTCGCTCCCTGCAGGCAGCCGGCCTGGAAGTAAATATGATCAAAGACGTAACACCTATTCCTCATAACGGATGCCGGCCGCCCAAGCGCCGGAGAGTTTAAGGAGGTGCACTATTTTTGGCAAAATATACAGGATCGGTCTGCCGGCTGTGCCGCCGGGAAGGCCTGAAGCTTTATCTAAAAGGAGACAGGTGCTTCGCTCCGAAATGCGCCATTGAGCGCCGGGCTTATCCTCCCGGACAGCATGGACAGGGGCGCAAAAAAGTTTCCGAGTACGGGCTGCAGCTGAGAGAAAAGCAAAAAGCCCGCAGGATTTACGGCATTCTGGAAAACCAGTTCAGAAGGTACTTTGAAAAAGCTGAACGGCAGCCCGGTGTCACCGGCGAAAACCTGCTTCGCCTTCTGGAAAGGCGCCTGGACAACGTTATCTACCGCCTGGGACTGGGTTCATCGCGCAGTGAAGCCAGGCAGCTTGTCCGCCATGGCCACTTCATGGTGAACGGCCGTAAGGTGAACATCCCCTCTTACTTAATCAGGGTCGGCGATGTAATAACCGTCCGGGAAAAAAGCAAGGAATCACCCAAATTAAAGGAATTGTTGGAGCGAGCAGGCGACCGTACGCCACCCGCATGGCTGGAACTAGAGGCTGAACAGGCCACGGCCAGAGTGGTGGATCTGCCAACGCGGGATCAGATCGATGCCACGGTGCAGGAGCACCTGATCGTAGAGCTGTACTCCAGATAGGATTTTGGTTGTTGGTTGTTGGTTGTTGGTTGTTGGATTGATTGCCGGATATCGCTGCGGTGGTTTCCGTTTATACCAGCCGCTGACCGCTGATTGCCAGGCACCATCTTAGGAGGGAACCTTAATGCTCGAAATCGAGAAACCAAAAATTGAAATCGTTGAAATGAACGAAGATAATACCTATGGGAAATTTGTGGTGGAACCTCTGGAAAGGGGTTACGGAATTACCCTGGGTAATTCTCTGCGCCGTATCCTGCTTTCTTCTCTGCCCGGCGCGGCGGTAACATCCGTTAAGATAGACGGTGTGCTGCACGAGTTTTCAACCATACCCGGTGTTGTCGAGGATGTCACAGACATCATTTTAAACCTTAAAAGCCTTTGTTTAAAGATCTACGGGGAAGACGAGAAGATACTGAGGATTGAAGCGATAACCGAGGGTGAAATAACGGCGGGTGACATCATCCACGACGCGGATGTCGAAATCCTTAACCCGGAGCTCGTTATCGCCACCCTGTCCGAGAACTCCAGGCTGGTCATGGAGATAACAGTATCAAAGGGACGGGGCTATGTCACTGCCGAGCGCAACAAAAAGGGCGACCATATCATAGGGGTTATACCGATTGACTCGGCCTTCACACCGGTGAAAAAAGTAAATTACACCGTGGAAAACACCAGGGTCGGCCAGATTACCGACTATGATAAACTGTCCCTTGAAGTATGGACCAACGGCAGCATCAGGCCTGATGAGGCTACAAGCCTCTCAGCTAAAATATTGAACGACCACCTGCGCCTTTTCATCGGACTTACCGAAAGCGTAAGCGACGTTGAGATTATGGTGGAAAAGGAAGAGGAGCAAAAAGACAAGCTCCTGGAAATGACAATTGAGGAACTGGACCTTTCAGTGCGTTCATATAACTGCCTGAAACGGGCCGGAATAAATACTGTAGAGGAACTAATCCAGCGCAACGAAGAAGACATGATGAAAGTAAGGAACCTGGGGAAAAAATCCCTGGAAGAAGTCATTAACAAGCTGGAAGAACTGGGCCTCTCGCTGAGGAAGGACGACGAGTAAGGGAGGGCTTTTTGAAAGTGGGATACCAGAAATTAGGTATTAATACAGGCCACCGCAAGGCCATGCTCCGCAACCTGGTCACATCCCTCTTCCGGGATGAACGGATCAATACAACTGAAACTAGGGCCAAGGAAGTAAAAAGCATTGCCGAAAAGCTGGTCACGACCGCCAAACAGGGAGATCTCGCGGCCCGCCGCCAGGCGCTTGCTTATTTGTACGAAGAAGAAGTAGTCAAAAAGCTATTCGATACAATTGCGCCGAAGTATGCCGACCGTTCCGGCGGTTATACCCGTTTAATCAAGGTAGGCCACCGCCGTGGCGATGCCGCGGAAATGGTGATTTTGGAATTAGTGTAGAGAGATCTTAATTGGGGCGTGGGATGTGAGATAAGATGACGGTGTCTAATGTTGCAGGATATGTAAGGGGCGGCCCGGAATCAAAAGACTCGCAGCTCACGGCCCATGACAGGGAAGAAATATTTATTGAAGTCAAAGATCTCACCTATACGTACAACCACGGCAAATCCGGCGAGCACATGGCTCTGTCCGGCGTAAACCTCAATGTTAAAGCGGGAGAGTTTATCGCGGTCGTCGGTCCCAACGGGTCGGGCAAGTCCACTCTGGCCAGGCATTTTAACGCCATGTTAAAGCCGTCGGCCGGCCATGTTATTGTCGGCGGGATGGACACCGCGGCTCCGGAAAATGTTTGGGAGATACGACGCCGGGTGGGCATGGTTTTTCAAAACCCTGACAACCAGATTGTGAGTTCTCTTGTTGAGGAAGACGCCGCTTTCGGCGCTGAAAACCTGGGCCTGCCTTCTGAAGAAGTACAGAAGAGGGTGGAAGAGACCCTGCGTTTGACCGGCCTGTCTCAATACGCAAGACATGCCCCCCACCTGCTTTCAGGCGGGCAGAAGCAAAAACTGGCTATTGCCGGTGTGCTGGTCATGCGTCCCTCGTGCCTGGTCCTGGACGAGCCCAGCTCCATGCTCGACCCCGTGGGGCGGGCTGAGCTGATGAAAACGCTGATCAGCCTGAACCGGGCCATGAAAGTAACTGTGGTACTGGTTACCCACTTCATGGAGGAAGCAGTTTTGGCGGACAGGGTCGTTATATTGTCGGACGGCAGAGTTGCGCTGTCTGGTCCGCCCGCAAGTGTATTTGCAGAGGTTGAACTATTGGAAGGCCTTGGACTGAAGCTCCCGGCGGCGGCTGAAATAGCGCACAATTTGAGAAAGCGGGGTTTTTCGCTGCCCGCGGGAATCCTTACTATTGATGATATGGTCTCTTATTTAAAGAACAGTTTCAGCCCTGGATAGTTTAAGGGGGAACCCTGACTTATGGAAGGGGGCGCCTCTTATTTCACCGATTATTGAGATTGAAAATCTAACACATATATACTCGACAGGTACGCCGTTCCAGGTTACTTCCTTAGACAGTATTTCCCTGGATATAGAAAAGGGCGTTTTTTTCGCAATTATCGGCTCCACCGGTTCCGGCAAATCAACCCTGGTCCGGCATTTTAACGGGCTCCTGACACCCACCGGCGGAAAGGTGCGGGTATGCGGGATCGACACTTCGGACAAAAAGCGGCGGAGAGACCTCTGGCGCAGCGTGGGGCTGGTTTTTCAGCAGCCTGAACAGCAGCTCTTTGAAGAAACGGTTTTTAGTGACGTTGCCTTTGGGCCCAGGAATATGGGCCTCGCCGAGGATGAGGTAACTGAGCGCGTGCATGAGGCGCTGCGGCTGGTTGGGATTGACCCGCTCGCAGCAGGCAGGATGTCGCCGTTTCGCCTGAGCGGGGGCATGCGCAGAAAAGCTGCTATCGCCGGAGTCCTGGCGCTGAAGCCGGAAGTGCTGGTCCTGGACGAGCCCACCTCGGGCCTCGACCCGCAGGGAAGGCGGCAGCTGATGGATCATGTCGAGGAGTTCCGGCGCCGGGAAGGCGCTACCATTATCCTGGTTACACACGACATGGAAGAAGTGGCTCTTATGGCAGAACGTGTGGGGGTGCTCGACAGGGGCCGGCTTGTTATGGAAGGCAAACCACGGGAGATTTTCAACCGGGCGGCGGAATTGACTGCGATAGGGCTGGACGTGCCCGCCCCGGCCCGGCTGATGCACAAGCTCCGGTCGCTGGGCAAAGCGGTCCGTACCGACGTGCTGACTGCCGCCGAGGCTGAGGATGAAATTGCCGGCCTGCTGGGAGAAGCGCCGTGTTAGGCGGCATTCCTTTAGGCCAGTATATCCCCGGAGATTCGCCGCTGCACCGCCTGGACCCCAGGACCAAGGTAATCGGTGTCCTGGCTGCCGCCGCGACGATCCTGGCCGCCTCCAACTGGCAGGGCTTCGTACTGGCCGCGCTGCTGGCTCTGGTAGCTTTATCGGCCTCGAAGCTGCCTCCGGGTATCTTATTAGGAAGCCTCAAATCGCTCTGGATACTTCTAGCCATTACTTTTCTGCTCCAGGCCTTTTTAACGCCCGGGACAGCACTGGCCGGACTGGGGCCGCTGAGGATTTCACGGGAGGGCGCCGTCGCCGGCGGCGAGATGGCCCTGCGCCTGTCGCTGCTGATTTTGACAGCCTTTCTGCCGACACTGACGACCCCTCCGATCAAGCTTACGGCAGGGCTGGAAAGCATAATATCTCCCTTAAAGCGGCTGGGAGTGCCGGCGCATGAAATAGCCATGATGATGACCCTGGCCCTGCGCTTTATACCTACCCTGCTGCAGGAGGCAGAGGTTGTGGTCAGCGCCCAGCGGTCGAGGGGAGCGGGTTTTACCACCGGCAGCCCGGCCAAATGGGCAAAGAGCCTGCTTCCGCTATTCGTTCCACTCTTTGCGGGTTCGCTGCGGCGGGCGGACGACCTGGCGGTCGCCATGGAAGCCCGCTGTTACCGGGGCGGCGCCAACCGGACCAGGATGCGGACGCTGAAATTCAGCGCCCCGGATTACGCGGTAATCGGCGTGTCGCTGGCCGTGCTGGCAGCGGCTGTTGCATTGCGGTATTTATAAATAAGTATCACAGGATTAACAAATATATATCACAGGGTTAACAAGATTTTAAAGATTTACAAGATTTATATTAAATTTAAGGATTCAAAAGGTATAATAAGTATTTTAATTAAATAATTCCTATTCTTCAATCCTGTTAATCTTGATAATCTTGTAAATCTTGTGAAATAAATATTTTATATCTTGAAATAATCTTATAATCTTGTGAAAACGTTTGATTACTTGAGGGCTTCATGGCTAACATAAAGGTTACCATAGCTTATGACGGCACAAATTATCACGGTTTTCAGGAACAGCGCGGCACAGGCTTCCTGACTGTCCAGGGGGTTTTTGAAGAAAGTCTGTCCAGGCTGGCTAAAAGAGAAATCAGGGTTATTGGAGCGGGCAGGACGGACGCTGGGGTGCACGCCCGCGGACAAGTGGTTAATTTTGCATCCGGCGATCTGCGAATTCCCCCGGAGAGGCTCGCATACGCCCTGAACAGCATGCTTCCGACGGATATTGTCGCCCTGGAGGCGGCAGAAGCACCGGACTCGTTTCATTCGCGTTTTTCGGCGGCGTCCAAGACCTACCGGTATGTTATTAATAACGGGAAAAAGCCTTCTCCTTTTCTCAGGCTATACAGCTATCATATTCCCCGCGACCTGGATACGGAGGCTATGCAAGAAGGTGCGCGGCACCTGGTGGGGAAGCAGGATTTCAGCGCTTTCAGGGCGCTGGGGACGCCGGTTAAAACCACTGTGCGAAACCTCTTCGGGATACAGGTGAGCAGGGAAAGTGAACTGGTTTATATTGATATACGGGCGGATGGATTTTTATATCACATGGCCCGGATGATTACCGGGACGCTGATCCGGGTTGGCCTGGGCAAGCTTGGTCCGCGGGATGTGGCGGACATCCTGGCCAGCCGCGACAGTCTGAAAGGGGGGCCGGCAGCTCCGGCGCGAGGGTTGTTTTTGGAAAGAGTAGAATACCCGGACAATACCTTGGATTGTTAGATTTTTCACATTATGATATAATATTTTCTGGTATTTTTCCAATGTTAAGGAGGGGACCCTAGTGGACGTTCTTAAAATTGTAGTGACTGTTATTCAAGTGCTTCTTTCTATAGCCCTTATTGCCGCAGTTGTCCTTCAGTCGGGCAGGAGCGCCGGCCTCTCCGGAGTTATTTCCGGCGGAGCGGAGACACTGTTTGGCAAGAAAAAGGGATTGGACGAGCTTCTGGGCAAGGTCACTGTCGTAGTAGCCGTTTTATTCGGAGCTCTATGTCTGTTATTAGTAATATGGGAGTAAAAGTTTTTAACGAGGAGGAAATGAACCAGTGCAGGAATCAATGACACTAGCGGCAATCGGAGCAGTTGTCGGGGCGGTAGCCCTGCTCTTCGCTCTTGTGACTTTTGCCAGCATTCTCAAAGAGTCCATGGGCACGCCAAAGATGAAGGAAATTTCCGAGGCTGTCCAGGAAGGCGCCATGGCTTACCTGAACCGTCAGTATAAAACGTTAATTCCTTTCACCATTGTTATCGCTATTTTACTGGTCCTGGTACTGCCGCGGCTGGACCCGCGCGTGCAGGGCGGCGCCCTCGCCGTATCATTCCTGGTAGGCGCGATCAGCTCGGCTATCGCCGGATACATAGGCATGAACAGCACCACCAAGTCCAATGCCCGCACGGCTGAAGCCGCCCGGAGCGTAGGCCTGGGCAAGGCGCTTAAGGTATCTTTCCGCGCCGGCGCGGTTATGGGCCTTTCCGTGGCGGGACTCGGCCTGCTGGGAGTTTCAGTATTATTTTTGATTTATAAAGACCCCGTGGTCATCAACAGCTTTGCTTTCGGCGCCAGTGCCATCGCTTTCTTCGCCAGGGTCGGCGGCGGTATCTACACCAAGGCCGCTGATGTGGGCGCAGACCTGGTCGGCAAGGTCGAGGCGGGCATCCCCGAGGACGACCCGCGCAACCCGGCCACCATCGCCGACAACGTGGGCGACAACGTGGGCGACACCGCCGGCATGGGCGCCGACCTGTTTGAGTCATACGCGGCCACGACAATCGCGGCCATGATTATCGGCAACACGATTTTTGGAGTAAAAGGAGCGCTCTTCCCGCTGGTGGTCGGCGCTATCGGTATTATCGCTTCAATAGTGGGCACCTTCTTTGTCCGCACCGGTGAGGGCGGCAACCCGCAGGCGGCGCTTAATGTGGGCCTGTGGTCAACCAACGTGATGACAGCAATAGGCGTCTATTTCCTGGCCAGCTGGACTTTCGGCAGCGAGGGATTGGGCATTTTCCTGGCCGTCGTCGCCGGACTGATCGTCAACGTGGCCATCGGCGCCCTGACCGAGTACTATACCGCCAACAATAAACCCCCCTGCCTGCGGATCGCCGAGGCCTCCAAGACCGGCCCGGCTACGAACGTCATCCACGGCCTGGCAGTGGGCATGGAGTCTGTGTTTTTCCCGATGGTGTTCTTTGCCGCGGCCATCTACTTCGCCTTCTGGGTAGCCGGATGGATTGTGCCGGGCCACGCCATTTATGGCATCGCCATGGCGGCCATGGGCATGCTCTCTACCGCTGGTATAGTGGTGGCTATGGACTCCTTCGGACCTGTCGCCGACAACGCCGGCGGGATTGCCGAGATGGCCGAGCTGCCGCCTGAAGTCCGACAAATAACCGACAAGCTCGACGCGGTAGGCAACACCACTGCGGCTATTGCCAAAGGTTTTGCTATCGGGTCTGCCGCGCTGACCGCGCTGGCGCTGTTTCAGGCCTTTGCCGATGAAATAGTGAGGAACCCCAAACTGCAGCACCTGCTTACAAACGGAAAACTGGTAATTAACCTGAACGATCCCACGGTCCTGGTGGGACTCCTGATTGGCGCCTCGATTCCTTTCGTAATCGGTTCTTCCACCATGCGCGCCGTGGGTGACGCGGCTTTCGGCATGGTAAACGAAGTGCGCCGCCAGTTCCGTGAAATCAAAGGTATTATGGACGGAACAGCAAAACCGGATTACGCCCGCTGCGTCAACATTGCCACCGGCGCCGCGATCCAAAAAATGATCTTCCCGGGCCTTGTGGCTGTTGCTATGCCCCTGATTGTGGGATTTGGCCTGGGCGCCCTGGCACTGGCCGGTTACCTGGCCGGCCTTACGGCGACAGGCGTCCTGATGGCCCTGTTCCTGTCTAACGCCGGTGGCGCATGGGACAACGCCAAGAAGTGGATTGAAGCAGGTAACCTGGGCGGCAAAAAGATCGACGGGCAGCCAAACCCGGTGCACCAGGCAGCGGTTATCGGCGACACTGTCGGTGACCCCTGCAAGGACACATCCGGTCCGGCTATGAACCCCCTGATCAAAGTCGCCGGCACCATTTCGCTGATTATCGGCTCGGTCCTGTTCCACTAGGATAATAAAAATGCCGGGAGGACCCGGCATTTTTTTATAAATAGTTTTAACCGCATTGTTTTGTGAATTATGCGGTTGATTTTTAGCGGAAGGAAGTGGATGTTTTGACCAGGCCGCTGAAAGACGAAAACAATATCTGCTTTGGTTGCAGCCCCAATAACCCCATCGGTCTGAAGATGGGATTTGAGATGTACGGGGACGTCTGTCGCTCGCGTTTCACACCCGCCCGGGAACACCAGAGCTGGAACGACGTGGTGCACGGCGGGCTGCTCGCGACCATGATGGATGAAGCGATGGGCAAGTGGCTCTGGGAGCATGGGCTTACGGCTATGACAGCGGAAATGACCATTCGCTACAGCGCCGTGGTTCCTGTAGGGGCAACGCTTACTATTGAAAGTTATATGGTTTCACAAAAACGCAAGCTGATTGAGATGGCCGCCAGCATTACCTTGCCGGACGGGACGGTGGCCGCACGGGCTAAAGCAAAGTTTCTCGAAGTTACGCCGGCAGCGATGCCGCGGAAGGAGGAAGAAGATTGAACAGAGACGAGGCGCTTGCTCTTCTCAAAAAAAACCTGACCAATAAAAACCTTTTCAATCATTCCCTGGCCGTTGAGGCTGTTATGCGCAGGCTGGCGGAGCATTTTAACGAGGATGTGGAGAAATGGGGCCTGGCCGGCCTGTTGCACGACATCGACTATGACCGGACCAAGGACGACCCTGCGAGGCACAGCATGGAGGGAGCGGAAATCCTGGCCGGGCTCGGGCTGCCCGACGACATCGTGTACGCGGTGAAGGTGCATAACTCCCGCCACGGCCTGCCGAGAATTTCCCTGATGGACAAGGCTCTTTACGCCACCGACCCGCTGACCGGCCTGATCGTGGCGGGAGCGCTGATCCGCCCGGAGAAGAAACTGGCTGCAATAGACGTGCCTTTTCTGTTAAACCGCTTTAGCGAGAAAAGCTTCGCCCGCGGCGCCAACAGGGAAACGATTAAAGCCTGCTCGGAAACCGGCCTTACCCTGGAGGAATTCATGGGGCTGGGGCTGGAAGCCATGCAGGGTATCGCCAAAGAATTGAAGCTGTAATCGGGGACATTCCATCGGGGACATTCCTCAGCCATTCCGATCGGGGACATTTCTCCGACCGCAAAGGAATGCTTATTAGAGAGATGTGTCCCCATTCCACTGTCTGGTAACATTAAACGATATAGGTTGCATAAAATAGAGGTGTGTCCCCGTTCCCATGTCGAGCCTCATTAAACGACAGACGTCACACAGACATATGTGCTCCTTAAACACCTTGACAAAAAGCAGGGCACTGCTATAATTAATATTGCATTTGAGATGAGTGTCACAAAACCCCTTATTCCAGTCGTTGACCGGAAAAGGGTTTATTTTTCAGGAGAGGGCCCTATGGCTGTTAAGACCGTTACCGAAAACCGAAAGGCCAGGCATGAATATCACATCCTGGAGACATACGAGGCCGGCATAGCCCTTACCGGGACCGAGGTCAAGTCCCTGCGCGCCGGCAAGGCCAACCTGCAGGATAGCTATGCCCGCGTTGAAAACGCAGAGCTGATGCTGTATAATATGCATATAAGCCCCTACGAGCAGGGGAACAGGTTTAACCACGAGCCCAAGCGCACCCGCAGGCTGCTGATGCACAAGCAGGAGATCATGCGGCTTTTGGGCAAGACCAGGGAAAAGGGACTGTCCCTGATCCCGCTTAAGGTTTACTTCAAAAACGGCCTGGCCAAGGTCGAGCTGGCCCTGGCCAAAGGCAAAAAGCTCTATGACCGCAGGGAAGACGCCGCCGAGAGGGACGCGAGGAGGGAAATGGACCGGGCGGTCAAGGAAAGAATGAAAACATATTAATATATTTACTGTCACGTTTAATCCTTGGGTCGAATAAACCCGATAATATATGGGGGCGTCAAGGTTTCGACGGGGGAAGCGGTGGCAGGAGGAGCGAGCCGGGGTGTCCATCAGCCCGCAAAACGGTGGAAAAACATTAATTGCCAATAACGAATACGCTTTAGCAGCTTAATTGCTGTCTAACCTCCTACCCGCGCTGGGCCCGTGGCCCGGGCCAGGGGGTCATTTAAACGGGCTGGCTTGAGTCCAATTCTCGGAGGGCTTAAGTAAGATCTATCGAGATAGTTCCAAGGGAGCCCGGCTGTAGGCGCCCGCGGAGCGAAACCTAAACTGCAGCCTGCGCTCGGAGAAACTCCTGTGGTCGGTCTTCCGGACGGTGGGTTCAATTCCCCCCGCCTCCACCAAATTTAAACTCAATAATTGATACAAAGAAAAAGCCCAGCAATACTGGGATTGTTGGAGATTTTGAGGTTAAATTAAGCATCGTTTAAGGCGGTGCTTTTTTGTTTTTGCACCCTTTCGTTAAAATATGCACCCCCCTGAAGGGCAATTACGACCTTTAATTAAAAAGTATAGGAAACGTTAAAAGGTTTAAAATTTAGCCTAAATTTTAATGCAAAGTGAGTAGTCACAATAGGCTATTTTATGGGAGTATCCGCAAATGGATTGTCGCCCTCTCTCATCATTTCTTCAAAAAACTCTGGTGGCGGCTCTTTAAAGTCGGGGTCATAATTGTCTATATCATTATGCAGCTTATAAATATCCGGATATAATTCCTTTCCAAATGCATCCTTGTCAAAGTATTTTGTCAGAACTCTGCAAATAGATTCCTCCAGTTCAAGTTGCATCTTCTTTCTAATTTCAAAAGGTAGATTATTGAACTGCTTGAGTGACAAGTTATGTATTATGAGGATATTTTCCAAATAACGATCATAAAGAAAATGATCATCAATTTTATCTCTTTGTTGTTTTAGGAGGTACGGATATCGTTCAGCTTTTAGATTATACAATGCCAATGCTCGAATATATGGGTCTTCATACTTTTCCGCATTTCGGTGATACTTGCCGGATAAGTATTTCGGATCTATATCAAGATGTTGAGCAATATCATCAAGTAATTCTGATGAAATCTGTCCATCGATAAGAGCACGGCGGATTGTTTTTTCAGACCAGCCAACACCACCAGTCACTACTCCCAATTTTCTGATACTGCTGTTACGCAGTTTTAATGCTTCTTCAAAGCACTTTCGATCAATAGAAACTTTGTTTTTTTCTTTGTTACCCATATTTCCTCCAACTGCGGACAAAACATCAATAAGTGACCGCACCCGCTCTTATCTGATTCCATTGACATTCATACATTAAAATCCTATAATAATGATGATACGAGGAATTAATGTCCGCACATATTAAGGTATCATAAGCCAAACTAAAAATCAATACATATGGAGGTTGTTTATGAACAAAGAAAAAAAGAACATCGATAATCATGAACACAGTTTCATCTCTTGGGTAAAAAACACAAAACAGGTATCCTCATTGCCGGAGGCGCTATCGCTGCTATTGGAGCGGGTTATGTGGTCTATAAGAATTGGGACCCTCTAACTGCAATATTCAAAGGCATCAAGTCTGAGCCTATTGCTATCAACAACCCACAGGCATCTGTTAAGGTTGCTATGCCAGTTATGGATGTACTTCCAGAAAACCCAACAGAAGTGGTCAATAAAATTATCAATCACGGTGAGGCATTCGGAGTTTGCGAACACCTTCGAAATCTTCCGAAGGGACGGAATGCTTCAGCGATGAAAACTGCTCTGGCATCAGAACACGGCTTTACACTTGGCACACACCAGACATGGGTCGAAAACTACTTAAAGAACTGCGCCTGATTTAAATCTAAAAGGAGAAATCTTATGAAAAAGCAACCTACCATTTACACCGACAATAGTGACTTATACGATGCTGATAAGGCTGTAAAAGATTTCGTAAAAGTTCACAAGGGCAAACTTAGCGAAGAAGAAAAAGATACACTTGGTGACTTGTTAGACCGCCGAGCGGCGGCTATTTCAGATGTCCTTGGTGTTAAAGTAAGTTCCGTCAGTGACCACAAAAAGAAATAACACCCTTCACGGCTCACCTTCGGGTGGGCTGTTTTTTTGCCGTAATACTATCTTTTAACGATTACATGGCAAATCGTTAAAAGATGCACAACCCCAGAGGTCAAATCGTTAAAAGTAAGTGCTTGGCAGCCAGAGGTTCGTGTCAAGTGTTGAAATATCCTTGGACTTATGATTTCACCCTTTCAATAAACCACCTTCCATTAGGTCTTGGCGGTTCCTGCACCGAACCCAATATTTTTCCTTCTCTAAGTAAATTTCTTAAGGGTTTTCCTCTGCGATGAATGGAATCATTAAGGATGCCAGCCTCATCAAGCCATCTAGCTGCTTCTACGGCATTAACTCTATTAAGGCTTCTCCTAATAAGTTCCTTTTGCAAAAAAGAGTTCACATCCATTTAAAAGCCCCCAATCCATTTGTTATTTTACTAACTATTTAAACCCAACCATAATGACCACCTATTTTTCAGGGGGTCTTTTTTGCTTTTTCCTTATTTCGATAATTTTCGGGAAAGTCCTCCTCAATTGGTAGGATATATCTGTTGCCGTGGAGAATAATGGTAACAAGGTACAACACAAAGATTATATAGTAGGAGTTTGTAAACATTTAGAGAAAACATTTAAAGAATGTAACTTCCACCTGGCAATGGGAATAAACCTAGTAAGTTGGTGACGTCTATGAATTTAAGTGGCATTAGCTTTTATGACAGTCAACAGTGGGTACCACTTCCTAGTTGGTGCTTGTTTTATATTAGCTGCGGTGAATCACTTGCACAAGCTAACAATTCTTTAAACAGGGTAGTGGTTGGAATTTCAATGCCAACAAGGGCATTTGCGGCCTGTTTTGTAGCTTTAGGTATTGTTGCATCAATAATAGAACGAACAACCAAGGTTAACATGGCCGAACGTTTTTCGAAAATAAGAGCTCTTCCTGTTGGAACCCCATTAATCTTCATAAGCGGGAAAACAAAGAAGAAAGCACTGTTTGATGGACCGGATTCTTTTGGGGGAGAGCCTAGAATTAGGATTAAGTTCGAGGGGAGTTCAAGAGCACCCATAACTTTTTTAGGACCTTTAGAAGTGGACAAGCTTTTTATTACAGATATTGCTGAAATTAAGTTGCCTAAAAACGCACAGAAGGGAAAAGAAATTGATTTCAATGAACGATTTATTTCCGGCTTTTTAAACGAGATTAACATCACGGAATTTGTTTTAAACTCTGTCCTTGAAGTTTTGATCGTAGGTAACTCAAAGTTATTAACAGACGAGCTTGTTAATACAGAATTTGCTGTTAAAAAGGGGACTGATCTGTTTAAGGGAACACTTCAAGACATAGTACGAGTTAAAAGGTTGAATGAGAGCTATCGTGCGGACATTTTCCCAACGAAAACTCGAAGATACAAAAACGAAAAAAAGGATCAGCCAAAATTTGTAATATTTGATGGGGGGCTTGCCTTTTTAAAGTGGAGGCACTTATGGAGTGAGGCTCAAATTGTTGTACTGTTAGATCGCACTGAACCTGTTTTTGAAAAAGCTGTCAGTGAACTCAACAATATGTATATCCACAACCGGGTCGATGACGCACCTCAAATCCAATTGCCACGCCCTACACTTGGTGTTGAACTAGTAACTTTTAGGGAGTGAATAAGGTGAATTCAATTACTCTCAATAAAGCAGTCAAGATTTATGATTGTGCTGCAGCCTGTAGTGCATGTTGGTATCCACTAAAACACCCATTATTTCAAAGCTTCTGTAAATTACTACAACAATTTGATCGCCGAGCAAGTGCAGTTGAAGGAGAAGATTATTGGAGTTCTTTATTGAGAGTTTTAAAACGCTTAAGGTTTTCATTTTCAACCACTCCTATTTCCTTTGACAGAACGGAAATGTATCCAGTAGGTTTCTTTGAAACTGTGAACTGGTACAAACAGAGATATATACACGTTTACCCAACTTATGAAGTAATACTTGAACCATTATTAGATACTTTAAATCAAATGGTGCAACTTAAACAAAATCCCCCCATGGACAAAATTGAAGCTTTAACTAATCCACAAGAAAAAGTAGCTATTTTACTTAAAGACTCCAGGATAATTTCATTAATCGAAGCGGAACTTTGCTCAAGGCAGAGATTAGGAAATATAAAGCTGGTTACCTCGAACTATTTGAAAGGTATGGATTGCTACGATCGTTTAATTTTAGTGGGTCCATCCTATTTGTTTCCTCCAAGCATCTTGAATTCACCAAGGGCAAAAGAAGTTGATATCCTGCACTATGAATGGATAAGAGACAGATGGGAAAACGACAGTTTCTTTCTTGGTTCTGACGGAATGAATTTGAAAATTAAAATCAGAAAGGCAACAAAGGAGGTGGAAAACACAACAGATAAAGCACCTGTTCAAGAAAACCAGTGGTGCTTAGAAGTTGGGGAATTATTACAATCGATAGACTGGGTTAAGGTAAGAGAGGTATTTTCTTCGGAAGTTTCAGAATCATATACCGAAGGGGTTCAAGCTTTTCCTATACTGTTGGATGGAGGCCAAGTTGCTTTTTTGGAATCAAAGGAGGAGGAGCGTGTCTGGACAATAGACTTAGACGATGAATCATCGTCTAAGGTTAAGAGAATTCCAACATTAGAGATACGGCAGGGAATGTTCTTAATATTACGTACTGCTGGCGGGGGTGACTATATGATAACTCTTGCTGAACAGATGCTTGGAGATAAGCTGGACCAAATTAAAAATGCGCAACTAACATGGAAATCCTTGCTTCGTAAAGCAGTTGAAAGTAAAGGAATACATAAAATTATTTCCGAGCTGCTTTCATTGGGTTCAGTAATTGCCAATGAACCAAATATACGTAACTGGATGTCAGAACGTAATATTAGTCCAAAGAATCCAGCAGACTTTAAAGCAATTATGAATTTAATAAAACTACCTTACAAGACTGAGGAATATTGGCAAATTGCAAGGACTTTAGAAACTGCTCACAGGATAGCTGGCCTTCGCATCGGAAAGATGTTATTGAAATTGATAGTATCAGCTAGCCTTGATGAACTCGAAAGGGTTGGTAGAATGGATTTTGAGCTTACAGGATTAGACGGAGGATCCTTAACAGCTTTCAGGGTAGAAGAAATTTCTCACGAAACTTATTTAGTACCTACTGCTCGTATTGGGCGCCTATTAGAAAGGGATGATTGCTTGTGGCTAGAATGATTCCTTCGGTGATTTATTCTGGCTGTCCAAGTCCTGGTGAACAGGAGATCTTTCGAAGATTAAAAGAAGATCCTTCAACTAAGGATTGGGTAGTGCTACATTCACTCGATATACCAGAACATAGAAGTCAAGTTAGTGGAGAAATTGATTTCGTAATTATTATACCGTCCAAAGGAGTTCTTTGCCTCGAAGTGAAGGCCTGTTCAAAGTTACATAGAGATGCTGGACTATGGTATTACGGAAACAATACAAGCCCTGACAAGCGGGGACCTTTTAAACAGGCATCTGATGCTATGCATAGCCTGCGCAAAAAACTCGTTAAACGGCGACCGGACCTTTCAAGAATTGTGTTTTGGTCTGCTGTAATTTTTCCTTATATTGAATTCTATGAGGAAGCAGTGGAATGGCATCCCTGGCAGGTTATTGATAACCGCGCTTTTCGCTCTAAGCCCTTGAGTCATCTTTTATTGATTGTCATAAATAGGGCAAGAAAATTCATGAAAGAATGTCCAAATGCACCTTGGTTTTATTCAGAATCACAAGAACCAAACCTTGAACAGTGCGAAACTATCGCTGAAATTTTACGCCCTAATTTCGAGTGTTTTGAAACTCCTAAATCAAGGGCACATAGAATTGAAGATGAAGTAAAATATTTCACGGAAGAGCAGTATTCGGCACTTGACGCAATGTCAATGAACCCAAGAGTGGTATTTGCTGGCCCAGCCGGGACTGGAAAAACTGTCCTCGCAATGGAAGCGACCAGAAGAAATCAAGTTGCTGGACAAAGGATACTGTTCCTTTGCTTTAACAGGATTTTAGGAAAATGGCTAGAAGACCAAATGAGCGATTGTGGCAATGTAGTTTTAGGAACTCTTCACAAATTTATGCTCTCAGCTGCTGGAGTTCCTGACATACCAAGTCATGGCTCAGAGTTTTGGGGAAATGAACTTCCTTTATTAGCTATAGATAGGTTACTAGAAGGGGATTTTTCACCATTCGATGTACTTGTAATTGACGAGGCGCAGGATATCCTTAGAGAATCTTATTTAGATTTTCTTGATCTTTGCTTAAAAGGAGGGCTAGCTACAGGAAGATGGTTCCTGTTTGGTGATTTTGAGAAACAGGCAATTTACGGTTCCGCCAAGTTATCCCTGGAAAAGTTCTTTAATCTCAGAGCCGGTAACTCACCATCGTATTCATTACGAATCAATTGCAGGAATACCCCTCGTATTGCTCACCTTGTTCATTTATTGGGAGGACTAAATCCAGGCTATACTAAGATTTTGCGCCCTGACGATAATGTTGAACCTAATTTAAAATACTACCAAAATTATGAATCTCAAGAACAGATCCTTTCAAATACCTTGAAAGAATTATATGACGAAGGATTTAAAGGGAACGAAATCGTAATATTATCTCCCAAAGCTGAAGGGTCCTGTGCTTCTCTTTTAACAATACAGCCTTGGAGAGACAGGATAAGACCTTATGATTTAGCAGGTACAGGACATATAAGATTCAGCTCAATTCATTCTTTTAAAGGAATGGAAGCTCCAATAATAATTGTTACTGATATTGAACATGTGTATGGCAAAGCTTCAGTTTCTCTCTTCTATATTGCTGTTACCAGGGCACTAAACCGATTAGTAATTCTAGCGAATGAATCAGCCAGAAAAGATATTGTTTCAACACTAATAGGATTAAATCACTAGTAGCGGAGGTGAAGAAATGAGTACACACATTGAAGATAGGGATGAGATTATTAAAACATTGAAGGCCGAATTAGTGGGCCCGTGGCCCCAGGGAAAAGAGATTAATTGTAATATGCCGATTGCTTTAAAGGGCGAAGAGGCGTTTCAACCATACAAGCAAATGGATAGCGGTCAGGAAATTCTTCAGCGTGATCCCCCAACAGTTCGTTACGGCGTAGGAGTCCTGTACCCTGTTGGAACTCCAGTAGAGGATAATGAGCTGACTGGTGCACCTGAGCTTGAGAGTCTTGCAGGAAGCATAGGTGAAGATAAAACCCAGGAATCTGAGTATGAGCCCTTAACAAAGCAAGGATCTAAGGACTTGGATGATATTTTTGAACGATCCAAGTACAGTGGAAAAAGCGAAACTGAAACAGAAGAATTTGACTTGGCATCAGCGAATTTATATAGACCCGGTAGCATGGGAATTAGTTTTCTTGCAAAGGTACCTGATGGGTGCAAGCTAGTGGTTCAAGCGACAGGCGGGCGTTATAAAAGACTAAAGGTTTCTATTAATGAAAAGGAAAGAATTTGGTGGCTGCGAAGCCCAGTTACCGTCAAAGCGGAATATGATTATGAAGTGCTAAATTCAACCGGGGAAGTGAATCCGCCTCCAAGCAAACACGATATTCAAAACGGCGATGGGTTGGATCTTAGAGTCGAAGTTTATTCCCGCCCGCATGAAGAAAAGAGCACAAGATTAATCACTGTTTGTTTGATTAACAGGACTGTGCCCTCCCAGCTAGACGAAGCATGTTTGTTTCAATCTCATTTTATTGCTTTGATTGAATCCGAGGGCAAGGAAAAAGGTCATCAATTTATTCAACCTTATCCAAAAAACAAACTAGAAAAGCCCGATGATGAAGAACAATCTATAGCGTTGTTATATCGCAACTTTGAGACATATGCGGTGGGGCACGGTTGTGCTGCTGACTGGGAACACCCATCGACGGGACAAGCAGTTTGGAGGGTTAGTGCAGAATGCCTTCCTGAATGTGAAATCCCTAGCATTACGTCTGATATTAAAGAAAATGATAATACACCAATTGAAGTGTCAATGGCTGAGCTTGCTGGTCTAATAGAAGGTAACGATGGTTTTTCTTCGCTCGATAGGGTTGTGTCACTATATGAGAAATGGATTGAAGACAAAACTAAATTGATCGTAAAATTTGAAGAAAAATACGTTGTTGCGGCTCGTAAACATATGGAAGAATGCAAAAAGGCAGTAAGTAGAATGCGCGGTGGCTTGAACTATCTAAAAAATGACAATAACAAAAAGGGACTACTTGCATTCCAACTTGCAAACCATGCTATATTGCTTCAACAAATTAGAAGTGGACAGGTAGTACGTAAGGTTAAATTTGACGCATCCGAGAAACGATTTAAGTTTCTCGGGGATTATGTTGAACCAGATGTATTAAATCCAGGCTCCAACCGGGGGAAGTGGAGAGCCTTCCAAATAGCTTTTTTGTTAATGTCGCTTCAGTCTGCCGTTGATGGTGCAGCGCCACATAGAAATACCGTGGATTTGATATGGTTTCCAACAGGTGGTGGAAAAACTGAAGCATATTTAGGATTGGCTGCATTTTCAATGTTCATGAGGCGCATAGAAAACCGGGCTGATGAAGGTGTAAATGTATTAATGAGGTATACCTTGCGATTACTAACAGCCCAGCAATTTCAACGTGCTTCAGGATTGCTGTGTGCGATGGAATATTTGCGCAGGAAGTTTAGTGATTTATTAGGTGACGGGATGTTTTCAATTGGAATTTGGCTAGGTGGGACTACAACGCCGAATAGAAGAACCGAAGCAATTAGTGCTTTGAGGGGCATGCAAAAGAACAAAACCACTGATAACCCTTTTATTCTGCGGTGTTGTCCTTGGTGCGGGGCTCAGATGGGCAAATTTGAGGGTGATATTCCTAAAAAGAGCATGGTTCCTAGAGTTCTTGGATATGAACAAATTGGTAACACGGTTTCTTTTAGATGCATTGATAGCAGGTGTGAGTTTAAAACTGGTCTACCGATTTATGTAATAGACGAAGACATATACGAGAAACGACCATCTCTTGTTATAGGGACGGTTGATAAGTTTGCAATGCTCGCATGGCGACCCGATGCCAGATCCCTTTTTGGAATTGGTTCTAGTGGATTACATGTAGTTTCGCCACCTGGATTGATTATACAGGATGAACTTCATTTAATATCAGGTCCGCTTGGTTCGATGTGTGGTATCTATGAGACTGCAATTGAAGAACTATGTACTGATAGGCGTGGGGAGGAACCGATACCCCCTAAAATCGTTTGTTCAACTGCTACTATTAGAAGATACGCTGAACAAATAAAAGCTATTTATGCAAGAAAAGATGTCATGTTATTTCCCCCTCCTGGCCTGGATGCAAGTGATTCATTTTTTTCTTGTTATGCTAAGGATAGCGAGGGGAAATTGCGTGCAGGTCGCAAATATATTGGGGTGCATGCACCTGGGTTGAGGTCAATGCAAACGGCACAGGTAAGGACATTCACGGCATTATTGCAAGCGCCTATAAATATGACTGCTGAGGAAAGGGATCCTTGGTGGACATTGTTATTGTTTTTCAATAGTTTAAGGGAACTTGGAACAACGCTATCGTTATTTCAATCAGATATACCCGGTTACCTCAAAGTATTACAATCAAGGTTTGGATTAAGCTATGGAGATATGCGATATCTAGGACATCTTCTGGAATTAACAGGTCGTCTTCAAAGCGACAAAGTACCAGAGGCGATTGAGAAATTAGAGAAAAAATGTACTAATACAAAAGATACACCTGTTGATATATGTTTGGCTTCTAACATCATTGAGGTTGGTATAGACATCGACCGTCTTTCACTGATGGCCATCGTTGGCCAGCCTAAAACTACTTCTCAGTACATACAGGTTACCGGCAGGGTTGGACGTAGATGGTCGGAACGTCCGGGGTTAATTGTAACACTATATGGTGCTTCCAAACCAAGGGATCGTTCTCATTTTGAAAAGTTTAAAAGTTATCATGAGCGTCTTTATGCACAAGTTGAACCAACTAGTGTAACACCGTTTTCACCACCAGCGATTGATAGAGCTCTGCACGCAGTACTAGTATCCTATGTCCGGCAGACAGGCGATCCAACTATTGCAAATAGTCCATACCCATATCCTGAACAGGCAATTGAACAGTTTAGAGATATTATGCTAGAGCGTATCAAAACAGTAGATGAACAGGAAGCTGATAATATAAAAAAGGTATTTAACAAAAGAGCAAATGAGTGGAAGAACTGGGAGAGAACCAAATGGTCAGCTGTGTGGTCTGATGCAGATGTGCCATTATTAAGAGAAGCTGGAGCTTATGCGAGCAAGAGTAAGGAAATGATCTCTTGGGCTACTCCAACCTCGATGCGAAATGTTGATGCAGAATGTCAAGTTGAATTAACCCAGCTATACTTAAAAGAAGGAGATGAGTGAAAGTGCCTAAAGGCCCGATTAGAAGATCGCAATTAATTGCACCATTTGGTGTTGGAGCATTAATAGTTACCAGGGACGGGACTTCACTAGTTTCCTGTGGGTTAGATCACTGGTACAAAAGGGAAGACGGATCTTCGACTTTGATTGATCCAGATGAATACAAATTTCATGAGTGGCGTCTTGAAAGGCTACTAAATGTATCTCATTTACGACTTCCACCGGATTACAGGAAAAAGAGAAGGTTTGAAGATAACATACCAAACACTTATTTAACAGTACCTTTTCTGAGGTTCCCACGTTGGCATTACTGCACAAAATGTGGGCGCCTGGTGGAACTTCCTCTATCCGTTCGGGGTAGGGCAAAGTGTCCAGATTGTGCTGTAAGAGGCAAGACCTGGTATTTAGTTCAAGTTCCCTTCGTTGCAGTTTGCGATCATGGTCATATGCAAGATTTCCCTTGGCGGGAGTGGGTTCACAGGAACTCAAATCCGGACTGCGACTTACCTTTGAGACTTCGGGGCACCGGTGGTGCTACTCTTGGGAGCCAGTTTGTCTCATGTGATTGTGGGATTGAAAAGAGGTCGCTGGCTAGCATTACTAGTGCTCGGCCTGATGGCAGGACTGAATTAAGTGAAAACCTGGAAAGAGGCTTTACATATTTATGTAAAGGAATACTTCCTTGGCACGGAAAAAATGAAGGAGAGACTTGTAATAGATCTTTACGGGGATCGCTGCGAAGCGCAACAAACCTTTACTTTGCTCAAGTGAGAAGTTCCATCTATTTACCGAGGGGCAACGATGTTGCACCTCAAGAGTTAATAGCAAGGTTAGAGCAACCTCCGCTGTCTACTTTAGTCAACTTACTAACATCTTCAGGGGTTGTAGTCAAGCCAGAATACTTAAGAGGGCAGCATTTCCAACTGGTGCATGAATTTAGTGACGAACAACTTCTCGCTGCATTGAATATTGTCTTGGGTTCCAAAGAGATACCAAAAGAACCCGATTCGATTATTGAAGATTGGGAAACTAGCTTTAGGCGTGAAGAATACAATTTACTAAGATCCGAACGCGATGAAAAGGAATTACGCATAAGACCAGCTGACCTTACCCATTATGAAAAGGATGTGGCGCATTTCTTTTCAAAGATTATGCTAGTTGACAAACTTATGGAAACCCGCGCGTTAGCAGGATTCCAAAGGATATTTCCAGAAAACGACCAGACACTTGAACAACAAAAGGCACTTTTGTGGCTAAATAAACCGCAACAAAGTGATGAATGGTTGCCAGCATATAAAGTCTTTGGCGAAGGAATTTACATTGAAGTTAAAGAGGAAAATCTGCAAAATTGGATGTCTTTATACGGAGAATCTGTCAATACCAGGCTTGAACCATTAATTCAAAGATATCACATGATACAAAATAGTCGGCGCTTGCGGGATAGGCCGATCGGTCCACGATTTGTTTTATTACATACTTTTGCCCATCTCCTCATAAATAGGCTTACCTTTGAATGCGGATATAGTTCAGCTGCCTTACGTGAAAGGTTGTATGTCTCTGATAATCCAGACGCACCCATGGCTGGTATTCTCATATATACTGCTGCTGGTGACGCCGAAGGAACTTTAGGTGGATTAGTTAGAATGGCAAAACAAGGGTATTTTGAACCAATGGTTCGAAGGGCTTTAGAAGGGGCAAAATGGTGTTCAGCGGATCCAGTCTGTATGGAAATGGGTAGGGCTGGTGGACAAGGGCCTGATTCATGTAACTTGGCAGCTTGTCACTGTTGTGCACTAGTCCCAGAAACAGCGTGCGAGGAATTTAATAGATTTCTCGACAGGGCGTTACTTGTGGGGAGTATGACGAATCGAAGTATGGGATTTTTTAAATTATAAAAGAGATATGCCGGTAGTATTTCCTCTGACGTTTTCTGAAACAGGTGCAAACTAAGAAACTATATATCGAGTAAATTATTTTTCAAAACACAGATATTCCCGTGAAATCTCCCGAACCAGGTAATATATTTTTAAAATAGAGAATTTAGTTAGTCATTCTGCCCACTGGTTCCATGAAACAGTCCAAAAACTCTTCCGTAATACCTCTTAGTTTTCTTTTTTGACATAGTGCGTACAATTCCTCGACTGCTGAGTAGGGAAAATATCTGGTATTAAGTGAGGAAAACTGCTCCTTTGTTGTTTCTAAAAGGACTTTTTCCCTGTATTCATCTGCAGCAACAACTACGTATCTCGTTGGAAAAGGCGGAAGTTTATCCTGAAGTGTTTTCATTCTTGATAAACCGCTTGTAACACCTGTACTGTGTTCGATTTCCATAACAGCAGGCATTAACCTGTCGTTTTTAAACCATATGCAATCAATAAGCCGGGCTGCTTTTTGAGCATCTTCAAATGCCATAAGAAGTTTCTCGCTTCCCAGAGAAGATATCACTCCATCCATTTCACCTATTTTTTTATCTTTATAAATTATTCCTTTGTCGTTCTGCGCTACCCATGTTCTAAAATCGAGTTGCTGTCCTATAAGAATCAGTGCAACTTGAATTTGTGCATGCCTTCTCTTTATGTCTATATCAATTTCAGGGGATCCCCAATCTTCAGGCAGAACTAGGGCTTCATAAATAGCTTCATTGCCTGGAATTTCGGAAATAACAATATCCGTTTCTATTTCCTGAATTCTTCCCATTTCATGAGGTTCATCCGGATGCCACATGATGTGTTTGTGTCCATGCTTAATCTCTGTGGATGAATTAATATTTTCTATTCTGCCAGGATAACAGTAATAAAACTGAGCAGTATGGGCCAAAAGGGTTTCAAGTGCGGATCTTGTGTTATAACTAGCTCCCAGTATCCGGTCTATGTTTACCGGATATCCTGGTGTTATTGCATTTGCTACTCTCCAAATCATTTGTGTGGAAATTGATTCTTCTCTTGCATTCAGAAGATTTTCTCCTTTCGAAGGATTGTAGCGTTTTATTATAATCGGCCCTTCAGGATAACAAATATGAACAATATGGATTTTTGTACGGGTTCTGGGATTAATGTAATTATATGCTCTATCCTTTTGCAGGTGCCCTATTGCAGTAACTATATCGCTTGCTGTAATTTTCATGAACATACCTCCAAAAAATCCATTATACTTTTTGCAATGGCCTTGGCTGCAAGGTAGGGGACACCATTTCCCACAGTTTTGAATGCATTTGTAAGGGATATATCTTCTGGGAGGACAAACTCCTTTGGCATTGACTGGATGGCAAGTGCTTCGGCCACAGAAATCCTACGTGCCTTGTACGGATGAATATGCACTTCATTGTTGCCGTATGCTGCTGTAGGGGAATACCGCCAGCGGTGAATACGCTTGAAGGATTTCTTGGAGTCATCTCCCTCGTCTATTGTCTGAAACCTTTTTAGGCCAGACCTTGGCCTAAAAAACTGTCCGGAATTAGGGTGATTATAAACTCCGTTCTTTTTAAACCAGTATTCAACAGTGAGGTTTTCAGGAATACCGATAGGGCAGGGTATTGAGGAATTTTCCTTAAAGGGAGCTAGAGTTGGCCATGGATATGAAAAAATTTCATTTATAGAGAACTGGGCGTACTTTTCCCATGGCATAAATTCATCAGAAGATTGTTCATAGTTATATCCCAAATTTTGCAGCAGGGTTCTGCTAAAACCAATTAGAAGTATTCTCTGCCTGTCTTGCGGTACACCAAATTCAAGCGCGTTGATAAGCTTTTCTTGAGTAATGTAATCGTTAGACTGTATCTTTTGTTTTAGTTCATCATAAAAAGCCCTATGTTTTTTAGTATTCCAGAGCCCTTTAACATTTTCAAAAAGAAAAAAATCCGGTTTGAGCTGACAGATTAAATCAACATATGTTCCAGACAGTTTTCCGTTATCACCATTACGGCCACGGTTTTTACCACCAACTGAAAAATCTGGGCAGGGAGGACCTCCTATAAACCCTGTATATTGTGAATTTTTTTTACACTCCGAAAGCTGGTCATAAAGTCGTCTGATCCATGCAACTTCTGTCAGTTCTGCAATATCTCCTTGATGATATCCATATTCAGGAGGAGTAGTCCCTAGTTTTTCCCTGGAATATTTGTAACACTCCAAAAACGGGAGATGATATTCATTTACAAAGACAATGTTAAAGCCAGCGTTTTCAAAGCCTAGATCTAACAGGCCGGCTCCGGAGAAAAATGAAAATATAGAAGGTTTGTTTGTCATGTTTTTTCTCTCACTTAAAAAATACATTACCATATTACACGAATGACGGTTAGAATCTAAACAGTTACTATTCTACTTATTAATCTCATTTCCTTTGGATAATTATATATTAATATTATTATTTGCGCAAAAATGGAAGGTCCTGGAGAATGAGTATAGTAGTAGTAAGCTTCGTGTTTGCCGAAAAAGATTAAATAAAACTAATTCAACCTAATAAACACCAGAGATATGTATTTACTATAGTTTTCTCAGCTCAATAAATCGTTGTTCAACTAAATCGATATGTTTTTCTATTTCACATTCCCAGATAACTATTACGTTCCAACCCAGTTCTTTTAATTTGGTGGAGTGCTCCTGATCTCTTTGCACATTTCTTTCGAGTTTTTCCTTCCATTTCTCTTGTTGGGTTTTAGGGATTGTACCGTCCCGGCAGTTATCATGCAAATGCCAGAAACAACCATGTACAAAAATAATTGTTTTATACTTTGGCAACACAATATCCGGTTTTCCGGGAAGATTGTGATTATGAAGACGGAACCGGAACCCCATTCTGTGAAGAAGTGAACGAACTTTTATCTCTGGTTTAGTGTTTTTGGAACGTATTTTTGACATCACACTACTGCGTTTTTCTTTTGCCCAAATATCCATTTTAGCTTTCACCTGTCATTCAGCATCAATATTGCATATCTTTTTTATTTCTTAAACTATAAGATCCACTTCTTTATTAATATTTCTTACAGAAAAGCAATCGTAAATTTAGCGGTAAGTACCTTCCTCATATTTTTATTAAGTCCTTTATTTCACTAACACGAAGCCAAGGCCTTCTCCTATGTAACATGCGATGACAATTGGAACATACCAATGCAAGATCCTTGACCTTTGTTTTTTCTGTCCCTACGTATTCGGAAACAGGGATAGTATGATGACATTCAATGAATCCTTTCCCCAAATCACCATATATTACATAGTAATCAAAACCACATATGGAGCATTTTAGCTCTACATTTTTTAAGGCTATTGCTTTTGCTTGTGAGACTAATTTTCTGTTTCTTTCACGGATTCTATGTTTCCGATACAGTATCTTCCCTTCAGGAAATTCACTCTCTTCATCATCATCAATATCTTCATGAATTTCATTATTGGATGACTTCATACTGTCAACAATTACAGAGGCAACCCTATGAAGATAGCCTTGTCTATACGCAAATTCATTCCAAATCTCTTTCTCTAGTTGACCGCCCCTTTGGAGCCCAACACCATGATAATCGGGATCATATCTCAAGAAGTTACAGAGCTTCATATAAACGCCGTTTGGATTGCGGAACTTTTCAGTAATAGGTCTTTCTGTATGAATAGGTAATGTATTCAAAATGTCACTTAGCTTTTTTACCTCATCATGCGCTGGACTTATATGAGATGGATTGTGTCGAAAGTAAAGATCTAGGGCTAATATTAATTCATCCCTTTTCCAAGAAGGATTTCTTATTGCCAAACCAATTGCCTCCTTTTCCTATAAAGGTTAATACCATATAACCTTGGTTACCAATCCTGTCAGTATTCTAAAGGATTTTATGTTAATTCCTCCGAAACAAGCTAAGTCAGGTAAATTTAGTATGTTGAGCTTATGCCCTTATTTATTTGGAATGGCCCCCCCTTTATCACAGCAATATTTTCATTTTTCATTTAATTCAGTTGCGATTATTTATTAATATTGATAGTTGTTCTAGGTTTATAAATGGTTTTCTGTGAATCATACGGTGACAATTGGCACATAGAAGGTTAATATCTTCAACTTTTGTTTCCGCTCCTTCTCTCATTTCCGACACCTTTTTCTTGTGATGCCCTTCTATAAAATCATTTCCTCTGGGACCATATACAATAAAATAATCGAAACCACATGCTTCACAGAATAACCTACCACCATTAATTTTTGCAAATGTGTCTTTTGCTTTTTTAATTACCCTGGGATCACGTTCAATTATTCTATGCATTCTAAAAGCAATTTTCCCTTCGGGATAACCAATATCTTCTTCTCCTTCATCGTCAAAACTAATAGCTAAATGATTGAAAACAAAGTGATTAAGGTCAATTCCGTTCTGTATAAAAAATTCACCTGTCGGCACAGGAAAGACTTTTTTAAATTCTACTTTTAATGCTTTCCGGAATCGAATGCTTTGTAATACGATATTTTTATCTTTCTGATCCTCAAATCGATATTCAGCAGGAAAAACTTTATTGTTAAATAAAATCTTAATAGATCTTGCTTTACCTCGTCCAACGTAAAGTGGGGATCCTGGAGGATTGAAAACATTATGAAACTCTTTATCAATTCTAACGCCATCTGTATACTGAGATTTGCCGACTAACTTGAAGAGTTTTTTTGCATCGGGCGAAGGTGTAAAAAGGTCAAGCATACTATTGGGTTGAATTTCGGGTGTAGAGGTTAAACGTTTTAGTGCCGTTGTAATTGGTGCATAGAGTTTATCATTTTTATCAGCCAGGAAATCAATAGACTCATCAAGAGACATACCTTTAAAGATACCCTTGTGTTCATCTGTTAAACCAACAAAGCTTAGAATTCCAAAAGATTGCCATCCTCTACTATACTCAGGGTCTAGTCCAAGAATGTTATCGTCAAGCCAGCGCCGTGATTTGCCATTAAATAGATACTCATAAATTACTTTATCGCGTAGGGGTTCTTGGTAACTCAAATATTCTCTATCTCTAGGATTAAATTTAAGTTCAGGAAAATTCAATGTGTCTATACCTCCTCTGTAATACCAAAAATTATACATAAAACTGTTATCTTATTTCCTCCCTAAATAACTCGACCTCGGTACATACGGAATGTTAAGCTTATAGCCCTGCCCGTTCAAAATGGATCCCTTTATAACAGCCAATTCCTCATGGACGTTCAATTCTGAGGCAATTTGTGCATAGGTGTATTGCCTCTCAGCAAAAGCTAAAAAATCCGCGTCAGAAATGAGCAGCTGGGCGGCAAACAAGTTAGCTTCACATTCGTATTTATCGTTCATGTTATAAATACAGTAATCCTTCATAAGGCCGAGTTTTGCCTGTCTGCGGTGCAGGCGGTCGTGCCCGAGCTCATGTGAACAGGTAATGATTTGTTCGATCTCATCCAAACGGGAGTTTATGGCAATAAACCTGTTGCGGTATATGCAGTTGTAAAACCCTTTGAGATGTTTAAAATCCCCCCACTTAACCATTATGTTAAGGTGAGCGGAAATCTTATAGGGGTTTCTTGTTTTAAAATAACGCACAAGTGCATTAGCTTCTTTGATTATTTTTTCCACACTTCACCTGTCCTGCTTAGTAAAGTTGTTATTTCAAGCGGCTGTACTTTTTATTTTTATGCTTGGCATCAAAGTACATTTCGGCGACTAAACGGAAAAACTCATCTCTATCCTCCTCGGGCAGTTCACCCCCGGCAAAAAGGACTTGGACATCCTGCAGCACATCTTTAGCCTGCCTGGCGCCGGTGTAGCCGTACTGATCTCCAGCACTTTGAATAAAGGCTCCATCCTGGCCAATAAGTGAATCAACTGACACATGGAACACTTCGGAAATTTTCTGAAGTGTTTCCGGTTTTTTGGGGAAGCGGTCATTAGATTCATAATAACCTAAAACACGATCTGAAACACCAATCAAATTCCCCAGCTCGACCCGGGTCATGCCCGCGTCTTCCCGCATTTTTCTGAGTCTATCTCCGAACAACATATTCGAACACCTCCGGGATAATAGTACAACAAGTTGTTCTGATTCGTCAATATATATCGAACAAAAAGTTCCGTTGACGGGGAATAAAATATTCACTAGAATAAGAATGGAACGAAATATTCAGAGGTGGTAAAACATGAAAAACGTCAAATTTAAAGAGCTGAGACAAAGGGGAGGGTACACTCAGGCTGCGCTGGGACGGGTTTTCGGCATAACGCCTGATTACGTCAATATCATCGAAAACGGGCGCCAGACTCCGGGGTTTGTCCTGGCCAAGCGTATTGCAGATTTTTTTGGAGTGACTGTAGACGAGCTATTTTTTTGCGAACCAAAAGAACAAAATGTTCAGAAAAGTGCTGCGGATTGCATGTATGGGAGGTGTTGTTATGCAGCTAAATTCGGCAGCTGTGAATAAACACAAGCCAGCTGCAAAAATAAAGATGCCGATTAAGGCTAAACCATACAGGCACCAGATTGAAGCCTTTAATTATGTCTGCGAGATGTTTGGCCTCGTCATGGGAGGTGATCCAAATGAACATTTCCAGAAGTCGAGGAACAGCTTTACTTATGGAAATGGGTTAATAAAAGCATAGGTAAAACCATCACAACTATAGCAGTCGCCGGAGCTCTGTATCAGTCAGGGAGCATTAGGCGAGTCTTAATCGTAGCTCCGCTTTCTATCCTGGGTGTCTGGGAAGAAGAATTTGAGAAATTTGCAGCCTTCGATTATGACCTGGTGGTTCTGACCGGCAGCACTGCAAAGAAAACTGGCATGCTGCGCAATATACAGGGTCCATATCTGCAGGTGGCCGTGGTCAATTACGAATCCGCCTGGCGGATGGAGAAAGATTTGCTGTCTTGGGATGCAGACCTGGTCATCGCAGATGAAGGCCATAAGATTAAAACGCACAACATAGCGGCAGCCAAGACCATGCACAAGCTCGGAGCAAAGGCCCGGTACAGGATGCTTCTCACGGGAACGGTCATCACCAACAAAGCAATAGATGTTTTCAGTCAATACAAGTTTGTAAATCCGGAGATTTTCGGCAAGAGCTTCTATGCCTTCCGCAACCGGTACTTTGACATGGTCGGTTATGGCAACCATACTCCGGTGCTGAAGAAGTCGATGGAAAAAGAAATGACCGAAAAACTGCATAGCATTGCTTTCAGAGCTACTAAAGCGGAGTGCCTAGACCTGCCGGAAATGACCGATGTTATCCGCCGTGTACAACTTGAACCGGCAGCTTTGAAGCTATACCGGGGTCTGGTTATAAACAGTTATGCTGAGCTGGGTAGGGGTGAAGTGACTGTAACCAACATCCTGACACGGATGCTTCGGCTATCACAACTTACCGGCGGCTTCCTTGGTGATGACGAAGGTGGCACGGTACACAAGGTTAGTGAGGCCAAGCTGGCTGTCCTGGAGGACATCATTGACGAGATCCTGCAGGAAGGTAAAAAACTGGTCATTATCGCCAGGTTCATTCCTGAGATAAAAGCGATCTGCCGCCTGTTGAATAAAAAGAACATTATATTCTCGCTGGTCAAGGGTGGTGTCAAAGACAGGGACGAGCAGGTATCACAGTTTCAAACCAATCCGGTTGTGCTGGTCTTTGTCGGGCAGATAGCCACAGCCGGGCTTGGCATAACTTTGACCGTAGCATCAACAATGGTGTTCTATTCGCTGGATTACAGCATGAGCAACTTCGAGCAGACCCGGGCGCGGATCCACCGCGCAGGGCAGAAATACCCCTGCACTTATTTGTATCTTATAGCCAAAGACACGATCGATGAAAAGGTGCTGGAGGCCCTAAGAAATAAAGCCAACCTGGCCAAAGCCCTGATTGACGACTACCGTAGCGGCAATAACCCGTTTGCGTGACAAGGAGGTGAGAAAACAATAAGAACTGAGAGGATGTTTGAACTGGCCGACAAGCTTAAAACGCTGCGTGACGCCAAAAAAGACGCTGAGCAGAGAGTCAAGGAACTAAACACTGAGATCGAAGAGGTCGATTACGAACTTTCAGAAATGATGGCAAACTCTGAAACTCAGAATTTTACCCGATGCGGCACCATGTTCTGCCTGACTACGACAACAAGAGCATCGGCGGCTGCGGGCAAGAAGGACGAACTCTATGATGCCCTAAAGCAGATCGGCTTTGGCGATCTGGTCTATGAAACGGTGAATGCCAACAGCCTGTCCGCCTTTGTCAGAGAACAAATCACCGAGAACAATGATAAATTGCCTGATTGGCTGGATGGACTGGTTAATGTTTTTGACAAAACAACAGTGGGAGTCCGCAAAACGGCCAAGTAGGGCACACAAATTACGAAGAACAACGATGCGAAGAGCAACGATAAATATATAAATCAATTAACGGAGGTAAAAACACATGGCAAAAAAGACCGGAATAGCAACTATCAATGAAAATAAGGGCTTTCTGCAGCTGGCAGACTTTAACATGATAAATGCCATAGCCGAGGAACTGGACGGCTTGGACGGAGGCTTTGAAAGAATTAAAATACCATCCGCCGGCAGCACTGTTTTTGAGGTTCCTGGTGAAGATCCCGGTGAACCCGACGCGGCCAAAGAGTTCTCAGCGGTCATTCTCTACCATCATCCCATTTATGCCTACTACCAGAACAAGTACACCGGTGGCAGCAACCCGCCAGATTGCGGCAGCTTTGACGGCATAACCGGCGTGGGCAATCCAGGAGGTAATTGCAGTAAGTGTCCATATAACCAGTTCGGGTCTGGTGATAACGGCAGCAAGGCCTGCAAGAACCGCCGCAGGATTTATGTGCTGCGCGAGGGTGAAATTTTTCCGTTGCTGCTGTCCCTGCCGACCGGTTCCCTGAAGGAATTCTCACGGTACATTAAACGCCTTCTTTCAAAGGGCAAAAAGTCTAATGCAGTAGTGACCCGCTTCTCATTAAAGAAGGCTGTCAACAGCAGCGGCATAGCTTTCTCGCAGGCCCAATTTGCCGTTGACCGCTGCCTGACCAGCGATGAGTATGCTCTGATCAATACTCTCTGTGAACAGGTTAAGGTTTACAGCCACCGCATTGGTTATGATGCTGAACCTGTAGATGTTGAGGTTGCCGCAGAGCCGGAATATGGCGAGGCAGTCGAACCATTAGTTTGAAACACAGCCGCAGGTCGGGCGGACAAGCTCCGCTCGGCCCATCGCGGCGGATGGAGCAGATATGAAATATAAAAGTGTAACAACCATAAAAGAAATTAAAGAATACCTGGGTAGTGCGAAAGTAGTAGCATTCGACTTTGAAACTTCGCCGTTGGATAAATACCGTGATGAGGATAAGGCGGCTTTGGATCCTCATAAAGCGATAATTGTAGGCGTCAGCTTTTCTGCAGCAGAAGGTACAGCCATTTATGTACCGATATCACATCGTACTGGTGAGAATGTCAAAGAACCGAAGGAACTAATGGTTTACTTGAAAACGGCTGTTTTTCAGAATCCCAAGGTAATAAAGGTTGCACATAATTTAAGCTTTGAGGCCATGTTCCTCTATGCCAAAGGAATTGTTGTGCAGCCTCCGGTCTACGACACCATCGCGGCGGCACAGCTGACGCTCAAAAGCAAGTGGGAGTATCGCAGCTTGTCCGATAGCGGCTTGAAACTGCTGGCTGCCTCGCTGTTCGGCGCGGAAATGCCGGATTTCCAAACGGTGACAAACGGTCGTCACTTCGATGAGCTGGATCCACAGAACGAGGAAACCATCCACTACGCTTGCGCTGACGCGGATTATACGCTGCGTCTTTATCACCGGTTCAACGGCTGGTTTGATTGCTACCTTTCCAGACACCGCTTTATCGTAGAGAATATTGAATCGCCGACTGCGGTGTATGTTGGGATGATGAAATATAACGGGCTTTTGGTAGATAAAGACCTGATGCTCGCCAAGCAGGCGGAGGCCGAGAAAAAGCTGAAAAATCTGCGCTCGGAAATCAACGCCATGACCGGCGGCGTAAATATTGGTGCAAATGCTTCTACATCTGCCTTCAAGAAATATCTTTACAACGATCTCGGTTTGCCGGTTTTGAAAACCACAGAAAAATATCAGGAAGCTGCGGACGATCAGGCACTTATACTGCTGCGCGATTGGTGCTATGAAAATAAACCGGAGCTCGTGCAGCTTTTTAACCTTGTGCAGGAATACCGTAAGTGGGGTAAGCTCAAAAGCACCTATATTGACGGTTACCTCGAGCATATCAATTCAGCCACCGGTAGGATCCACCCTGACATGTTTCCTCTGGGAACAGAGACAGGGAGGTTTGCATCCCGGAATCCAAATTGTCAAAATATCCCGAGGCCAGATAGTGATGCCATCGGGGTGAGAAACTTTTTTCTAGCCCCGGCCGGCAAGGTGATATTATCACTGGACTTGTCCCAGATTGAGCTGCGTGTTGGCGCTTTCTTCTGCCGCGATGAAAAGATGTTGGAAACCTACCGCAGCGGTGGCGACATCCATGCCCAGACCACATCAGTCATCTATCGGATCCCGTTTTCACAGGCCAGGGACAAGAATGCTAAGCAATATAAGGAGCGCCGGGTTATTGCCAAAAACTGCAACTTTGGTGTGTTTTATGGACTATTTCCAAGAGGTCTGCAGCGGACGCTCAAGTTCAAGGCCGGGCTCAACACCCCGCTTTCGGAGTGTGCGAAAATCATCACCAATCTCAAGGCCGGTTATCCCGGTTTATCTCATTGGCAGGGCGAGGTGAAAGCCCACGCCGCCAATACCTGCTTTGCGGAAACGTGGCTTGGCAGGCGCAGGTACTTAATTGGCATGCTCTCCGAGGATTGGGGAAAACACTCCTTTGCCGAGCGTTGTGCGCTCAATACTCCGATTCAGGGTACAGCAGCGGACATACTGAAGCTTGCCATCGGGCGCATCGTTGAAGGGCTTTCCAAGCGCTTATGGTTAAAGCCGCTACTGCAGGTGCATGACGAGCTGAATTTTGAACTGCCGGTGGACAAGCTGCAAGAGGCAGTGAATTTCATCAAGACCTGCATGGAAGCACAACCCTTCCCCGAATTTGACGTGCCGATTATTGCGGAGGCGGCGGTGGGCACCAGATTCGGCAGCTTAAAGGAAATGGAGGTGTAGGCATTGGCTGTAAACAAGTTTAATTCCGAGGGCTATTACGACCCGACGCCATTTGAAGCACTAAGTAATATAGAGCGCGAAGCCAAAAAGAATCCTTTTCGACCTCTGGTTTTTGTCTGCTCTCCCTATGCCGGTGACATTGTAAAGAACACCGAAAACGCGCGGCGTTACAGCAGATATGTAGTGAAGCAAAACTGCATCCCGCTTGCACCGCACCTGCTTTTCCCGCAATTCCTCGACGATACTAACCAACAGGAACGCGACCTCGGTATATTCTTTGGCATGGTGCTTATGAGCAAATGTGCCGGGCTATGGGTGTTTGGCGGCAGAATTACCGCTGGTATGGCGGTAGAAATCGAAAAAGCTGTGCAGCGGGGCATTCCAATTCGATACTTCAATGATCGATGTGAGGAGGTGCAGCCCTTTGGGGTACCCGAAGGAACTTACTGAGCGCAGGCAATGGGTATGTTGGCGTTTGATTCCCGACAAGGCCGGCAGCAAGGATAAAAAGGTACCCTTCAATCCAAACACGGGTAAGCCAGCCTCCTCCAATAAGGCTGAAACCTGGACGGACTATGCGACCGCCGTTGATGCGGTAAAGCGCTATGGCTTTACCGGACTGGGCTTTATGTTCAGCAAAAAGGATGGTGTAGTCGGCGTTGACATTGATGACTGCTATGACCAGGCAAGCGGCAGCTTCAACGAAACGGCTGCGGCTATTATCTCCAGGCAGCCTACCTACGCGGAATTTTCTCCCTCCGGGAAAGGGGTGCATCTGTTTTTCAAGGGCAGCTTGCCGGAAGGCGGCAATAAGAACACCACGACGGGTGTGGAAATGTATGACAGTGTTCGCTATTTTACCATGACCGGCAAGAAGCTGGACGGTGCGCTTGATACGATCTCGGAAGATAGCGGTACGCTCAGGTGGATACACGAAACCTTCATCCGGACTCCCAAAAAGGCGAAGAAAAAAGGAAAGCCCAATAAAAAAGCGGCATTAGAGCCGCTCTCCGATGAAGAACTACTCGAAAAGGCAAAAAGCTCCGGCAGCGGCGAGAATTTCACCTTGCTGTGGGAGGGCAGGTGGCAGGACAGTTTTGCAAGCCAGTCTGAAGCGGATTTATCGCTTTGCTGTAAGCTGGCCTTCTGGTCGGGCAAGGACAGGGAGCAGATGGACAGGCTCTTTCGGCAGTCGGCTTTGTTTCGTGAGAAATGGGATGAAAAGCACCATGCCAGCGGCGCGACCTACGGCGAGGAAACCCTGAACAAAGCTTTAGAAGCCACAGATACCGTATATAGTTCTGCAGGCGCCCCGGCGATCTTCGAACATGAGGGTAGATATTTTCGTACCAAGGGCGATAATATCTATCCGATTACCAACTTCCTTTTTAAGCCGGTGGAGATGATTGTGTCAGAGGAAGAAACACAGCTCACGGCCGACCTCATAACCGTGCGCGGTGAAACCCTTCGCCAGACCTTTATGACCACAGATTTCTCTAACCAGCAGAAATTCAAGGGTATTCTCAACCGCCGCACCATTGCACTCAGCTATCTCGGCTCGGAGGGCGATCTTGAATTACTCAAAGGCTATATCTCCGAACTGGAGTGGCAGGTGAAAACCGGTGTCAAGGCGCTCGGGATCTATGAGCACGGTGGCAGGTTGGTTTTTGTATCTTCGAAAGGGGCCATTGAAGCTGGCGGGACTTTGGTTGAGGATATCGTCCAGCTTGAGAAGTACCGCAGCATCAGCAGTACAATTTTGTCCTGCGGCTCGCTCAAAAAGGAGCAGCTTCAAAAGCTCGGAGAGTGGCTTATGACATACAACGAGCCTGCAAAAGCAGTATCAATTCTCGCCTGGACAGCGGGATGTTTTATTAAGACGCATTTACGCAAAGAGGGCATCAAGTTTCCGCATTTGTTTCTCATCGGTGAGGCGGGAAGCGGAAAGTCCAATACATTAGAGCGGGTCATCCTCCCTATATTTTCGAGAACCAAGGTAACGGCTGCTGCGCAGGTGACAGCTTTTACCCTGATGAAGGAATCGGCATCTTCGAACATTATACCCCAGCCGATGGACGAGTTTAAACCATCTAAAATAGACAAGACGAAGCTGAATGCCCTGTATAACCATTTCCGTGATACCTATGACGGGCATGAAGGTATTCGGGGACGAGCAGACCAAACGGCAGTGACCTATGAACTTTTAGCGCCGCTCATTGTGGCAGGGGAGGAATCGGCGGATGAAGCGGCAGTACGCGAGCGAAGTATTGAACTTCTGTTTTCCAAAAAAGATCTGAAACCGGTAGATTGTCGTAAGGCTTTCAATCTACTGTGCGCCAATGAGGATCTGCTTGGCTGCTTTGGACGGAGTCTTTTGGACACAGTTCTGCAAACACAGCCCGCTGAAGTTCATAAGTGGTATGAGGAAGGATACGCTGGCTTTGCCAAAGAACTGCCGTCTAGGATCGTCAACAATCTAGCCTGCTGTTACGCAGGACTTTGTCTGGTTGAAAAACTGTGCATCTCTCTCGGGCTGACATGGGCAGAGGTATTCCCGTATAACCGTGATCCCTGCAAAAATTACCTCGAGTTTGCTGCACAGGAGTACCTGCTTGACGGGGGTACAAACAACAAGAGCATTGTCGAGCTGACATTTGAAATTATGTCCCGGATGGGACTTGATCCTAAAAGCGAGTACAACATCAGTGCCGATGGAAAGGTCCTAAGCCTATGGATGAACCATGTTTACGACCGTTATACCAAATACCGAAAGGATTATGCGATATGCGGTGAGGTTCTATCCTACGCACAGTTTAAAAAGCAGCTTATGCATTCCGACTTCTTTCTGGAAAGCAATGTCCCAAAGAGATTCGGCAGCGATATTCACAAAGCCTGGACGATAGATTACGCGATTCTAAAGGCGCGGTGCGATGTTTCCGGTTTTGAGATCACAGAAATAGACCCTCTATAAATGTAACTTTTTTTATGATGTAACCTCTATAACCTCTATATTAGAGCTACGCGGAAAAAGTATATTTTTTTCATACGTGTGCGCGCGTGTGTATATGTGTAAAAATATGTGAACCTATAGAAATGGCGGTTTCGAGGTTACATTGCGTGTTTAGGTTACAAAACAAGGTGGGCCAATATGGCAGAGAAAGAAATCACAAACGCAATCCTGCATTACCTTAAGACTGTGCCAACCTGCTTTGCCTGGAAAACCCATGGTGGTATTTACGGCACAGCCGGCATCCCCGACATCATCTGCTGCATTGGCGGCAGGTTCGTCGCCTTTGAGGTGAAGACTCCATCGGGGAAACTGACAAAGCTGCAAGAAATAACGATACAAAGAATACGAAAAGCAAAGGGCCAAGCCTACAAAGTTTCAAGCGTCAAGGAGGTTAAAACAATACTTGAACGTTTGGAGGATTAGCCTTTATGAATATAAAATGTTTTGGCGGCAAGGGGAAAAATGGCTGTGAAATCCTGGTCGTCCGTAAATGTCCCGGTGACAGCTGCTCATACTTTAAAACCAAGTACCAGCACCAAACTGATATTGGGAAAACGCTCAAGCTGCTGGCGAGCCTGGACAAAGAACACCAGCAGTACATTGCCGATAAATATTACAGAGGCAAGAAGCCCTGGCTGGAAGGCGGTGCCAGCAATGACCGCTAGAGAGTATCTGAGCCAGGCTTACCGCATAGACCAGCGCATCAACAGCAAGCTGGAGCAGATCGCCTCGCTGCGAGCTCTGGCGGCCAAGGTCACGTCAACGCTGTCCGATATGCCCTGCAACCCCAAGAGCCAAACCTTATCAATGGAGAATATAATTTGCAAGATGGTTGATCTGGAGAATGAAATCAATAATGATATCGATAACCTGTTGGATTTGAAAAACAATATTGTGACGGCCATCAAGCGGATAGAAAACCCGAAGTCCCGGATGCTTCTAGAACTTCGATACCTATGCTTTAAAAGTTGGGAGCAAATCGCGGTTGATATGGGTTACAATTCTAAGTACATTTTTAGGCTTCATGACAAAGCTCTAGAAAAAGTTTTGATTACGAAAAGTGGTGAATAAAAGAGGTTGAATGTGACTATTATCTTCTGTTAATATTATAATGACAGGTAAAGAAAGCCCCGAGGCGACAGCGCTTTTGGGGCTTTTTCTATGTGCAAAAACAGGTGATCCAATGAATAAATGCAGGGGCTGCATCTGGGCAAGATGGCTTAACAAAAGGAAAGTGGTCTGCCTCTTTCCTAAGTGTGTAAAAAGAGGGCCTACCAGCAAAGCGCTTTTCTCTGGGATGGCATGAAACAATTTGCAAAGAAGTTCTACAAATCAAGAGCCTGGCAGGATTGTCGGGTTGCTTTCTTTAGAAGCATGTATGGATTGTGCGAACAATGCGGAGCCGGCGGGGTGATTGTCCACCACAAAACCGCTCTGACACCGCAGAACATAAACGATCCAACTGTGACGCTGAACTGGGACAACCTTGAGCTGCTCTGCCAATGCTGCCACAACAGGGCTCACGGGTCGAGTAGTACAAGTGACGACACCAGGTTTGACGAAGGTGGCAATCTGATTCCAAAGACCTCCCCCCCGGTCAATAAATACTAAAAAACGCCTGGGGACCGGGAAGGGGAGCATCGAAAACCCCGGCAGTCCCCAATCAAGCCATGAGGAGAAATATATGGATATCCAAAAAATCAAAGCTGATAAATTAAAACCGGCGTCATACAATCCCCGTAAGAAATTGAAGCCAGCTGACCCTGAATATCAAAAGATAGAACGCTCCATCAAAGAGTTTGGCTACGTTGACCCGATCATCATCAACAAAGACATGACCATTATCGGCGGCCACCAGCGCTACAACGTGTTGGTCGACCAGGGCTACAGCGAGCTGGATTGCGTAGTCGTTGACCTGCCCAAAGATCGGGAGAAGGCTCTCAACATCGCGCTCAACAAGATCAGCGGCGAGTGGGACGAGGCTGCGCTGGCCCAGCTGCTAGGAGAACTTGGTGACCTTACTGAGCTGACCGGCTTTGACGCCAAAGAGATAGACGAGCTATTCGCCAAGTTCATCGATAAAGGCAAAGTGCAAGAAGACGACTTTGACGCCGACGCCGAGGTTGCTAAAATTACAAACCCGATCGCCAGGCGGGGGGATGTCTGGCAGCTCGGTAGGCACCGATTAGTATGCGGGGACAGTACGCTGGCAGGCGATTTTGAAGCGCTGATGGACGGAAGGCAGGCTGACCTGGTTCTGACCGATCCACCCTATAATGTAGATTATGAGGGCGGCACCAAAGACAAGCTGAAGATTAAAAACGATAAGCTGCAGGACGAAAAGTTCCTGCAGTTTCTTACAGACGCCTTTGTGCACATGAACACTTATTCCAAAAAGGGCGCTCCCATTTATGTGTTTCATGCAGACAGCGAAGGCTACAACTTCAGAACCGCTTTCAAGCAGGCAGGATACATCCTGCGCCAGTGCCTGGTATGGGTAAAAAACTCCCTGGTACTCGGCCGGCAGGATTATCAGTGGCAGCATGAGCCGATCCTCTACGGCTGGAAGGACGGGGCAAGCCACGCCTGGTATGGCGACCGCAAGCAGACGACGCTGATCAGGTTCGACAAGCCGCACCGTAACGCTGATCATCCAACGATGAAACCGATAGGCTTGTGCGGGTATTTTATCTCCAACTCCAGCAAGGAAGGAGATATTGTCCTTGACCCGTTTGGCGGCAGCGGCAGCACATTGATTGCCTGCGAACAGACTGGTCGCAGCTGTTATACCATAGAGCTCGATGAAAAATATACGGACATCATTGTGAAAAGGTATATCCAGCAGGCCGGCTCAGATAGCAGTGTGTTCCTGGAAAGGGACGGGCAGAAAATACCTTTTAAAGATATCCCCAAACTATAAATAAAACCTTGCTATTTCCTGTGTTTGGAGCGATATATAGACTACCAAAAAACACAGGAGGTATTGCACATGGACAAAAACGAAAAAACCAAACCGGACGGATTAGACGATCTCTTAGTTGACAGCCTTGAGGTCCAGTTTCCCATTGAAGGGCACAGTGGGGCTACCCTGCGAAACCTGGTCAACATGCTCGCCAGCAAGCAGAAATTGATTGCTAAAGCTTTTAACATCAACGGGGTGCTGCTGGATGAGAATTTTGCGCAGGCTTTAAACGAGAAGGTGATTTGCACCACAGAGGATTTTACAAAAGCCATCCTCGATTTAGGACCTGACAGATCTCCGGGACTTTCCTTCGACTTTGAAAACGGGACCTTTACCTTTAAGCTGGCCGGCGGCAGCTTTAACAGTGATAAGGTAACAGCCTTCAGGGACCTGGCCGCGCTCATGGATAATAACGCTAAAATACTTAAACATGTATCCTTCAAACCGGCCCAGGAGGACAATCCCAAATTCGCCTTCAGGACTTGGCTTACCCGGCTCGGGATGAACGGCGGCGAGTACAAAGCCTCAAGAAAGGCAATGCTCGCCTCGCTGGAGGGCAGCAGCGCTTTCAGAAAGCCGCAAGAGACGAATAAAAAGACTTTGGGCAGCATGGAATTAGTTGAAGTCGAATAAATACAAGGAGCCTTGGCGATGGATAAATTTTTTTCACAGAAATTTTGCGACAGATGTGGTGGCAGTCTGGAACAGGGCAGAATCATGTCAATGCTGAATACTGATTGCATATGCCTGGCCTGCAAGGAAAAAGAAAAAACCCGTAGCGATTACGAAGAGGCGGCAAAAGCTGAACTGGAAGAGATCAAAAAGGGCAACTACAATTACAAAGGCATCAAAGGCTGAAACGCCCTATTTAAATATCCCAAAACCCCAATAAAAACCTTGCTATTACCTGTGTTTAGAGTGATATATAGACTACCAATAACACAGGAGGCTATTTGTAATGACCATTAAAAAAGGGACCGGTTTAAAACCAACTACTCAAACGAAACCTTTGAAGTCGCAGGAAAATGGCTCGGAGATTATGTGTTTGCACCAGTTGGTACCGACCTGCAAGAATGCCTGATCTATTCAGCCGGCGATGTTGAGGAACTCTTAGAGACAGGAAAATTTATCAGGGAAAAGAAGCGCACGAAATGAAAGCAATCTTCGGCAGAAAAATGGCCAGCCTTGAAGAACTTAAAGAGGCGACCGCCAAAGCAAAAAATGACGGTCATACCGGAAAGCCCTATGAAGTTATTAAAGAAATTGTACTGAGCGATGCGGACTTCAACAAATTTGCCAACTGCCTTCTCGAAGATCAGCCCTGGATTGAAAAGGCAGACGGAGGGCACAACCAGAACGGTGAGGTTAAGTGCATCAGGGTAATCAACCTCAAAACTGGAGAGCGGGTGCTGGTCAACAGTGAAGGCTACGACTACCCGAGATACACCGCTTTAGAAGAATAGAAGAAGCCTGCATAAAAAACCACAAGCTGCCGGAAAATCCCGGTGGCTTTTTAATTGCCAATATCGAGGTGAAACCAAGTGGCCAAGCAAGTAATCCCGGTTGAATTCAATAAAAAGCGGTTTACCATAGCCGAAAGAGAAAAACGGCTAGATGCCGAGCAGGCTTTGCAGGCCCGGTCCGATAAAATCCGCTGCCCTTCCTGGCTGGACGACGAGGCCAAAAAAGAATGGCGGCGCCTGGTGCGCGAGCTGAAAGAAATCGGCCTGCTCACCAACTTAGACCAGTCCTCCCTGGCAATATGCTGCGACTGCTATTCCAAATACATGGCCGCCACAAACAAGATTAACGACACCACGCTGGTGGGCGTGCATACCAATAAACACGGTGCCAAAAACCTGGTCGTCAACCCCTATGTGATGGTAGCCCAGAAGTACGCTGACATGTACAAGAAATACTGCGTCGAGATCGGGCTGACACCGAACGCCAGGATGAGGATGACCACCGCTGCACAGGCCGAACCGGAAAAGGACGAGCTGATCGACTTTATCAAAAGGCGGCAGCGAAATAGTTCGTGACGAATTACATCCGGGAATACTGGAAGAAGATCCAGTCTGGTCGGATAGCAGCCTGCAGGCGTACCGTCCAGCAGTATAAAAAGTTAATATCAGAACTGGACAGCCCACGCGACCCGTGGGTTTTTGATTTGTATGCCGCCAATGCCCCGATTGATTTTATCGAGGCCTTTTGCCGGCACAGTAAAGGCAAGTGGATCGGCAAACCCGTCCGGCTTGAGCTGTTTCAAAAGGCCAAGCTGCAGGCCGTTTACGGCTTTATCCATAAAGACACCGGGCTGCGTCGCTGCCGGGAAGTATTCACCTGTGTCGGCAGGAAAAACGGAAAGTCAACCGAAATGGCCGCTCTCGGCACATACATGCTGGCAGGTGACGGTGAAGGCGGCAGCGAGTGCTTTTCCGTCGCCACCAAAAAGGACCAGGCCCGGATAGTATTTTCCGAGGCCGTAAACATGGTCAGCCAGTCGCCGGCCCTGTCCAAACACGTTAAAAAGCGCAAGACCGATTTGTACTTCCCGGTTACGTTTTCCAAGTACGAGCCTCTAGCCAGCGACTCCAACTCACTTGACGGTCTGAACAGCCACTTCGTGATCATGGACGAGCTGCACGCAATCAAGAACCGCGACTTGTACGACGTGATGAAGCAGAGTATGTCTGCCAGGGAGCAGCCGCTGCTCTCAATGATCACCACGGCCGGCTTTGTGCGTGAATGTATCTTTGACGACATCTACGACTACGCCTGCAAAGTCCTGGACGGCGTGATTGAGGACGACCGCTTCCTTGCATTTATCTACGAGCTGGACAGCCGCGCCGAATGGACTGACTTTCGCTGTTGGGAGAAGGCCAACCCTGGACTTGGCGCCATCAAAAGCTATGACGAGCTGGCCGCTAATGTGGAGCGCGCCAAAAACGACCCGAACTTTCTACCCACAGTTTTAACCAAGGATTTCAATATCCGTGAAACAGTGGCCGGCGCCTGGCTCACCTTCGAGGAGGCCAACAATGAGGAAACCTTCGACCTGGAGGAACTGCGCGACTGCTACGGCATCGGAGGCGTCGACCTTTCCGCTACCACCGACCTGACCGCTGCTGTAGTGCTGGTCAAAAAGCCGGGCGGCGACACTATCTATGCCGTCTGCCAGGGCTTCATGCCGGGAGAGACGATCGGGGCGCGCAGTGTTGAGGACAAGGTGCCCTATGTGCAGTGGCGGGACAGAGGCCTGATCACCGCCTGCCCTGGGCATAAGGTTGACTACCGGTATGTAACAGATTGGTTCATTAAGCTGCGGGACGAGTACGGCATACTTGCTTACTGGTGCGGGTATGACTCCTGGAACAGCCCCAGCTGGACAGAAGACATGGAAAACAGGCTGGGCTACAAGCTGAAGCTGAACCTTCTGCCGGTGATCATGGGGCCGAAAACGCTGTCTGCTCCCATGAAGCTCTTAAAGGCGGACCTGGCTGCGAAGCTGATCAACTACAACAACAACCCGGTGCTCAAGTGGTGCCTTACCAACACCTCGGTTGAGCCGGACAAAAACGAAAACATCAGACCCATAAAGAACAACCAGCGGCAGCGCATAGACTTGGCTGTCGCTTTGCTTATAGCATACACGGTTTACCAGAACAATCACGCTGATTACCTGGCCCTGACAGGAGAATAGAGGTGGTGCCCGGTTGAAACAAAAACGTAGCCTGTTTGACATCATCTTCGGCAGGCGGCCAAAAGAGCAGGCTGGACTGACCCAACTACAGCTTTTAAACGGGTATTCCCCGGTATTCACCGCCTGGCACAACGACCCTTACAGCGCTGACATTGTCCGGGGAGCGGTGGACGCCGTCGCTCGCAACGCAGCCAAGCTGAAACCCAAACACATTAAAAGAATCGGCAAAGAAATCATGCCGGCCGGCGGCCAGACAGAGCGGGTCCTGCAGGTCCGGCCAAACCCGAACATGAGCGCTTACGACTTCCTCTACAAAATGGTCACCACCCTGCTGATCGACAACAACGCCTTCGCCTACCCTGTCTGGGAAGGCCAGACTTTGAAAGCAATCTGGCCGGTCAACTGCACCCAGGCCGAGTTTGTGGAGGACAGCAGTAAAACAATATACATCAGGTTCCGCTTCGGCATGGGCAAGCAGGTGGTGCTGCCCTACAGCGAAGTGCTGCACTTAAGACGGCACTTTTACAAGGGCGATCTGTCCGGAGAGAGCAACGCCCCGATCAACAACACCTTAGAGGCCATCCATACCACCAACGAAGGGTTGGGACAGGCGGTTAAGACCAGCGCCAATCTACGGGGGATCATCAAATACCAGGGCATGCTCAAGGAATCCGACATCAAAGCTAACCGGGACCGGTTTGTCAGCGAGTACATGTCAATGAACAACGACGGCGGCATCGCCGCCCTGGATGCCAAGGCCGACTACATAGAGCTCAACAGCGAGCCTAAAATGATCAACGCCGAGCAGATGAAAGAGCTGCGGGACAACGTCTACAGGTATTTCGGCGTCAATGAAAATATTGTCATGGGCGCCTACGACGAGCAGGGCTGGGACGCCTTCTACGAGAGCACCATCGAGCCGCTGGCCGTGCAAATGAGCCTGGAATTCACCAGCAAGCTGTTTACTGCCGGCGAGCGCGGGCGCGGCAACGAGATCATGTTCGAGGCCAACCGGCTGGCCTACGCGAGTACCAAAACCAAGGTGGCCATGATGGAAAAGCTGATCCCCATGGGCCTTTTGACCATCAACGAAGGCCGGGAAATATTTAACCTGGCGCCGGTGGAAGGCGGGGATAAGCGCCTGGTCAGCTTAAACTACGTGGACGCGTCTAAGCAGAACCTGTATCAAACAGGAGAGGGGGATGAGGGTGGAGACAGCCAAAAAGGAGATCCGGATAGCGCAGCTGAGGGCACTTGAACCGGTTGAAGGACAAAGTGAAATGATTGTAGAGGGACGGGCTGTTGTCTACGACAGCCCGACTGTTTTGTGGGAAGCAGGCGGCGTGAAATATTACGAGGTGATTGCACGGGGAGCCCTGGACGGGGCAGACCTTTCGGACGTGCCTTTTAAGTACAACCACTCAGATCAGCACATGGTCATGGCAAGAACCCGCAACAAAACCCTGGAACTGACGCCCGACGAGCAGGGCCTCAGTATCAGGGCGAACCTGGCGGACACCACCTCCGGCCGGGACCTTTACGCGCTGATCAGGCGGGGCGACGTGGACAAGATGTCCTTTGCCTTTACGGTGGCAGAGGAGTCGTACAACAAAGACACCCGCACCCGCAGCATAAACAAGTTTAAAAAGATTTGGGATGTCTCGGCGGTGGATACCCCGGCATACTCAGATACATCCATTTCCGCTAGGAGCTACTTTGAGGCGGCGGAGGCCGCTGAGCTGGAGAGCGAAAAAGAGCGCAAGGCGCTGGAGTGCGCCTGGCTGCGGAAACGGCTAATACTTAGGACTTTTTTGTAAAAACCAAAGGGGGTTAAAACCATGCCTTATGAAAAAAGATTTGCCGAGATAAGCGCCAGGAAGCTGGAGATCAGGGCCATGCTGGAAGGCAGCGAGCAGGTGGACATGGACAAAATAGAGGAAGAACTGAGGGGCCTGGAAACGGAAGAAAAACAGCTGCGCTCCCGGCTGGAGGTAATGGAGAGGCTTAAAGGGGGACAGCCGCCGGCTGAAACCAAGATCATTGAAACCGCCGGCGCGCCGCCTATGACGCGTGAGGACAAGGAAAAAGAACTGGCTGAAAAACGCGGCCAGGACCTTAAAGAAAACCGGACCGTGACCGTCGGCTCCAGCAACATACTCCTGCCCAAGCACCAGGCCTCAGATATCAGGCCCACCTTCAACGAGGTGTCCAGCCTTATCGACCGGGTAAGCACCAAGCCTTTGATCGGCGGGGAGAGCTACCAGCAGCCGTATATCGACGGCTACGGCATCGGCGACTATACGCTGGAAGGTGCGGACTATGCCAGCGCCGAGGCCACTTTTGCCTATGTGGACATCAACAAGGCGAAAATCACGGCCTATGCCGAGGACACCGAAGAAGTGCAGAAGCTCCCGGCCGCCGCTTATGACGCCGAGGTGATGAAGGGCATTACTGTAGCAACCAGAAAGAAAATTTCCCGAGAGATACTTGTCGGCACCGGCGCGACTAACCGCCTGGCCGGCATCTTTTCAGCTGCGGCCACCGCCATTGACGCGGCTACCGACCTGGCGCTGACCGAGATTGACGAAACCACCCTGGACGAGATCATTTACACCTTCGGCGGTGATGAAAACGTTGAGGACGCAGCCGTGCTGATTTTAAACAAGGTTGACCTTAAGGCTTTTGCCACGCTGCGCGACGCCGACGGCAAGAAGATCTACGACGTTAAAAGCAACGGCAACACCGGCACCATCGACGGCATTCCGTTTATCATCAACAGCGCCTGTTATGCAGTATCGGCCGCGGCTACCACTGCGGGCCAGTACTGCATGGCTTACGGGCCGCTATCCAACTACCTGATGACCATTTTCAGCGACATGGATGTGCAGCGTTCCACCGACTACCTGTTCAAAAAGGGCATGATCGCCCATCGGGGCAGCATTTTCATCGGCGGCAACGTAATCAGCAAGAACGGCTTTTTGCGCGTTAAGAAAGGGTAGGGTGATCGCATGGCAAGAGTAGGATATGACCCCAGGCTGGGCCGGATCAAAACCGATGCTCCGGGTATAGTCCTTGACCGCGCCTTCCTGGCGAACCTGATGGTTGCTGCGGCCGATGCTGTAGCCGCGAGCGCGGCCGGGGTGCTGGCGCTTACCAACCTGGGCGCGGCTGCACAGGATGTCTCGGCAGGCATAACCCATCCGGCTGTACCCCGCGCTCTGAGTATAGTCGGCAACGTATCCGGTATAACCGGCAATGTTGTATTAACAGGTACAAATTACGGCGGCGAAACCATCACCGAGACACTGGCGCTGAACGGAACCACCACGGTAAACGGCGCCAAGGCCTTCAAGACGATAACAAATGTAAACCTGCCGGCGCAGACACATACACCGGCGGCGCAGACCGAGACAATTGAAGTTACCCATAAAGCTGATGCGGCCGGGACAATCACGATGACCATCACGGCGGCCGCGCTCGGCGACCCTGTTCCGGTTGCCGTTGAGGTAGAGCAGGACGACGCCGTTGGCGCTGTCGCGGCACTCATTGCCGAAGCGCTCAACGACAATGAGGATGTGGCTGCCGCTTTTACAGCGTCTGCGAATGCCGCGGTTGTCACCCTGACAGCATTTAAACCTCTAGCGAACGACGGCACCCTGGCCTTTGGCTTTGTTGATACCGACACTACCGGAGTCACCTGCGGAGCATCAACAAACGGGACCACCGGTGTGCCTTACGACAAGGTGTCGGTGGGTTGGAACGATATCCTTGGCCTGCCTTACAGGCTGAGCCATAATACTGTGTTGGCTGCCTATCTGAACAATGTCAAAGAGGGCACCGCTCCCAGTGTTGCCATCAGCGCGACAGCCTTGGAATCCAACACCATCGACCTTAACAGCGCCTTAGACGGCCATGCTGTAGATGTCTATCTAATCGTCTAAGGAGGTGTTCGGCATGGCCATCCTTGACGAGGTAAAGCTGGCGCTGCGGATAGCGGCGACCACAACGGATTTTGATACAGAAATAACGGGACTCATCAACGCGGCGCTGGCGGATCTGCACCTGGCGGGGTTGGCAGCCGGCGACACAACGGATCCGCTGATAAAGCAAGCTGTCATAACATACTGCAAGGCCGGCTTCGGCTACGATAACCCGGACGCCGACAGGCTCCAGCGGTCTTACGGCCTGCTTAAAGCCCACCTGACACTGGCCGACGATTATGTCACCTACAGCGTTACATTTACGGTAACGTCCGGCGGCCTGCCGGTAGGGGATGCATATATCTACATTGACGGTGTGGAAGATCCGCTTAAAACCAACTCTCTGGGCGCAGCGGTCTATCGCACCAAGGAAAAAAACATAGATGTCGGCTTTACGGTGAGTAAATCTGGCTATGTATCGCAGACAGGATCCGTTTATGTAGACGCCGATAAAGCGGTGGAGGTGGTGCTGGTTGCGGCATAAAGAAGTTATTCACCTGATCAGCTCTGCCATATCTGCAGATAGTATAGGAAACCAGATTGAAACGGACACGGAGCGAAAGGTATTTGCCAACGAATACTCTGTCGGCACCAGCGAGTATTACAACGCCGCTTCAAGCGGCCTGCGCCCAGCCAAGATGTTTGAAATCTACACCTTCGAATACCGGGACGAGGCCAAGCTGAGGCACAACAGCACCACCTACAGGGTTATCCGCAGCCAGGGCAGGGGCGAAAAAACAATACTTACCTGTGAGAGGGTGGCGGCCGATGGCTGACATATCCATTGATCAACTGGCCGACGCCATTACCCAGGCTTTCAAGGAGTATACCGAAGAGGTAAGCGAGGCCATCGGGGAGGAAACCGAAAGCACCGCCGACAAGGTGCTGAAAGAGATAAAAGAGTCTCACCCCTACAAAGACAGAAGCGGCAAATATACCAAGGGGTTTGTCAAAACAAATAAAAGCCTGCCGGGCAGGCGGCGGTATGTAATATGGAACAAAAAATATTACAACCTGGTGCACCTTTTAGAAAAAGGGCACGCCAAACGGGGCGGCGGCAGGGTGCAGGCTTACCCGCACATGGGTCCGGCGCATGACAAACACGTGCCCCAGTTCGAGCAGAACGTCAAAATGATCATCAGGGACGGTGGATAGGTATGACCCAGGCAGAACTTTATACGGCGCTGAAAACCCTGGGTCTGCCTGTGGCCTACAGGGAATTTAAAAGCATACCAGAAAATCCAGCGCCGGCCCCGCCGTTCATCTGCTACCAGTTCAAGGACGATGATGATATCAAGGCCGACAACCAGAATTACTTCGGGATTAACAACTTTGACATTGAACTCTACACAGAAAAAAAAGACCCTGCCAGCGAGGCCAGCATCGAGAATATGCTTAAGACCAACCGGCTCCCGTACACAAAGCGGGAGTTTTTCATTGAGTCTGAAGACCTGATCCAGGTGATTTACGAAATCCAGCTGATAGGAGGATAGCAATGAATAAAGTAACCTTTGGCCTTGAAAACGTCCATATAGCTTTCCAGGGCACCTGCCAGAAGGAGTCCATAGAGGTTACAGCAGGCTGCGACACTGACGGTGAAATCACTGTAACCGTAACTGGGGCGCCGCTCACCGGCGGCTCAGAAGCATGCATAGTGCCGCTTTCTACGGAATCACACGGCACCGCGGCTAAAGTGGCTGCAGCTGTGGCCAACGTACTGAAAAATAATGCTGATGTGAGCACCAACTACAATGTAAGTGTCGTGGGGGCTACAATCTACCTTACCGCCAAAGTTGCCGCGGCAAATGACGCAACCCTGGATATCGCCTTTACGCCTGGGGCAACCGGGGTAACAGTCGGGTCTTCCACCGCTGTAACAGCAGGCGCAACTGGCTACGGCGCCCCGGCAGCCATACCGGGCGCTGTAAACTTCACCCCGTCTCCCGAAGGCTCTGAAGTCAAATACTACGCCGACAACGTGCCGTATTTTGTCTACACCGTAAACAACGGTTACAAGGCAGACCTTGAGATGGCGCTCATACCGGATGCTGTCCTGGCCGAAATGCTCGGCTGGCCGGTTGACGACAACGGGGCAGTAATCGAAATCGACGACGGTACCCCGAAGAAATTCGCGCTGATGGGCCAGGTGCAGGGCGATGACAAGAACCGGCGCTTTGTGTACTATGACTGTCAGGCTGCCAGGCCCAGCAAGGAACACAAGACCAAGACGGATACCATCGAGCCGTCAGCCGATAAGCTCACTATCACCATCCTGCCGATTGACATGACTGTCGACGCAGAAACCATGGGCGTGGTAAAGGGCACCTTAGAGCTGAGTTCCACCAACGCGGCGGCTTACAATGCTTTCTTCGATTCTGTTTACATGCCAACGTTCGCTTAACGGGAGGACCGCATGAAAGAAATTAAGATTTGCGAAAAGACTATAAGGGTCAGGGCGACACCCCTGGCTCTTTTCTTTTACCGCAAGGAGTTCAAATCTGACCTCTTAAGCGATTTGATTAAGCTCTCTGCCGGCATGCTCGGGCTTGCCGCAGCCGTAACCGGCAGCAAAATTGAGGAGCTGAAGGCTGAAGAACTCGCAGGCCTTAACGCGAGCAGCTTTGACATGGCGGCGCTCTCCGCCTTTGACATTGACGTTATCGGCATCATGCAGATCACCTGGGCGATGGCCAAGGCCGACTCGTTAGGCGAGCGCTTCCCCAGCTTTGAAAAATGGTTTCTTGATCTCGGGGATTTTGACGTTTTAGGCGGTCTGCCTTCTCTTTTAGCGGCACTGGAGGTTGCCGCCAGCGGGTTTCTTCGTCGAGGAGCGCAGCAGGGGCTGTAAAGGGGGACGCCAGCCGGAGCGCCTTGACCTGGACATTCTGGCCGTGGCCAAGCGCGCCGGTTTGAGTTTTATGGAGATGAATGAATTCAGCGTGCAGGAGCTTTTTGATTATGTCCATGCCTTCACGGGAGCAAAGGACGATAGGCCGCGCATGGCCACGCAGGAGGACATAGATAGATTTTATGCAGGTTAGGAGGCGGGGACCGTGACAGAAAGCATAAAAGGAATTTCAATTGTTATCGGATCGGATACAACTGCTCTGACTGCGGCCCTGTCTGAGGTTAACAAGAAGTCCAAGGCTCTGCAGTCTGAGCTTAAGCAGGTAGAAAAGCTGCTCAAACTCGATCCGAAGAATACCGAGCTGGTTGCTCAGAAACAGAAGCTCTTAGCTGATGCCGTTGAAAACGCCAAAAAGAAACTCGACAGCCTGAGAAAAGCACAGGAGCAGGTAAACCAGCAGTTTAAAAGGGGCGAAATATCACAAGGCCAGTACCGGGCTTTCCAGCGTGAGGTTGCCGCGGCCGAGCAGCAGCTGAAGAAGCTGGAGACCCAGGCTAAGAATACTGGGACAAGCATTCATAATATCGGCACTTCCATGCAAACCGCCGGTGATAAAATGGCCAGCGCCGGCCAAAACCTGACCATGAAAGTGACAGCTCCCATTGTCGGGGTTGGTGCGGCCGCCTCTAAGATGGCGATAGAGTTTGAAGAGGGCATGGCCAAGGTTGGGACCATTGCCGATACTGCGGCAAAGCCCATAGAAGAACTGAGGAAAGAAATCCTTGCCCTGTCAAATGAGACGGGTACCAGTGCCAGCGAATTAACCGAGGCCGAATACCAGGCCATTTCCGCCGGCGTTGAAACGGCAAAGTCTGTAAAATTTTTATCCACAGCTGTTAAGGCGGCCAAGGGCGGCTTTACGGACAGCCAGACTGCCATTGACGGACTTACCACCACGCTGAACGCTTACGGCAAAAAAGCGGATGAGGTAACGAAGATCAGTGACCAGATGATGCTAGCGCAGAATTTCGGCAAAACGACCTTTGGGGAGATGGCCTCCAGCATCGGAAACGTGGCCCCAACTGCAGCCAGCCTGAACGTAGCCACCGAGGACCTGTTCGGCTCTCTGGCCGTTCTCACCAAAAACGGTATCGCTACATCTCAAGCCGTCACCGGCCTTAAGGCGGCTTTTTCAAATATTCTGAAGCCAACCAGCGACGCGGCTAAACTTGCTGACCAGCTGGGCCTGGACTTCAGCGCCGCCCACCTCAAGTCAGTCGGCTGGTCAAAATTCTTAGACGAGATCGCGGAAAAGACCGGCGACGACGCTGAGAAGATGGCGCTTCTTTTCGGTTCCGTAGAGGCCTTAAACTCCATGCTGGTTCTGACCGGTAAAGGCGCTGCGGACTTCGATAATGTTCTGGCCGGCATGGCCTCATCAGCCGGGCTGACGGAAGAAGCCTTTAGAAAGATGGAAAACACTTCCGGGGCCAGGCTTGCCAAGTCACTTAACAGCCTAAAGAACGCAGGGATTGAGCTGGGAGATTCCCTGGCGCCTGCTGTGGAATCGATCGCCAATTCGCTCAGCAGGCTTGCTGATTGGTTTGATAAAATCGGCCCGGCCGGCCAGAAATTAATTATTGCTTTAGCCGGGATCGCGGCCGCCATAGGTCCTGTTATGAGTATAATCGGCAATGTGGCAAAGGCAGTTGGCGGGGTTATAAAATTTTTTACGCCTGCCGCCGGGGGGATATCTGCATTTACCAAGGTGCTTAGATTCCTGGCGCCTGCCGCCAGGATTGTGGTTACTGCATTAAGTTATTTAGTCAGGGGTTTTTCCTGGCCGGTTGCAATTATCACGGCTCTTATCACAATCGGCATAGCCCTATATAAGCACTGGGATACGGTCAAGGCCAAAGCCCAGCAGCTGGGGGCCTTTATTGCAAACGTCTGGAATTCGCTTGTGGCATCCGTCAAGGCTGTCTGGGACGGTATAAAGAATGCTGTTGTCGGCGCCTGGGACTGGATGTATGCCCACAACTACTATTTCCAGAAGATTGTTGACACGGTTACTACCTGCTGGAACGCCATTAAAAGCGTAACGGGGTCTGTCTGGAACGCCATAAAGAACGTGGCCGAATCAGTCGGCAGCGCACTAAGCGGATATTTGTCAGGCCTGTGGGACAGCATCCGGGGCACTGCCCAGGGTGCGTGGGACGCCATATACGGAGTGATCAGCGGCATACTGGACAGTATCAGCGGTGTTTTTGACGCTGCCCTGGGCAAAGCCTGGGAGTGGGGCAGCAACCTTCTAGGGCAGTTTATCGCAGGCATTAAAGCGAAGTGGGAAGCCTTCAAGGCTTGTGTGGCTGAGGTTTCTGACACAATTGCAAAATTCCTTGGTTTCCACAGCCCGACAGAATGGGGGGCTGGCCGTGACGCCGACAAGTGGGCGCCCAACCTGATCAAGATGTTCACACAGGGCATTGAGAGCGGAATTCCCGAGCTGCGGGGCACGATGAACAGACTTGCCAGTATGCTTGAAATAAGGCCAATCGAGGTCAGCGGCAGAATGACCGTAACGGGCGGGGTGGGCGTCAACATCACCGGTGAAGGGGCGCAGTATTTGAGAGTCGACAGCATTGCCCGCGCTGTGGAACAAAGGATCACCGAGCATATCGCCCAGGACAGCAGGCGGTACGCTCCCATACCCAGGACAATACCGTTTGCCAACAGCTAAAGAGGTGATGAGACATGGCGTTCACCTGGGGAAGCACCACCTTAAAGGTGATAGTCGATACATACAAGCCGCCGCACTCCGAGGCCGGGCTGGTCGGCATCGACCTGCTGCCTGACTCAGCCGACAGCGGCGCCAACTGCGAAGTCCTGCAGCAGTTCGGACGAAAGCGCAAGAGAGCGTCTTTCAGCGGTTTTGTCACCAGCCAGGCAGAATTCGACTCGTTGGAGGCCGATTATTTGGCGCAGACCGAGAGGACGTTTACGGACATTAACGGCCTGTCGCTGGGCTGTACCATTGAAAGCATTGCCCCTTCAGGCTCCGTCCCCGGCAATACCAGGAAGATTATCTATTATGACATTGTTTTAGTGGAGGCATAAGCTATGCAAGTTATGCCCGAAAACATAGCAACCCTGCTTAAATCAAAAAGCATGCGAAGGGCTGACAAGCCTGCCTACAGGCTGACTATCGAGGACAATCCGATTGGCGGACTGTCCGACCCCCAGACCTGGACAACCTGGCGGTATTTTGCCGGCGCCGCGGACAACAAGGGCCTGGGGTACATGGCCGAAACCTCCGATGGCAGAGCGGTTATCTCTTACGTAGAAAACAATAAAGTCTATATTGCCTTTGCCCCAACCGTCACGGGTATTCTTGACGGAACTGAAACCTTTGATTTTGACAGCGCAATATTGGTTAAGGAAGGCAATGAAACCGGCCTGATCCAGACATCACTCACTTTGATAAACGGCATTCTGCATCTGGCCATTACAAACTGGACATATACGACTGAATGGGTCCTGCAGTGCGAGCACTGGGTTGACAGTAACGGCCTGGGCGAAGAATTCGCTTTCAAAAATTATATCTCTACAGATTTGTCTTCCGGCACGAGCTGGGCTAGGGAGCTGCCTCAAGTGGGGAATAATCTGGGGCAGATAGTGTGCCTTAGCGAAACGAACTGGGTAATAATTTGTCCGCACTGGTCTTATGTATACCTGTCCAACCGGCCGTGCTACACGACAGATTCCGGAGAAACCTGGACAAACGGAGAGCCTTCTCCCAAAAGCCTTTTTTATTACCTTGCCGGCTGCGGAGTCAGTGTTCTAAGATTGTCCGACACTTCCTTTGCCATAGCCTGGTGCTCTTCTTCCTCATATGAGAAGCTGCTGCATTATACAAACTGCGGCGCTGTACTTTCCGCGGCAGACGGCTGGGGTTCCGACTGGCCTGGGGGCGATGATTATGTGCGCGGCATCGGCTATGCAGCCGTCAAGGACAAAGTGTACATGGCCGTCGCCGGCCTTATGGGCAGCCCGTACGATATTTATGAATTCAAGCTGGATACGCCGACATATGAGACCATTAAGCTCTACGAAAACTGGACCTTTATAGCTTCCGTAGGTTATTTCGGCGGCGGGGAACCGCAGTTTACAGCTACGGAAAACGCACTGGTGCTGCAGCACAAGGACAGCGGCCAGATTTCCGGAGCCGGAACATTGATTGAACGCAGGCCACTGCAGGTAAAGAAGATAGAAGTGACAAGACAGAAAGGTGCGGCTTCCCAGTTAGTTGTTGTATTGGACAATAAAAACGGCCGGTATTCTCCCGACAAGGAAGGGGCCTGGTTTAATGTTATCTGGCCGAACAAAAGGGTTGTGCTGGAGTGGGGCTACGGGACTGATTTGGCCTATGGTTTTACCGGCCTGGTGGATTCAGTCAAGATGAGCACCTTTCCGCAGGAGCTTACCTTTGTCTGCCGGGACATGCTGAAACTGGCCCTGGACCAGACAGTCACAGATGAAGCAGGGGCACACACGATATATTACACAAATGAAAAAGCGGAAGACATATTTTTGTACCTTGCTTCCGCCGCCGGGTATGCCTCCGAAGATATCGTCACAGAAGAAACGGGCATAACCCTGGAAGGTTTTCTGGTATCGAATGAAACCTATGCTGATGCGTTCACGCGGCTTTGTGAAATATCCAAATTCGAATACTACTGTGACGCGAAAGGCGTTTTATATTTTGTCCATTCTACGGACAGGTCGCCGGCAGTAGAGGGCGCGGCTATGGTGCTGACCGGCACCGACTGGGTGGACATCCCCGGTGTTGCCGCCGGCCACCCCGTTGTTTTGGACAGCGACATGCTGACCGATGGGGAGCTGGCCGTATACAGCAGGGTAACAGATTATGAAATCAGACTGGGCGGCAGCGGCATTAATGCCGCGGTCAGGAGAAGGCCGGGGTCGTCTATCGGTGATGGAGCTGCCGTGTACGTATCTGCGGTATATGCGGCATGGGTTTTCAGCGAGGGACAGGACATTGTCAAGCTGGACTATACCATAGATGATAAAGATCTGTACTATACGATACTGGTCCAGGGCGCTGCGGAAGACGAGAGCGTGATAGAAGCCAGCGCCAGCTATATCAGTAGGGAGTATTACAACGTCCTGGAGCAAAAAATTCTTATTGTAAGCGCCTCGCAAATCAAGGACCTGGCCACCTGCCAGGAAATAGCGGACAGGAACGAGGTCTTAATGAGGTCAAGGCCTAGGTACACGGAATTCGGCGCAGTGGCCAACCCCTGGCTGGATACCGGCGACTGCTGCCAGGTTATTGAAAGCTCGACGACCATTTCCGAGATATACAGGCCGCTCAGCGAGATTATTACCATGGAGCCGGGCACAGGTTTTATCATGCAGCTTGGGGCTTACCATTACGGGTACGCTCCTATATAAGGCGGGTCTAATATGGATTATATAACCAGACTGATTAACGCTGAAATAGACCGGAAGCTGACTCTAATATTCCGGGATCCGGCTAAGGTGACTGTTTTTGACTCTGCCGGGCCGACACCCAGGTATAGGAACCCGGCGAATGCACTGGATGCGGGCGCCCATGCCTTAATCGATCACGAAGGGCTGCCGGGGGTTCCTTTATTGTCGGTCTTGAGGCAGGCTTATGCAAATGCTGCAACAATAGTTGTTGCTCACAATTTCGGCAGGAGGCCGGCTGTTCAGGTATTAGGTGGTGCCGGGGCGGAGCTTTATGGCAGGGGCCTATACGGTATGGGGGATTACAGCGGATCTGCTGACCGTCAGGTCATCGAGCCATTATTGATAAACCATGACAGTATCAACCAAGTCACGGTGACATTAAACGAAGTTGATTCGGGGGAGGTGATCTGTATTGGCTGAGACAACGACAGTTAAACTAGGGATGACCAAGCCGGAGGTAGGAGCCAGCAATGATACCTGGGGCGGGATGCTCAACGGGGATCTGGATGTCCTGGATCTGGCGCTGGTATCTCACCATTTTGCTGAAGATACAGCTAACCATTCAGGTCTTGATTTCGCTCACAAGTCTGGAGTGGTCAGGTATCGGGCGGCAATAACTTTAGTTGGTGGCGGAGTTGTTACCCTGGCAAATGACACGGTGAATTATATCGAGGTCTTGCCATCAACCGGAGCGGTCAGCGCCAATGCCGTTGGGTTTACTCTCGGGAGCATCCCCTTGTTTCAGGTCACGACCGCAGGAGGAGCGATCACCGTAGTCGCGGATCAGCGAAGTTTTCTAGGTGTGGATAGCGACTACATGGATAAGTTGGCGGCCAAGGGTGATCTCTTGGTGCACGACGGTGCAATATATCAGAAGTTAGCGGCCGGGCTGAATGGTGATTCGCTGGTTGCGGATTCCGGTCAGGCAAACGGTGTCAAGTGGGCGCAAAGGTCGCACGGGATTGCCTTTTATATTGATGATATTCTCGCCACAGATGCCGATGCTCTTTCTATTATCATTCCGATGAATGTAACAATAACCGGGGGTAAAATTGAGGTAACGACAGCTCCGGCGGGGGCAAGCCTGATATGTGATATCCACCAAGCGAGCACCGGATTGACGATATTCACCACCCAGGCGAACAGGCCGACAATCACAGCAGGGAGTACGTCGGCGGCGATTGCCGCTCCTGATATCGTTGACATCAACCAGGGTGACACGCTGAAGCTGGCGCTGGATCAGGTCGGGTCAACCTATGGCGGCATGAACCTGCGCCTGACGTTATATTGCAAGGAAAGGGCATAGGAGGTTATAAAAATGGCTCTTTTGTTTTGTGACGGATTCGACCATTATACCATCGGGGATATGCCGACAAAATATATTGATGCTGGTGCTAATTCGATATCGTCGCCGGGTAGAAATGGAACTGGTTATTGCGTAAGGTTCAATAACAGCCGGGCTTATACAGCTATTGGCAGCAAGACAACCTTGGTTGTTGGATTCGGCATAAAACTTTATACCGCTTACAGCGGGATTCTCTATCGGTTTTGTGAGGGGGATACCACTCATGTTGATTTAAGAATTGATTCATCTCAAAGGTTATATGTGACTAGGAACGGTACAACTCTTGGGTCTGTTTCTACTGTACCCTTAAGGATAAATGTATGGGAGCACGTTCAAATTAAGGTATTCATCAATGATTCAACAGGTACGGTAGAGGTCAAGATTAATAGTGTAAGTGTTATTTCGTTAACTGGACAGGATACGCAGAATGGGCTTACCGGGGTTATTACAAAAGCAGGTTTGTATTGTAATACGGATTGCGCTTTTTATGATGATTACTGGATTGATGACGCTGATTTTCTTGGTGACTGTATTATCGAAACCAAGTTCCCAAACGGTGCTGGAGATACGACAGAATGGACACCGTCGACGGGGAGCAATTATGCCTGTGTCGATGAGGTCAATCAAAACGGGGACACAGATTATGTGTCGAGTGGGACAGCCGGTCAGGTTGACACTTATGCTTTTGCTGACCTTTTGACATCTGCCGGATCTGTTAAGGGTGTTCAAGCTAATGTATGGGCAAGAAAAGACGATGGAGGGACAAGGCAAATAGCGCTTGTTGCCAGGCCGGTATCGACCGACAGGGTTGGCGCCTCAAAAGATATGGCTCTGACATATGCTTATTACCGCGAAACATTTGCTCTAAATCCAGAAACAGGCGCCCCATGGACAATAGCCGAAGTAAATGCTGCGAAATTCGGCGTCAAGTTGGTGAGCTAAATGGCTGCCAGGGTGTCCCAATTACCACTAGAAACAGTTGTTTTGCCCAGCACACAAAAAGCCAGAGTGTCGCAGATTTCATGTGAAAGTTTAGTTCTTCCCACGGCACAGAAGGCCAGAATATCGCAAATTGCATGTGAAAGTGTTGTGCTTCCCACGACACAAAAAGCCAGGGTGTCCCAGATAGTAATTGAGGTTTTAATTTGCCAAGATGCCAAGAGAAAATTTGTCCAATTTATTTGATAACAAATATTTTTTAAAGCCGGAGGGCTTTTTTTATTTTGAAAAGGAGGCTGGTTCTTTGAGAGATATAGTGAACACTATCCAGTTAGCCATTGCTTTGATTGGCGGCTACATAGGTTATTTTTTGGGGGGCTGGGATGGTTTCCTATACGCCCTGGTAGCCTTTGTTGCTATTGATTACCTAACCGGCGTCATGGTGGCTGTTTTAGAGAAGAGGCTGTCCAGCGAGGTTGGGGCCAGGGGTATTTTCAAGAAAGTGCTAATTTTTGCACTGGTTGCAGTGGCGCATATTATCGATGTCCAGTTTATTAAAACCGGCAGCGCTATTCGCACCGCAGTGATCTTCTTCTACCTCTCCAACGAGGGGATCAGCATCCTGGAGAACACAGCTAAGATAGGGCTGCCTATCCCGGTCAAACTCAAACAGGTTTTGGAGCAGCTGAATAAGGAGGATGACCTGAATGGCTAGATTATGTTTTGACTATGGCCATGGCGGGGACGATCCGGGAGCAGTTTATTTGGGAAGAAAGGAATCCGATGATGTATTAAGCCTTGGAATGGAAGTAGCCAGGGATATCAGAAGGCATGGAGTGACAGTCGATGAGACCAGGACATCTGACGCAAATGTGACTCTTAGAGCCAGAACTGATCTTGAGAGTAAGCAGGAATACGATTACTTTATATCCTTCCACCGGAACGCCTTTATGAAAGAAACGGCCAGCGGCGCAGAAACATATGTCTTTACAGAAGCGTCCGAAAAAAGCAAAGCTCTGGCTTTTAAGCTGCAGGCGGCTTTGGTGGATGTTGGTTTTGCTAACCGTGGGGTTAAAACAGCCAATTTCCATGTATTGAGGGAAAGCGAGGCGCCGGCAGTTCTAATCGAAATAGGGTTCATTGATAACAGCAATGATAATAATTTGTTTGACTCCAAGCGGGCTGAAATTGTTAGGGGAATCTCCAAGGCGATTCTTTCCCAATTAGGTACTATATATATAGAAGAAACAGAATCTGAGCAGCCTAATGATCCTTTGACAGATGCTTTGAACATCTTAGTAAAAAACGGTATCATCAGCTCTCCTGAATACTGGCAGGAAAATGCCAGGTCAGGAAAAACCATAAAGGGAGAGTATGCCGCATTGCTCATTGAAAGAATGGGAGCTTTTATTTTAACCAAGCTGCCTTCAACTTGAGGTTTTGGGCAACTATAGCAACCAGAATTACGGGACCCGCGGAGTAACATCTGCGGGTTTTATTATTTACAGGGGAGTGAGCCATACGACCTTATTTCAAAAAGAACAGGTACGCCGCTTGCGCACTGAAGGCATGGGCTACTCGAAGATAGCAGCTTGTCTTGGCATATCTGAAAATACCGTAAAATCACACTGTAAAAGAAATAACCTCAGCGGTGTGATGGCTGCTTCAAATCCAGAACAGTGTGATACCAGAAAAGAGGCCTACGCTTTCTGCAAGAACTGCGGGAAGCCTATCGGGCAGCGCCCTGGCGTAAAGCCACGTAAATTCTGCTCTGATGAATGCCGCATGACCTGGTGGAACAACCACCCCGATCAGGTTTCGCAGAAGGCCGTCTACCATTTGGAGTGCTCTGGTTGCAAAAAACCGTTTGACAGCTACGGCAACAAGCACCGCAAATACTGCAGCCATGCCTGTTATATAAGAGAACGGTTCAGGCAGCCGGCAACAGCAGGAGGTGAGGGATTATTATGACACAGGAGCAATTCGAGCGTGAGAAAACATACCGCGTCACGCTGTCTATTGCCAGAACCATGCTTCAAAACGGACTGATTACGGAACAGGAATACAAGAAGATCAATATCATGATACTTGAAAAATACCGCCCTTTATTGGGCTTTTTATGCCGCTGACAACTTGATATATATAGGAAACTAGAGGTAACATGTAGCCTGAAAGGAGGGCTTTCATGGCGAGGGTTATCAGAAGAATATCACCGTTTACGCCGCTGCTGCCGAAGAAGAAGCGAGTGGCCGCCTACGCCAGAGTATCCAGCGGCAAAGACGCCATGCTCCATTCGCTTTCAGCCCAGATCAGCTACTACAGCGATTACATTCAAAAGCACCGTGAATGGCAGTACGCAGGCGTTTATGCCGATGAAGCGTTGACCGGGACAAAAGACAGCCGGGCAGAATTTCAGCGGCTGCTTGACGATTGCCGCGCCGGACATATCGATATGGTTATTACCAAATCCATATCACGTTTTGCCAGGAACACCGTGATCATGCTGGAAACCTTGCGGGAGTTAAAACTGATTAATGTAGATGTGTTTTTTGAAAAAGAAAACATACACTCTATGAGTGGGGATGGCGAGCTAATGCTTACCATCCTCGCTTCTTTTGCACAGGCAGAAAGCCTTTCAGTGAGTGAGAACTGCAAGTGGCGCATCCGCAAGCGCTTTCAAAATGGGGAGATTGTTAACCTGAGATTTATGTATGGATATAACATAAAAAAGGGCGTAATAACGGTTGACGAACAGCAGGCTGAAATTGTCCGTATGATTTTTGCAGATTATATAAGCGGTTTAGGCTGCAGCAAGATCGCCAATAAATTAAATCAAATAGGCGTCCGGACAGTCAGGAACAATACATGGAATGACAAACGGGTGGCTGATATTATCAAAAACGAGAAATATACCGGCAACGCTCTGCTGCAGCGAAAGTATGTTACTGATCACTTATCCAAGAAGCTGGTTTTAAATAAAGGCAAGCTGCCCAAGTATTATGCCGAAGGGACCCATGACCCGATAATTGATGCGGCAACCTTCGAAAAAGCCCAGGAAATTATGGCAGGGCGCCGGGATAAAAACAAAATCAAGCAAAAAACCATAAACAACTATTTGTTTACCGGTATGATAAAATGCCCCCGCTGCGGTAGGAACTACCGAAGGGTAAATAATAATGGACGAGTTGCATGGAACTGCCCCACCTTTATCAAAGAAGGAAAGGCGGTATGCCATTGCAAGCAGCTCCCGGAAGATATTCTGCTGACATTGACCGCAGAAGTATTGGGGCTGGACGATTTTGACGAGAATGTTTTTCGGGAAAAAATCAAAGAGATGATTGTGCCGGAACCGGGTCAGGTGCTGTATATATTTCACGGCGGTCATAAAAAGAAAGCTTCCTGGCAAAACAGGTCACGCAAATTTAGCTGGACTGATGAGGCCAAGCTAAATGCGAGGAACAGGGCGCTCGCATATCGGGAGGGGGTTAAGCATTGCATACATCAAGGGCAGTAAAAGTTATTCCGGCTAAAGTCGTCCCAATGTCATCGGATATCAATAGCATGGCTAAGAAACGCGTCGCAGCCTATGCTCGTGTATCAACCGACAGTGAAGAGCAGCTTTCCAGCTACGAAGCCCAGGTCGATCATTATACTAAGCACATAAAGGCTAATGCAGACTGGGAGTTCGTTGAAGTTTATGCAGACGAGGGTATATCGGCTACCAGCACAAAAAAGCGAGAAGGGTTCAAACGAATGGTAGCTGATGCGCTTGATGGCAAAATAGACCTTATAATAACCAAGTCAGTGTCCAGGTTTGCCCGTAATACAGTAGATACTCTAACGAATGTGCGTGACCTTAAGGATAAAGGCGTTGAGATATATTTTGAGAAGGAGAATATATACACATTTGACAGTAAAGGCGAGTTAATGCTGTCAATAATTTCCAGTTTGGCGCAAGAAGAGTCTCGCTCACTTAGCCTCAACGTGACCTGGGGCCAGCGCAAGCGGTTTGCGGACGGCAAGGTCAGCCTGCCCTACAAGCGGTTTCTGGGTTATGAAAAAGGTGAAGATGGCCTGCCTAAGATTGTGGAAGCGGAAGCTAAGACCGTGCGGCTGATTTACAAGATGTTTTTAGAAGGAAAAACCCCGTCAGGGATAGCCAGCCACCTAACCAAAAAGAGCGTTCCAACACCCTCCGGCAAGCAAAACTGGCAGCCCAGCACGGTGCAAAGCATCTTAACCAACGAGAAATACCGTGGCGACGCTATCCTGCAGAAAAAATACACCATAGATTTTCTTACCAAGAAGATGAAGGTCAACGAGGGTGAAATACCACAATACTATGTGGAAAATAGTCACCCTGCGATCATACCTCCTGAGACTTTTGAACTGGTGCAGGAAGAATTCAGAAGACGAAAAGCCGGAGGAAGATATACCAGCGGCGTAAACTGCTTTGCCAGCCGTATCGTATGTGGTGACTGCGGCAGTTTCTACGGTAGAAAGGTGTGGCACTCCGGCAGCCAATACGCCAGTACAGTCTGGCAGTGCAACAGAAAGTTTAATAAGCAAGAATTCTGCACCACTCCCCACCTGAAAGAAGAAAGTATAAAGCGAGCATTCCTGGAAGCCTTCAACAGCCTGATAGACAATAAAGCGGAGATCCTAGAAAACTACGATGGCATCATAGCCCGGATAACTGACTGCAGGAGGCAGGAGAAAGAAATCGAAAAAATCGATGAAGACTGTGCATCCATAGAGGTGCTGATACAAAAGCTCATCGCTGAAAACGCCCGCTCGGCCATCGAGCAAGGGGAATATAACCGCAAGTACAGCGGATATGTGGTCAGGTACAACGAACTGCAAGCCAGACGTCAGGAACTGAGCACTGATATCACCATGCGCCAGGCCCGGCGCAGCCAAATGAAAGCCTTCATCAAGCAGTTAACCAAGCAGGACCAGCTTCTGACCGAATTTGACGAGGGCCTGTGGTCCGCCACCCTTAATGCCGTGGTTGTAAAATCAGAGCAGGAGGTAATCTTCCAGTTTAAAGACGGAACCGAACTGCCCTGGAGCATTGAGTAGCCATGGGTGAAAGAAATATTAAAGAAATTACCCGCAAGGTCAATCCATTTTCCCCGCCTGCAAAACTTAAAGTCTGCGCCTACGTTCGGGTATCCACCTACCACACAGGACAGCTGAATTCCCTTCAAAATCAAACCCAGTATTACGAACGCTTGATATCATCCAACCCAGACTACCAATACTGCGGCATATTTTCAGATGCCGGTATATCCGGAGCCAAAGAAAACCGGCCCGGATTTCTGGCCATGATGGAGAAAGCCAGGAGCGGGGAGCTAGATCTTATCATCACCAAATCCATCTCCCGGTTTGCCAGGAATACCTTGATGCTGCTCAAATATGTGCGTGAGTTAAGGGATATCGGAGTGGGGGTCATATTTGAAGAAGAAATGGTCAATAGCCTGAAGTTTGAAGGCGAGCTTCTCCTGACGGTCCTGGCCGCCATTGCCGAGGAGGAAAGGAAGTCAGTGTGCAGCAATGTGCAGTGGGGCATGCAGAACAAATGCAAGCGGGGGGAGGTCATGGTAGATACCAACCGCCTGCTGGGTTTCGATAAAGACGCTAAAGGCAATCTGGTGATCAACGTGGAGCAAGCCAAAATTGTGCGCCAGATTTACCAGCTGTACCTATCCGGGATTTCAGGATGCAGAATTGCACAGATATTAAATGAAGAAAACGTACCTACCTATACCAGTAAACCCTGGAAATCGCACCGAATATTAAGAATCATATCCAATGAAAAGTATGCCGGGGATTGTTTGATGCAGAAGTCCTTTGTGGCAGAAAACGGCCGGCAGATTATCAACCGGGGGCAGAAGGACAAGTACTTCATGGAAAATAACCATCCCCCCATTATCAGCCGACCGGACTGGGAAGCAGCCCAGGTTATCCGGGAGAGCAGGCGCAAGAAAAGCTATCCGCTTAGCAGCATGCTGCGCTGCCCGTATTGCGGTGCTTCCTTAACCAGGGTGACCCTTGAACGCCAATGGGTGAAATGGGTCTGTGCCACTTATCTACATAAGGGGAAGAAAGAGTGTTTGGGAATTAGAATAACCGATGAGATCTTGGAGGAACTGATTGGAGATACACCTATTACGGAACCGATGGTAGTAGAGGGGGGTATTTATGGCAAGGCTCGCAAAGAGAGGTCCAAGAAGGATTACCGTCTTATACCCGCTGCCCAATACAAAGGATTTATGCACGGGTCAGAATGACAAGGCTAAGAAACGGGTAGCCGCCTACTGCCGTGTATCCTCAGGCAGTGAGGAGCAGATGGGCAGCTTGAATGCCCAGACCAGTTACTATGAAAAATATATCAAAGAAAAAACCGATTACATATTTGCCGGTATCTATGTTGATGAAGGCATCTCCGGCACTGATCTTAAGAAGCGGGAAGCATTCAACCGGATGATGCAGGATGCCAGGGACGGTCATCTTGATATGATCATAACCAAGAGTCTGTCCCGCTTCGGCAGGAATACCCTGGACTGCCTGAAATCTTTAAGGGAACTGAAATTATTAGGAGTAGATGTGTTCTTCGAAAAAGAGGGCATTTACAGTTTGACCAGCCAGGGGGAAATGCTGCTGACGTTGATCTCAGCCGTGGCTCAGACTGAAAGCTTGGCATTGTCCGAGAACGTGAAGTGGGGCATACGCCGGAAGTATGAACGGGGATTGGTTAACAGTATTCCGAGCGGTAAATTCCTGGGCTATGACAAGGACCAGGATGGCAACCTAGTTATCAATGAAACCCAGGCAGCCATAGTCCGGAGAATCTATCAGGAGTTTTTAGACGGATACGGCACCTTTCAAATCGCCAGGCGCCTGACCAGTGAAAACGTACCCATGGCTCATGGCGGGAAACAGTGGTGCCCTAGTCACATCAAAAAGGTACTAACCAATGAAAAGATAAAGGGCGATACCCGGTGCCAGAAAACCTATAACGCCGATTATCTAACCAAGCGGCGAGTCAAAAACAAAGGAGAGCTGCCGCAGCATTACTTCGAAAATACCCACCCCGCCATCATTGATAAGGTGACCTGGGAGCTAGTGCAGCTGGAACTTGAGAGGCAGAAGCGATACTGCCAGGACCATCATATATCTACATACCATAGGAGCAATGAAAAACACCCGCTGTCAGCAAGGATAATCTGCTCGGCATGCGGGTGTACTTATATGCAGCTCAAATCAGATAAGGTCGGCGAAAAGGGCAGAAAGTATTGGCGTTGCAGCAGTTTTCTCAGGAAGCGGGGAACGAAGATTGAAGGGTGCATGTTTACACCTATCACGCCGGACAGAGGTTCAATGAAGCCATATAATATCAAACGAAGGAAACAACCTGTCTCCCGTGAAATGCTGTGCACCGATATTAAGATAGATGAAGTATTACCGGAGCAGGCGTACATCAAAGCATGGAACCGGCTGGTTGATGAGAAAGAGGGCTATATGCCGGAGTGGCAGCAGACCATAAGTGGCAATGATGTGCTGAAAGCTTATCGGGCCAGGGAACTGATGGGTTTGGTTGAGGGAACCGGGCATATTGAAATGATGCCCTATGTGTTGATGCTCAAAACACTGGATCACATTGAAATTTGTCCTGATGGAAAACTGGAGGTTGTTTTCCTCGATGGAACTAGATTTCAGTTGATTGAAGAATAATCCCGCAGGGCTGGCTTGAGTTCTGGCTCTGCGGGTGTTTTTTTTGTTTAAATACATTGCGTTGAATAATCAGCGTTTAATGTTAAGCTATCACCAAAAAACCGGCACCTTGTAGCCTCAATAGGGCAATCGATCAAATATATGGATAATATGCAGCATGTAAAATAGAATCATCGGGTATGTTTGTTCGAAATGGAAAACCTATATGGCTGCTTTTTCTTTAGACGTGCCATTGTGCTTTCCTTTTTTAGCAGTAGGAAAAAGCTCTGCATGCTTTACCATTAGATAGTCCATTGCGAAATTAGGATCATCACTTAGTTGATGATTAAGTTTGCTCCTTAGAAACTCGTACTTGAGCTTGTTATCCTGGATGATGGAAGACCACTCTAGCACTGAAATTGATATATTGCTTGCATTGTAATAGTTTCCATCGCCAACAACCTCGTTTTTCAACGCTTCTGTCACATCATCGTCGAATCTTTGCCCTAGCAATATGAAATGCCATTTTGTACGGCTTTTATCAAATAGCGGATTCTTAGCTACGGTTAGTGCATAATCTCGAATCTGGTCAAGCTCTTTTAGTGTCAGAGTTAATCTTGGACGCTTGAGTTCTATTACCAAATGCTCAAAATGTTCATAGCTTGGGCAGACTTGCCTAAACAGACAGATATCGGGAATACGAGTCAAATCTTCAACAGCTTCTGATGGAATTTCGGGAATCAGTTTATCTCGGCCAAGACGTTTTATGTGTTCGATCAAGAGATTTTTTAGTGATTGATCAGATGTCCCAAGGGCATATTTCTCCCCAAAAATCCAGAGTTCCTTTAGTAGTATTCTGTGAAACTGAGTGCGTTCCTTTATAGGTTTTCCGACAGAATCGTTATAAACCATCTGATCAAGTAAATAGATGAATGTCAGCCTGTCGCTAACAGTTTTTGCCACATCGATTATTTCGGGCAAATGTGTATGAGACAGTAGTTTCGCCAAATCGTCCTGCTGTTTTTGCGTCAGGTTGAATACTTCGGTCAGTATGGTCTTGATACTTGCCGGATTGGTATTGATTGCCTCTTTAATCAGGCGATATGTGAGCTTCTTGGTCTGTGCATGCGACGTTTTTAACTGAGGCACAGCGCGATTCACTTCCACAGCTAAAACATCAAAGACGCTCTGTGCGGCCTTGGCAACTTCGTCTGCGGGCTCACCTACAAATGGATAGGCCCCTTCATCCTTAATTCTCTGAATTTCCGCGGCATCGTCATTCAGTTTCAGCTCCTGTGTGAATTCCCTTGCAAATTTACGTGTCTCATCGTCAAAATATGCATATACGGGATCTGTCAAGCCCATAATAAGCGTGTTTTCACGATGCATTTTTTCGAAATACTCACCCAGCAGATAAACGGAAGTCGCATTCCGTTTAAGCAGTGTATAATCTTGCTCTTCGTAAACAACGCCAGAGCTGCCACAGATATATAATTTACTGAAGAAAGATTGTTTCCAGTGTATTGCTTTTGCCCGCGCTGTTATTGGTATCTTTCCTTCCTCTTCGAAGATAAGCGCTTTTTCTGCTTGTTTTTCAATTTGAGTTTCCGGTCTAATCGTTACGCCATTGTAATTAATAGAAATGTCGCTGTATGCCAGTAAATAAGGTGCAAAGGTAGCTAACAGTTCTGGAAGCATATCTGCGTTTTCTGTCAACTTGGATACTGCGTTTATGCGGTCATCCGGAATACCATGAATATGAACTACTGATCCGCTATGTTTCGCGCTAGATAATTCCTGCCTTTCACTAAAACTAATGTCCATTCTGGAGCCTGCATCAATTCGTATTTCATAGGTATAAAGTTTTTTATCATAAGCACAGTATGTCGTTTTCCAATGTATGAAATTTCCAACAGATATGCTTTTATATCGGCCTTGACCAAGTTTTCCGTGATAGATTCTTCCGCTAGGGCTTTTGTCGGAATATGTCTTTTGTGACCTTCCGTACTTTCCGAAGTATTCGGACACCAAGTCAAATGGAATCCCATGTCCATCATCCTTGACAAATACATCTGATACTGTCTCTGTACCAGCTAAGCCATTGTAGCCGAACGATACATCTATGTTTTTGGCATCAGCATCACAAGCATTCCAAATCAGTTCTTTTATTGCATCTTTCGGAGATCCTTTGATACTACGTTCAAAGAGCTCCTGCGTCATTTCGATATTTATCGATTTGAAGCCCATAGCATATCTCCTTCCTGTAATCGCCACCTAAACATTTGTATATTCGAACCCATAGCCTGAAATACAGTCTCCTATCTTATCCATCATGCATCTCGTCGCTTCTATAATTGCTATACTAAAACCATTATAGAACTTCCCATTATTAGCCAAACCAGAACCTGACAGAAACCCCAGCCCCCGTGCAATAGGGTCCGCCCCCAGTGCACGCGTAAGTTATCCAAATCTATGGCTATCTTAATGAATCCCGTTCATTGAATTCAGCCTGGCTTATAATGAAGTCATACAGTAGTCGTGGCATCAATTAAATCCTGTGCTCTTCTTTGACAATACTTCCATTTACAATCACTCTGAATTTCTTTGCTTTTCGTGATAATTCCTTCAATTAACGGTGCAACTCTATCTTTTGATTCTAAGAGTATTTCCTCAGCTAAGGCTGCACCAATATTGGAATAAAAGACTTTTCTGCTATCAGAATACCTTCCAAAGCTTCGTTCTCCAATATAACATTGGCAAAGCCACTCAATCATTCCTGGAAGAATATCCTCATGACAATATTCGAGTCCTCCAATTTCTCTCAGCTCACGCAGAAGTCTACCATGTTTATCATTGCTTCTGAAATCGTAACCTATAGTTTTCATTTGTTCCAGATAGCTAGAGTAAAAAGTCTTTAATATACTTTTTTTGAAATAAGGAAGAATTCCAGCGGTAAATGATACGCGTGCAGTAAATACATCTAATCCTTTTCTTTTAATCTTATCTGAATAAAACTGTGAAACTTCGATCTTTACTTGATCTTTGGTAATAGGTGAAAGAATGCCTAAAGAGATGTAGCAATTCTGGCGAACAATATCTGGGTGCTTATCGTTTAAAGCAGTTGATATAAGAAATTTATAAATCTCACTTTGCCGAACTGCAGGAGCAACACCATATTCTTCTTTTACAGTATGATCTAATGCGACTGCAGTTGGTTGTTCAACAATTTCTTTTATATCTGTTAATCTGATAAGTTCAATGGGGTCCTTGGCCAAAACGGCTTCAATTGATGTCTTGAAAATATAGAAACAATCTTCGATTGTTGCCTCATATTCGTCATCTTCGTGTTCTAAATCCTTTCTTATATCATATACACGAGTAATTCTTCGCCACTCTGGCCTTGACAATAATCCCATATAATATGCTAAATCTATTGTCTTTGAAACATTATAATCATCTATGTCTTCTGGGCGATTGACTTGAGGAAGCCTATTAGACGTGGCTGCTTCCTTGGCAATATCGATACCTGCCACCAATATTTTCTTTTTGATGTCATGGATAGCGGCATTGAAGAGCCTCTGACACGCGCTACTTGGATCAACTGGTAAAAGTCTTATTACTCGTTGTATAAGTTTCCTTGATTGCCACTCAGGTCTTATTTGGAGCAGTAATCCTTGGACATTACTAGCAACAGCCATTTCTTGATTGGCTACAATCGTAATCGCATTTTTATTTTCTCCTGTCATAATGGTCTGCCCCCCTAATATTAGAAAATAATTTTTTAATACTTATTCATAGTAAACCAAAAATTTCGATGCTCCTTTGACAACTATGTAACCAACTTCGCATTATAGACATTAGTTGCATAAATTTTATACAATAACTTCAACGACTTTACCAAACAAAGTTCCACACATTTCCTGATTATTCCTGCTAAAACTTCTCAAAAAATGCAAAATGCCGGAGCTTTTAAAACTCCGGCTTACTTAAGCACATCCTGCATATTATGGCTTCTAAGTAATGTTGTGACATCCACAGAAGATACCACATCGTAAATCCGGTTAATGTAAACAATTAATACGGCCAATATGAAGTCCGTTTATTTTGGTTTCCCCGGTGTATGCAATCCTGACATTGATTTCCTATCAAAAAATGCACCCCCCAAAAAGCAAATGCACCCCCCTGATGAACAACCCGGACAAAACGTTAAATTGTATCAATCTTTGAGTGATTAGACAGGAAGAAAGCCGGAGCATATCCGAAAATGTTACCTGGGGACACAGAAAGCGTTTTGCAGACGGCAAGGTAAGCTTGCCATATGGACGTTTCCTGGGCTACGAAAAGGGGCCGGACGGGCTACCTAAGATTGTGGAATCGGAGGCTGTGACAGTGCGGTTGATTTACCGGCTTTTCCTTGAGGGCAAGACCCCATCAGGTATTGCCAAGCACCTGACCTTGAATGACATCCTGACACCGTCCGGCAAGCAAAAATGGCAGTCCAGCACGGTAGAAAGCATCCTTACAAATGAAAAGTATAAGGGCGATGCAGTGCTTCAAAAGACTTTTACGGTGGATTTCCTTACTAAAAAAATGAAAGTCAACGAGGGGGAGGTCCCTCAATACTACGTAGAAAACAGCCATCCGGCGATTATTGCTCCGGATGTATTCGATATGGTTCAGTTTGAGATGCAGCGCCGGAAAGAAAGAGGCGGACATCACAGTGGAGCTGGCTGCTTCTCCAGTAAAATAGTCTGCGGGGAGTGCGGGAATTTCTATGGTTCAAAGGTGTGGCACTCCACAAGCAAATACCGCCGCACAATTTGGCAGTGCAACAATAAGTTCAAAGGATCGGGTAAATGCAAAACTCCGCATTTGGACGAAACAACCCTAAAACAGCTATTTTTGGATTCATTCAATCAGTTGATAACCAGTAGAGACGAGATATCGGAAAACTGTAAAATCATCAAACAAATGTTGACTGATACCGCCGCCTTGGATACCGAAGCTGACGAACTCCAAAGAGAGCTTGAAATTGTAGCAGAATTGATGCACCATTGTGTGAATGAAAATGCCCGCATAGGGATGGACCAGGTAGAATATCAGCAAAGATACAATGGGCTTGCCGAGCGATATGAGAATGCCAAGGCCAGACTTGAAAAAATCAAGGCACAACAACAAGTAAGCCTGGCCAAGCGAGAACACCTGGATGCTTTCCTGGTAACATTGTTACAGCAGGATTCTCTTTTGACTGAGTTTGATGAGGCTCTATGGTTTGCGGTTATTGACAAAGTTGTAGTCCATGACGCGGATGACATCAAGTTTACTTTTAGAGATGGTACGGTTAAGCTTAATATATAAAACAACTAACCCGCAGGGCTGGTAGCGTACCGGTCCTGCGGGTTTTTTGCTTATGGCAGGAATATACCAATTCTTAAGGAATTATTTGTAATATAATTTGCATGATTTAAGTTGTTTAAATTTGCAAGGAGGTGATTAACATGCTAACAATAGATGAGTATATTGCCAAAATGAAGCGGGCCGACAAAATGGACGAATTTGATTATTTAAAACAGTCAGAGAATATGGCCGCGGTTATCAAATATGTCATGACCTACTTCAATGAGTACCTGACATTGGAGACTTGTGATGCAGAAGCGATCAAAATGAAGCATAAGATGGACAAGATGGAGGAAGAGATAGAAAGCAAATATCCAAAAAGCAAAGAGTTCATACTTAATTTTTATCTGCAGCATAGGATCGGGATTCACAAAGAGTTAAAAAAGTGGCTTGAAGGTTTGTCATACTTCACGTTTTTCTATTCGGAAGACGACTTTTCCTCTGCAGCCGATAACTTCTGTGCGGGCTATAAGCTTAAGAATGCAAGCATGAATGAATACAACACTAACATTAAGATTCTCGCTGCTGAAATCAAAAAATATGATACTGAAGAGCCTAGTTACTCGGAGATGATTCACATGGATAACAGCCTGGTATCATGGGTGCGGGAAACTTTTAGACAGTATGGCGTTGATTTGTCTTACTTTGCATATAACCTCGCAAATTCGTATGAGCAGCGTTATGTGAAATATGAACGTGGCAAGTTTGGTGAAGGATCTTACTATGTGAACAACTACAATCATCGTTACAATAACAATCCCTTTGATCTCGACCGCATTTACGAAGATAACAAACACAGACCATTCTTGAAAGACAGGCGAGGGGAATTGGAAATGCTTGTTATGCACGAATGGCTGTTTAACACAGTCTATGATGATGACTATTGGCCCGAGTATGTAAATCTTTGTGTAGCTAGAGGAAGGGTAAGTATTGTTAAGAATATAAACGCCTTAATACCGGTGGCCTGTGCAGAGTTAAAATACCCAGAGGATGTACGATGTGCGACTGAGCACATCATATCGACTGACGGCACAATGAAAAAAGCACCTCAGGGAGCATTTATCTTAAGGGTAGATGTTTCCTCAAAGAATCCCTCAGTATGGCAAAATATTGAGGACATGACATCGCTGATAAATACTTTAAACGAAACGTTCAAGATATATGGAGCACCAAAAGTATTAGAGCTGGCTGCCCCTGTAAAAGCTGTAACATTTGACGACGAATTATTTTTTGCTTGTTGCAGCAAAATCGAAAAAAAGATGAAAAAGAATTCCAATATGAAATTAGCAATAGTAAACGGAGCCGGTAATCAGAAGTCAAAGCCCAACAGCTATATCTGCACAATGGAAGACTTGATAAAATTAAAGGTTCAACTACGTGAAAGAAAGATTCGGCTTCAATTCGCAATTGATTTTCCTGCTCTAATGGCGGGCAAACGGAATAGCAGCTTTAATCAACGAGAAATATTTGGGGCGCTGACCAAGATAAAAAATTCAATCGTATGCATGCACATCACAAATATCAAGAATCAACCTACTTATAGCCCCAAATATAAAGAATTCGGTGAGGACCTCTCAGCCTATTACCTGCATAGATATAAATATCCAACGTATGATGATTTCTACACCATGCTCAGTACAGTTTTCAATGATAATCAGCAGCGGTATTTTATTCCTAAGAACATAGGCGATGATGCTCAGTTGGAAGAAGTAGTTGACAACCTGATGCGCGCCGGCTTTGCTTTTTGTGGTGGGGGAATCTAGAATGAATGAGTCGCAAAATACAAAGCAGAGACGAATAACACTGTATGAAGAAGTATGGTCTGAGCCGGTGACGACTGTTGCTGAAAGGTATGGAGTTTCAGACAATGGCTTGCGTAAGAGATGCAAGGCTCTGAATATCCCATTGCCGCCAGTAGGGTATTGGGCAAAGGTAAGAGCAGGAAAGCCTGTAGCTGATCGACCTCCTCTCCCGCCATATGATGAAACTATTCTTAGTTATGAGAGTTATGAATATGAACTGGATATTCCTAAGGTTCAAAAACAAAAAAGGGCCGGCAGGCTTGAATTGCTTGATCTTGATGAATTGACCGTTGAACAGTTAACGAATATGCACGATTTTGATATGCTTGCGCCCGGATCATTAGATGTTTTAACAGATTGGTGCAACGGCCTGACTGTGCCAGGCAGGATACAGGATTACGATGTTTTGATTTCAAAGCACAAATCGGAAATGGAATACCGGAAAGAAAGAGATAAGGAGCATCCTTTCAAGGATGATGGTATCACCCTGTGGAGACCGTTTGAAAAGGTAAAATACCGTAGCAATGAAGCCGTTATTCCAATTACTGTGTCAGATAGACAAATAAACCGTGCATACAGAATTGTTGACACTATTTTAAAGGCATTCTGTCAACTAAAATGCAGTTTCTCAGTTGATCGCGGAGATAGGGACAACATCAGCATAACATTATTGAGCACAGTAGTATCCTTTAACGTGAGTGAGTGCAAAACAAAGCGGCGGCATCTCATTGATTCAAACAAACTGCAAGATTTAAGGCCGTTGTATGAAGAAGTCTATGACGGAAGGCTTCAAATAAATTGGCAAATTAGAAAATCAGGATATTATTATGGTTCTGATAAAACACATTTTATTTATTTAAACTTTATCGACAGAAGTAATAATCTGCTTGAAAACCAGATCTCTGCTATGATTCTCGAGGTATACAAGCATTGCTGTAATAATGAAATATCAAATGTGCTTGAACATAAAAAAAGGACATTAAAGTTCGAGCAGGAAAAAAATGAGCAGCTTGCAACGGAACTGGCTAAAAAGCTGCAGAAACGTGAAGAAGAAAAACGAGCGCGTAAAGAAATTTTGATCAATGACCTGTATAAACATTCGAAAAACTGGTTTAAACGCGAGCGTCTGTTGAGGTATGCCGATGAACTAGAAAATTACCTTATTACCTACGAAAAGACAGAAAAGGTTGGTCTGCTTCAAGAGTACATCCGGTTGGTTAGGGAGAACGCTGAAAAGTATAATCCCATAAGTCAAATAATTGAAACAATGTATGCAATAGAATTACAAGAGGATGATTGAGAATTCGATTGCGACTTTGGTGGTGTTTTATCGGAACATGCCCACAATTCTTATGAAATAGACATCTTTCGACAAAGGAAGATTTCAATACTTAGCGAAATCATAAGGAATAAGTAGAAAATGCGCGATACATTTATATCTATGTAGAATTAATACAAAAGGAAGTGTTAATAAATGTCGCCGGGTACTATTGAAGCGAATAAAGAAATATTGCAGAAAATCTTTTCAGAGGACTTCTGGTTCATTATTCCTGAATATCAAAGATCCTATGTATGGCAGACGGATAATGTGACCGAACTAGCTGAGGACTTGTTTTTCGCTTTCGAAAACAAACCAGACAGTGAATATTTTTTGGGATCACTGGTCTTGAAAAGGTTAATAAGTAGCTCCTTTCCGGAGTATGAAGTCTTAGATGGCCAACAAAGATTAACCACATTTTTTATTATGATGGCAGTTCTTCGAGATTTAATCCCGAATGAAAAAGCCAAGGGGACGATTCACAAGAAGATTTATCAAGAGGAAGATATTCTGGAAAATGTGCCTGCGAGGATGCGTATTACATATAAAATACGTGATAAAGTTGAGGATTTCATAAACGATTTTATTATATTGAAAGATGGCACAACTAAAACTGAGGAACTGGCGCAATATAGCGAAAGCGATAATCTGTCTTTAATGAATATGGCTAACGCAATTATTGTCCTGAGGAACTTTTTTGTTGAGAAACAAGAAAAAATTGACCTACAGCAGTTTGTTAAATTTATCTTTAATAAAGCTTTATTCATCTATGTCTCTACTGAAAACACAGAAGACGCATTCAGATTGTTCACAATATTAAACAATAGGGGCATTCCTTTAACCAATGCAGATATACTGAAATCGCAAAATATAGGGGCATTAACAAGTGAAAAAGAAGTCACAAAATATGCAAGAATCTGGGAAGATATCGAAGGCAAGCACGGTGAGGATTTTGACCGCTTTCTTCAATTCATAAGGACAATATTGGTGCAGGAGAAAGCCAGAACAAATTTACTTGAAGAGTTCAATGATAAAATCTATTACTTAAAGTCGCCAGCTAAAGCGAAACTGAAGATGGGGAAAGAAACCTTTGAATTAATAAATAATTACAATGGTATATATGAAGACATAATCGATCTGCAGGATGATGCTTTAAGCAATGAATTTAAAAACTTAATTACCGTTATGAAGATAGGCTTGCGATCCGAGGATTGGATACCCCCCGTTATGCATTATTACGCAAAGTTTAACACCAATAAGATTGACACTTTTCTTAAGCGTCTTGAGTATAAGTTTACTGGAGACTGGGTTTGTGGAATTACTCCAACTCTAAGATTAGAAGCAATGAACGACATCTTAAAGGCGATAGACAATACTGATGCCAGTAATTTACATGAGCTATTAGACAACAAGAAATTATTTAAAATAGATGATGCTGATTTTAGAGGTTATATTAAAGGTAACTTGTATGGCAGACAGTGTTGCAGGTACTTGTTACTAAAAATTGAGTGTCTCCTAAGTGATAATACTGTGCATTTATCGGGTTATAAGTATATTACTGTCGAGCATGTTCTTCCCCAGAATCCAAAAGCTAAAAGTCAGTGGAGAATTGATTTCACTGATGAGGAGAGGCTGGCATGGACCAATAAACTAGCTAACTTAGTGTTAATAAGCCAGAAGAAAAATAGTGCACTAGGTAATCTGGATTTCGAGGAGAAAAAAAGCACATATCTTAAAAAAAGGATAGATGCGTTCCATGCTAACAAAGTATTTATAGAAAAGAATAAGAAATGGAACCCTGCAACACTGGAGAAAAGACAAGAAGAATTAGTTGACTTGCTTATCGGCAACTAATCCTTGAAAAGGACAAATATCTTGTCAGCAAAAGAACAAAGGCAGGTAATTCTTAGTAAAGCCCTTGGCGATTTAGCTAGCTATCATAGAAAATAAACTTTTCATGATTACAGGCATCCGAATATTATGATGAAATTCAAAGTGTTTATAAACGCCTGGGGGGTATTCTCCGAGTAATTCCTTGCAACTTGAGGAAAGGTGACATCGAATTGCCAGATAAATTTGAGGGTGAAATAATGAATAAGCATGAGTTCAACAAATGGGCGGTAAGCTTGGTAAAGCAGGCATTTACCGAACAAGGGTTTAAGATTGAAAATATAAGTTTGCCCGCTGATGAAGCAGATTTCATTGCTGTGTCAAGCAGTGGTAAAAGCCTAAAAATTAAGGTGAGAGCAATTTCCCAAATCGGAAGTTATATTTTCAGTTTAAAGAAGAAATTCAATATCAAAGATCCATACCTCTATATGGCAGTAATATATGTGCCAAAAAAGGCTGAAAAGGAACTGTACCTAATTCCGGCATCGGAGTGGGGCAAAGACATTTATCCATTTAAAGGCAAGGACTATAACAAGCCAGGCCAAAGTTCACAACCAGAATGGGGAATATCCTTCTCTATGAAAGCGAAGGATGCAATGGAGCCTTATAGATTTGCGAAAATTGTTAATAGTTTTACTCAGTTATAGAGGTGAATATAGTGAAGCTGGTCGACAAGGATGCGGTTTATCTGCGGGAGGGGTTGGATATTCTATTCATAGCTCTTAATCCTCCCAGGCAATCTAATGCCAATGGTCATTACTTTTCCGGAAGAAATTCTAGGTTTTTTAAACAACTGTTCAAAAGTGGACTTATTACTGAGAACTTGAATAAGTTAGTTGCAGACGATCTGGTCTTTGGCGGGACAAAATTTAACTATAAAAACAAACTATTTGGAGTTATTGACTTAAAACCCCGAACAGAAGAGACAAACTCAAACAAAGTAAGAGTTATGAGAGAAGAAGTTATTTTAATGATAGATAGGATTAGAAGATATAGACCAAGAAGAGTCTGTATTATACATTCCGAAGTTAGAAAACAATTTGGAAAAATGACAGGAATAACGTTGCAAGATGGGTTCAACGGTAAGGTCTTAGAAGGGTGTGATACTGATTTCTATTACAACCACTTCCCCAATGGTAGTAATATCCCAGATGAGGTTAAAATCGATATTTATAGAATCATTAGAGATAGCTTGGATAGGCAGTAAAGATTATTAAAATAATTATTAAATTTAAAAGGAATATATAAAAAACAGATCGTAGTATTTATTATAATTAGAAGAAAAGTAAAAAGATTAAATGAGTGATTTATTTTGAAATTTGATATCCGTACACCAGATTCCGCTTTCGAGTTTATTATGAATTTTTTTAATATAACTGGCCCCGCCTTTATAGACGAATATATAATCCAGTGTAATAATTGTTTTGATGAGTTTTGGGAAAAACATCTTGATTATATTGACTCTATCGATATTGACAGCATTCAATATATGGCATTTCATGTTACATCAAACTGGGATGAATGTGCTGGAATAAAAGCTAATGGTATCAGAAACTTACAAGAAGTATTATCTGAAAAGAATGAGCTAACTAACCTTTTGTTAAAATACGGAGTTCAATTTGATGTAGATAACAAAATTCTTATTAATGGTGATAAAATAATTGATATTAATTATGCTAAGTATCGTGAAAAATATGATCTTTCGAGTTATGAACAAAAAATTCAGGGAGTTGCACATAAAATATATTATGACTATCAGGTAAATGGCTTTTTTTCACATCATGATATACTTCATTATGGAACAGAAATTCATATTCAACCAGAATTTCTTTCTAATTTATCTGAGCTTTTACCCCACATTTGCGAAGCTGTAAATATATGGCGCAAAAAAAGCAAGGGGTATATTGTTACTTTCCTTGCTGACTTTGATCAATTTGAATATAGCTCATTTTACAATAATGAATATGAATATCAGGATGACGAAACGAACAGGATTAAATTAAAAAAATGGATAATAAAAAATGCTATTTATAGGAGTTTTCAAAGCACAGATGATCATACTGAAATATTTGCCTACATAGATAAGGCAACAATTATAAAACCTGAACAGATTGTTGAGTATAAAGAAATTGTAGTTTATTAATGCCCTTTTGTTGCAGAATTTATGTTTGGGGTGATGGAATGGTAAAAAAGTTTCTTAAGGAGCGTGTTCTGATTCCAATTTGGGATAATATAATCTTAATATCATTTGTAGGAGTAGCTTCATTGTATATTTCTCAAGTCAAATTATTTCTCTTAAATCATTATGTCAATCTTCTTGTATTTGTTTTAGTATCATTATTTTTTATGGTTATTATAATCTTACTGATTAACAAGACTAGAAAACTCTTAAAAGAATTGAAAGAAATAAAGCATCATTATGAAGACTTTGCTAAGCTAAAAGGTTTAAAAATATACAAAGATTTTGCATATTTCGATCCTAATGTTGGCCCATCCGAACTGTACTGTAAATATTGTATTGAGGAAAATAATAAGAAGATAAGACTTACAGCAGATGAACCTTTTTATGATTGTAGTAGTTGCGGTAAAAGAGCCATTGATCATAAATTACAGAATAGATTGCTGGAAGAAAGCGATAGAGCAATAAGTTTTTTTGACTAACAAAAATTCTTAAACGTTACATCCTAAACTTTTTTTGGGTGCGACCCGGTACGGGCCGCCTCCACCAAAATTAAAGCATAAGACGACTGTAAAATACAATCGCCCTTAAATTTTTTGATTAGGTAAATAATTAAAAGGAAGCAGGAGAATCGTCCCCCTGTTTCCCGTATATTATATAGGTTTTACGATCATGACGGGGACCGTTTATAAAAGGAAGGACGCAACAAGGGATGGGGGCAGATTTTAGTTCTAATCAACCTACTCCAAGTGATTTTGCAGAATATGTTTATTGCGGAGCAAAATGGGCAATTGAAAAAAACAGGTCATTAGACCTTAATAAAAGGCCAAAAAAGATAGTTTTTAAAAGCAGAAAAAGTGCTGAGAAATATCGTGATTTACTTTTAGGGCAGCAAAATGAACATAAGTGCCTGGAATGGGTATTAAAAGAAACCTGTACATCGGCCAATCAGATAGTTTTTAATGGAATCGGAGAAAACAACTATAATCCTCCGCTAACGTCCAAAATTGCTTCTTTAGGTATTGAGATGCCATGCAGGCCAGATCTAATCGTTAGAAAATCTAATACAAATCTTCTCTATGAATTTAAAGCTGTAAGTGAATTCAGGTATCTTTTTGAACCTGAGTTTGATTCGTATCATGCCCAGGTTTGGTGCTATACAACATTGAATGAGCTAAAAATAGATGAATATTATCTGGTGAGGTATTACATTGACCCGTTTAAATACCCTTTCACACAAAAAAAGCCGCTTTCAGCTTTAGAATTAAATCAGATTAAATTTGAAAAGCTTTTTAGTATATATAATGAAGCGATTAAAGAATTGAGAAATCTTGATTCGGAAACAAAGAAAGGAAATAGACCAAAGGGAATTGAGCCTCAATTGTTTAATAAACCGAAGGAGGAAAAAGAAAGGCTACTGAAATGCTCCCATTGCAGTTATAATAGAGACGTTTGTAAAATAGATTTGTTTCCATATGTACGGCGGTAGTAATATATCTACCCTACGACAATTGTTTTTAATCCAATCACCAACATTATTTTCAGTAATATCTTTATCTTGCATTCTTTTATCTAATAGGAATATTCACATTGGAACTTATTGAAGCGGCACTTCATTATAAATATGAACCTATATATGAAGGATTTGCCACGCAAAGATAAACTATAATTTACAGAGGGGGTCATAATATGGCAAAATGTTGCAGGTGTGGAAAGAGATTTAATGTATCCGATGCAAGAGAAGAATATAATGCAGAATTTGGTGGGGATATTGATTATGATGACGAATACGGTCATGAAGTATGTGCTGATTGTGCAATAGCAGATACTGAATCAAATATAAATATTGGTAAAGCCATTGACATGATGAACGGCGATGAAGATTATGATGATGATCATGTAAAAAGATGGTTATAATTTTAGTGGCCAAATACAATCGGATTGTTGCCATGTTAAACTATATTTATTCTTGCCCCATAACCGCGGCATTTACAGAGATTTTGCACCCCCCTTTCAAAAATGCACCCCCTGATAAACAACCTGGACAAATCGTTAAATTGTATCAATCTTTAAGTCATTAGACAATACATATGAGCTACTTATGAGCTACTTAAGGCATAACATTGCCAGGGCGGTAATGTTATGCCTTAAAATTTGTGAGGGCAACAGGACGCCTTGTATGATTGACAACAACGTTTTTCGCGGGAAAATGGTTAAAATTTACTTTTTAAAGTTTATTTACTTATTAATTCATGGTAAAGTAATAGGGAAAGGTAGGTGTAAGCGCATGGGTACCAACAATTCAATTTTGTTAAATCGTGTGTTTACACGAAACATGATACGTGAAATACTTAAGGACAATTTTAGCGATGATTATGCGACCGCAATACGCAGATATATTGTTGATCCCCATGACAAAGATAATGGGCAGCTCATTAGCGAGATTTACACTGTGCTAAAAAAGGAATATCGCAATGAGTATTATTATAAGAATACGCTTCTTAACAAACTGCTTTTAGGAGTACATAAGCCTACTACAACAGCAGCCTTGACTGAGATAACAATTGGAAAGTCAAAGGCTGATTTTGTTTTGATCAATGGGCGCGCAGTCGTCTACGAAATTAAGACAGAATTAGATAATCTGGATCGCCTGGAATCACAAATTGAGAATTATTTTAAGGCATTCACAAGAGTTTCCGTGCTCACTTGCGAAGATCATTTTGATGTATTACAAAAGCGTTTAGACGGCTCTCCGGTTGGTATTTGCATTCTAACAAAAAAAGATACGATCAGAGAAAAGAAAAAGCCACAAGAACACTTTGACAAACTAAATTTGGACACAATGTTTCGGATACTTCGAAAACAGGAGTATGAAGAAATCATTAAAAAGTATTTTGGCGCTCTACCAAATGTATCACAGTTTGAATATTATAGGACTTGCAAAAAAATGTTCTGCAACATGGAAAAAACTATTGCCTACATAGCGTTTATAGATATCTTAAAAAAGCGTGGGCAGATAGATGTGGAAATGTATAGCCAGATACCCTATGAGCTTAAGTTCCTCGTTTATTTTTCCGATTTCAAAACAAACGATTATAAAAGACTCAATGTATTTTTACATCATAAGGAGGCACAAATATGTACTTCCCTTATTTAAGAGGCCGACAGTTTGAACTCATTGCAATTAGAGAACTGATTGAGCATTCGCTGATTGGTGAATCCATTATTCCGGTCATCGAACCCGTAAAGTTGTCTTCTGCTTTGCTTAAAACCATGATCGTATTTCAGAAAAATAATCGCCGTTTAGGCTTGGTTCGCAATCCCCGCGTGGGGAGTATCAAGAAAGATTTGGCAGATGAGAAAAACGAGAAGAATAAAGATAAATTTTCAGAGCTGCTTAAAATCCCCAACATATTAACGTTTCTTTATGTGGATGCCAATATTGCCATAAATTATTCCTTCCTTGAAGGCATTGGAATAAAAAGGTCGGATGTTGCCACGATATGCGCTAGCCCAGATGCTATACCGCACTTTGAATCGTTTTTTACTTCCGGTTACCCGTACTTTAATTTTATACCGGATGAAAGTGTATTTCGCAGACGTTTGCCAAGGCAAAAGGTTTTATTTGAAGATCGCTTTCCCAAGAAAAGCCGTAATGTGGATTATGCAGATGTGGAGGATGAACCGTTTTCTTCAGATCACATTTACTATTCCCAAGATGGATATGTAGGATTTTCTGATTTTTCTGTTATTGGTGATGAATATTCGGAGACGGGATTTGCTCCATACGCTGTCGCTATTCATATCGTGTATTATGATGCCGAAAAAAACCTCCGGATTCGGCATTTCGTTTCAGAGACGAATGACGATATTACTGACCCGGCCGGAAAGTTTGCTGAGGCCTTGGAAAAACTGGTTGAGTGGAACAGAACACAAAAACTTGACACGTTTGGTATCCGTACTTTTGAAGAGATGTATCGCAGCTACACCTATCCGGGTTTGGGAACGGTAAAGAAGCTTTCCATCATGCATCATCTTGAGCTTATGAATCGGTATTTGGATGGGGTTGCGGTAAAGTGAAATTTTGTAGTCAATGCTTACAGGACACGGAACTACATCCAATAATTGAAGGTCTAAGGCAGACTGAAAATTCTTGCCCGGTTTGTAAAAAACGAAAGGCTTTCATATATGATACCGAGGTTAATTCGGAGCTAACGGAATATTTTGAGGGATTATTAGAGATATATACACCTGAGAATATGCTCCCTTCGGGGTTCCCAGCCACAGAGCGACGACTGTTAGTCACCGAACTGACAGACCGTTGGCACATTTTTGATTATAAATTGACCTCAACAGATGTATACAACATTATTCGAGCCATTTGTACCGAAAAATATGCGGAATCTCCAAACCTCTTCGATGCTCCAATCGGCATTGCCGAATTAAATGATGCTGAATTTCTTAAAGCCCATTCTTTACTGCGTACCAATGTGTGGGATGATTTTGTTGACTCTGTGAAGAGACATAATAGATTCCATACAAATCATATTGATTTGTCCATTCTAGAGCGCTACTGTTCGTTTATTCGCAAAGTATATAGAAAGGGAAGTATATTTTTTAGAGGGCGTATTTCTTCGGAGGACGGTATTTTGCCGGCAGACATGGGCGCCCCTCTTTTCGATAAGGCAGCGGCAGGCCGGGTCAATTCAGCTGGTATAAGCTGTTTATACTTAGCAAGCGACCTGGATACAACAATTCATGAAATACGGGCAGGCATTTTTGATTTTGTTTCAGTTGGACGCTTTGAGTTGAAACAGGACATCGTCATTGTCGACCTAAAAGCAATTAACCACATTAGTCCGTTTATTGATGGCTGTGACTTCTTAGAACATGCAATAAACAAAGAACATCTAAATAGAATCAACATGGAAATCGGCCGCACGTTGAGGCGAACTGATAGTGTACTGGATTATATCCCCACGCAGTATATTGCTGATTTCATTAAAAGCATATCATATGATGGTAAGCCGGAGTATTCAGGGATTGAGTATAATAGTACTATAAATCCAAGCGGGCAAAATCTGGCGATTTTTTATCCCGACCTTTTCACCTGTACCGATGTGGATGTGTATCATATCAAGGAATTACGATATGAAAAAGAGAAATTGTTATAGTGGATTAGACCGATCGAGCAAGCAAAAGAGGGAACCTTTAGTGAATCTTATTGAATAATTGTTTAATAAAATCTGCATCCTCCATAAACACCACATTCCGGGCATTCCATTCACCCTTCGGAATATGCCTGTTGGACATTTCCAGATGTTTCGTGGGCGATAGGATGATAGAATTCAAAACGATATCGGTATTTCCCAACGCTTGCTCAATATCTTTTATCTTGGTGTGCAGCATCACCTTTTCATCCTCGATGGACATATCCCTGGCGCCATGCGGCTCGATAAAGGTTATATACTGTTTGTCGGCTGTTACCAGCCACATGATGAAGTCGGGATAAAAGCCGGCTTCCTCAAAAAAACCTATGCCTTTTTTGCTGACATTACGGATTATATAAAGTTCTTTATTGTCAAAGAAGGTTTTTTCGTGCTGGGCATACAACCGTAATTCCTGGATAAAGCTAATTTCGCTTTCATTTAGAGGCACCGGGGATATGGCGATGTCAATACTGTTTTTGGCTAGATACATTACTGGATTATAGAGCGAAGCAGGGAAGGCGACCGCAGTGAGGTCGTCCTTTGATTTAGCGAAATCCACCAGAGTGCGAGACTTTTTCGCTGCCTCCATCTCTTTGGCCAGGTTTTCAATAAATAGTCTGGCCTCTTTATGTGCCTCGACATTGCTTATACCGATAAGATACTGATCATCTTTGATGAAGTTTTCATTCTCATCATCCATCAGTTCATAGGTTAAAAGAGGTTTTTCCCAGGCGCTTTTCTGTACGTAGTAATAGCGTCCACAGTATTTTTTCAGCAGGGCAACGGCGATTTTTGTCCACCGGGAGAAATCGCCGTAATCGCGGAGCTCCAGTTCTTCCCGGGATATTAGCATCTTGTACCAGCTATTGTCTGCCAGCAAGGGCTTAATATCTTTTTTCGCAATATTAAGGTTGTGCCAGTATTTTTCGTTTTTATACCGCTGCAGTTCAAAATAAATTTGCTCGTAATCAAGCCCGGCCAAATGTATTTCTTTAAAGCAGCCTGTTTGTTTAGTGACTTCAGCCAGAGCAGCTTTATTTCGCGATGATTCAAACTGTACCTTGGCATAGCAGTCAAGTATTATGACACCGGAATTCTTTTTCTGGGCGAAGGTGGGTTTGGGGCCATGCTTTTTGAAGTTCAAGTCACCGCGCACTTTTAAGGTCAGTATCTTAGACTTTATATATTTTTTGTTGCGGATAACCGGTAGCTTAATCAGATATGGCGGTGCCTTGTCGGCAGGAACACCTTCATCCTTGAGGTATTCTCTGAATTGATTCATATAATCGGCCCGGACGCCAAAGATATTTAGTGTCTCCAGGATGGAAATGTACTGCGGCGCCTTGACTACCGGGTTGTCTTTTACATAAAAACTGCTGCGTTTAAGCGACATGCCGTAGCCTTTCAACCGGACGCCCCGGCCGAAAAGCTGGATTATTTCGCTACCTTCGCTGCGGCCCACATTCATCAGACCCATAGTGGAAACGCGCCAGCAGTTCCAGCCTTCGGTAAATTTTTTCGATCCGATTAACAGGTTTATGCTAGAATCAGACCTGGTAATGTTTTGGAATAAGGATTCAGTGAAATCAACACTGGCTGTATGCAGGCCATTCTCAGAGCATAGTTTGAGCAAAGCACTGTCGTCACCGACGTTGATAACTCCAAATGGATCATTTTCACCCAGACGCAGGCGGATTTCACCCGGTACGCCTTTTAGATTCTCAATATGCAGGGTAGCGCCGACACTTTCACAATTAAACACAGTAGACAACAAGTCATTATAAACGGCATTTGCAGGCATGTTCAGGCTTGATAAGAAAGTGAAGGCGTTTCTAAATATGTCTGCGTTTCGATCATTTAAAAGCCCGGTATGGCCGGTTTGAAGGTGTTCAATCATTGGAATTATCGTCGCTCTCCAGGTTGCGACTTCCGAGAAGAACAGGAGTATATCCACAACGTCAGAGACCTGCCGCCTGTTTTCTGTTCTTACGGCATTGACACTGCCCCCGACAAAGACTAACAGCGGGTTTTCAACATTAAACAGAGCAAATTGTTTTTTACTGGTGAGATATAATTTCTTCTGCTGATAGTAGGTAAGCAAACAGGCGACCAGGTACAACTGCCGCTTATACTCATCACTGTCATTCTGCAGATTAATGATGTTATAGTCCTTGCCGTAACCGTCGCTGTAGAAGTATTTATAGGAATAATCAAACAGGATGCATTTGGCGTAATCCTGGTCCAGGTCTTTGTTGCGAGACGCCTTAACCGCCTGACCAAAGGTGGCGGAATACTCAAAGGAAAAGCCATTTTCACAAAGCATATTGCGGTATTTGTACCAGGTATCACCCGAAGCTCCGCGGTGGCCTTCGTCTACAAACACCACATTTTTATTGCCAAAACGCGCGGCGGCTACCGTTTTGTCGCCGTCTTTATCTCCCAATTTGGTGTTTTCCAGAATAGCGATCTCGTCAGTATTAACAAACATTTTACTGGTGCTTTTTTGATATATGGACGCCGGAATGCCGGAGGATTTGAAGTCATCGATGTGCTGCAGGGATAGCCCCTCTTTAGGGGTAAGTAAGATAAATGAGCTGTCCTCGCTGCGCAGATGTCCCCGGATATAATGACGTAACTGGTTATAGTTGATATGCATAAGCAAGGTCTTGCCGCTGCCGGTGGCGTTCCAGAGGGCAATTTTGTTAAGGTCGCTTTCTTTATAAAGTTCTATCTTGTTGACCGGCTCCTGCCCGTTGTTAAAGTTATCCACATATGCATTCAAAGACGCCAGCAGACCATTGCGGTTGTTGAAATATTCGTCCAGGTAGTATTCAACAAATAACAGAGAAAGGTACTGAAAGTATTTTAAAGTGATTTTCTCATCGCGTTTTTCGTTGATTTTGCGGGTATGGCCGACTATATTCAAATCATACTGGGCAATCCGGTCTTCAGAAATTCTCAAGGTATCGTGGTACTCGGAAACAAGCCGCTTATAAAAACCGCTCACGCCTTCGCTGTCAACGGTTTCATATTTTGGTGACTTCATTTGCCGGGACATCTCCTGGAAGCTTTCCACGCCAAACTGCCGGAGCAGGTACTGATTCAGCACCAGCTTTTTATAAAACTCCAGCGGGGGAGTGGCCGGTCTGGTTCTTCTTTTTGCCATTGCAGTCTCCCCCTTAAATGTTCTCAGCACTGAACATGTGTTTTTTCATTTCTTCTTCGATGAGGATAACCTTACAGCTTTCGTCACCAGCCAGCAGGTACAGGTTGTTGTCGCCGTTGACATGGATTTTCTTATACTTGAAATCGGTGGCGCTGGTTTTCTTGCGCTCAAAAAAAGCATCCAGGACGGCATTGTCCTTGATTTTATCCCCGGTCAGATCCCGCCAGATAACCAGGGTCCGGTCACCGCTATTGGTAGTGCCTTCCACCATTTTAAAACGATATGCAGGGCCGTTTTTAAGACTGGCGGTAACCGCGCCGTATTCGCCGGTGGTGAAATCGGCGTCAAAGCTCTGCCGGGCATAGCTGCGTTCCACATTTAAGCCAATAAGGTAGTTAAAGGTCTCCACCAGGTCGATATGAGTCACTTCGCTTTCCTGCCGGCGGGTGATGTTCATAGCGTAGTCAAAGGGATGCTCCAGCAGATCAAGGTTAAGCAGGCTTGCGCTGCCCCTGGTTTCGTCAGGCAGCATGTATTGGAGCAGGTACTGCTCTTTGACGGCCGGATTGGTAAGGAATTTAAGTGTAACTTCCTCTATTTCAATATTGTTCAAGGTGTCCTCGTAGCTTTCAAGGCGCAGATATTTAAAGGCATGGCTGGAGCCCCGGCGGGAAACAGGCTTGCCGTCCTTCCAATCCTCGGAATATATGACTTTTTGCACACGGGGCTTGGTGACGGTGTCGAAGTATTCGCCCATCTCAACGAGGATGTATTTGCGGCTGCCGTCATCTTCGCGATTTAGGTTTATAACTGAATGCCCAGTTGTTCCAGAACCAGCAAAATAGTCAATAACCGTTGAGGTCTTATCAAAATTACATACCTTCAAACAATCCTTCGTAGCATATACTGATTTAGGAAATGAAAATTTATCAGACTCTCCAAAGATTCTTTTTAGAAGATTTGTACCATATTCAGTCGAGGAATATTCTTTTTTGTTCCAAATAGTAAGGGGCAATGTACCATCTTCATTAAGTCTTGATTTCATGTAAACACCAAATTCCCCAAGTTGATCTTTTCTGACTGAAAATTCACTAATATTTTCCCTTGCTGTTTCATGTCCCCATTTCCAGGTTTTTTCGTCGCCATTTGATGCCATAGGATATATGATTTTTTCGTTGTTACGAGGTTCTTCAGTAAGAGACCATGCGTTACGTGATGCATTCCATTCAATTTGTGGAATACGCACATATTCTTCTGAAATGAAAATTGGATAAAATAGTTTTGGTCTAGCATGACGATTTGCATTTGCCCCGCCATGTTTGCGAAAATTTACCCATTCAAAGTTGCCTATTTCGTCTACATACTTATAGCGTGCAATCTGTTCATTTGAATGAGAAAATCTACCAATTATTGTATTCTCATTTTTTGATACAAAAATTCCATATTCATGTGAAATTGAAAAGCCTTTTGCAGTTGATCTCCCAGACGGATTGTTTTGAATGCACACAACACCCAGAATGCGATCTTGTCCATATATATTCTCCAACACCATTTTTAGCCGATGAAATTCAAAATCATCTATTGTTACACACAACATACCTTTATCAGATAAAATTTTATTAGCTAGAGATAATCTGTTAGCCATAAATGATAACCATGAAGAATCTTTGTATCCGTTCTTATAAATAATTGCACTGGCATCTGTATTATACGGCGGATCAATATAAACACACTTAACCTGCTCCTTGTACCTCTCCTGCAGCAAATTCAGCGCCTGGGAATTCTCGCTGTGTATCAAGAGCCCGTCCAGGCTGTCATCGAGATTGTCTATGCTATCGATAAGCTCTTCCTTAAATTCCGCCGGGAAGAAGGCGGTATCCAGGACCAGGCAGGGATTCTGTTCAAGGAATTCAATGGTGAGCGGGTCGGAAAAGCCTGCTTTAGGCGCATCCAGCAGGTTGGGCTGGCCCGGCTCTATTTCATCAATGGCAAACAGGCGCACCCACTCTTCAATCTGCGCCTTATTTTCTATAATCTGCGGATAGAGTTTTTTCGGCACGCGGTCCAGGGTAATGCAGTAATTGGTTTCCACCACGAACTTCTTTTTGAGCCAGAGCATCTTCTGGAAGTCTTCAATCTGGGCCAGAAAGGTAATTATTTTTTTACTGATGTTAAGGATGATTTTTGCTTTTAGAAGGTACTCTTTAGTTTTTCTTTCGTCCTGCTCGTTAATATCGTCCAGGAAGATGATATCATTCTTGATATAGAAATCCAATTCGCGGTTCAGGAATTTTATAATGCTCCCCTTGTCAAGAACACGGATTTAAAAATTTAAGTTTTCTCCTTCCCGTGTTAGTTTGTTGGTAAATATCAAGCAGCTTCATTGAGCTTGCTTTTGAGGTAGTAGTCAACTGGGCAGGCACCACCCAGTGATGAAT
>NZ_JBMGJC010000012.1:0-109399 GCF_048984525.1 Pelotomaculum propionicicum
TCCGGAATTCCTTGAAGATTATCTTCCTTGGAGTCTGGAGGTTCAGGAAGCCTGCAAATAGGGCAAAAACTCAGTTTACACTGGTTTTTGCTTTTTTTCTATACACTTTGTTATTTGGCGCTTACGGTTGTTGACACATTCCTTGACTCACGGAATGTGTCAACAACCCCGTCCCCTTGACACATGGTAACATGTGACGATAAAAAGTAACAAGAAAAAACAAGTAACAGAAAGGAAGCAGGAGAACCGTCCCCATGGTTCTTAATATCTTCGTGTCATAAGGTAACCTAATAGAGCTGTTATAACTATCAATATCCCTGAGGCTAAAAACCAGTTCGCTATACCAACATTTTCAGCAATCGGACCTGCAAAAAACAAACCCACAGGCATGGCGAGAGTCATCATGCTTGATAGAATGGACAGTACACGCCCAAGAGACGCGGGCGGTACAGTTGATTGTACATAGGCGGTATATGGTACATTTAAAAAGCTGCCGGTCATTCCCATAATCGCGGAGAGCGGCACAAAGGCTATAAATGCAGAGGGGGGGAGCGCGCCGGCCCCGGCAAGAGCGGCGCCGAGAGAGCAAAGAGCCAGGTTGATCATCAAAAACTTGTTTTCTAGGCCGCCCCACACACCCAGGATCAGAGACGATACCAGTAAGCCTCCCGCAAATACAAATTCAATTATACTGGCGTGCCACGCGGTCCCTCCGAAATGAACATTCACCATAAGCGGGAAAAACGAGCCTACCGGAATATAGATGAGCATTGCCAGCATCATGGGGACGGTAATAGCCTTAAGCGGTTTATTTTCATTAATTAATTTTAATCCATCCAACATTTCTGATAATATATTCGTTGTTCTGTTCCGGTCTGGTTCGGGATCCGGGATTTTGACCATGGCTACTGTTACAGCTGCTATTACCGCGCCTGCTATATCCACCAGCATAACAAACGGCAGCGATATGACCGTCATAATGAAAGTGCCGAGAACAGGCCCGAGCATAAGTGAACCCGACTGAAGGAACTGGCTCCACCCGCCGGTTTTGGTTAATTCACTTGTGGGAACCAACATCGGCATGGCGGCCTGAATGGCCAGGTAGTGAAATACCGAACCGACTGACCGCAGGAATAGAATAATATAAATAAGCCACGTGTGAGGAACCCCGGCATAAAAGGCAACCATTAGAACAGCGCCTCCCGCCGCTACAAAGAGGTCCGCGACGATCATAACAGTTTTGCGGCTCAGGCGGTCGACCCACACCCCTGCGAAAGGTCCAATGATAGCATGCGGTAAAAGCCCGGCCATACCAGCGAAAGCCAGGACCGCAGGTGAGCCGGTCTGCAACGTCAGCCACCAGATTATGGCAAATTGAGCCGCGGAACTTCCCAGCAGGGAGAATGCTTGTCCGGACCATATTATAAGAAAAGTTTTTTTCCATTTTGCAGATTGATCTTTCATTTAATTGCTCCAGTCATTATTGTATTTATAAAAAGGGCATAAAAAAAGCACGAGAAAACATCTGTTCCAACCAGTCTGTCTTATCGTGTCAAACTACCATAATAGCTGGTATAAATATCGATTAAAATTAAACGATACACCACCATGGCCAACTATAAAATGACACGACAAAATAAACTGCCTGTTAAGCAGCAATAATTTCCTCGTACCAGATTAGCGCAACCGCATGGATGATGTAAGCATAGTGTTTAAGGATTCTCCTTTGTTACAGCTTTTAATATTATAGCAAACACGTATATATCATTCAATTAGAAAAAATCTACCCCTTCCACGCATGGAAGGGGTAGATAGCATTTTCTTACGAACCTGCCGCCCGGCGGACCATCGCCTGGTGGTCCCCGTCGACTCTGTCTGTGCCGTGGGTGCGGCTGTTCAGGAAATGCAGGTCAAACATACCGTCAAAGTCATTACCGTAGATATCCTGGCTCGTACCGTGCGGCATACCGGCCATGGAGCAGGCCACAGGCTGCCCGTCAAGCCAGATTATGGCGGCCCTCCGCTCCCAGTTCCACTCACCGCCGAAAACATCCTTCATGATAGCTGCATCATCGGCTGTAAGGGGCTCGCAGTCGGCATGGTTTGTGCCGAACAGGTGATGAATCCGGAACTTGCGTCCGGTTTCAAAATCCTGCAGCGTGGCGTTGCTGCCTATAGGAAACATGTCATTAATATACGACCAGTCAATCAGTTCACCATATGTGCCGTCCGAGTCCCCATAGTCCCGGGAAACGGAACCCCTGCTTGTCTCCTGATATGACGAAGCACTGCCGGGTATGGTGAGTTCCTGTCCCGCCTGCAGGGAATCTGAAGTCAGGCCGCTGGCTGATTTAATAGATTCAATGCTGGTTCCGAATCTGTCAGCTATCGACCACAGGCTGTCACCGTACGCTACCGTGTAGGTGAAACTTTCACCCGCGGGCGGCGGGACAATGTATTCTATGTCATAAGACGGCTCACTGCCGGGTATAGTGAGCACCTGTCCTACCTGCAGGGAATCTGATGTGAGGCCGCTGGCAGATTTAATTGAGTCGACATCAGTTCCAAAACTGTCTGCAATCGACCACAGGCTGTCTCCGGACGCCACCGTGTAGCTGAATGTTTCACCGGAATAAGCATTACCATAGTATGTGTCACCCGAGTCTGTGCCTGGTATTACAATCTCCTCACCGATTTGCAGGGCTTCAAAATTAACGCCGGGGTTGGCTGCCTGGAGTGCGTCCACGTCGACCCCCAGCTTATCGGCGATATCCCAGAAGCAGTCACCTTCAACGACCGTATAGTATGAACCTAACGCGGTGCCGGGCAGGGACAGCCCGGTTAATGTAAATGCTAACAGCAGGGCCATAATAAACAAGCAATTTAATTTTTTTACCCCTCTCATATTCGCCTCCTTAAAAAAATGTTGTAATAATTACCTGTAAGGGAAATATCAAGATTGAATCACCCGGCAGCACGGCGATCATGGCAAAATGTGCTGTGAAATATGCCATTATACTTTGCTTTAGACCCGTTGCTTTGCGTCTCCCACTTTCGTATGGAGTTGCCCTTTTCAGGTAACAGTAATTTAATATCTTCTACGCAATATTGCATATTCCTCCTTTGGTTGCCAGGAAAGCCATAAAATACAGCAGTTTTTGAAATGGACGATCATAACTGATAATATTATCGGTTGAAATAAGAACTTCCTTAATTGCGGTAAAAGTAATTATATGATAAGATAATTGGTAAGTTTGTGGGGACATTACCGTGATTCTTTAGCGCTTTGCGCTTTTTTATTATGTTACATTCACTTCCGGAAGGAGGATCACAATGTCCGGTCATTCAAAGTGGGCGACCATCAAACGTAAAAAAGCGAAGGTTGACGCGCAGCGAGGTAAAGTATTTACCCGCCTGGCAAAAGAAATTATCGTCGCGGCACGCCAGGGAGGCTCCGACCCTGAGGGCAACGCCCGCCTGAAGGCGGCCGTCATGAGGGCGAAGGAAGCCAATATTCCGAATGACAACATTATGCGCGCCATTCAAAAGGGGGCCGGCGAGACCGGCGGCGCGAACTACGAGGAATTAATTTATGAAGGCTACGGCCCCGGCGGTGTCGCTGTCATGCTTGAAATCATGACCGATAACAGGAACCGCACCGCGGGAGAAATAAGGTTTATATTCTCAAAAAACGGGGGGAACCTCGGGGAAACAGGCTGTGTAGCGTGGATGTTCAATGAAAAAGGCATAATTGTTGTGGAGAAAGCCGACAACAATATTGATGAGGACGAAATAATGCTCGGGGCCATAGACGCGGGGGCGCAGGATTTTAATGTTGAGGATGACTTATACGAAATAGTCTGTGACCCGGCCGACCTCCAGTCCGTCAGGGAGAGCATGGAAACGGCGGGCGTAAAAATTGCGTCGGCTGAGGTGACCCTGGCGCCGCAAACGACTGTTAACCTCGCGGGGGATAAAGCAGATCAGATGATGCGGCTGATGGAGACGCTGGAGGACCACGACGACGTGCAGAACGTTTACGCAAATTTTGATATAGAAGACTAAAAGTACGGCCACCCCCAAAAAGGGTGGCCGTTTTAGTCGTGGGTCGTGGGACGTGAGTCGTGTGATTACCGGTATTCCTTTCAGGTCTTTTAGACCTTTAAGCTATCCCTTTAGATCTCCGTCTCACGTCACACCTCTGCCCACCCACGAAGCAAACGGGTGGTTTTTTTATGGGGATAGGGAATCCTCTAAATGGAAATAATATGGATATATATATTTTTTTGCCGGGGGATCTGTAATGACGTTTTACAAAAACAGTTTACTCACAGGTGCTTTAGTGCTGGTTCTCTTTCTCTCGATAGGGGCGGGCTTTCTTTGGGGCAGTTATATGAATCAACCCGATAGCAGGCCGGTCCAGCTTATACTGCCCGAATGGAGCTTGTTTAAGTCAAGGGTTACCCTGGCAACAACGGTGTGCAAGGAAAAAGAGTACCTGTGCGGTGATTTGGAGAAAATTTCAGAGGAATACGCGTCGGGGGAACTATTGAACCTGGACAAAAAAGCCCTTACAGACAAGTTCCCTGCTTCGGAAGGGTGGACTGTCGGTTTCACCAGCCCGGATTTGCTGTCCCTTACCCTGAAAGCTGATGAATTCTGCCCGCTCCACCGGGAATACAGGCATATCGGGCTTTATCACGGGCTGGTGGCTGTTTACGAGGGGCCCCTGGGCTGCAATGAAAAGGTCATAAGGGTGGAAAACATCCTGGCCGAATCTCTGGACCCCGAATTCAGGATTAAACTTGAGCAGTCGATGGACCTCGCCAACCAGTCGCATTTTGCCGCGGAAAATTTGCGTGAGGAACTGGAATTCATTTCTGAAGATACTCTCAACGCAGCTCTGGAAAACATGGACGAGCATATTTGATATTTGGGAGCACTTTTTATTGCCTTCTTTTTTTAAACCTGACATAGAAGGCAGTGCCCGCGGGCCCGGTCTGACGCCGATAACGGCGTTATGCCGGGCCGCTTTTGCTGAAAATATAAAAAATAAAGGATTGCCTCCTTTTCCGTAGAACTTAATCTTCAGGTGGAGGGGGTGGGAACATTTGTTTATAATGGGTGTGGACCCCGGTACCGCCATTACCGGTTACGGTTTGGTCAGGTACAACGGCAGCCGGTTTTCCCTGGTTGAATGCGGCTGTATCAGGACCAGCCCCGATTCGCCTATGTGCGACAGGCTGCAGACCCTTTACCGGGAACTGACTGATATTATAAGGACCTACCAGCCGGAGCAGTTCGCCGTGGAAGAGCTGTTTTTTAATAAAAACGCGCGGACAGCCCTGGCTGTGGGACATGCCAGGGGTGTCGCCATGCTGGCGGCTTCAGTCTCCGGCATGCCTGTATTTGAATACACTCCCCTCCAGGTAAAACAGGCTGTGACAGGGTTCGGCCGGGCGGCGAAAACACAGGTGCAGTACATGGTTAAGACAATCCTGGCCCTGCCGGAGGCGCCGTCCCCCGATGACGTGGCAGACGCGCTCGCGGTGGCAATTTGCCACGGGCAATTATATTCGTGGGTGAGGAAGTTGAAATGATAGCTTTTATCAAGGGTAAGCTGGCGGATATCCAGGCCGGGTCAGTTATAATCGAAGTCGGCGGTATAGGGTACAAGGTCCAGGTGCCTTTATCGCTCCAGTACCGGCTGCCGGCCATGGGCAGTGAAATAATGCTTCATACAAACCTGGTAGTCAGGGAGGACGGGTTTTACCTTTATGGGTTCCAGGGCGAAAATGAGCTGGCTTTCTTTTTAAAGTTGCTGAACGTATCAGGGGTCGGGCCCAGGGGAGCGCTCGCCGTCCTGTCCATATATACACCCGGCGAACTGGGAAGGGCGATCGCCGGTGAAGACATCGCCTCGCTGACCAGGGTGCCCGGTATCGGCAAGAAGACGGCGGCCAGGATCGTACTGGAATTAAAAGACAAGGTTTCTGATTTATTCGATAGTAACGATCCCCGCGATCTTGCTATCGGGCGGGAGAACGATGCTCTAGAGGCCCTGGAAGCGCTGGGTTATTCCGCTGTGGAAGCCCGCCGGGCAGTTAAAGAGGCACAGGCCGGGCTGGAGGAACCCCAGACGGAGGAACTGGTCAGGCGCGCGCTGCGCCTGCTGGTAAAAAACTAAAAGACGTGAGACGTGAGAAATGAGACGTGAGACTTTAGGGTCACCTTCTCTAAGGGAAGAAAGCGTCATGGAGCGTGTCTTGGGAACGGTTTTGTTGACACGATTACTATTATTAAGCCTTGAGACAAAAGCGTGTCAACAGAACTGTCCTCATGACACGGTCAAATGAGACATGAGGCGTGAGACACGACCCACTACTCAGATGAGGTGCATAATATGGAGGAAAGGCTGATATCAGCTTCCGCGCGTCCGGAGGACTTTGAGTCCGACTTGAATCTCCGCCCCCGCAGGCTGGAGGAATACATCGGGCAGGTTAAAGTCAAGGAAATGATCTCTGTCTTTATCCAGGCCGCCCGTGAAAGGAGCGAGGTCCTGGACCATGTACTCCTGTTCGGGCCGCCGGGATTGGGGAAAACAACCCTGGCCAACATCATCGCTTTTGAAATGGGCGTAAACATCAGGACCACATCCGGTCCGGCCATAGAGCGCCCCGGCGACCTGGCGGCCATACTGACCAACCTGGCCCCCGGTGATATTTTGTTTATAGACGAAGTCCACCGTTTAAGCAGGACTGTTGAAGAAGTGTTATACCCGGCCATGGAGGACTATGCCCTGGACATTGTCATCGGCAAGGGGCCAGGCGCCAGATCGTTAAGGCTGGAACTGCCGCGCTTTACCCTGGTGGGGGCCACCACCCGCGCCGGCCTGCTGACATCCCCCCTGCGGGACCGCTTTGGCGTTATCAGCAGGCTGGATTACTATGAGCCGGATGAACTGGTGCTTATTGTGACCAGGACAGCGGGCATACTGGGGGTTGAAATAACCAGGGAAGGCGCCCTGGAAATAGCCGGCCGTTCCAGGGGAACGCCCAGAGTGGCCAACCGCCTGCTGAAACGGGTGAGAGATTATGCCCAGGTTAAAGCGGACGGTATTATAACGCGCGAAGTGGCGGACGACGCGCTTAAATTTTTGGAAGTCGACGCTTTGGGCCTGGACCAGGCCGACAGGAGGCTGCTGCAAGCCATTATCCAAAAATTCGAGGGCGGGCCGGTAGGGCTGGATACTTTGGCGGCGGCCACCAGCGAAGAGTCGGAAACGCTGGAGGACGTCTACGAACCTTACCTGATCCAGCTCGGCATGCTGGCCAGGACCCCCCGCGGCCGTGTGGCCACGGCTATGGCCTACCAGCACCTCGGCCTGCAGCGCGGTGAAAAAAATTTAAAACAAGAGACTTTGTGGTAATAATATAGCAAGACAACAAATTGACAGATTTAAAGAACTATATCACAGGATTAACAGGATTAATAAGATTTACAAGATTTTAATTAGATAATTCAAATTAAAAACTTTAAAATTAAATTACAATTTCTTTTAAATTAATTATTATTTAATCTTGTTAATCATCTTTTAATCTGTTAATCATGTGAAATTGTTTAATTATTTTAAGTTTAATCTCAGCGTGAGGAGTACGCATATTGAAGATATTGCTGCACACCTGTTGCGCCCCCTGCTCGATCTACCCGGTAGGTCTGTTAAGAAGCGAGGGCATGAATGTCACAGGTTATTTTTTTAACCCCAACATACATCCATATACCGAATTTACAAAGCGTAAAGAGGCGCTGGAAAAGTACGCCGCGGAAATCGGCATGGACATGGTTTTTGAGCCGGGCTATGACCTGGAGGGATTTTTGCGCGGCGCCGCTTACAATGAAGCAGACCGCTGCCGGGTATGCTACTCGATGCGGCTCGACCAGGCGGCACGGGAAGCAAAAGCCGGCGGCTATGAGTGCTTCAGTACCACTCTCCTGGTCAGCCCTTACCAGAAACACGAGCTAATCAGGGAGATTGGCCAGGCGGCCGGAGATAAACACGGGGTCAAGTTTTATTATGCGGATTTCCGGCCTGGATACAGGGAGGCCACGGCACAGTCCAGGAAAATGGGCATGTACCGCCAGCAGTACTGCGGCTGTATCTACAGCGAAAAAGAACGTTATTATAAACCGGAGAATAAGGGGAAGTGAAAGGTCAATGTGGGAGTCATACGGCAAAATGTTCCTGTTTATCGGCGTGATTATGCTGGTGTTGGGGGGCATTATGCTGGCCGGCGGCCGGCTGTTCGGCCTGGGCCGCCTGCCCGGTGATATTTTTATACAAAGGGGAAACTTCAGTTTTTATTTCCCGGTAATGACCGGTATTATACTGAGCATACTGCTTACAATAATACTAAACATTATCCGCCGGTAGCCGATAAAGGCTCCGGTTTTTTTTGGTTTCAGAAGGAAATTACGCTAATATGCCGAATTTTTGTCGGGGTGAGGACCTTAATGCCATTGGAGGTTAAGTTATGAAATTAAATATTATCTTAAGAACTGTCATATCGTCTGCAATAGTAATGTTGAGCGTTCTTATATGTGCCGGCGGCGCAGGCGCCGAGCCTGCCGGCACGATCCGGGTAGCCCTGGCCAGGGGTTGTGAAGACTTTTCCCTTAAAGTCAGCGGCGGCTATGAAATTGTAGACCAGGATACAGGCAAGGTCCTGGCCGAGTCGAAACAGGGTGAAAAATTGCAGGTGGAACTAAAGGGAAAACGCATTTCGGTTTCCGGTTCACGGGTCAGCTACGGCTCTTTTAAAGGCCCGGTGATTGTGCGCGGGGCGAGCTCCAGCGCCGCTGTTATCAACGCCGGCGGCAAGGTGGCGGAACTGAGTTTTGAAAAATTGATGGCTGTAACTGGAGACGGCAGGACAGTTTCATTAAAATCCTCAGGTAATCCAACTGTCAGGTCATCCAGCGGGACAGTGACGCTAACGGGCGGCGGCGATGGTTTAAACCTTGTATCCCTGACCAGCGCTTCCGGTAGTAAAAGGTACCGCGGCGACATGGAGTTCCGCCTGGAGGACGGCAAGCTTACCGCGGTAAATGTGCTTAACATTGAAGACTACCTGCGTGGTGTAGTGCCAGCCGAAATGCCGGCCTACTGGCCTGAAGAAGCTCTGAAGGCCCAGGCGGTGGCTGCGCGCAACTATGCCCTGCAGCGTGTCGAAACTTCCCGCGGCTCTTCTTTTAATGTTTACTGCGACATATCGAGCCAGGTTTACGGGGGTTATGACGCTGAATCTTCTTCAACCAGTAAGGCCATCGAGGAGACCAAGGGGGTAGTAATGCTGTCAGGCGGTGAAACAGCGGCGGCCTTTTTCCACTCCAGCAGCGGCGGCTATACGGAAAACAGCGAAGACGTCTGGAGCGGCAAGGTCCCTTACATAAAGTCAAAACCGGATCCCTACGATAAAAATGATAATTACTATAACTGGAAAGTCAGTTACACAACTAAGCAGTTAAAAGACAACCTGGCGGCCGCCGGGTATAAATTCAATAAAATAACGGCCATTAATGAGCTGGCCCGCACCTCATCCGGCGCGAGAGTAAAAGAACTGGAAGTTAAAGGCGAGGGGGCGGCGGGCAAGCCCTTGACGGTAGAAATAAGCAACGCCGATAACGTCAGGATAGCGCTTGATCTGAAGAGTTCATTGTTCAAGCTCACCAGAAAATATGACAGTAAAAAGAACCTGGCCGGGGTGGAAATCACCGGGAGCGGCTGGGGCCACGGGCTGGGGATGTCGCAGTACGGCGCGCGCGGCATGGCTCAAAAAGGTTATAATTATCAGGAAATCCTGAAATACTATTATTCCGGAGTTGTCCTTGCCGAGGACTACGGCCGCTAAGAAAACATTTTCACGGGATTTACAGATTGCTGAAGATAATAAAAAGAAAAATAAATCACACAGGATTTACAAGATTATCAAGATTTACAAGATTTAAAATAATATAATTTAAATTTTTTGCCTGCAATTCAAGCAAAAATAAGGATAAAGTCAATTTTTAATCCTGTTAATCCATTTAATCTTGTTAATCATGTGATAGTGTTTAGGAGCTAACTGATACAGGTGAATATATCTGAATTCGATTATTATTTGCCCCAGGAACTAATCGCCCAGGACCCGGCCGCGGACAGGGACTCGTCCCGGTTAATGGTTGTCCGGCAGGACAGGGAAGAATTCGAACACCGCAGGTTTACCGACTTGTGTGAGTACCTGAGGCCCGGGGACGCTCTCGTCATAAACGACACAAAAGTAATACCAGCCCGGCTGATGGGTTATAAAGAAGCGTCAGGCGCCCGGGTGGAAGTGCTCTTGTTAAAACAACTGGACGCCAGGCGCTGGGAGGCCCTTGTGCGGCCCGGCAAAAAGGCCAGGGTGGGCTCCCGGCTGGTTTTCAAAAAAGGTCTGCTTGCATGCAGGGTCCTTGATGACACTGATTATGGCGGCAGGGTGGTAGAAATGGATTTCGAGGGGCCTTTTGAAGAGATCCTGGACGAGGTGGGGATTATGCCTCTTCCGCCGTATATCAAAAAGCCTTTATTGGACAAAGATCGTTACCAGACTGTCTACGCCCGGCTGGCGGGTTCGGCTGCGGCCCCCACTGCCGGGCTTCATTTTACCAGCGGGCTGCTGGACAGGATCAGGGAAATGGGCGTGGCTGTGGTCCCGGTGCTGCTGCACGTAGGGCTGGGCACTTTCCGGCCGGTTAAAACGGAGGACATCACCCGGCACCTCATGCATGAGGAATACTATGAGGTGCCGCAAGAAACCGCTTCGGTCATAGCAGGGGTCAGAGACCATGGCGGCAGAGTGATCGCTGTCGGCACCACCGCCACCCGCTGCCTGGAAAGCGCCGCCGACGAGGACGGCAGGCTGGGTCCCGGTTCCGGCTGGACCGGCATATTCATCTACCCGGGCTACAGGTTTAAGGTGATCGACGGGATGGTTACCAACTTTCACCTGCCAAAATCCACCCTGCTGATGATGATCTCCGCCCTGGCCGGCAGGGAGAAAATAATGGCGGCGTATCAAGAAGCCGTCGAGAGGCGGTACAGGTTCTTCAGTTTCGGTGACGCCATGCTGATTATTTGAATGCCTGTAACCGGCAGACCGGTTGTATTAAATATAATAAAGAATAAAAAATATGGGTATAGCTGTAACTGGATACGGAGGATTAAATGGCAGTTAGATTTAAAGTTGTGCAACAAGAAAAAACGTGCCGCGCCCGCCTGGGTGTCCTGCACACCGGCCACGGCATGGTCGAGACCCCTGTCTTCATGCCTGTCGGCACCCAGGCCACGGTCAAGACCATGACCCCGGAAGAAGTAAAAGAACTGGGCGGCAGGATAATTTTAAGCAATACCTATCATCTATACCTGCGGCCGGGACATGAACTGATCCGCGAGGCGGGCGGGCTGCACCGCTTTATGAACTGGAGCGGCCCGATATTGACGGACAGCGGCGGTTTCCAGGTATTCAGCCTGGGGCCGCTGCGGAAGATTACGGAAGAAGGAGTTGTTTTCAGGTCCCATATTGACGGTTCGGAACATTTCTTCAGCCCGGAAAAAGCTATGGAAGTACAGGCTGATCTCGGGTCGGACATTGCCATGGCCTTTGACGAGTGCGCCCCCTACCCCAGCAGCCGCGAGTACACACTGGCAGCACTGGACCGGACCACCAGGTGGGCCGTGAGGTGCCTGGCGGTCCACCGCAGAGAGGGACAGGGAGTATTTGGCATTGTCCAGGGCGGTATGTTCCCCGACCTGCGTGAAAAGAGCGCCCGTGAACTGGTGGACCTTGATTTCCCCGGCTATGCCATCGGCGGCCTTAGTGTGGGGGAACCAAAAGAATTGATGTACGAAATGCTCGACCATACCGTGGCATTCCTGCCTCAGGAGAAGCCCCGCTACCTGATGGGCGTCGGTTCACCCGACTGCCTGGTGGAGGGGGTGGTGAGAGGCGTAGACATGTTTGACTGCGTGCTGCCCACCCGGATCGCCCGCAACGGTTCCGTATTTACCAAGCGGGGTAAACTGGTGGTGCGAAACGCCGAATATGCCCGTGACTTTTCACCCCTGGACCCTGACTGCGACTGCTACACCTGCCGCAATTATACACGCGCTTATGTCAGGCATTTAATAAAAGCCGGGGAGGTGCTCGGCATCCGCCTGACCACAATCCATAACATCCGCTTTGTATTAAACCTGATGGAGGAGATCAAAGAGGCCATACGGAGGGGGGTTTTATTGGAATTTCGAAATAATTTTCTAAAAACATACCAGGATGTCTAATATCATATAAAATTCCCTGGAAAAAAAGGAGTTTTTAAAGCACAGGAAGAAATAAAAGAAAGAAAGGAGGTCTGATAGTGGGTAATAACTCCCAGGTAATATCTCTGCTGTATATAGTCGGGCTGTTTGCCATTCTATATTTCCTGATGATCCGGCCCCAGCAGCAGCGCCAGAAAAAACACCAGGAAATGATCAGCAATATCAAACAGAACGAAAAGGTCATTACCATCGGAGGGATTTACGGCACCATAGTCAGGATCAAAGATAAATCAGTAATACTTGAGGTAGCCGATAATGTCCGGATGGAGTTCCTGAAAACTGCAATCTCCCAGGTTACACACGAAGAAGGAGATAAAGGTCAGCAATAAAGAGGAGTAGACCGGCAGTCTACTCTACTCTTTTTCCTGAATAAAAAACATTGGTTCAACTGGAATATTTTTATGATGTATATGAATTCAAAAGTGCATGCCCGGGGATGTTCTCATTTCCCTGGTAGGGGGTTATAACAGTATGATAACCCTGGAGGATATAAAAAAAGACCCTGTGGTCGACGCTTTTATTCGCAAGGGGAATAAATATCTGGGTGTAATGGGGTTTACAGAGCACAGCTACCGTCATGTAAGCCTTGTTTCCAGTATTGCCAGGAATATTTTAGAACGCCTGGGGTACTCGGAAAGGCAGGCCGAACTGGCCGCTATTGCCGGATACATCCACGACATCGGGAACGTGGTCAGCCGCAATGACCACGGTATTTCCGGGGCGGTTATGGCTTACCCGATCCTGATGCAGATGGGAATGCACCCTGACGAAATTGCCACTGTCATTTCCGCTATAGCCAACCATGAGGAGCAGTACGGCCATGCTGTAAACAGTGTGGCGGCGGCCTTGATTATGGCCGACAAGTCCGACGTGCACCGGTCCAGGGTCCGCAACCCTGATTTTGCGACTTTTGACATCCACGACCGGGTGAACTATGCTGTTGAGCACTCTTTCCTCTGGGTCGCCGACGACAAGCGCACGATTACAATGGAACTGACTATCGACATCGATATCTGCCCCGTAATGGAATACTTTGAAATATTTTTGAGCCGCATGATCATGTGCCGGAGGGCGTCCACCTTTTTGAAATGCAAATTCGAACTGGTTATAAACGGCGCCAAGTTATTATAATTTAAGTTTTTGATTTGGAGGTTGTAACTGAGATGAAGTGGGACAAGATCCTGAAGCTGGCTGGCATCATACTCGCTGTGGCGATTGTGACTGTCCTGGCCATCCGGCCTTTATTCCCGGGAGTCAGCTGGATTCCTTTTACAAATTTAATCAAGCAGGGGCTCGATTTGAAAGGCGGCGTCTACGTGGTGCTTGAGGCTGTAGATACGCCGGAAGCGCCCGTAACGGAAGACAGGGTAAAGCAGGCGATGGCCGTTATCGAAAACAGAGTCAACGCATTCGGTGTCGCAGAGCCGATTATCCAGCTGCAGGGTTCGCGGAGAATTATTGTTGAGCTGGCGGGGGTAAGCGACCCGGATGAGGCGGTCCGTAATTTAATCAAGACTGCCTACCTTGAATTTAAAACATCAGACGGCAAAACGGTACTGACAGGACGGCAGCTCAAAGACGCCAAGGAAGGCACAAACCCCCAGAACGGACAGCCGGAGGTCAACCTGGAGTTTGAGCCCGACGGCGCGCAGATATTTGCCCAAGTTACCGCGGCTAACATCGGCAAACCAATACACATCCTTTTGGACGGTGTACAGGTGCAGTCTCCCACTGTACGGGAAGCTATCCCTAACGGCAAAGCACAGATTTCACCTTACGAATCCCTTGAGGAAGCCCACAACGTGGCCATTTTGCTGCGTTCCGGCGCCCTGCCGGTAAAAGTTGACGTAATGGAGAAAAGGACGGTAGGTCCTACTCTTGGCGCTGATTCCCTTAACAAATCGATTAATGGCGGCCTGATAGGTTTAATTGCTATAGCATTGTTTATGATCGGTTATTACCGGGTTCCCGGCCTGGTGGCCAACCTGGCCCTGATCATTTATACCCTGGTGGTGCTGCTGATATTTGCCGGCTTGCACGTGACCATGACCTTGCCCGGTGTGGCGGGCTTCCTCCTGTCGATGGGCATGGCTGTCGATACAAACATTATTATTTTTGAGAGGCTGAAGGAGGAGCTGTGGGCAGGCAAGACGCTGAGGTCGGCCATTGACGCCGGCTTCAAGAGGGCCTTCGTGGCTGTCCTGGACTCGCACATAACCACGCTGATTACAGGTATAATACTGTACTATTTCGGCACCGGAGCGATTAAGGGCTTCGGCATCACACTGTCCATCGGTGTTATCGCCAGCCTCTTCACGGCTGTTGCCATGACGCGGTGGATCCTACAGCTTGTCGCGGGCAGCAACCTGGCCCGGGACCTCAGGCTTTACGGGAAATAGGGGGTAGAAAAACATGAACTTTAGAGAAAGCATGCCGTTTCACTTTATCAAGCTGCGCAAAATCTGGTATACCATATCTATACTGATCCTGGTCCCGGGCATCATATCTCTATTCTTGCAGGGCTTGAACCTGGGCATTGATTTTACCGGCGGCAGCCTGCTGGACCTTAAATTCAGCAATCCAACCGCAATAGAGCAGGTGAGAGGGGTACTCGACGAATCAGGCCTTGAAGTGGCCACCATCCAGCAGAGTGAAGAAAATACTTTTCTGATCAGGACCAAAGAACTGACTGAAGACGAGAGCGCGAGCTTGGTCAGTGCGTTCGATACCAAGCTCGGAGAAGTCACCGTGCAGCGCGACGAGAGGGTCGGCCCGGTTATGGGCAGAGAATTGATAATGAAGGCTTTTCAGGCCCTGGCCCTGGCTTCCGTGCTGATCGTCATTTACGTGGCCTGGCGCTTTGAATTCAAACAGGGCATTGCGGCTATTATTGCGGTGCTGCACGACGTCGTGATAGTGCTGGGGGTGTTCTCCATCTTTCAGCTCGAGGTGGAAAGCGATATCATCGCCGCTGTCCTGACCATCGTCGGTTTCTCCCTGATGGACACCATCATTATCTTTGACCGGATCCGCGAAAACAGCCACTTGAAGAAAAAGGGCGAGGTCATAGAGGACGTTATCAACAGGAGCCTGTGGCAGACCATGGCCCGCTCCATCAATACTACTATGATGATATTGTTCGTCCTTATCGCGCTCCTGGTGTTTGGCGGGGCTACCATGCGCGAAATGCTCATCGCCCTGCTGGTCGGGATTTTCAGCGGAGCGTATTCCTCCATCTTCAACGCCGCCCCGCTGTGGTATGATTTCAAGCGGCTGGAGAAAAGAAACAAGCTGAAGGTTGCCAAAGCCAAAGCATGATATGTCTCCATTCATTTTAAGGGCAGTGGTCATCGACCACCGCCTTTTTTTGTTCAATAACTTAATATCTTAGGTACCGGGTACCGCTGTTTTTGTTTGTTTTTGTCGCTTTGGGGGAAAATAAAATCAAAATGCGGCATCTGCAGGTAAAGGGGTAAATATGGATACTGCAAATCAAAACCAGCTCATAAAAACACTACAGGAAAAGATTACTGACCTGGCGGTAAAAATGGAAAAAATGAAACTGGCTGAGTATGTCCAGCTCCTTGACCAGCCGTGGAGGCTGCTGTATATCAATTTTCTCGCGGGTTTGGGCAGGGGCGTGGGCATTGCGGTGGGATTTACAATCCTGGGCGCATTTGTCCTGTATATTCTCAAGTACCTGGTTATGCTGAACCTTCCCTGGATTGGCGGCTTTATAGCCGAGATCGTCAGGATGGTGCAGCTGAAGGTAGGCACTTAATACTAAGGAGGAGCTTATTATGGATAAGGAGATGCAGTTAAAATTTAGACAGCGTCTTTTGCAGGAAAGGGAGAAACTTACCGGCCAGATTGATTTTCTGGATGAGCAGGGCCAGAGCGGCCTGGGGGTCTCAATGAAGGATTCGGTCAGTGAACTGTCAACTTATGATAATCACCCGGCTGACCTTGGAACGGAGGTTTTTGAGCGCAGCAAGGACTTTGCGCTCAGGGATAACGCCATGATCACAGTGTCGGCAATTGATAACGCCCTTGAGAGGATAGACAGCGGGACCTACGGCGCCTGTGAGGTTTGCGGCAGGGACATCGCTATTGAAAGGCTGGAAGCCGTCCCTTCTGCGGCAAAATGCAGGGACTGCAAAGAAGCGGAAGAAAAGATCCCGCACCAGAACGACCGGCCTGTTGAGGAAGAAGCACTGGGGGTGCCCTTTGCCAGGACCTTTAACGAAGACACTGACTCGGTTGGCTATGACGGGGAAGACGCGTGGCAGGAGGTGGCAAATTACAGCGAGAGCACCGATGAGTGGTCCAGGGGCGGCTCATACTATGGATATTCGAATTTTGATATTGAAAGGAAGGGCGAGGTGGAGGACGTGGACAATATCCCCTACGAGGTAGGGGACGACGGTATGTTTTATAAAAATTTCCGCGGGGTGGACGACGAAAAAGCAACACCTGAGGCGTGAGAAATGAGATGTAAAAGATGTGAAGGTCCGGCTATATCCCTTAGCGGAAACATTCAGGGCGGAATAAATCCCGCCCTGCAAGTATCTAATGGATATCATTTCCTCATTTTTAGTTGACAGGTTATTGTTAATATTAGATAATCTTTTAAATAAACCTTACTTAACAGGAGGTTTTTGTTATGGAATATAAACTCCTTTTGGCATCTGACGGTTCAGATAACGCAGTGAGGGCTGCCGAGTTCACCGTAGAACTCCTTGCTGCCGCCCCCGACATCAAGGTAACTGTTTTGGCAGTGAACGATATAATAGAGAAAATGAAATACTATTCACCCCTGCGTTCACCGGTTGTGCTTGAGGAAGTGGAAATATTTTTTAGGGAAAAAACTGATGAAGCCCTGGAAACAACCATGGAGGTCTTTAAAAAGCACGGTGTTAAAGTCAACGGGGTGGCCAAGTTGGGAAACCCTGCCCGGGTAATTGTAGATTACGCCCGTGACGAGGGCGTTAACCATATCGTGATAGGCAGCAGGGGGTTGGGCAGCCTCAAGGGTATCGTCCTGGGCAGCGTGAGTTCCAAGGTTATACAGCTGGCAAGCTGCCCGGTCACGGTAGTGAAATAAATCGTGTCAAGAGAACCGTCCCCTTGACACGTTCGTGTCAAGGGGACGGTTCTCTTGACACGATTTTGCGAAACAATTATCAGTGAAGAGATTTCTTGGTATCATTGGGGCGGCTGTTTTCCAGGAGTTCCTTTAACTCCTGGTGCTGTTCTTCATTAATCAGGTCTTTAATGTCCAGTGACCCCTCGGCAACTTTATCACTGAGGTAGATCGGGGTCTGCGTGCGAAGCGCCAGCGCAATGGCGTCACTGGGCCGGGAATCGACGACCAGTTCCTTGTCCTGGTGCCACATGTGCAGCTCTGCAAAATAAGTCCCTTCTATGACATCGTTGATCACAACCATGCTCAACCGGGCTTCCAGCAGGCCGCAGACATTTTTGAACAGGTCATGGGTGAGGGGCCGCTCAAGGATAACCCCCTGCAGGGCAACCCCAATGGCATGGGCTTCAAAGGGGCCAACCCAGATCGGCAGAGCCTTCAGTTCATCCTCGTCTATCAACAATATAACAGGGTTCATCATGATATCGTATGCGATCTCTTTTACTTTAACGGGAATCATTATGTTCTCACCTTCTATACATATTTAGGCGCAAGATTTATCAAGAGGTGTAAAATTTGGACTTAACCTGGCTTTTTCTTTTGTTGTGCCCTTATATGCTTTTATATTTTTATTTATTTGACATTACCAACTGGTCTGACCGGAAGATAAACTATTTGTGGCTTTTGGGACTAGCTATTATCCTTACCGGTTGGTTAGTTGTTAATTATTATATCCCCGACCCTTCGCCTTTCCCCGCGCTGTTTAAAGTCGCCACAGGATAAAATTGAGTCCGGGAACTTGTTAGAATCATTTTACCACAAGAAGAACAGGGCTGGAAAGGTAATAAAAAGTTGGCTTCAAGCTTCCAATAGCAGGAAAAGATAGTGGGGGGAACGAAAAGTCCACCCAAAATGAGCAGATCACCAGCCGGAAAAAATTTCCGGCACTTTTTTTAAAAAATACTTATTAATAACTAAATAAATGACCATACTATCAGTAAAGCTTGCAATGAGGAGGTAGTATAGATGACTGCTACACTGGTTGAATATTTCGCAGGGGTGCAGCACCGCCTTCCCGATGAAGCGGAAAGGGTGCTCAGAGCTCTGGAAGATTACGGCCCTATGAACAAGGAGGAGCTGTCCCTGACCGCCAAGGTTAAAAGAGCAGTTCTTGATCATGTTGTCATGCAGCTTTATGCCCTCGGCCTGGTTGACGTAGCCACAGAGGGAAAAAGCAAGATGTGCAGCCTGACAAGCCTGGGCTGGGATTTCCTGGGGATCAGTAAAGCCGGTTAATCATAACCGGCTTTATTATCTTTATATATCATATTGAACGATTGGGTAATTAATGCTAAAATTTGAGCATATATGAATTTTAAGGAGGAATGGATCACGAAAAAGTGGATAGCTTTATCAGTTTTGCTGGCGGTTATTTTGTCCGGCGCGATCCTGGCCGGCTGCGGCGGCGACAAGAGTACCGGCGGCCAGCAAGCCAACCAGTCGCAGCAAACTGCCAAAACGGAATCAATTACAGACATCTTTGCCAAAGGTGAAAAAATTGACGGCATGTCTTATGATTATTCCGTAACTGCAAGTGACATGTCGATGAACGGCAAGGTCTGGATGCAGGGCAAAAAGATGAAGACCGAGAGCACTATGGGCGGAGAAAATGTTGTTTCGTTTTTCGATGGTGACACCAACACTGTGATCATCTACAACCCGGCTGAAAAAACTGCTATGAAGATGTCTGCCGGCCAGGCTGAAGAACAAAACGCAATATCCGATACTCCGGTAGACTACACCAGCGGTATAGATAAAACCAGCATCAAGGAACTGGAAACCGTAGTCTATGAAGGGGTAAAGTGCAGGGTTGTCGAAGTCACTGAAAAGGACAGCAAGACAGTGACGAAAATGTGGCTCCGTGAAGACTACGGCATTCCAATGCGCATAGAGTCAACCGATCCGACCGGCGGAAAATTCGTGATGGAGTATAAGAATATGAAAATCGGTTCGATAGCGGCCGATGTATTCCAGCTCCCGGCCGGGGTCCAGGTAACAGACATGAGCGAAATGATGAAGCAGATGCAGCAGTTACCCGGCATGCCGGGCGGCCAGCAGTAGCTCAGGAGAAAAAACCGGTGCGACAGCGCCGGTTTTTTTACGTGGTATGCCAGGATTCGCACCTGTCCCAAAACGTGTCGGGGGGAGGGTTCTCCCCCGTACGTCCCCTGTTTCTATTTATTTGTACCAAGTTGCCAAACATTATGACCTCGATTATAATTTTATTATCTATGAAAAGTTTTCCGGAATTAACTCAAAAAATGTGGAAAGTAAAGCCGCCCGCTCCCGCCCTCAGCCGTATTTTCGCCCGCAAACTGGGCGTTTCGCCTATTATCGCCCAAATACTGATTAACAGGGGTATCCATACCATCGAACAGGGACGCGGCTTCCTGGGCGGCGAACTGGACCAAATGCATAAGCCGCTGCTCTTTAAAGACATGGGCAAAGCGGTGGCGAGGATTTTAAAGGCAGTCCGGACTGGAGAAAGAATCCTGGTTTACGGGGATTACGACGCGGACGGCGTGACCGCCGCGGCCCTGCTGTCTAAAGTATTACAACGCCTGGGCGCGGACGCCGCCAGCTATGTCCCCAACCGTTTGGTTGAAGGATACGGGCTGGACCTTGCTGTCCTGCAAAAAGAACTGGACAAAGGGACCAGCCTGGTCATTACAGTGGACTGCGGCATCAGCGACCTGGCGGAAATTCGCTGGGCGCAGGAAAACAGCATTGACCTGATCGTAACGGACCACCATGAGCCGCCGGAAGAAATACCCCCGGCTTTTGCCGTGATCAACCCTAAATGCGTTGATAGCGGGTATCCTTTTAAAGAGCTGGCCGGAGCAGGCGTCGCCCTGAAACTGGGGCAGGCGCTGCTGGAGGCCGCCGGCCAGGGCAGCGAGGCGTGGCGGGATTACCTTGACCTGGCCTGTTTGGGGACCATTGCGGACATCGTCCCTATCCAGGGGGAAAACAGGATATTGGTCAAACACGGGCTGCCCGCGCTGGCAGGAGCCGGCTGTCCGGGCATTCAGGCTTTAATTGAGACAAGCGGTATAAAGGACAAAGACATCGGCACGCGGGAGGTGGCCTTCGGCCTTGCTCCGAGGTTGAACGCGGCAGGCAGGACCGGCGCCCCGGAACTTGCCCTGCAGCTCCTGCTTACAGATAATTACGGCGAAGCAGTGGAGTTGGCCGGCCGGTTAAACAGGGCCAACCAGGAGAGGCAGAGGATTGAGTCCGCCGTCCTGGAAGAAGCCCTGGGCATGCTGGACAGAGACGAGGGAAAGAAGGAATCCTCCGTACTTGCACTGGCTTCGGAAAACTGGCACCCCGGTGTAATCGGCATCGTCGCCTCGCGCTTGACGGACCGCTTCTACAAGCCGGCCCTTTTAATTTCTATCGAGGGCGATGAGGGGCGGGGATCAGCCAGGAGCATACCGGGATTCAATATCCACAAGGCGCTGGCCCACTGCCAGGACCTTCTGCTGGATTACGGCGGGCATGCCCTGGCGGCGGGGTTTACCATTAAAAAAACCAATATAGAAATATTTTTCAGGAAATTAGAGGCATATGCCCGGGAAGCAACGAGCGGGGAAAAGCTGTTGCCGCTGCTGGAGATCGACGGGCTTGTAGATATTGAGCAGGTATCTGAGACTTTGATCAATGAGATCAACCTGCTCCGGCCTTTCGGGCACGCCAACCCTGACCCGCTGTTAGGCTGCCGGGGGGCCCGGCTTATAGAGAGCCGCGGTGTGGGAAAAGGTTCTGCCCACCTTAAAATGCGCCTGGGCGGCAGCAATAAGATCCTTGACGGCATCGGGTTTAACCTGGGTGCTTACGCGGAAGTCCTCGCCACGGGAGAGGCGGTTGACCTGGCCTTTGTCCCTGACATCAATGAATACAACGGCAGGCGCTCCGTACAGCTTGCTGTGAAGGACCTGGGCGCCCCGGCTGTTTTTGCCCCCGCGGAGGGGCGGGAAGATGACGGGGACTGCCTGGCGGGATACTGTTATTCACCAGCCGGGGAGACGGATGACGAAAGAGACGACCTCTTTGTGCCGGAGTTTGTCTATAAAACCCTGCAAAAATTAGACAGCGGAGAGCACCAGGGGCTGGTGAAATGTCAAAGGCCTGCACATGACGTCCAGCTTATCGACTGCCGCGATGCAGGTGACCGCCCGCTCCGGCTGGCCGGGCTGGCCGCCGCGGGTGAACCGGCGCTGGTAATCACATCATGCGGTTACCAGAACGTCGAGCTGGCCCACCATATCGTGCTTTCCAACCCGTCCCTGCGGGGAAAAGTCGCGTTTTGCCATTACCACACCCCCGGGGAGATAAAAAATAAATTAGCATCGCTGTTTCAAGCCGGTGAGATCGATATACTGCTGACAACACCGGCCGCGGCCGTAACTGCCGGGCTGTGCGCCGAAAAAGTGCTGCTTTACCACCTGCCGTATTGTTTGGAATCTGTTCATCATACATATAACTGCGTCAGCCCGGGAGGAAGGCTGTACCTTTTGTACGGGGCCGGCGATCTTCAGGATAACCTTGACGGGCTCGAGTCCCTGGCGCCTGGCAGGGAATACATGGCATACCTGTACCGGATGCTCCGCCGGGAGGGAAAACAGGGCGCCGTGTTTAATATAGATATATTGGCGAAAGCGATGTCAGACGCCGGTTTTTACCATGCCGGCGCATGTACGCTTCAAATGGCCCTGAAAATATTTGTGGAATTAGAGCTGCTTACATGTCATAATGAAGGAAAGATTTTGAATATTCATTTTATGCCTCCGCCGGCACAAAAGAAAGACCTGTTTCAGGCTCAAACATATAAGGTGCTGACCCAGATAAAAAAGGATTCAATTCAGTTGATGAGGGATTTTTTAAGTGCACCCGTATATAACCTGTTCAGCCAGGGTGTTTCATTTTAAAGGGGGTTATAAAATTTGGACCTGAAGAGCATAATCAGAGAGATCCCGGATTTCCCAAGGGAGGGCATAAATTATAAAGATGTATCCACCCTGCTGCTTGACGGGAACGCATACCGGAAAGCGGTCCAGGAACTGGCGGCCCAGTGCATGCACAAGCAGGCCGAACTTATCGTGTGCCCAAAAGCGCGGGGCTTGATGATCGGCGCGCCCCTGGCTTACATCCTGGGCACCGGCCTGTTAACTCTCAGTCTGCCCAGCCAGCCGGAAGACATTTTTACCTGGCACTATGACCTGGAATTCGGCGACAGGCCTGTTGAACTGGATCGCGGGATGATCAAGCCGGGGATGAAAGTACTGGTTGTGGATGAACTGATCGCCACCGGGGGGACAGCCGCCAAGACAGTAAAGCTGATCGAGGACCTTGGCGCCGAAGTGGTGGGCACGGTATTCCTGGTGGAGTTGACCGGGCTTGGCGGACGGGTAAAAATACAGGACTATGATACAATATCGCTTGTTCAATATAATTATTAGGGAAATGATTACATGGAAAACTCAGTCCAGGTTTCCGCTTTAGAAACGTCCCCAGAGTTTGAACCGGTTAATCCCGCAGTCCGGGATCAACTGCCGGAACTAAACCTGGAAGCATCTCTGGAGGAACTGTTTCAGCTGATAAAAAGCTACAGCCCCAAAGCGGACTTTGCTGTAATTAAAGACGCGTATGACAATGCCGCAAGCGCCCACCGGGAACAAAAGCGTTTTTCCGGAGAGCCTTTTATTGTCCATCCCCTGGAAACGGCAAAGATACTGGCCGAGCTGGAGCTGGACCAGGAAACTATAGTTGCCGGCCTGCTGCACGATGTGGTCGAAGACACGGGAATATCGCTGGAAGATATCAAAGAGCGGTTTGGCGGCGAAGTCGCCCTCCTTGTTGATGGAGTCACCAAGCTGAGCAGGATTGAGTTTAAGACAAAAGAAGAACAACAGGTGGAAAACCTGCGTAAAATGTTTCTGGCCATGGCCAAAGACATCCGGGTAATCCTGATCAAACTGGCCGACCGCCTCCATAACCTCAGGACACTCAAGTACCACCATGCCCCCAAGCAGGTGGAAATTGCGAACGAAACACTAGAGGTATTCGCCCCTCTCGCGCACCGCCTTGGGATTTATCGTATAAAATGGGAACTGGAAGACCTCGCTTTCCGTTTCATAAATCCGGAAAAATATTTTGAACTGGTGGATAAGATCGCCAAGACGCGCGGCAAGCGGGAGGAATATATTTGTTCGGTAATTTCAATTCTTACTGAAAAGCTCGAGGCCATGGGCATTGAGGCCGACATCCAGGGCCGCCCGAAACACCTCTACAGCATATTGGCAAAAATGCAGGAACAGCAGAAGGATATCAACGAAATCTACGACGTTACCGCCGTACGCTGCCTGGTGAACACGGTGCGTGACTGCTATGCCGCCCTGGGTATCGTGCACACCCTGTGGACCCCCATCCCGGGGCGGTTCAAGGATTTCGTGGCCATGCCCAAGTCCAACATGTACCAGTCCATCCACACCTCCGTGATCGGCCCCCAGGGCGAGCCTTTTGAGATCCAGATCAGGACCAGGGAAATGCACCGCACCGCCGAGTACGGGATCGCCGCCCACTGGCGTTATAAAGAAGGCGGCAAGGGTGACCGCGAGTTTGACAAGAAACTGGCCTGGCTGCGCCAGCTGCTGGAGTGGCAGCACGATCTCCGGGATGCGCGGGAGTTTATGGAGAGCCTGAAAATAGATCTCTTTGCCGATTCCGTTTTTGTCTTTTCGCCCAAGGGCGACGTGGTGGAGCTGCCGGCCGGCTCGGTGCCGCTGGACTTTGCCTACCGCATCCATACCGACGTCGGCCACCGCTGTACCGGGGCCAAGGTCAACGGCAGGATTGTGCCGCTGGAATACAAGCTGAAAAACGGCGACATCCTGGTTATCATGACCTCCAAAACCAGCGGGCCGAAGCGGGATTGGCTGAATATAGTTAAAACATCCCATGCCAAAACAAAGATCAGGCAGTGGTTCAAGAAAGAACAAAGGGACGAAAATATCCTCAAGGGAAAAGAAAGCCTCGAGCGCGAGATTAAAAAACAGGGGCTTGAAACAGACCTTATAAAAAGCGATAAGTTACTTGAGATTAGTAAAAAACTAAACATATTAAGCCTTGACGACCTGTACGCGATGATAGGCGACGGCCAGATAACAGCCGGCAACATCCTGGGCAAGATTAAAATGGAAGAAGCTAAAACAGAGAAGAAGGGCACGCTGGCCGAGGAAGTCCAGGCCCTGAAAACCGAGGTCAGGCCGTCCGCCGGGTGGGGTAAACCTACCCAGGGTATACGGGTCAAGGGGATTGACAACCTCCTGATCAGGCTTTCACACTGCTGCAACCCGGTGCCCGGAGATCCAATCGCCGGCTACATTACCCGCGGCAGGGGGGTGTCGATCCACCGGGCTGACTGCAGGAATATTGTTTCCTATCAGAATTTTGAAAGGGAGCGCATGGTTGAGGTGGCCTGGGACAAGGAATTTACAGAGCCGTTTCAGGTTAAGCTGGAGGCAAACGGCCTGGACCGGGCCGGTTTTTTAAGCGACGTGATGGCTGTCCTGGTGGAAATGAAAATCAGCGCCAACTGGGTTACCGCCAGGGGCAAGAAAGACGGGGGCGCGGTAATCGAAATGGTGCTGGAAATGAAAGGGTTGGAGCAGTTAGAACATATTATGAATAAAATAAGGCGGGTCAAGGACGTCTATGACGTCAGGCGGGTCAGCTTCGGCGGCCAGCCTGCTAGCCCGCTCAACTGACCGGAGGTGAGCGGTATTTGCGGTCAGTGGTGCAGAGGGTTGTCCGCGGTTCGGTCAAGGTGGAAGGCAAACTAATAAGTGAAATAGGGCCCGGGCTGGTAGTACTGCTGGGAGTGGGCCGTGGCGACACCGGGCGCGACGCTGTTTATCTGGCCGATAAAATAGCGCACCTGCGCCTGTTTGAAGATAATGAAGGGAAGATGAACCTCTCCGTTAAAGACACCGGCGGCTGTATTCTGGCAGTGTCGCAATTCACCCTTTACGGCGACTGCCGCAAGGGCAGGAGGCCGGGGTTTTCTGACGCCTCACCGCCTGACGAGGCGCGTAATTTATATAATATTTTTGTGGATGAGCTGGGAAAGCTGGGTTTAGAGGTAGCCACCGGCTGTTTTCGCGAGCATATGACTGTTGAAATTATCAACGACGGACCGGTTACCCTGCTGCTTGACAGCAAAAAAAATATTTAGTAAACGGAGGTATCTGTTGACCTGTGATTTTTCGAGGACTATCAGTAGGCATGATGGATTCAAACTGTTATATTATCGGCTGTGAGGACACCAAGGAAGGTGTTGTCGTAGATCCCGGCGCGGATGGAAAAAAAATACTGAAAAAGGTGGATGACCTGGGTTTGAAGATCACTGCCATCGTCCTTACCCACGGTCATGTTGACCATATCGGGGCCCTGGCGGAGGTCCGTGACGCAACCGGCGCGAAAGTAATGATCCATGCCGAAGATGCTGACCAGCTCACCGACGCCGGCAAAAACCTGTCGGCTTACGTTGGAGCCAGACTTTCCACAAAGGCGGCCGACTGCCTGCTGCAGGACAAAGACGAAATAGAAGTCGGTAAAATAACGCTTGAAGTCATCCATACACCGGGCCATACCAGGGGCGGCATCAGTATAAAATGCGCGCCGGACACCCTTATTACTGGAGACACCTTATTCGCCGGCTCTGTCGGGCGTTCTGACTTCCCCGGCGGCAGCCACACCCAGCTCATATCGTCAATTAAAAACAAACTGCTTAAATTCCCGGACGAGACCAGGGTCTACCCCGGCCACGGCCCCAGTTCAACCATAGGCGAGGAGAAAAAATTCAACCCGTTTCTCAGGTAGAAACAAAGCACCCGTAACAAGCGGGTGCTTTTGCGACAGTGGGGACGGTTCTCACTGTCGCATTCCACTATCATAATTTAAGGTGAAGCCTGGATGTGGTCCGGGATAAAAAATTTTGACCGGGAATATTTTTAATGATAAGAAACATTAAGCAAACGGAGGTATCACCAATCCAGTGATTTTTCAAACATTATTAGTAGGCATGACGAATTGTTATATCATCGGGGATAAGGAAACGAAGGATGGGATTATAGTAGATCCCGGCGCGTACGGGAAGGAAATACTAAAAAAGGTTGAAGAACTGGGCTTAAAAATCACTGCTATCGTCCTTACCCATGGCCATATTGACCATATTGGGGCTTTGCCGGAGGTCCGGGAAGCGACCGGAGCGAAAGTGATGATCCACGCCGATGATGCCGAGGAGTTTGCTAAAGCCGGACATTACCTGTCGAATTACCTTGGGACAGTAATTTCCACAAAAGCGGCCGACCGCCTGCTGCAGGACAATGACAAAATAGAAGTCGGCAAATTAACACTGGAAGTCATCCATACGCCGGGCCATACCAGGGGCGGTATCTGCTTAAAGATAGCGCCGGATAAAGTCCTTACGGGGGACACCCTTTTCGCCGGCTCTATTGGGCGCTATGATTTTCCCGGCGGGAGCTACGCCCAGATTATAGATTCCATTAAGACCAGGCTGCTTGTATTTCCGCCCGAAACACGCGCCTACCCCGGCCACGGCCCCAGTACAACCATAGGTGAGGAAAAACTCAATAACCCATACCTCATAGATTAAACAAAACACCCGCCGGAGCGGGTGCTTTAGTATGCAGACAAAGTTTCCATGCTGTTGAATCCACTTGGCTCCGTGCTTCGCGTCGAGTAAACTTAGCGCTTGCTTCGGGCTCAATTGGACCGGCCTCCAACTCGCCGTCCAGGCGATGAAGGCCTTTCGCAGAATACGTTGGGGACATTTCTCGGTTACAGAGACAGTCCCCAAATAGAGATGTGTCCCCTGACCGCTGACCTGCTCATCCAATTTCGCATCCTCAGCTTCGCTTAGTTTACTTACGACGCTGTCGCAATGGAGCAGCTGGATTCAACACCATGGACTTTGCAGGATAAATTTGTAAATTTTCAAGGCAAGCCGGCAGTTCTGCCAGCTTCCCTCTGAAATCAGGCTTCCAGGGGGAATTTCCCCTGTCGACCAGGTTGTCTGTTGCCAGGTAGGTTTTAATGCCCAGGCTGGAAGCAATAAGATCCGCTTCAGTGTCGTTGCCCACCATCAGGGCCTGTTCCCCGCTGAGCCTCATTTTAGAAAGGATCTCATCAAAATAGAGGGGGTTCGGTTTGCAGAAGTGGCATTCTTCATAGGATGTTATAAGCTCCCAGGGGGCGCTTTCCACACCTGCCCACCTCATGCGTTCAAGAATAGCTTCCTTTGGGAATATCGGGTTTGTGGCCAGCACCAGGCGATACCCGCACCCGGCCAGTTTATCCACTACTTCTTTGGCCGTGGGATTTGGCCGGGCGTATGCTTTTAAGTCTTTGTATTCATGGCCGTAAAAATAGTTGAAAACAGGCAGCAAATCCTGAGAAGTACTTCTAACCTTCGGCAAAAAGTGCTCCATGAAGACTTCCTGGTTGGTCTGAGCGGGGTTTTTGTCCCTGATCATGGCCGAAGTCGCGTGCAGGATAGATTCCTTCATCAGACCGGGTGGCACTATTTTGCTGAATTTATATGTTAACGCCCTGAAATATTGGCCTAAGAACTCGTCCATATCCATTGGGAGCAGGGTCCCGTCGAGGTCAAAGAAAACAGCTTCAATAACTATCTGGTAACACCTACCTGACTTGGAGCAGATGTAAAAAACATATATCTCCGGGTATTTCTATGGGCAAAAACAAAGGTGGATTTTTTCAAAATGATTAAATAAAAAAGAAACATCCTCTTGTCTCCCCTAAATAAAAATGCGACAGCGAGAACCGTCCCCCTTGTCGCACTTTGCTGCAAAACTAGTGCTCGGCGCCGCAGTTCGGGCAGCCGCAGGAACTGCCGTGCTTCGCTTTCTGTTTGCAGCCTGATGCCTCCAGCGCGTTAACGACCTGGGAGCGGATATCCGCCAGGTAAATTTTACGCAGCCGGCATTGTTCTTCTGTTTCCTCTTCCGTCAGCCCTGCTTCTCTTTTCTTGCGGGCCAGTTCGTTGATCCGGTCGAGCAGCTCTTTTGTAATAATGTCAAATCACCTCTCAGGCAATATTATAACATCCGGGCACGGTTGAATCCAGAGCCCTGCAAACAGGTAACAGGGCGGTTCAGAGAGCAGTCCCCAGTCACCCTTGTTACATGGAACACAATTTGTATACCTTATGAATTGACAAAAAAGCAAATATTTCATAAAATGATGGTCAGAGTTCTTCTATCTTTAAAAAGCGATGACCGGGAAGAGTACACGCACTGGTAACGGCAGGGAGGGAAGGCCTTTAGACTGGAAGCCTTCCTCGTAAAAAGGCGTTGAAAAACACCCGGGAGCGGCCCCCGAAAGCGACAGCGCGAGTAGGCCGGCCCGGCAGCCTCCGTTACAGGCATAAAGGGAAAAAACGTTTTTCCGAAAAAGGGTGGCACCGCGGGTAGCAATATCCGTCCCTGGCTGTGCTGATGCATGGCCCGGGTTTTTGTTTTTATAAAGGAGGATTTTAATGCTTACAACACGCCCTCGGGGCACTAACGACATTATTCCGGGAGAAGTGGAAAAATGGCGCTGGGTAGAAGATCAGTTTTACCGGGTTTGCGCACTCTACGGCTATAACGAGATCAGGACGCCGGTCTTTGAACATACCGAGCTGTTCCAGCGCGGTGTCGGCGATACAACCGATATAGTAGAGAAGGAAATGTACACCTTTACGGACAGGGGAGACCGGAGCATCACTCTCAGGCCTGAAAACACGGCTCCCGCAGTGAGAGCCTACCTGGAAAACAAGCTGTACGCGGGCCCGCAGCCGGTCAAGCTTTTTTACAGCGGGCCGATGTTCCGCTACGACAGGCCGCAGGCCGGGCGCTTCCGGCAGTTTCACCAGGTGGGGGCGGAGGTTTTCGGCTCTAACGACCCGGCAGTTGATTCCGAAGTAATAGCTATGGCGATGGATTTTTACGGCAGGCTGGGCCTTAAGAACCTGGAGCTTCATATCAACAGCGTCGGCTGCCCCGAATGCAGGCCGCGGCAGCGCCGGGAGCTGAAAAAATATTTTCAGCCTCACCTGGACGTCCTTTGCCGGAACTGCCGGGACAGGTTTGAAAAAAACCCCCTGCGCATACTGGACTGCAAAGAGCAGCGCTGCGCGGAAGCCGGCGCGGGCGCCCCGTCGACACTCGACTGCCTGTGCGGTGACTGCGCGGACCATTTCGCGCAGGTTAAAAAAGGCCTTGACCTTTTAAACATTCCCTATGTCATAAACAGGCGCCTGGTCAGGGGACTGGATTACTACACCCATACCGCGTTTGAGATAATGGCGAAGGACATCGGCGCCCAGAGCTCAATCGGCGGCGGCGGCCGCTATAACGGGCTGATTGAGACCTGCGGCGGGCCTCCCACTCCAGGCGTTGGGTACGCCCTTGGCATGGAGCGGATCATCCTGACCATGGAGCGGCAGGGGGTCACTGTAAATACCGCGTTTAAGCCAGCCGTATTTGTGGTCACAGCCGGGACGGAGGCCGCTGACACCGCGTACAAACTGCTGTTCAGCCTTCGCTCGGCCGGTATCCCGGCTGACAAGGACTACCTGGGGCGCAGCTTGAAAGCGCAGATGAAATATGCCGGAAAAACCGGAGCCCGTTTTGTGGTGATAATAGGCGCGGAGGAGCTGGAGCGGGGTTCCGCCCTGGTGCGGGACATGAGCTCGGGCAACCAGGAAACGGTGGTATTTGAAGATACCGTGGGATACCTGGTACTAAAAAACCAAGCTTAATAACCGCATATTGGGACAGGATGAATTACACTGGCAGCTAATGAAATTTTAAAAATAAATTCAGGCATTATTTTCGAAGGGGGACAAATTCATGATCGAGTTTTTAGACGGCAGAAAACGGACCCATTACTGCGGTGATTTGAGAATCGGGGATGCCGGCGCGCGGGTGGTGCTGATGGGATGGGTGCAGACACGGCGCGACCACGGCGGCCTGATCTTTGTAGACCTGCGGGACAGGACCGGCCTGGTACAGGTGGTATTCAGCCCGGATTTTCAACAAGAAGCTTTTGAGAAGGCCGAAGGCGTGCGCAGCGAATACGTCATCTGCGTGCAGGGGACCGTAAGAGAACGGCCGGAGGGGACGGCTAACCCCAACCTGGCTACCGGCCAGGTAGACGTGACGGCCGATGAACTGCGTGTGCTGAACCGGGCCAAGACGCCCCCGTTTTACATAGAAGACGGCATCGACGTGGATGAAAACCTCAGGCTGCGCTACCGCTACCTCGACCTGCGCCGGCCGGAGATGCAGGAAGCGATCATGCTCAGGCACAGGGCAGCCAAGTCAGCCCGCGATTACCTGGACGAGAACGGCTTTTTGGAAATCGAAACGCCGGTGCTGACCAAGAGCACACCGGAGGGGGCCAGGGACTACCTGGTGCCCAGCAGGCTCAACCCAAGCAAATTTTACGCCCTGCCCCAGTCACCGCAGTTGTTCAAGCAGATCCTGATGGTAGCCGGCTATGACAAATATTTTCAGATCGTGCGCTGCTTCCGGGACGAGGACCTGAGGGCCGACCGTCAGCCGGAGTTTACACAGATCGACATTGAAATGTCCTTCACTGACGTGGACCATGTGCTGGGCCTTACAGAAGGCCTGGTCAAAAGACTGTGCCGGGAGACAACCGGCCTGGAAGTCGCCGGCAATTTCCCCCGCATCACGTACAGCGAAGCGATGGACCGCTACGGCTCTGACAAGCCCGATACCCGCTTCGGCCTGGAGCTGAAAGATATTACCGACATAGCCTCGGGCTGCGGTTTTAAAGTTTTCGCCTCTGTCGCCGCCGCCGGCGGGCAGGTGAAGGGCATCAACGCCAAGGGCTGCGCTTCTTTCAGCCGCAAGGAGATCGACGACCTGACCGCTTTCGCGGCCATCTATAAAGCCAAGGGCCTGGCCTATTTCATTGTCACTGAAGAAGGTATCAAGTCGGTCATCGCCAAGTTCTTCACCGAGCAGGAGCTGGCGCAGATCATGGCCAGGCTGGAGGCACAGCCGGGCGACCTGCTGCTCTTCGTGGCCGACAAGCCGAACGTGGTGGCCGCGTCTCTCGGGGCGCTGCGCCAGCACCTGGGCGAGCGGCTCAATTTAATCCCCGACGGGCTCTACCACTTCCTCTGGGTGGTGGATTTCCCCCTGCTGGAGTATGACCAGGAGGAAGGGCGCTACGAGGCCATGCACCACCCGTTCACCTCGCCGCGGGAGGAAGACCTGCCGCTGCTGGAAAGCGAGCCGGGGAAGGTGCGGGCCAGGGCCTATGACCTGGTGCTCAACGGGGTGGAGGTCGGCGGCGGCAGCATCAGGATCCACCGCCGGGATATCCAGGAGCAGATGTTTACCGTCATCGGCATCAGCAGTGAGGAAATCACGGAAAAGTTCGGGTTCATGCTGGAAGCATTCGAATACGGCACACCGCCCCACGGGGGCATAGCCATCGGCTTCGACCGCCTGATCATGCTGCTGGCGGGCAAGAAAACAATAAGGGACGTCATTGCCTTCCCCAAGACCCAGAGCGCCACCTGCCTGTTGACCCAGGCTCCTGGCCCGGTTGCGGCCAAACAGCTGAAAGAACTGCATATTAAAACAGATTTAAAGAAGATTTAGCCTGATTATGACCGTTGTCCACTGTTCAGCGAGGCGCACTTGTAAATTACCTCGTATTGTGGTAACATAAATATAGTCAGATACGCCCTGCTGTGTTCGTGGTCTGCCTTGAAGTTTTGTTCCAACACTTTAGAAAAGGGAGCCCGGACTCTGGATGTGGCTTGCACGCCTCCTTGGTTGAGGACACATAAATCATTCAGGAGGGCACCCACCTGTGAGAGCAGGTTCAAACTTTTGGTGGTCACGGCATTTGTGGGGTTTTTATAGGGTTTAATTTGCAGAGGTTTTCAGTTGGCGTTTAAATCTTAGCCAATGTGAAAACCTTTTAATTTTTTGATTTTGTTAAATTATAATAAAATACCTGCCGTATAAACTTATAAATAAAGTTTAGCATAAAGGAAAAGATAATTTCGTGTCATTGACAAAGGGTTTTAAAGAAGATTATAATTTGTTTGTACTTAGGTTATTTTTCATGGAATTAAAAATATTTCTTATTAATATAAGAAATCTTGAATTTAGCAAATCTTGGTTAGCTCAGATATATAATTTTAGAAAGGGGAGGGTTTTTTGGCCAGCAAAAAAGTTTTTGAAATTAACGATGCTGATTTCCAAAAGGTATTGAGCGAATCAAAAGTACCGATTCTAATTGATTTTTGGGCGGATTGGTGTGGGCCCTGTAAAATGATCGCCCCCGTTGTGGAAGAAATAGCCGCTCAATTTGAAGGTAAAATTCTGGTAGGCAAGCTGAATGTTGATGCCAACCAAAGCGTGCCGTCCAGTTTAAAAGTTATAAGCATTCCCACCTTAATACTTTTTAAGGACGGCGCGGAGATCGAACGCTTAATCGGTTATAAAACAAAAGATGAGCTGAGCAGCTTCATAAGCAATAATTTATAGCATCGCTGCAAAAAAGCACGTTTTTAAGCGTGCTTTTTTTTATGGCGCGGCAAGAAGGCCTGGCTAAGGTATTTTAATTGCAAAGAACAAGCGTTCGTTATAAAATACAGGTGTGGCGGTTTCATTGTCTTTGACGCAAGAGCAGGCCAAAGGGCCGGTTATTTTAACGGTTTTTTAATATTGGAGGTGCTGCGGTGAATCTGTTTGAACAGGCTATGGAAAAGAAAATGTTTAAGACCGCGCCGCTGGCTTTGAGGATGAGGCCTAAAACCCTGGATGAATTTGAAGAACAGGCCGGGATAGTAGGCAGGGGAACGCTTCTGAGAAAGTCGATTGAAGCGGACAACTTGATGTCCGCTATATTTTTCGGGCCGCCCGGAACCGGTAAAACCACTCTGGCCAAAATAATTGCCGGCATGACCAAATCCCGTTTTGAAACGATAAACGCCGTTATGGCCGGCGTGGCTGATATCAGGAGGGTAGTGGAGGAAGCCAGGGGAAGCCGTTCACTTTACGAAGAAAAAACTATCCTTTTTATTGATGAGATCCACCGCTTTAACAAGGCCCAGCAGGACGCCCTGCTGCCTTACGTGGAAAACGGCCTGATTACCCTGATCGGCTCAACCACCGAAAACCCCATGTTTACCGTAAACCGCCCGCTGCTCTCCCGCTCGCAGATTTACCGTTTCGAGCTGCTTTCACCCCAGGCTTTGATCAAGATACTTTTAAAAGCGCTCAAAGACGAGGAAAGGGGTTTAGGCGCCTATCACACCGATGTTTCCCCGGAGGCGCTGGAACACCTGGCCGGGGTGGCCAACGGGGATGCCAGGTCCGCCCTGAACGCCCTTGAGCTGGCTGTCCTTACCACCCCGCCGGATGCCGAAGGGATAAGGCGTGTGTCGCTGGATGTGGCGGAAGAAGCTGTCCAGAAGCGGGTCCTCAAGTATGACCGGGCGGAGGAGCACTATGACGTTATATCCGCGTTTATCAAGAGCATGCGGGGTTCCGATCCCCATGCCACGCTGTACTGGCTGGCCAGGATGTTGTATGCCGGGGAAGACCCCGCCTTTATCAGCCGGCGGATCATGATCCACGCGGCTGAAGACGTCGGCCTGGCGGACCCGCAGGCGCTTGTTGTCGCTGCCGCCGCCGCCCAGGCAGTGGAAAGGATCGGCATGCCCGAGGCCAGGATTATCCTTGCCGAAGCCGCTCTTTATATCGCCGCCGCGCCAAAAAGCAACGCGGTGATCAGGGGCATCGGCGCGGCCATGTCGGCTGTGGAAAAAGATATTGCGGAACCTGTCCCGCCTCATTTAAGGGGAACCGGCTACAAAGGGGCGGCAGCCCTGGGGTCCGGCCGGGGGTACAAATACCCGCACGATTACCCGGACAATTATGTCAGACAGGACTACCTGCCCGGCAACATGGCCGGTAAAACATTTTATGAGCCTTCCTCAAACGGGTTCGAAGCGGAAATAAAGAAAAATTTAGACAGAAAAAAATAAAAATGGTAATGAGCGTTTAAAAAATCAAATACTTTTTTAAATTTTATTGAATTAAATTTTCTCTTATGGGCACAATACAATCACAAGGGTTCGTAATGGCCGAGCCCAGACTGTTACAGGGTCAAAAGGCTCTGTAATAGTCGGCCAAAGATTAATATCAGGTCAAACGGCTTGATATTAGTCGGCGGGCAGACTGGTGGGTGTTCCGGCAGGCTCTGCAGCAGTCCGAACGATTGTTGCAGGGTCGTAAGGGATATCCATTGGTCGAGCTAAGATTATCATGGGTGTCGGATGCTAATTTCTTGAGCCTGAGGTCTATAGCAGTCGAAAGATTGCTACAGGCTTCCTAGATATCCATGATAGTCGAGCAAAGGTCATTACGGGTTCCGTAATGGTCTATGGCAGTCGAAAGATTGTCGTGGGCTATGCAGGGATGCGTAGTGGCTGTAGCGTAGGTCATTACGGGCTCTTAACATAGAAACCTTCCTCTTTTGAGGAAGGTTTCTTGTTGTAAACTAGCCTTGGAAATCAAATTGACAACTCCGGGGGCTTATGCTAATATGTCCCCAATATATCCGACGAGATTACTAGGATTAAGTCGCGGGAGGAAATAAAACAGTGCGTAAAATTTATTTTGATCACAGCGCCACCACCCCGGTCCACCCTGACGCAGCCGAGGAAATGTGCCGCTGTTTAAACAGCATTTACGGCAACCCTTCCAGCATCCATTCTTTCGGCCGGGAGGCCAAAAAAGCGCTGGAGGAGGCCCGTGAAAAGGTAGCCAGGGGGATAGGGGCAAACCCTGCCGAAATAGTATTTACGAGCGGCGGCACGGAGTCCGACAGGCTGGCCATCAGAGGCGCGGTAAACAGCAATCATGCAAGGGGCAATCACATAATAACGTCGGCGGTGGAGCACCATGCAGTTTTGGATACCTGCAGGTCACTTGAGAGTGAAGGTTTTGAACTGACAGTTTTGCCCGTGGACGAATACGGCATGGTTGATCCCGGACACCTGGCCCGCGCTATAAAAGACAATACTATCTTGATTACGATCATGCATACCAACAACGAAGTGGGGACAATACAGCCGATCGCGGAAATGGCACGTATCGCCAGGGAAAAAGGAGTTGTTTTTCATACTGACGCAGTCCAGAGCATGGGGAAAATTCCGGTCGACGTGAACGACCTGCAGGTGGACCTGCTCTCTCTGTCCGGCCATAAAATTTACGCCCCGAAAGGAACAGGCGCTTTATATATCCGGCGCGGCACACGCTGGAAGCCCGTCGACTTCGGCGGCGGGCAGGAGAGGAAGCGCCGGCCGGGGACTGAAAACCTGCCCGGCATTGTGGCCCTGGGCAAAGCGGTGGAAATTGCCGCCGCTGAAATGGAAAAGGAGGCGGCCCGTTTAATCCTGCTGCGGGACAAAATTATCAGCAGAATATTGGAAAGGGTACCTCACGCCAGGTTGATCGGCCACCCGGACATGCGCCTGCCAAACCATGCCAGCTTCATTTTTGATTATATTGAAGGGGAGTCGCTGCTTTTCAGCCTGGACATGAAGGGAGTGGCCGCCTCCAGCGGCTCCGCCTGCACCTCGGGGTCACTGGAACCGTCACACGTGCTACTGGCCATGGGTATCCCACTGGAAAAAGCCCACGGTTCCCTGCGGATAACAATGGGCAGGGTTAATACCGAGGAAGACGTGGGTCATTTCATTGAAATTTTGCCTCCGTTAGTAGAGCGGTTAAGGGAGATGTCACCTCTTGGCTTTACACAGGGATCTCAGAAAAATGAAGCTGATAATATATATCCATGCTGACCTTTTTGCCTTCCGGCGGGTCAGTTTTTTGAAATTGACAATATCCGAGTGCCGTGCTATGATATCCCTTGAGCATAATGTGAAGTGTTAAAGGGAGTGATTACTTGAGGCTTTCCACCAGGGGACATTACGGCCTGAAAGCAATGTTCGACCTGGCGCAAAATTACGGCTCAGGCCCTATATCTCTGAAGACTGTGGCGGAACGCCAGAACCTTTCGGATCACTACCTTGAACAGCTTATCGCCATGCTTAAAAAAGCAGGTTTGGTAAAAAGCATGCGCGGGGCCCAGGGAGGTTATGTCCTCGCCAGGGAGCCATCAGAAATTAATGTGGGGGATATTATTCGTGCCCTGGAGGGCCCCATTGCGCCGGTATACTGTGTCAGTGAAGAAAATCCCGGGGTTTGTGATGAAGCTGACTACTGCATAACACGCACGGTCTGGGAGAGGGTGCGGGACGGCCTTGCTGAGCTGCTCGACTCCATCAGCCTGGCCGATATGTGCCGTGAGGCCGCAGAGTCTCAAAAGAGGTAAGGCAGTTAACTTGTTATTAATTTAGGTTGAAAGACCTGAAGTGAAAATAGGAGGTATAATAATGTACACGGAAAAAGTAATGGACCATTTTGAAAACCCCAGGAATGTTGGGGAACTGCCTGACGCGAACGGCATCGGAGAAGTCGGCAACCCGACCTGCGGTGACATCACCAAGATATACCTGAAGATAGAAGATAATATAATAAAAGATATAAAATTTAAAACTTTTGGCTGCGCCGCCGCTGTTGCTTCAAGCAGCATGCTTACAGAGATGGCTAAAGGCAAAACCATAGAGGAAGCGTTAAGAATTACCGACATGATGGTAGCAGACGAGCTGGACGGGCTGCCGCCGCAAAAATTGCACTGTTCCAACATGGCGGCTGAAGCTATGCACGTCGCGGTTGAGGATTACAGAAAAAGACAAGGTGCGTGATCCTTTGACAGACAAAAAAAAGGTTATTGTTGCAATGAGCGGCGGGGTAGACAGTTCTGTCACCGCCGCCCTGTTGTTAGAGCAGGGTTACGATGTGACCGGTGTCACCATGCAGATCTGGGATGCCGACCGTTCCGAGACCGGGGATGAGCACGTCGGCTGCTGTTCCCTGACTGCTGTTGAGGACGCCAGGAGCGTCGCCAATAAGCTCGGCATACCTTTTTACGTAATGAACTTTCGCCGTATCTTTGAAGAAAAAGTAATCGACTATTTTACGTGCGAATACCTGCGGGGGCGCACGCCCAATCCCTGCATCGCGTGCAACAGGCATGTCAAATTTGAGGCGCTGCTGGACAAGGCGCTGAGCCTGGGAGCCCGTTACATAGCCACCGGACACTACGCCAGGCTGGGTTTCAGCAAAGAATACGGGCGCTACACGGTGCGCCGCCCGGCAGACCGGAAAAAAGACCAGACTTATGTGCTGTACGGTCTGACCCAGCGCCAGATCGCCCATACTCTAATGCCCCTGGGGGATTACACCAAGGAGCAGGTGAGGAAGATGGCCGCGGACTACGGGCTGCGGGTGGCGGACAAGGCAGAAAGCCAGGAGATCTGCTTTGTCCTGGACGATAATTACCGTAACTTTTTAAGTGAGAAAACGAAGGACATCAAACCAGGCCCTTTCCTAAACATGCAGGGGGAGATTATCGGTGCGCACAAAGGCATCCCCTTTTATACCATCGGCCAGCGCAGGGGGCTCGGCATTGCCGCGGGAGAACGTATCTACGTAGTAAAAATCGACCCGGAGAAAAACGCCATTACCCTGGGCCCGGAAGAAGCGATCCTTGGCTATGGCTTAACCGCCGAAGATATCAACCTGGTCCTTTACGAGAAATTGGAAGGCCCCATGGAAGTGGAAGCTCAGATCCGCTACAACGGCCGGCCCGCCCCGGCCACGGTCGAGCCGCTGCCCGGCGGCCGCCTGGCTGTGCGCTTTCACCAGCCGCTGCGTTCGATTACGCCGGGGCAGGCGGTAGTTTTTTACCGGGGCGACTGCCTGGTCGGCGGCGCCACCATTACCACAGCCAATTAATAATGCGACAGCGAGAACCGTCCCCCTTGTCGCAAATGCGACAGGGGGGACGGTTCTCGCTGTCGCATTTATTTCGCATTATTTATAAATGATATGGACATAATAGCAAATAAAGTTTGTGAAAGCGATTTATTTAAAATTTGGGAGGGCGACTCATTTTGAAATGCCCGGTTTGCGGCGGAAAAGCCAATGGAAAAGTCGGTGTCGACCAGTATTACTGTTGGGATTGCTGTGTGGAATACCGTATTAACAAAGAAGGTGTTCAGATTTTTGAACTGGCCGAGGACGGAAGTTTGGTCGCACTGGACCCGCAAAACGAATTTTTATTATAAATTTTAATGGGGGTGGAAATATCGTGCGGACTAGTTTCTGGAGGGGCGTTCTAACCGGAAGCATCATCGGTGCGGCGATCAGCATGATGGCGTCAGGGCGCCGCGGCTATATCAGCAAGGACGCGGTGAGCAGCGGCGCCAGGGAGGCCAAAAGCCGGGCGCACAGGGTGCTCCGGGGTGTTTCAAAATCGGTTAATGACCTTATGAAATGATTAAAGTAAAAGTGGGGAGAAAAAAATCTCCTCACTTTTTCCTTGGTGGTGAGATTGCTGGCCTGGTGGAAAGACAGAAAAATACTGCGCTTTTTTATACTTACAGCCCTTGCCGTCGCTGTTGTCTATTTTTTATACCTTTTGCGGGGGTTGTTTTTTTCATTTGCGCTGGCGGTGCTGCTGTCTTACCTGATTAATCCGCTGGCAGGCGCTATCAGCAAAAAGGGCGCGCCGAGGGTGGCTGCCATCCTCTGGGCTTACCTGGCCCTGTTTCTGGTCATGGCTGGTTTTCTCATGTACGGCTTTCCCCTGATTATTAAACAGCTGAACATGCTGGTGGAGGCGATCCCGCAGTACACCATACAGGCCCATGAGATCACCCAGTCCATCCAGGACCGGTACTCCGACCTGGGTATGCCCGACGGCATGAAGCAGGTGTTTGATGAAAGGATCCGCTGGCTGGAGGAAATCATGCTGGAGCGGGTGAGAAATATCCTGGCCTCCATTGTGGGGCTGTTCGGCAGCATATTTAAAATAATTTTGGCCCCTGTCTTGTCCTTTTACATCCTAAAAGACCTGGAATTAATCAAGTTAAAAGCGCTTTCCGTGCTGCCGGCTGCATGGAGGGACGAGGCCGTGGACCTTTTCAAACAGATCGACAGAGTGCTGGGAAGCTTTATTAAAGGTTATTTACTGGTGGCCGCCATAGTGGGGGGAATGACCGCGGTCGTGATGGCGCTGCTGGGTGTCGATTTTGCCCTGATGCTTGGCCTGTTTGCCGGGCTGACCGAGCTGATACCATATTTCGGCCCTATTATCGGGGCTGTCCCCGCTGTCTGCCTGGCCCTATTAGAATCAAAATGGCTGGCTGTGAAAGTCGTTGCCGCCTTTTTCATCATCCACCAGCTGGAAGGCAATATCATCTCGCCCAAGATCCTGGGAGACAAGGTGGGGCTGCACCCGCTGGTGGTGATCTTCAGCCTGCTGGCGGGCGGGGAGCTGTACGGGCTCACCGGCATGCTTTTAGCGGTCCCGGCGGCGGCGGTGCTCCGGGTGATCTTCAATTTTATATTCCTGAAAACAGCTGCGTGGCTATAGCGGAACGGGGACACACCTCCTCTGCGAGTATTCCTTTAGGGTCGAGGAATGTCCTCGATTGGAATGGCGGGTTAAAACCCGCCCTACAGCGGAACGGTCACACCACCTGCAGGTGCGGCTTTAGTCGCACACGGGATAATTTGGTTTGACACTTTACAGGAACATTTTGTATAATTATAGCGCAAAAATATAGATAAAAGGCTGGGTTTAAAATTGATGACCGGTAATGAAATCAGAGAGAGTTACCTCAGGTTTTTTGAAAGCAAGGGGCATAAAATTTTGCCCAGCGCTTCCCTGATACCTGTAAATGATCCAAGCATTTTATGGACGGCTGCAGGGATGGTCCCTTTCAAGCCGTTTTTTACAGGCGCGGCCAAACCGGACTATACCAGGGTGACCACCTGCCAGAAATGCATCCGTACGCCGGATATCGAGTCAGTAGGCAGGACCGCGCGGCACCATACTTTTTTTGAGATGCTCGGAAATTTTTCCTTTGGCGATTATTTTAAAGAGTCTGCCATCCCCTGGGCCTGGGAGTACGTGACCGAGCACCTGCGGCTTCCGCCGGACAAGCTGTGGGTCACCATCTACCTTGACGACGACGAGGCGTTCGACATCTGGCACAAGGTCGTGGGCGTCCCGGCCGAGCGGATTGTCAGGCTGGGCAAGGACACCAACTTCTGGGAAATTGGCGTGGGGCCCTGTGGCCCGTGCTCGGAGATTTATGTGGACCTGGGCGCGGAAAGAGGATGCGGCTCGCCCGACTGCGAAGTCGGCTGCGACTGTGACCGCTACCTGGAAATATGGAACCTGGTGTTCATACAGTTTTTCAGGGACGAAGAAGGTAATTACACACCCCTGGCCAGCAAGGGCATTGATACGGGGTTTGGCCTGGAGCGGGTGGCTTCGGTGCTCCAGGGCGTGCCCTCGAACTTCGACACCGACCTGCTCAGGGAAATTATGGACTATACAGCCGGATTGTTCGGATTGGAGTACGGCAGGGAAAACAAGGTCGACGTAGCTTTAAAAGTAATCGCCGACCACTGCCGGGCGATAACCTTCGCCATCACCGACGGGGCGCTGCCTTCCAACGAAGGCAGGGGATACGTGATCAGGCGACTGCTGAGGCGGGCGGCGCGTTTTGGCCGGCTGCTCGGCATCCAGGAACTCTTTCTCTACAAGGTGGGCGGGGCGGTCGTCCGCCAGATGGGCAGAGCCTACCCGGAGCTGGCCGAACGGCAAGACCACGTACTGAGCGTCATCCACAACGAGGAGAAGCGTTTTTCGGAAACACTGGCCCAGGGTACCGAAATGCTGAACCGGCTGATGGAAGAGGCGAAAAAGCAGGGCAGCTCCGTTATACCCGGCGCGGACGCTTTCAAGCTTTATGACACGTACGGCTTTCCCCTGGAACTGACGCAGGAAATGGCGGAAGAACAGGGATTTACAGTGGACACGGACGGTTTCGGCCGGGCCATGGAGGACCAGCGGCAGCGGGCCCGCAGCGCCAGGCAGGAAACCGAATATATATCGGAACGGGGCGCCCTCTTCAAGAAAATGCGTGAGGAGATGGGCGAGACTAACTTCGTCGGCTACGACGCCCTGGAGGCCAGGGCCAGCGTGCAGGGGATCCTGAGAGACGGGGAAAGGGTAAAATCAGCCCAGGCCGGGGAAGAAGTGGAATTCATCCTGGACGTCACACCCTGCTATGCCGAGTCCGGCGGGCAGGTGGGCGACCACGGGCGCCTGGCCGCCCCTGAGCTTAAGGTGGAAATTTACGAGGTGACCAAGCCGGTGGAAAACCTTATCGTGCACCGCGGCAAGGTGATCAACGGCATTTTGAAGGAGCATGACCAGGTGTCGGTTGAGGTGGACGTTGCCAGGCGGTTGGCTACCTGCCGCAACCACTCGGCCACCCACCTGCTGCACAAGGCCCTGAAAATGGTGCTGGGCGACCATGTCAACCAGGCCGGCTCGCTGGTGGAACCGGACCGGCTGCGCTTTGATTTTACCCATTACGCGGCGATAGACGCCGGCGAAATAAAAAAAGTCGAGGATATAGTAAACGACTCGGTCTTAAATGACTTTACCATAGAAGTTTTTGAGTCCTCTGTTGACGAGGCCAGGGCCATGGGCGCGGCGGCCCTCTTCGGAGAAAAATACGGGGAGAGGGTCAGGGTGGTCAAGATGGGTGATTTCAGCCTGGAGCTCTGCGGCGGCACTCACCTTAAGAATACGGCCGAGGTCGGCCTGTTCAAACTGGTGGGAGAAAGCAGCGTCGGCGCCGGCCTGCGCCGGGTGGAGGCGGTAACGGGCCAGGGCGCCCTGCGCTATGTGAACGCCAGGGAGGAACAGCTGGCCGAGATAGCCAGGCTGGTGAAAGCGGCGCCCCACGAGGTGGTCCGCCGGGTGGAAGGCCTGCTGGAAAACAACAGGGAGCTGGAGGCGGAGAACGAGGCGCTCCAGGCCAGGCTGGCCAGGTACCAGGTGCATGACCTGATCAACAGCGTGAAGACGGTTAAAGGGATCAAGGTGCTGGCCGGGGAGGCCGCGGCGCCGGATATGGACAGCCTGCGGGGCATGGTGGACCTCCTGCGGGATAAGATCGAATCGGGGGTAATCATACTGGGCAGCACCGCCGGCGACAAGGTGAATTTAGTGGCGGCGGTAACTAAAGACCTGCTGCCCGGCGGGCTGCACGCCGGGAAACTGGTAAAAGAAGTCGCCGCGGTGGTCGGCGGCGGAGGCGGCGGCCGTCCCGAGATGGCCCAGGCCGGCGGCAAAGACCCTTCCCGCCTGCGTGAGGCCCTGGAAAAAGCCAGCCAGGTGGTAGAAAAACAGCTCAAACTGTAATAAATAACCCGGCAGGCGTCTGCCATGCCGGGTTTTTAGCATTTTACATATTTTAGCGGCGGCGGAGGTCCCTGCAACTTATTTTTCAGCAGGTATCTGCACATCGATAATCATGGCGATTTCATCGCAATTGGGGAATTTCGGGCAGTTAACACATTCCTTCCACACTTTTTGGAGAAGGGAATCCTTTTCTACTATTCGAAAACCGCATTTGGCAAAGAAGCCGTCCTGGTAGGTAAGGGCGAAGACCCGCGGTATAGCCAGGTCGCGCGCTTCATTTAGAAAATTTCGCACCAGGCCGCGGCCGATCCCTTTTTTAGCATAATCCGGCGCAACAGCAAGGGCCCTGATCTCGGCCAGGTCTTCCCATATAATGTGCAGCGAGCCGGCCCCGACGACCCTGTCCCGGTCCACGGCGACGGTAAACTCGCGCAGGCTCTCGTACAGCAGAGTGCGCGGCCTGGCAAGCATCAAGCCTTTTTCGGCATAGTCTGTAATTAAAGCGTGAATAGGTTCAACATCAGTGATTTTTGCTTTGCGAAATTTCATATAGTCTTGCTCGTCACCCTTCTTAATAGAATTACTATGTATTATATATTAGTTAGACAGGTGTCTCAATCATTTTTTGGGGATAGACTATTGTCGGCAGGTATTATATAGCAGTGAAGGAAAAATATTAAAGGCAGCGAATAGATTTAAAAAAGGAGGTTTGCCGTAGATGCCTTCGGATTTTTCAGACAAGACTATGATGTTTAAAGTTCAGGCCGATGATGTGAACCGGGCCCGGGACATTCTACACCAGGTCTACAACTCTCTAATTGAAAAAGGATACAACCCGATCAACCAGCTGGTAGGGTACCTGCTGTCCGGGGATCCGGCTTATATAACCAGCCACGGTAACGCCCGCAGCCTGATCCGCCGGCTTGAGCGGGATGAGATACTTGAGGAACTGGTAAAAAGCTATCTCAAGCAGGAATAATTATTAAGCGGGAGTTGGAGAGCAGTTGCAGTACAGGCCTCTCGGGAAGACCGGTATTTTGGTGTCCCGACTTTGTTTTGGCGCTCTGACCATCGGCCCCCTCCAGGCCGGCCTGTCTTTGCTGGAAGGCTCTGCTGTCATCCGCAGGGCTCTTGAGAACGGTGTAAATTTTATAGACACGGCAGAGCTTTACCGGACCTATCCATATATTCGCGAGGCTGTCCGCGGGTTTGCTCGCGATGTCGTTATTTGTTCGAAGTGTTACGCTTACACCCGTAAGGATATGGTAAGGAGCGTTGAAAAAGCGCTAAAAGAGCTGGACAGGGACTACATTGATATTTTCATGCTCCATGAACAGGAGTCGCACCTGACTATCAAAGGCCACTGGGAAGCCTTTGAATTTCTTTTGGAGGCTAAAGAAAAAGGGACCATCAGGGCTGCCGGCATTTCTACCCACCATGTCGCGGGTGTGCTGGCTGCGGCCCAAATTCCGGAGCTTGATGTGATCCACCCCCTGGTCAATTGCGCGGGGATAGGGATAGTTGACGGGACCAGGGAAGACATGCTGGCGGCCATCAGGGCCGCCTCCGGCGCGGGCAAGGGCCTTTATGCGATGAAAGCCCTGGGCGGCGGCAACTTGCTTGACAGGCCGGAAGAAGCATTAAATTTCGTATTGTCGCTGCCTGAATTGTCCTCAGTGGCGGTTGGGATGAGCACAGTTCAAGAAGTGGATTACAATACCCTTTTATTCAGCGGTAAAGGGGTACCGGAAACTTTAAAATCTGCTGTCAGGCGCCAGGCAAGGCGCCTTCATATTGAGTCATGGTGCCGCGGTTGCGGGCATTGCATAAAGAAATGCCGGGCTGGGGCGCTGAAAATTACAGAAGGAAGGGCCATGGTGGACAAAGATCTGTGCGTCCTTTGCGGTTACTGCGGCGCGGCCTGCCCTGATTTCTGCATCAAGGTGATCTGATATGCGCGTGCTGGGACTTGACCTGGGGGATAAAAGAATAGGCGTGGCGCTGAGCGACCCGATGGGCTGGACAGCGCAGGGGCTGGACGTTATTACGGGCGGCGGCGGCTCGAAAGGTGATATCAGGAGGATCAGGGAGATCGCCTTAAAGCATGAAGTTGAGAAGGTTGTGGTGGGGCTGCCGCTGAATATGGACGGAAGCACGGGGCCCCGCGCGGAAAAGGCCCGTGACTTCGCAGGGCGCCTGGCCAGGGCCCTTGACCTGCCCGTGGAACTGTGGGACGAAAGATTAACGACGGTCGAGGCAGAAAGGCTGCTGATCGAAGCGGATATGAAAAGAAACAAACGGCGGCAGGTTATTGATAAAATGGCGGCTGTTTTGATCCTGCAGAACTACCTTGACGCGGCAGGCAGGGGTTCCACAAAAAAGGCGGATTAACAAATGTAAAACAGAACTGGCATATAGAGTCAAACTACTTTGCTTGACAGGATTACTTTTTTTAGATAGAATTTTTTCAGTAAACATTGGAAGAGGTGAATATATTGACTGAAGCTGATGAAGTTGTAACTTTGGTAGACGAAGAAGGTACAGAGCACGACTTTACCGTGATTGATATCATAGAGGTGGACGGCTCTGAGTATGCCATACTGCTGCCGGTCGACGAGGAGAATAACGAAGCTATAATCCTGAAATTCGCCAAGGACGAAGAAGGCAACGAGCTGCTGGTAGATATCGAAGACGACGAGGAATGGGAAAAGGTTTCAGATGCCTGGGAGGAAATGATAGCCGAGGAAGAAATCGAGTAAAGCTAACAGAATTAAGCTGGTTGTAGTTTCCTGCAATCCGGCTTTTTTTACGGTTAAAGGGAGTAAAAAATGCCTGCCAAAACGCCTGCCAAAACATCAAACATTATAAAAATAATTATTGTATCAGTTATTATCGTCCTGCCGCTGGTCATATTCAGCTCGGGATTTTTTGCTTCGTCTTCAGAAAAGATTTATTCCGGGGTTGAGTTCATGGGGACTGACCTCGGCGGATTAAACAAAGAAGAAGGCATGGCAAAGCTGGCGGAAACAGAAAAGAGTTTTCGCGCGAAAAGGGTGGCCCTTCGCTATCACGGCTGGAGCAGCACACTTCTGTTAAACGAAGTGGGGTTTGAAATTAATAAGGAAGCTGTTATAACTGAAGCGCTCAATGCCGGAAAACAGGGTTCGATAATCAAACGCTGGCAGGATAGAAAGCAGATTGAGAAAAACGGCCTCTCATTGCAGACAGCTTTTACATATGATGAGGAAAAACTGTCTCAGCGTTTAAAAGACCTGACCGGGGAAATAACCACAGATCCCGTGGAAGCGACTTTTAGGGTCGGCGCCGGTGACAGGGTTACAGTTGTTCCCAGCCAGGACGGTATGGGACTGGACCTGGAAAAGCTGAAGAAAGACATTGTCGATGTGTTGAACAACAGGGACCAGGAAGTGGACCTGTCCCTGGTTCCCGTTTCACCGTCCCGCACCACCGCGGCGCTTGAGAGCATGAACATCAACGGCCTGCTTGGCGGTTATACAACACATTTTGACGCCGGGAAGGTCAGCCGTACTTATAATATCAGCGTGGCGGCCCGGGCCTTCGACGAACTGCTGGTTATGCCCGGGCAGGTTGTTTCATTTAACGAGGTCGTGGGCCCCCGCAGCTCCGAGGCCGGCTACAAGACCGCCCCGGTTATTGTTAACGACGAACTGGTGGACGGGCTTGGCGGAGGCGTGTGCCAGGTTTCAACGACTCTTTACAACAGTGTCCTGATGGCCAACCTTGAAATCGAAGAGCGGTACAACCACTCCATTCCCGTCAGCTACGTCCCCATAGGGCGCGACGCCACAGTTGTTTATGACGCTCTGGACTTTAAATTCGGCAATAACACAGGGGACTATTTGTATATCAAGTCATATTTAAGCGGCGGGCAGATCACCATTAACATCTACGGCAACACCGCGTATAAGAGGGACGTGCGCATAGATTCCGTTGTAACCGATGAAATAAATTTCAACGTGGTATATGAAACCGACCCGAACCTGCCCAAGGGCACGGAGGTCGTTAAAAAAGAAGGCTCAAACGGGTTCCTGGCTTATACAGAGCGGGTAGTTTTCCTGAATGGCAAAGTAGAAAAAAGGGACGCGCAGTCCTACAGCGATTATAACCCGATTAACAAGGTGATCGCTGTGGGGACTTCGGAAACATTACCACAGGTAGCGCCGTCCAAACCGGGGACGCCGGGAGGTCAGGTCATACCGCCCGGCGGCCAGGACCAGCCCACGGGCGGAGCCACTACCGGCGGCGGCTCCACGACCATACCGGCTATACCGGGAGCCAATCCCCCGGCCGGCGGCAGGACGCCATAATCGCAGCTCAACAAAGGGGCAGTTCACGCGAACTGCCCCTTACTTTTCGGTACCGGGTACCTAAGTTATTAAGTTTTTGAATTTTCAATTTTCGGTTACCGGTACCTAATTATTAAGTTATTTACAGGGGTTTCCTTGTGCCCGTGTGACAAATAATGTTATAATATGAAATCATCTATGGTGGGGTGTTTATGCGTTATCTTGCGGAGAGCAAATTAGAAAAGCATAAGAAAAATAAATTTATCAGAAGATACCGCTACCATTTAATGTTATCACTCGGCGCCATCTGCCTGGTATTTATCTATATACTAATGTCACTGTCCCCGGTTTCAGCAAAAAGCAGGGGCAGGGAAGTGGTGGTGGCCATACCCGTAAGCGCCACCGCGAACCAGGTGGGCGATATTTTAGAGCAAAACGAGCTGGTGCGAAACGGTTTGGTCTTCAGCCTTTATGCCAGGTATACCGGCTTGGACAGCAGGATTAAGGCGGGGGAATACAGGCTTAACGACAGCTACTCAACGCCCGAGCTGCTCAGGGAGTTGGTCCAAGGGCGCCTGGCGGAAATGTCATTTACTGTTCCCGAGGGGTATACGACGGCGCAGATAGCCGATTTGCTCGCCGCCAAGGGACTGGTGGACAGGCAAAAGTTCATGCTGGCGGTCTCCGAAGAAGAATTCCCTTATTCATTTGTCCAGGGCCTGCCCAAAGGGGAAAAGCGCCTGGAAGGATACCTCTTTCCGGATACCTACCAGGTGGACCGGGGAAGTACTGAAGTGTCGATTATCGACATGATGCTGAAGCGTTTTGCCAGTGTTATAGAAGAACTTGACTACCAGGCACAGGCAGAAAGTAAAGGCGTTACGCTGCACAAGGCGCTGACCGTCGCTTCCATGGTGGAGCGCGAAGCAATGGTCGATGAAGAAAGGCCTTTAATAGCGGGTGTTATCTACAACCGCCTGAACATCGACATGCCCCTGCAGGTGGACGCCACCGTGCAGTACGCCCTGGGCACGACCAAGCCCACCCTTTTCTACGAGGACCTGGAAATAGACTCGCCCTATAACACTTACAAGATCTACGGGCTGCCGCCCGGCCCCATCGCCATGCCCGGCCGTACGTCACTTCTGGCAGCGATCCAGCCAGACCGCACGGAATATCTCTATTACGTGGCGAAGCCCGACGGCTCGCACGCGTTTGCCACAACCCTGGCGGAGCACAATGCCAACAGAGAGAGGTACGAGGAATGAAAACTGAGCTGCTGGCCCCCGCCGGCGATCTGGAAAAGTTAAAAATCGCCGTGCTCTACGGCGCTGATGCCGTCTACCTCGGTGGGCGGCATTTTGGCCTGCGGGCGGGAGCGGGTAATTTTGATGAAAGCGACCTGGCAGAAGGCGTAAGGTTTGCCCATGGCCATGGCGTGCGGGTATACGTGACTGTAAATATATTTGCTCACAACAGGGACCTGGAAGGCCTTCCCGCTTACCTGGACATGGTCTGTAAAGCGGGAGCGGATGCGGTGATCGTATCCGATCCCGGCGTGGTCGATCTCGTCAGGAGGCTTTACCCGGCCCTGCCGGTCCACCTGAGTACCCAGGCCAACACGACCAACTGGGCTGCCGCGCGCTTCTGGGAAGAATTCGGAGTCCGCCGCATCGTCCTGGCCCGGGAGCTTTCGCTGGCCGAGATCAGGGAGATCCGGGAGCAGGTCGCCCTGGAACTGGAAATGTTTATCCACGGCGCGATGTGCATTTCATATTCAGGCCGCTGCCTGCTGAGCAATTACCTCACGGGGCGCGACGCCAACCGCGGAGACTGCGCCCAGTCATGCCGCTGGAAATACGCCTTGGTGGAGGAAAAAAGGCCCGGAGAATATTTCGCGATAGAAGAGGACGGGCGGGGCAGCTACATTATCGGTTCCAGAGACCTCTGCCTGATCGAGCATATTCCCGAGCTGGTCAGCGCCGGCATCACCAGCTTTAAAATCGAGGGCCGCATGAAAAGCGTCAATTACGTGGCGGGTGTGGTAAAGGCCTACCGCGAGGCCATTGACGCTTACGCCAGCGATCCCGAAAATTACAGGTTTAACCCGGCCTGGCTGGAGGAGATTGAAAAGGTAAGCCACCGGGATTACACCACCGGGTTTTTATTTGGCAGTCCAGGTCCCTCAGGACAGCACTACGAAGGGGAGATTTACAGGAGAAGCCATGTCTTTGCAGGGCTGGTGAGAGGATATGACGCTGATGCCGGGATGGCGGTAGTTGAACAGCGAAACCGTTTCGCCGTCGGGGATGATGTGGAGATAATGATCCCCAGGGGGGAGACTTTAAGACAAAAGATAACCAGGATTATTGATGAGGAAGGCAACAGCGTGGAAGCCGCGCCGCACCCCCAGCAGGTTGTTCTGGTGCCAATTGACCGGCCGGTGCCGGATTACGCTATATTAAGAATTATTTAAAAGGTGGTCTTAAATTGCAAAGCAAGGGAAGTCTTCCAACCCGAAAAGAAATTCCCGAACAATACAAGTGGCGGCTTGAAGATATCTATGCCAGCGACGATTTATGGGAACAGGATTTTCAGCTGGTAAAAAAGTTGAGCGATAAAGCCGCCGCCTACAGGGGCAAAATGGGGCAGTCAGCACGTTCTCTGTTGGAAATCCTGCAGTTGGAGTACAGGCTGCAGGAACTTATCGAGAAAGTTTATACCTACGCCCGCATGCGCCGGGACGAGGATAACGCCAATCCTGTCTACCAGGCACTGACTGACCGGGCGGAAAGCCTGCATACCCAGGTGCAGACGGCACTATCATTCATTGAACCCGAAATTCTGGAGCTCCCCGCGGAAACCCTGGAAGGCTGCCGGCTGGAAGAGCCGGGCCTGAAGCTCTACAATTTCGCTCTGGACGAATTGCTGCGGAAAAAAGACCACATCCTTTCCGCCGCCGAGGAGCGGCTTATCGCTGGAGCAGGTGAGGTGGCCCAGGCCCCGGCTAACATTTTCAAAATGATCAACAATGCCGATATGACCTTCCTTTCGATCAAGGATGAAGAGGGAAAAGAGGCGGAGGTTACCCACGGCCGGTACATTCAGTTCATGGAAAGCCCAGACCGCCGGGTGCGCCGGGACGCTTTCACCTCTCTCTACAGTTCCTACAGGAAACTGCAGAACACGTTGGCCGCCACTCTTTCTTCCAGCGTAAAAAAGGACGTGTTTTATGCCAGGGCGCGTAAATTTCCTTCAGCTTTGCAGTCTTCACTTTTTGCAGACAACATTCCACCGGAGGTCTATGATAACCTGATCCAAACGGTGCGCCGCAACCTGGGCGCCATGCACCGTTATGCAGCCCTGCGCAAGAAATTGCTGGGGCTGGACGAACTGCACATGTATGATCTGTATGCTCCCATGGTAAAGGACATCAAATGGGAGATCCCCTTCCCCGAAGCGGTTGAGATGGTGAAAGAGGGGCTTGCGCCTCTGGGTGCTGCTTATGGCGAAATTATGTCCCAGGGGTTTAATGAGGGATGGACGGATGTTTTTGAAAACAGGGGTAAAACCAGCGGCGCTTATTCCTGGGGACCTTACGGGGTGCACCCATATATTTTGCTGAATTATCAGGGTAATTTAAGCAATGTCTTTACTATTGCCCACGAAATGGGACACGCCATGCATTCTTATTTTGCCGGCGGTGAGCAGCCCTACCTCTACGCCCATTACACTATCTTTACTGCCGAGGTGGCTTCCACAGTTAACGAGTCCCTGCTCATGGAGCATCTGCTCAAGAAAGTGAGCGAGCGGAGCAAAAAGCTCTACCTGCTTAACCACTACCTGGAACAATTTCGCGGCACTGTTTTCCGTCAGACTATGTTCGCCGAGTTTGAAAAAATTATTCATGAAAGAACTGAACAGGGTCAGGCTCTGACCCTTGAATTTCTGCGTCAGGTTTATCATCAACTGAATGTGGATTACTACGGTCCGGAGATGATTGTGGATGAGAATGTGGAATTCGAATGGGCGCGCATTCCCCATTTTTATTCCGCCTTTTATGTTTACAAATATGCCACCGGGTTTTCCGCGGCGGCGGCCATTACCAGCCGGATCCTGGAGGAAGGCGCGGCGGCGGTTGACCGTTACCTGGGCTTTCTGAAAAAGGGAGGCAGTGACTATCCTCTTAACCTGTTAAAGTCCGCCGGGGTTGATATGGCATCTCCAGAGCCGGTGCAGGAAGGGCTGGACCTGTTTGCCCGGCTGCTGGACCAGATCGAAGAATTAACATAAAATCAAGTATCCAGGCCCCGCTTTCGTGTATGGCGTCGTTGATGCGACAAGGGGACGGTTCTCTTGTCGCATTATTGTATACAAAAGCGCGACAGAAGAACCGTCCCCTTGTCGCACTTTGTATAAATTATTATACTTTGGGCCAAGCTTAAAGCAAATACCTTTTAATGGAAGGTTTTTTTTATGGACATTTTGAGGCAAAAGAGGCTGGTCCTAATTTTTTCTGTTCTATTTATATGTTTTCTGGGGCTGGCCGTCCAGCTGTGGCGGATTCAGATAAAAAACGGGGAACGGTACGCTTGTCTCGCGTTGGAACAGGGCAGCATCTGGGTCTCACTGGAGGATGCTCCCAGGGGTAAAATCCTTGACCGTAATTTAGTCCCGCTTACCGGGGGGAAGACCGAAAACAGGGTAGTGGTTTTCCCGCAGGTGGTAAAAGATAAAGATGCGGCTTCTAAAGGCCTGGCGGAGATCCTCGCTGTTGATGAAGCAGGCATAAAACGATGTTTGGATGGAGGAGCATGCTGCCTGCCTTACGACTTAACCGCTAAGCAGACAGAACTCATCCGGCAAAAGGACTGGACAGGCGTAATGGCGCTGCCGGTGCAGTTCAGGTACGGCGATAATTCACTGGCGTCTCAAACTTTAGGCCACCTGGGCAAAGTATCGTCTTACGCCGAGTACTTCAACCTTGTCTCCCATTCCGAAAAAATTTACCGCTACGACGACCTGGTGGGTAAGACAGGCCTGGAAATGGCGTACGAGGAGGATTTGAAAGGAAACAGGCCGGAGCAAGCGGTAAGAGTTTTTAAAGACGCCCAGGGAAAGCTGCTTGGCGGTCCCGGCTTTGAGCTGGAGGAGCAGGCGGAGGACAGGGCCCGGCGGGATGTGGTGCTGACCCTGGACTCCCGTGTCCAGCAGGTTGTTGAAGATACTATGGACCGGAAGATAAGCATTGGCGCGGTGGTAGTGATGGAAGCAGGGACAGGAGATATCCTCGCCATGGCCAGCCGCCCGGGTTTTGACCCGGCACACCCGGAAAAAAACCTTGGCGGCGCGGCTGAGGGGAGTTCTTTTGACCACTGCACCGCGCTCTACCAACCGGGCTCTGTTTTTAAAATAGTGCTGGCCGCGGCAGCTCTGGAGGAAGACCCGGCCAGCCTGAAAAACCGTTTTAACTGCCTCGGTGAAAAAGATAACATAATTCACTGCTGGAAAGAAGGGGGGCATGGCGATATTAATTTTGCGCGCGCCTTTGCCGAGTCATGCAACCCCACATTCGCCAGGGTCGGGCTGGACCTGGGCGCTCCGAAACTGATAGAATACGCCGGCCGGCTTGGCCTGGAGAACCAAAACGTTATAGGTTACCCGGTAGTTTGCGACACGCGCCAGGACCTGGATTTAATCGGGGAGCCGTACAACCTGGTCAACTGCAGCATAGGCCAGGGGCCGGTACTGGTTACGCCGCTGCAGGTGGCGGCCATGACGAACGCGATCGTCTCCGGCGGGATATACAGGGAGCCGCGCCTGGTTAAGGAAGTCCGCAGCAGCAGGGGCAGTGTCGTTAAAGAGTTTTATATAGGCGCCGGCAGTCAGGCTGTTTCACCAGACACCGCTGGAATACTGCGCGGCCTGATGGAGTCAGTTGTTGACAGTGGCACCGGCACGGGAGCCGCGGTGCCGGTATTCGGCAGTGCCGGCAAGACAGGCTCGGCGCAGGTAGGCAGCAGCGGGGAGAAAACAGACGCCTGGTTTACCGGGTACGCCCCCCGGAAGAACCCCCGCTATGTGGTGACAGTACTGGTGGAAGGCGGCGACAGCGGCAGCGAATCTGCCGCCCCGGTTTTCCGCGAGATAGCGGAAATTTTACTCAAGCTGGAATAGCGGGACCGTGTCAAGGGGACGGTTCTCTTGACACGCTTTCAGAATATTATTAAAACGTGTCAGAAGAACCGTCCCCTTGACACGCTAAAAGGCCCACTTTAATGGTGGGCCTTTTAGCTATATTAACTTTTCCAGCTCGCTTTTGTTGAAACCTACTACCACCTGTTCCCCAACCATAATTGTAGGCACGGCCATCCGCCCGGTTTTTCTGAGCATTTCTTCCCGCGCAGTTTTGTCCGCAGCAACATCTAACTCCTGGTACTTTACTCCCTTCTGTGAGAGGAACTCCTTCACGTGTATGCAGTGCGGTCAGGTAGGGGTTGTGTAAACTGTAATATTTTCATGCATGGTACATACCTCCGATTATACTTTTTCTTTATTATTCATTGAGACCGGGGGAAATATGCGGCAAGCAGGCCAGGCTCTTGACTTATTACTCAAAGAAATTCGAGGAACACTTTTCCATTTTTCCAATATTGTATAGCATTGACCATAAATGTTCCCGTATATGAATCATTATGTATTTACCTGGGGGTAAGGAAAGAGTTATGGACAGCTTCAACATTCTTTTTACCAGTGCGGGCAGGCGGGTTTCCCTGCTCAGGTCATTCAGGCAAAGCCTTAAAACCATGGGTTTAAGGGGAAACATTATCACCGCGGACTTAAACAAAAGCGCTCCCGCGTCGTTTGTCGCTGACATCGGGGAGTTGGCGCCACCCGTTGTGGACCCGGGCTATATCGAAGCCCTCAAGGCTATATGCCGCAAAAGGCGGATTAAGCTGGTGGTACCTTTGATAGATACCGAGCTGTCTATACTGGCTGACAGCAAAAAAGATTTCGAAGAAATCGGGGTCAACGTCATGGTATCTTCACCGGAAGTTAACGAAATCAGCTTTGACAAGAGAAAAACCAGCGAATTTTTTAAGGCGATAGGAGTACAGACTCCTGAGATCCTGGATCCGAAAGAAATAATAAGCGGGCCCGCAGCCAGGTATCCATATCTTTTAAAGCCATTTAACGGCAATTCAAGCACCGGTGTGACAAAAATTTGGAGCGCAAAGGAACTGGAGTTTTTTGTCAGTTATGTGCCTGGCGCTATTGTGCAGGAGCTTATTACCGGGGAAGAGTATACCTTGGATATCCTGGCCGACCTGCACGGCAGGGTCAGGTGTGTTGTGCCAAGGCTGCGGATTGAGACCAGGTCCGGCGAGATCAGCAAGGGAATGACTGTAAAAAACATTGATATTATTAACGCCGGGAAAAAAGTGGTCGAAGCGCTCCCCGGAGCGGTGGGCTGCATTACTGTCCAGTGCTTTTTGACTCCGGGCAGAGAGATCAAGTTTATTGAGATTAATCCCAGGTTTGGAGGAGGGATCCCGCTTTCAATCAGGGCTGGGGCCGATTTCCCCCGCTGGATAATTGAGATGTACCGCGGGTGCGAGAGTGAAATAACTCTCGACGGCTGGAAAGACGGCCTGGTAATGCTGAGGTATGATGATGAGTTATTCACATTAAAGGAAAAAATTTAATAATGGGGCAAGGGATCTGTCCCGGACAAAACCGGCACGGAATTCGTGTCAAGAGAACCGTCCCCGTGACACGATCGTGTCAAGAGAACCGTCCCCGTGACACGAACGTGTCAAGAGAACCGTCCCCTTGACACGTTTTTGCTTCAGTTTTAGCCGCAGACTTCTTGCAGAGAAGCTTCCAGGATATCAGCGGCCTGGTTCAGCTCGGACTCGGTAATCACGAGCGGCATCAAGAACCGCAGCACGTTGCTGTATATCCCCGCGCTCAGGAAAATCAGGCCCCGCTTGTAGCACTCGGCTGTCAGCCGGGAGGTAATTTCCTTGGCCGGCTCTTTGGTTTTACGATCGTTGACCAGTTCGATCGCGATCATGGCGCCGAGGCCGCGCACATCACCGATCACAGGGTATTTCTCCTGCATTTCTTTTAACCGGCCCGTCAATACCGAGCCGATCCAGTTGGCCCTTTCCGGCAGGGCCTCATCCTTCATGATATCGATAACCTGCAGTGCCGCCGCGCAGGCAACCGGGTTGCCGCCGTAAGTGCCGCCTATTTCGCCGGGGGCGGGCGCGTCCATAACTTCCGCCCGGCCGGTGACCGCGCTCAGCGGGAATCCCGCGGCCAGCGACTTGGCGATAGCCATCAGGTCAGGCACCAAGCCGAAGTTTTCACATGCGAACAGTTTTCCTGTCCGTCCGAAACCAGTCTGAATTTCATCCGCAATAAACAGGATACCGTGTTTTTCACAGATTTGCTTTAATCCGGGCAGGAACTCCGGCGGCGGGACAATGAAGCCGCCCTCGCCCTGTACAGGCTCTGCGATCACAGCCGCCACCTGGTCCGACGGGCACTCGGCCACAAAGAACCGCTCCAGGTTTTTCAGGCACTGCAGGTCGCAGGACGGGTAGCTCAGCCCGTAATAACAGCGGTAACAGTAAGCCGAAGGTACCTTATAGACATCGCTGGCAAACGGGCCGAAGCCGTATTTATAAGGCTTGACCTTGCTGGTCAGGGTCATGGCCAGCAGGGTGCGGCCGTGGAAAGCGCACTCCAGGGCGATTATGCCGGTCCTGTTGGTGTATTTCCTGGCGATCTTAACCGCGTTTTCCACCGCTTCCGCGCCGCTGTTGGCAAACATGGTCTTCTTGGGAAAGCTTCCGGGGGTAACTTCGTCCAGTTTTTCCGCCAGCTTCACATACTGCTCATACTGGGCGACGTTAAAGCTGGTGTGGATAAAGTGGTCGATCTGGTCTTTAGCCGCCTGCACCACTTTTTCATGGCAGTGACCGGCGTTGTTAACGCCGATCCCACCGGCAAAGTCTATGAACTCGTTGCCGTCAACATCGGTAATAACAGCGCCTTTGGCCTCCTTGACGAAGATCTGGGTGGAGTAGGAGATACCCCTGGGGACATACTTTTGCCTCAATTCCAAGATCTCCTGGGATTTTGGGCCGGGCACCTGGGTTTTCAAAGTAGTCACTTTAACACTTCCTCCTAATATAAATTTTGATTTTTGCATATATAACCTGAGTTTTTAATCATTTTTGTTTAGACCTGCAAAATATGTGCCACACAATCTAAACCATGCAATAATATTTCACTATTTAGTATAATGCGAAATAGTCAATTTAACAATAATTATTAGACAATTTATTAATGCGATAATAAATGATTTGAAAATTCATTTAAAAGCAAAATCAAGATTGACAATTCAAAATTCAGGTGGTAAAATTCATAACAAATTATATATCTTTAAGACGCTGATAAATACAATGGGGTTTTTACAGGTATAAGGCGTCTTTTTTTGAATCCATTAATGCAAATATGCATTTTGGTAATGCAATACAGCATCCAGTGAAAAACATAAGTAAATACTATCGAAATATAATGTGGTAATATTTATACGATGCCACAGTACATTAATTAGAGAGATAAATCATTTCTTACACATAAAAAACTCGTAAATATAGTGATTTTTCAAAATTATTTAACTGGCGCGGATCTTGCATAATTTTAAGTGTTTAGGAATTTAATTTTAAGGCTATAAAGACTTGGAGGCTTATGTGATGTTGAAGGGATTTTACGGAAAACTGCTGCGGGTGGACCTGGACAGGCACACGTACGGGGAAGAAGAAATACCGGAGGAAATATTCAGGCGCTGCCTTGGCGGTAAAGGTCTGGGTACATATCTGCTGCTAAATAATGTTGACCAGTCAGCTGACCCGTTAGGCAGGGAAAACAAGCTTATTTTCACAACAGGGCCGGCCACCGGGACGCGCATGCCCGGCTCCAGCCGCCACGGCTTATTCGCCAAGTCCCCGCAGACGGGTGGCTACGCGGAATCATACGCTGGCGGAAAGGTCGCGCCGAAGATTAAGGCGACCGGCTACGACGCCATAATCTTAGAGGGCAAATCGGCGACCCCGGTATTCTTGGAAATCTCAGACGCAGGCGTCAAATTCCACCCGGCTTCCGACCTGTGGGGAAAAGATACCTACACCACGGAAGACGAGGTCAAGGAGCGTGTCGGCGTCCCCAAAGCGCAGGCGGTCGTAATCGGCCCAGCCGGTGAGAACATGGTCCGCTTTGCCTGCGTGGAGAATAACTACTGGCGCTCGTCCGGCAGGGGCGGCATGGGCGCCGTGATGGGCAGCAAGAACGTGAAGGCAGTGGTCTTTCACGGAAGCAAGGCGGCGGCAATTGCCGACGAGGAGACGCTGAACAGTTTTGTAAAAAACTTAATAACCTCCTCCAAAGACCTGCCGGGCGTTAAGAATTACAAAAAATACGGCACCGCCCAGATGGTCGCTCTCCTGAACAGCGCCAAAGCATTTCCCACCAGGTACTGGTCAAAAGGAGTAAAGGAAGGCTGGGAGAAAATCAGCGGCGAGGCTCTGATCAGCAATTTCAAGGTAGTGCCGAAGACCTGCCCGGGCTGTTTTATCTCCTGCGGCGACCTGACCACCATAGAGGAGGGGCCGCGGGCGGGCCTTACCCTGGAAGGGCCGGAATATGAAACGATCTACGCCTTCGGCGGGCTGTGCTGTATCGACCGGCTCGACGACATAATTTACTTAAACGACGTCTGCGACCGTCTGGGCATGGACACGATCACCGGGGGCAACCTGGTGGCGCTGGCCATGGAGGCACGCGAAAGAGGCCTTAATAAAGACTTTCCGCAGTACGGAGACGCCGACGGCGCGGCCAGGCTGCTGGAAGACATGGCCTACAGGACGGGTCCCGGCGCAGTCTTTTCCAACGGCATTATCGCGGCCGCCAAAGCACTGGGCATGGCCGGCGAAACTATCCACGTCAAGGGGATGGAGCCGCCCGGTTACGATCCCCGCGTGCTGAAGGGGATGGGCCTGGGCTATGCCACATCCGCCCGCGGCGCCTGCCACCTGAGGGCTACCTTCTACAAGCCGGAATTGTCCGGGATAATATCACCTGACGCCATTGAGGGCAAAGCCGCCCTGTTTATCGAATACGAAGATAGGCTCACCATCTTCAACACTTTCATCAACTGCACCTTTTACCGGGACCTGCTGCAGTGGAACGAGCTGCAGACCGTGATCAAGGCGATCACGGGCTGGGAATATACCGTGGAGGAACTGCGGCGCATGGCCAACGAGATCGTTACCATGACCCACCTCTTCAACCTGCAAAACGGCCTGGGCAAAGAAAGCGACGCCCTGCCCAAGCGCCTGCACAAGCAGCCGCTGCCCGAGACCGGCGCTATCATCAAGGAAGAAGACCTGGCATACATGCTCAAGGATTACTACACGCTGCGCGGATGGGACGAGTAATGAGGTATTCTAACCTGGCGGCTTACCGGCCTGCCCGGTTAGTTAGCTGAATAAAGCGAGACGGACTAATTTAAAAGGGGGCTGGGAAAAGCTAAACAGGGTTATCGGCGATTAAGGTAGAGCGGCCTTATAGTCCTTTAGTAAGAAAATAATGACAGGAGGTTAATTAAAGAATATGGATCAAAAATATTATGATGTCATATTAGACAGGCTGCCCGAAGCCGAGTCAAGGCCGGAAGTGCTGTTCAGGCAGGCCGGGGACGGCTTCCTCCAGGTGGAATACGGCTCCGTGCCGAGATTTAACCTGGTGGACTCTTTCCGCATCCTTACAGTTAACGACGGCGTAAAAGGGAAAAAAGTAAAAGGTCTGTATGAGACCGTGCCCGGGATCAGGACAAACATGTTCCACTTCAACCCGGAAGAGCTTTCCGCGAACGAATTAATCAAAGCAATCGAAGAGGAAGAGGATAAACTGGCCCACGTGGAGGATATCGAATTTGAATCCCGCCTCATCTCCCTTCCGATCGCCTTTGAAGACAGCGAGACCAAAAAAGCGGTAGAAAAATATGTTAAGGAAATAAGGCCCGGCGCCCCCAACGTGATCGACGGCTACAATATTGAATACATGGCCATGTGCAACGGCTGTGACGTGCAGGAAATCAAGAACATGGTCTGCAGCACGGAATGGTACAACAGCGGCAACGGCTTCTGGCCGGGCGGCGGATTTTTCTGGCCCTTGGACCCCCGTTACGCTATCGTAGTGCCCAAATACAACCCGCCCAGGATATGGACTCCGGAAGGCACAGTCGGTATCGGCGGGCCCTGCCTCTATGTTTACCCGACACCCACCGGCGGCGGTTACCAGCTGTTCGGCAGGACCATCCCCATCTTCCAGTTCGCCCAGAAGCACCCCATGTTTAAAGACGGCCCGACATTCTTCAGAGCCGGCGACAGAATTAAATTCCACGAAGTATCTGAAGAAGAGGTTCTATATATTTACAAACACGTGCACGAGGACACCGATTACGTTTACGATATCAAGACCGAAAACTTTAAAGTCAAAGACTGGCTTGATTTTTACAATTCGGCGAATGTACAGAAAACTGTCAAAGAGCTGTTGGCCAGGCAGGAAGCAGGCACAAAGGCCGCGCCGAGCGTTTAGTCCCAATATTATAATAAGGAGGAAATATGCATGTTGAAGATAATCAACGGTGGAATTGAGACTGTCGTTGAGGACTGGCCCGGCAGGATAGGCTACCTGGACAACGGGATGTCCTCTTCCGGCGCCTTTGATAATGTAGCCCTGGGGCTCGCCAACGTCCTGGTCGGGAATCCCTCCGGCGAAGCCGGACTGGAGATTGCCGGCGGTTATTTCCAGGCTGAGTTCGGCGCGGACGCGGTTATAGCCATAACCGGCACGGATATGAAACCCACCGTCAACGACCAGCCTGCGCCCCTTTGGGAATCGATCAAAGTGTGCAAAGGCGATGTAATCAAGTTTTCCCACTTCAGTGAATTCGGATTCAGGGCTTATATCGGCGTGGCCGGGGGCATCGACGTGCCGCCGGTGCTGGGGAGCAAGTCCACCTGCCTGTTCGGCAGCTACGGCGGCTATGAAGGCAGGAAGCTGCAGGCCGGAGACGTCCTTACATTCGGCAGCCCGGCAAAAGACCTGGACAGCCTCGCAGGCAGAAAACTCAAGCCGGAAGCCATTCCCCAGTACTCCAGGGAATGGGTGCTCAGGGCCATCCCGGGACCAAACACCAGCCCCGATTACTTGAAAAAAGAAGGTATGGACTACCTGTTTGAGAACTCGCATAAAGTACAGCACAGCTCCAACCGCTCGGCCGTCCGCCTCGCCGAGGCCAAGGACCTGGCGTTTGCCAGGCCGGACGGGGGAGTGGCCGGCAGCCACCCGTCCAACGTGCTGGACCATGCCTATGCCATCCGCGGCTCGCTGAACATCTGCGGCAACACGCCGATCCTGCTCATCGCCGACGGCCCGACCCTGGGCGGCTATATGAACGCTATGTGCGTGATCAACGCCGACCTCTGGATGATCGGCCAGTGCACGCCCGGCAGGGACTTCGTTAAGTTTGAGTACTGCACCCCGGAAGAAGCAGTCGCGGCGCGCAAGCAGCAAAGGGAATGGCTGAGCGAAAAATCACTGGCTTAAGCCCGGTGGTGTTTTAGAAAGGGGTGACTGCTTTTAATGGACCTTAACGTTGATATGGGAGAAAGCTTCGGCAGGTACAAGCTCGGCAACGATGAAGAGGTAATGAAATATATTACTTCGGCCAATGTCGCCTGCGGGTTCCACGCCGGCGATCCCCTGGTAATGTATGAAACGGTGCGGCTGGCCAAGAAATACGGAGTCGCCGTGGGCGCCCACACCGGCCTGGAGGACAGAAGAGGCTTCGGCAGAAGGCGCATGGACATAACCCCGGACGAATTAAAAAGCGACACACTTTACCAACTGGGAGCGCTGGACGCGTTTTTGAAATTCAACGGCATGGCCATGCAGCATGTAAAACCGCACGGCATTCTCTACCGGATGGTGTCCGACGATGAAAAGTACGCCGGCGCCTACCTGGAAGCGGTAAAGAGTTTTAACCCGGAATTGTTCATCATGATCCCCAGGGGGACATTGATCTGGAAGCTCGGCACCGGTATGGGCCTGAAGATGGCCGCCGAAATCCTGGTCGATCTCAGCTATGACGACGACGGCAACTGGGTGCTGGAACGCACCAAGAAAGCCCGTTCGCCGGAGGAAGTCGCCGAAAGAGCTGTGATGGTCGCAATGAAAAAACAAATTAACACCATCAGCGGCAAGCTGATCAGCGCCGAAGCGGATACCATCTGCTGCCACGGCGATTCACCAAACGCGGCTGAAGTAGTAAGCAAAATCAGGGAAGCATTTGAAAAGCAGGGTATCTCGCTGAAAAGGCTTGATTCTTAAAAATTACGCACAAGAGGGAGGAATAAAAATGGAAGTAACAGTAAAGGCGCACATGCCGGGTCTGGTAGCGCGGGTAGTTGTCAACGAAGGTGACAAAGTGACCGCGGGGCAGGAAGTGGCCGTGATCAACTGTATGAAGACCGAAATCCAGGTCTTCGCGCAAAACGACGGGGTGGTCAAGAGCATCCTGGTCAAAGAGTGGGACGAGATGGAAATCGACAGCCCCATGATAGTGCTGGAAACATAGGAACACACGAAAGAAGATGAAATGGTGATTAAAAAACTACTGATAGCAAACAGGGGAGAGATCGTCCCCAGGGTGATGAGGGCCTGCCAAAACCTGGGCATCAAAACGGTTGCCGTATACTCCGAGGCTGACAAAAACATGTTTTATCTGAAAAATGCCGACGAGACCTACAATATCGGGCCGGCAAACCCGGTCAAGAGCTATCTCAACATAGAGTCAATTATCGACGCGGTAAAGAGCTCCGGCGCTGACGCGGTCCACCCGGGATACGGTTTTCTTTCGGAGAACGCGTCTTTCGCCGAGGCGGTTTTCGCGGGCGGCGCCACCTGGGTCGGCCCGCCTCCTGCCGTATTAAAATCAATTGACTCGAAATGCTACTGCCGCCAGATAGCCACTGAAGCCGGCGTTCCGGTTGTGCCCGGGACAATAACCATAATCAGCGACGTGGACGAAATCTACCGGTTTGCTTCTGAATACGGCTACCCCATAGTCTTAAAACTGGATAAAGGAGGTGGCGGGAAAGGGATCGAGCTGGTCAAAGAGGAAGGGCAGGTACAAGCGGCCTTCGAGAGGCTCTCCAGGATCGGAACGCTGGCTTTCGGACATCCTGAGTGCTATATCGAAAAAGAAATTATCAACCCGAGGCATATTGAAATCCAGTTCCTGACGGACAGTTACGGCAACTGCGTCTGCCTGGGCGAAAGAGAGTGCTCCATCCAGCGGCGTTATCAAAAAATAATTGAAGAGTCGCCTTCCACGGTAGTCACGGAAGAAGAAAGGGCCGCGCTCTTCGAATATACCTGCAAGCTCGCCCTGGCCATGGGTTACCAGGGAGCGGGCACGATGGAGTTCCTCAGGTCGGAAAACGGGGATTTCTACTTCATGGAAGTAAACGCCAGGCTGCAGGTCGAGCACCCGGTAACAGAGTTTTTGACCGGGATCGACATAGTCCAGAACCAAATCAAGATCGCTTCCGGCAGTGAGCTGGGGCTCGCTCAGGAAGACGTGGTTATGAACGGCCATTCGATCGAAGCCAGGGTTTACGCCGAGGACCCGGTTACATTCTGCCCGTCGCCAGGTAAAATCAATAAGCTTGTCTTCCCCCAAATGGACGAAAAAACACTCCGGATAGACCACACCATTGAGGAGGGAGGCGCCGTTCCCCCTTACTATGACCCGCTGCTGGCCAAGGTGATATCCTGGGGGCCCACGCGCCTTGAGGCCATAGCCAACTTGAGCAGGGCGTTAAACGACTTCAAGATCGAGGGCATCAAGACCACTATATCGGTAAACCACCTTATCCTCAACAGCGACAGGTTTGCCAGCGGAGACCTGAACACAGGCTTTATCGAGGCCCTCTTTAAGACCGCCAGGGGAGATGTAAAGCCTTTGTGGCCGAACATGTAAATCTGAAAATTGTAGGTGCGAATTTATTCGCACAGATGTTACAAGGAACCTTAACCAGTAATTATAAATTTAAACGAAGGAGGTTCATATATGTCTGATCAGGTCAAAATAGCAGACGCCGGGGCAGCCGGCTGGATAGCTTATTCCATAGCTACCTGGATGGCGTGGGCATTTCTGTGCGGGTTTGTAAACGACAAAGCTCTTATCTATATGGCAGCCATTTCCCTGGCCTGCACCATACCTTACCTGGGAGCGGCCGTTACCCAGCTCAAGCTCGGCAACCTGGCCGGCGGTGTGACCTGGCTGTACTTCGGCTCGTTCTTTGCCTTTGCCTCAGCCATTAATTACGCCATAGGGTACTTCGCCGCAATCTACGGATGGGCTCTCGACGCCCGCATCCTCGGTTACGAGTGGGCGATATTAGGTATTGTGTTAATCCTGACCACGCCGATATTTGCCAAGTACTCTCCGGCCGCGGCAACGATTTCAGTAATCGGCGCCGACGTGGGCATCGCCTGCCTGGCCCTGGTCTACTTTGGAGTCAATTTGGCCGCGCTCAGCGGCTGGGGTTTCTTTGTGGCCGGACTGTTCGGCATTGTCATGGCCGCGGGCGGTATACTTGAGGGAGCCGGGATGAAGTTTCCCATGGGCAAGCCCCTGATCAAATAATATTGCGTCAAAACAAAGAGACCCCACAAAAAAAGGAGTGGGGTCTCTTTTGTCTAATTATAAGGTTCTAGGAGTTTTTTACGGGGAGGGTGCGCTGATGTGGCAACAAATACTAGATATGCTGCCGGTTGGTATAATTGTTTACGATAATAACAACGCCATCGCCCATATCAACAATTTGGCCAGGGAGATCCTGGATTACGACAGGTCTTTGCCGGGCGTGCTGGTAAACACCATTGAAGTGGCTAAAATTACCGTCAATGATAAAATATATGTCACCAGGCGGGTTAACCTGGACGGCGGGCTGGCCAAATCAGCTATCCTCTTAATAGATATAACCGACTGGCATTTCTACTGGGACGAATTAAAAGAGCAGAGAGAGCTGATCAAGGAACTGGAAGACACATTTAATTCATCGTTTGATGAAATTTATGTCATAGACGGCGACGGGGTAACAAAGCGCATAAACCAGGCCGGGGAAACCAACTACGGCGTGCCGGTGGAACAGCTCCTGGGCAAAAATGTTCGCGATTTGGAGAGAGAAGGTTTTTACAACCCTTCCGTCAGCAAGTTGGTCTTGCAGGAAAGGAAAAGACTTACCATCACGCAAAAGACAATACAGGGCAAGCACCTGATTGCCACAGGCAACCCGACCTTCGACGAGAAAGGCGATATCGTCCGCATTGTAGTCAACTCGAGAGACATCTCGGAACTGTTCAACTTAAAAAAGCAGCTGGAAGTCACCGAGCAGCTGGTGGAAAACTACCGGCGCCAGCTCTTGAAATTAAGCGAGGAGAAGATAAACAACTTTGAACTGATCGCCCAGAGCCAGCAGATGAAACGCGTGTTGGAAATAGTGGACAACGTGGCCAAGGTCGACTCGACGGTCCTGATCATGGGCGAGTCCGGCGTGGGCAAAGGCGTGATGGCGTCAAGGCTGCACAAACTAAGCAAGCGGGCCGGCGGGGCCTATTTAACCATCAGCTGCGGGGCTATCCCGGAGCAGCTCCTGGAGTCCGAACTTTTTGGCTACGAGGGAGGAGCTTTCACCGGCGCCCGCAAGGAAGGGAAGAAAGGCCTGCTTGAGCTGGCCAGCGGCGGCACTGTGTTCCTTGATGAAATAACGGAGCTTTCGTTAAACCTGCAGGTGAAATTACTGCAGGCGATCCAGGAGAAAAAACTGATGCGGGTGGGCGGCAGCAAATACATTGATATCGATGTCCGGTTTGTTGCCGCGACGAATAGGGATATCCAGAGGATGGTGGAGGAAGGGCAGTTCAGGGAAGACCTGTATTACAGGCTGAACGTAATCCCCATCATCATACCGCCCCTGCGCTACCGGCAGGAGGACATACCTGTTCTGATCAATTATTTCCTGGAAAAACTGAACTGCAAGTACGAAAAAGATAAAATTATCTCCAGTGAAGCTGTGGAAGTATTGTGCAACTACAACTGGCCGGGCAACGTCAGGGAGCTGGAAAACCTGGTGGAAAGGCTCCTGGTCACAAAGGAATGCAGCGAAATAACAGTGGGCCACCTGCCGGATTATATTTTCGACGGTAAGAGCAGGTTCCCCAACAGGGTCTACGTGGTCGATGTCTGCCCCCTCAAAGAGGCCGTGGAGGAACTGGAAAAGCAGCTGGTTACAATAGCCTACAAACGTTACAAAAACACGTATAAGATAGCGGAAGCGCTGGAAATAAACCAGTCAACCGCGGTGCGTAAAATCCAGAAATACCAGTTATCCCCCACCTCGGAGCAGCGCCAGGCCTTTAGGAAAGCAAGACAGAGAAAAAATTAAAAAGCGTATATGGGAGGTCACTAATCCTAAATGACAGACGGAGCCTGGTTTAAAGAATTGCCGGTAACAATTACTGTTTGTGATGCCGAGGGCATTATTCTTGATATGAATAACAAGTCCTGTGAAACGTTTGCTAAAGACGGGGGAAAAAATTTAATTGGGAAAAACGTGTTGGACTGTCACCCCGAAGACGCCCGCTCTAAGCTAAGTGAAATGTTAAAGACCCAGTCATTAAATTGTTACACTATCGAGAAAAATGGCAAAAAGAAATTGGTCTACCAGACACCATGGTACCAAGACGGTAAATATATGGGCTTTGTTGAATTCATTATAGAACTGCCTTAAAAGAAAAGAATGGGGTCAGGCTTGAAATATTTACTTATTCATTCGCTTTTGGGACTTTGCCCGGCTGCCGGCCGGGCTATATTTTTTCTAAATAAGTACTAATAAGACATTATACGACAATATCTCTAAAGGAATTATGTCAGTAATTGTATAATCATAAAAAAATATTTATAGTCTTTTAAAACATAACCGAGGTGTTATTTGGAGATGGAATACCGGTTCTCAGACCTTGTAGACATACGACATCTGCGGGAATTAATGCTGCCGTTTTATGAGTTAACCGGGATACCGTATGCGATACTTGATGCCGACGGCAACATCCTGGATAAGATAGGCTGGCGCGAGATCTGTGACGATTTTCACCGTGTCTGTCCCAAGTCTGAGAAAAATTGCAGGGAAAGCGACAGCTACATCAGCAGCCACCTGCATGACGGCCCCTTTATCCGGTATCAGTGTCTGAACGGCCTCATGGACTATGCCATACCTATCATCATTGAAGGACTGCACCTGGCCACCTTGTTTACGGGGCAGTTCCTGCACGAACCTCCCGATGAGGAATATTTCCGCAGGCAGGCGCGGGAGTTTGGGTTTGACGAAAGCGCTTATATCGAAGCGCTGCGCATGGTACCGATCATCCCTAAAGAGCGGGCTGAATCAATTGTGGTATTTTTTTCTCAGTTTGCTCAGTTTTTAGCTTTGCTGGGGCTTGAGAAAAAACGACAGCTGGAAGCGGCCGACCAGGCTTTGAAAAAACAGAAGGAACGCTTGAGGTTGGTACTGGAGTCGAGTGACGACGGTTTTTACGATTGGGATATAGAAACGGGCGAGGTGTATTACAGCCCGCGCTGGATTAAAATGGCCAATTCCTCGCCGGAGAGTATGGAGCCGCACATCCGGGCGTGGGAAAAGCTGATCCACCACGACGATAAACCGTCAGTAATGAAGCAGCTCTGCGAACACCTGGCGGGGCATACGGCTCGCTTCGAATCTGAATACCGGCTGCTGACCGGGTCCGGTGACTGGAAATGGGTCATGGGCAGGGGCAAGGTGATGGAAAGAGACGAAAATGGCAGGCCGCTGCGGATGGTCGGAACATTATTAGACGTTACTGAACTAAAGCAGGCGAAGGAAGCCCTGGAGGCTGAGCACTACAGGACCTTGTCACTTTTGGAAAGACTGCCTGCCTCTGTCTTCCTGATTACACCCGGTCATGAAGTTGTCTTTACCAATATTTTTATCAGGGAAATGTATGGTAAGTTGTTAAACAAGAGACCCTGCTACGAGATATTGCACGGGCTTAACGCCCCCTGCGGGGATTGTCCCATGGAAGATGTGCTGAAAAAAAACGCTACCGTGGAACGTGAGTGCGTTACTATATTAGGCAGGAGTATCCATAATTATTACTATTCCTTCGTTGATATCGACGGTTCCCTGCTGATGCTTGCATTGGGAATTGATATCACAGAACAAAAGCGACTAGATTTGGAGATAGCCCGCCTGGACAGGTTAAACCTGGTGGGGGAGATGGCGGCCGGCATCGGCCACGAGATAAGGAACCCGATGACCGCGGTGCGCGGGTTCCTGCAAATGTTGGGTGAGAAAGATGACTGTGCCAGGTACAAGGATTATTTTGAGCTTATGATCGATGAGTTGGACAGGGCGAACTCAATCATTACAGAATTCCTGTCCCTGGCCAAAAACAAGGCGGTTGAATTAAAACCGAAGGACCTGAACAACATAGTCCATGCCATCCTGCCGCTGATCTCGGCTGACGCTATCGTTACAGATAAATATATTGAAGTGGTCCTTAATGACGTTCCAAATCTGCTCCTGGACGAGAAGGAAATACGACAGCTGATCCTGAACCTCGCCCGCAACGGGCTGGAAGCAATGTCTCCCGGCGGGCTCCTGACCCTCAAAACGTTTTTTGAAAGCGACGAGGTTGTACTGGCGGTAGTTGATCAAGGCGGGGGAATTGAACCCGCCGTGCTCGAAAAAATCGGCACACCGTTCTATACCACGAAAGATAACGGCACGGGCCTGGGGCTGGCGGTATGTTACAGCATTGCCGCCAGGCATAAAGCCTCCATAACAGTAGACACAGGGCCGGCAGGGACGACCTTTTCTGTGAGGTTTAAAACTGCAGAAAAAAACGGATCCTGACAAAAAGGCAGGCCTTTAGCCTGCCCATAGTGCGGAAGAATGCCTTTAACAAGTAGAAAGTTGCTGCTCAGCGGGAGCGTGTCAAGGGGTCGGTTTTCTTAAACTATTTCTTGAGAAGAAAGCCGCACTCGGAGCGTGTCTTGGGGACGGTTTTGTTGACACGATTACTATAATATAAGCTTGAGACAAAAGCGTGTCAACAGAACTGTCCTCATGACACGGTCCATGGTAAAAGTGTGTCAGGAGAACCGTCCCCGCTGTCGCAGTATTGTGCGGCTGAAGCCGCACCTACAACTAAATTCCCGTCTCCTGCCACCCATATCTAATGTAGCCTACTATATAGAGTCAATAGTTTTTAATTATATTTTTTCATAAGGTCTTTGCTCTTTGAGAATTACAAAGATTCGATTAAGTAACTTTCTGCAGATTGCTCCCGTAGCTGTACTGGGATGTTTGCCTTCAGATATCTTCTTCTCGTAGAAAGCCTGTAAGCCTGGATCACTCCTGCGGGCTGGCGTGGCTGCCAGCCATAACGCCCTGCGAAGATACGGTGAACCTCTCTTGGACATACGGTTCTTAGTGCTGTTATATTCGCCAGACTGAACGGTGGTGGGATCGATACCTGTAAAGGCAGCCAGTTGCTCTATTCTTTCAAAGCGGTTGATATCACCGATTTCACCCAGCAATACGGCCGCAGTAGTTGTGCTGATGCCTGGTATGGTGCAAAGATATTGATCCCGGCCTTGTACCAGCTCAGCCAGTTGAGCTTCAATATCAGCTATCTGGTCCTCTAAGAACTCGATGTGTTCTAAAAGGCACTTAATCTGCAGGCGGGCGGCATCCTGGCTAAAACGGCTGCCAACAGAACAACCTGCGGCTTTTTTTACTTCGCTGGCCTTGGCCTCCTTGAATTTACCCCTGCTGGCTCCGGCTAGTAAGGCGCTCAATTCTGAAAGGTCGAATTTTACGAGTTCCTCCGGCAGAGGGGCAGTCCTTAAAATTTCCCGGGCCGAGCGGATAAACGGGTCTGAAAAGAGTTTCTCGAATTCAGGGAAAACCCGGTCCAGCACGGCAATTAACTGCCGCTTTAAATCGCCTACCTGGTCAACCAGGCCAAAGCGGAAACGGGCTAAATCGCGCACTTGCTGTACCCACTGCTCAGGAACATAACTGGCATGTACTGCGTTGGTCCTTAAAAGCTCTGCGATTACCCAGGAGTCACGACGGTCTGTTTTTGTCTTTCTAATCTGCCCCCGCCGGAATGCCTCGGTTTGGATTGGGTTTATGACCAGAACTTTTTCTTCGTTGCTTACCAAGAAGGTATAAAGATTAAGCCAGTAATGGCCGGTACCTTCCATGGCGAATTGGCGCGGCTGGGCGGGCAGGGCTTCCCATAGCTTCCGGAAACCTTCTTCATCATTACTGAAGCGTATAGATTTTCCGACTGACCTGCCGGTATCGTCTAGAACCGTTGCTTCATGATGATTCTTACCTATGTCCACGCCAACAAAAAACATTTAAATCCCCTCCAGAGCATGATTTTCTGCCATCGAGAACCCTCAGCTTTGGAGCAATCTCAGCCTCGTTGGTTATGCGTCGCCTATGCGACTACCTACTTATTCGAGTCTTTGTCCCGCAAAGCCGAGGCAGCAATCTACATTACGAGGCCTTACCCTCAAGGGCGGGGACGCTGCCCTCAGACATTGCGAAAAGAATTCTATGTTATTGATAGCATGACCTTTATATTGTTTTAAGTTTCGTTACTAGTATATACGAGGGCGGGCTTTAGCCCGCCATATTACTCCTCGTTAAACAAACTGGCCAAAGCATAGAAGCGGCCGCATTTTTTGATCAGGGACTGGTAGTCGCCCGTTTCCACGATCCGCCCCTGCTCCAGCACAATAATCCGGTCGGCGTTCCTGATGGTGGAGATGCGGTGGGCAATAACCACGATGGTCATCTGTCCCCGCAGGTTTTCTACTGCTTGCTGGATACGCTTTTCATTTTCCGAGTCAAGGGAGCTCGTGGCTTCGTCTAAAATCAGGACAGAAGGCTTTCTCAGCAGAGCCCTGGCCAGCACAATTCGCTGCCGCTCACCACCGGACAGGCGTACCCCGCGGTCGCCCACCACCGTGTCAAGTCCTTCCGGCAGGCTGCCGACAAAGGTATCGACGGCGGCCATTCGCAGCGCGTCCCACATTTCTTCCTCCGACGCGTCCGGGCAAATCCAGAGCAGGTTTTTTCTGATGCTGGCGTTAAATAACAAAGCGTCCTGGGGCACGTAGCCGATGGAGTTCCGCCAGGAGCGCAAATTTTCCGACAGGGGAGCGCCGTCAATGAAAATGGCTCCACTTTGAGGTTTCAGCAGCCCGATTAACAGGTCCACCAGGGTGCTTTTACCCGCGCCGGAAACACCCACCAGGGCGGTAGTCGTCCCGGCCGGCAGGACAATGTCAATATCTTTTACAGCGAAACCGGCGCGGTCAGAGTCGTAGTTAAAGGTTACACCACGGAACTCCACCCCGCGCTTAAGCTCCATTCTGGCGGCCCCGGTCTCCGGCAGGTTTTCCCCGGCAGCAATACACTGTTCTTCCATTTCCCTGACTGTTTGAAAAGACGGCAGCACCATGTTTAAATTCTGCAGGCCCTGTTGGAATGAGGACAGCCTGGGCCAGAGGCGGGCGGCAATGACGGTAATGACGATAAATTCCTGGGGGTTAAGCTTAAAGACGTCGATGGCGCCGAATAAAAACAGGCTGATGAAAACAGCCGCGCCCACCTTGTAGAAAAGGCCGGTGCGGGTTTGGATAAGGTTGAAGTCGACCATGTTTTTCTTCATGGCCCTCCTGATCCTGGAGAAGTTATCGACCTGGGCCGCCTCAACGCCGTAGCTTTTAATCTCCTTGATGCCGCTTAAGTGCTCGCTGAGCTCATAATACAGGCTGTTGTTCAGTTCGATGATGTTTTTGCCTATTTCACGGGGATCCTTTACAAACTTTTGCATCAGCACAAACAAAACAGCGGCGCCGGCCATAACGAGAAGAGTAAGGCCGGGCGCGATAACAAAGGCGATCACAACCTGGATGGAAGTAATCAGGACATTTATGAGCAGCTGCAGAAAAATATTAATCCCTGAATAGACCCGTATTAATTCAGTCAGTATGGCGTTGGCGATATCGGATTTCTTCCGGGAAATTAAATACTGCCAGTCGGCATAAGCCACCGCCTTGAATACCCTGATCGTTAAAGATACGCTGAATTCCTGCTGGACGTTAAAATTCAGTATCGACTGGCAGCGCTGCAGCCAGCCCTGCCCGGCGATAAGGCCAACGTAGATCAACAGGATTACCGGCAGGTTCAAGGGCAGGCCGGCGCTATAAAAAAAATTATTCACCCAGGCCGTCAGGCTGTCACTTACCTGTACGCCCGGGATAATGCCCACCACCGTCAGCAGCGGTATGATCATCAAAATGCCGATGCCTTCCATCATACTCAGCAGGAGCATCAGCAGCAGGTTCAGGACATACTGAAAGCGCGATGTATTATATAAATCTTTGATGTAGGGCCATAGTACCTTCATAATTTTAACTTCCCGCTCTCCCGCGTCTGCCGTCATCGCCGAACTTGCCTACTACGGTAAAGTGCTCTCTGCCCTGGCCGCCCGTGAGGACCAACCCGCCGCACCTGAGCCAGGCGTGAGCGATAAGGATTTTGGCGTCGTCCCGGTCCACCCCCAGGTAAAGAGTGCTGCCGATGCCGCGCCGCCTGAGCAGGATTTTACCGGCTATGGCCTGGACCAGGCACTTGCTTTCCCACGGTGAATGGCGGCTGACTGTTTCCACCGCCAGGCCGACCCGCCTGGCTGCCTCAATTGCAGCGGCGTCTTCCTCCTGGGGCGACTCCACCATATGCTGGCCGAGATGCGGCGCCAGCCAGCGAAAAGGCAGGAGCAGTATTGCCAGCCGCACCACCCCGGTCAGGTAAAAGGCTTCCGTGTACAGGCATTTTTCCGGCCACGGCAGTCGAATAAACTTGATTAACTTTCTAAACAATATCTATGAGCCCCTGGTCATTTAGTTTATTTAAAAATGCCAGCAGGTCCCGCCGGCAGGTAACTTCATCGACGTCGTATTCCTTTACCAGTTCCAGTACCAGCTCGCGGACAGTATGCTGTTTTCCGATCAGTTCCCAAATGCGGCTGCCGATGCTGTCCAGCCCGTAATACTTGCCGCTTTCAATGCTCATCATCACTTTTTTATGATCCAGGTCAGCCGCAACCAGCCCGGCGGCATGGGTAACAACTGAATCTTCCCCGATGTCTATTATTGTTTTCAAATCGTATCGAGCTCCTTAATAAGATTTGTTTAAAAATTGAGCAGGCCAAGGCGCGCCAAGTCCTGCTCAACCAGGCGCACCTGTTCATCCAGGGAAAACACATCCGCCGGCCTGGTCAGCAGGGAAACGGCAGCCTGTTCAGCCGCGGCCGCGCACAATTTAAAGTGCGCTTCCTTCAGCCCGAGCCCGTCAACCAGCCAGGGACGGTAGGTGTGGCTGAGCAGCACGGCCAGCTTGTCCACGCCGCGGAGCTCCCGCAGGCCTACCTCCGGGTGGCTGCCCGCTTCGATCTCATATACAGCGGACAGCGGCGCCGGTGACTGCCAAAAACCCTGCGGCGCCGGCACAGCGTATTTCTCATGGTCCGCGCCGGTATAAAAAGGTGTCAGGGACACAGTATCCACCCCTACGGCCCTGGTGCTATCCCGCCACAGCTTCTGCTGGGGGTAGGAGGGAGAGACCCATGCGGCGCCGTCAGGGTCCACAGTCACTGCGACCACGTCGTCTGTTAAATAAAGATAGCCCTTTTTTCTGAAAGCTGCCAGCAGGGAAGATTTCCCGGCGCCGGACACCCCGGTAAAAACCACGGCGTGTCCGTTTACAACCACGGTGCTGCCGTGCAGGGGAAGGACCCCGCGCTGCATCAGCAGCGCGCCAAAAGAGGTGCCCAGGAGAAATAGCCGCACTGGATATTCCCCGGCCTGCCCGGCAGGCTCGACCACGATCCTGCCTCCTCCGGCCACATAATACCCGGCCACCTCCGGGACCCGCAGGAGAAACTGCCCCACTGCCGCCTGGCAGGCATCACTATTAAGAATCGGTCCGGCAACAGAGCCCGGTACTTTACCCAAAACAATACTTACCTGCGGCTCAGCCGGCGGGTCATTATCCCCAACCAGCTCCGGCAGCAATATATCCGACTCGACATGCAGGCCAAATACCTGGTAATGATGTTTATCAGTCACGGTACGCCTCAAGTGTTACATTAGTTAGTTAATTCTCGGTTGCAAATTGAGAAAGCTTTATCCTATTGTAAATAATAGTATTTTCAAAGTAAAGCATTTCCAGGAGTGCCCGCTCATTAAAAACTACCCGAAAGAGGTATATAGTACAACACAATCTTTTATTGCATGTTTCCAATAATCGACATATAATTATATTTACTCACAAACATATCTTGCATTTTATAGTGCACCACCACACTAGAGGAGGCGGCAGGTTGAGCAGTCCAAACGGCCAAAACGACACGGACAAACAATCAACAGACCAGGGTCACCTATACCTGCGCAGGGCCTTTCTGCAAGATCGTCAATACCAGATGGACGAGCAGTCCGTGGACCTGCGGTATGTAATCAAAGTTTTTAAGAAGCGCCGCTGGATGATCACCGTCATTACGCTGCTGGCGGTTGTTATCAGCGCATTTTACAGTTATACCATGCTGAAACCCAGCTACAGCGCCAAGAGCCTCCTGCTGGTGACACAGGTCACCGATACGGTAGGCAAGTACCAGGCAGGCGCTGTCCCGAAAGATGACCTGAACGCCATTCTCAGTTCCACCTACCGCACCCCTGTTCTGACCATGAACACATATACCGGGGAGATCAAGAGCGAGGCCCTGCTGCAGAGAGTCATCAATAAGCTGGGCCTGGATGAAAGTGGTTATACGACCCGCGCGCTGGCCGGCCAGATTAGTACCGTGGTGCCCAAGGACTCCAACCTGATCGAAGTAACAGTCAACAACAGCGACCCCGCCCTGGCAGTCAGCATAGCCAATACCCTGACCAGGGAACTAATGGCCATGATTACAGAAAAGAACCAGGAGTTAATCGACAACTCCGTCGAATTTTTGCAGGACCAGGTAAATGCCATCAAGAAAGAGCGCGCGGCTGCAGTGGACCCGGCGGAGATAGCCCGCCTGGACAGTGTCCTGGCCAGCCTGTCCAGGGGGATTATCGAGACCCAGATTGCCCGCAACGTGGACCTGGGAAGCACCAGCCTGATGGAGTTTTCTCCCGCTTTATCCCCGTATACGGTTATGCCCAACAGGCTGCAGATAATAGGCGTGGCTTTGGTCTTGGGCCTCATGCTCTCCGCCGGGCTAGCCTTTTTATTGGAAGCTGCCGGTAATGTGGCGCAGGAACCGGAGAATACAGGGGTGAACAGTTAATCTTGTGGTATTATCAATTTCTAAAATAAATATTTTATAATTCATTAATTTACGTTAATAATTTGTTTAAAAAGTATACTAAAGTATATAATTTCATAAAACCATTAATAAAAGGCTTATTTTAGTATAAATAGTACTTTTGTCCTATATAATATAAATTACATCGTTGTTAAAATTATAATACATTTATTGTAATTAAGAGGCAAACGACAATTGTAGACATATTACAGCAAAACCTTATATTTACAATAAATCATTTTTATAGTATATTTAATAACGACATAAAAAGTAAAATATTTCAATAATACTTTTCATAAAGGCAAACCCGTCGAGAGGCGGGGACGCAAAGCCTACGGGCCTAAGTTTACTGATAAGGCGGCCGGGTTGCTGAATAATATTTATTCAGTATCCCGGCTTTTTTCATCTTCAATGTTCTTCCAATATAATACACTGGATGCAATGAATCCCAGGCCGAATCTGGACGCTTATGGCCCGGGAGGAGTGAGTAGCGTAACCGGCCGGAAATGGCCGGTTTTATATTTTTAGCTGTAGAATGCAACCTTTTTTGTTAGGGGGGACCACCTATGAAAAGTTACCGGAGAATGCTGCTGCTCATGCTGCTGGACGCCGCCATCGTTAACGTAGCACTGGCCGTCCCTTTTATACTACGGTTTTACGAGGCCAACGAACTGCAGCAGTCCCTGCAGTCCTACTTCAGCCTGGCCCCCTGGATCACGGTCGCCTTCATCGCGATATTCTACGCGTTTAAGCTGTATAAACGGTCCTGGGCATACGCCAGCCTGGGTGAGCTTTTTGCCATCCTCTACGCGGTCTCGATAGGCAGCATGTCTACAATTGTTATCTTCTACTTTACCCACGTCCAGCTGCCGCGCAGTATCGCCCTTATGCACTGGGCACTGACCATCCTTTTGATGGGTGGCTCCAGGGTGGCGTGGCGCTGCTTTGTCGAGCATCAAAAGACCAAAGGGCATAAACCCGGACAGCGGGCCTTAATCATAGGCGCCGGCGACGCCGGGGTGATGCTGGCCAGAGAGCTTAAAAACCACAACGGCAGTTTTCTCCCGGTCGGCTTTATCGACGACGACCCCGAAAAAAAGAATATGGACATTATGGGCCTGCCCGTGCTGGGCGCCCGGGAGAGTATCCCGGAAGTGGTGGCGCTGCGCGGCGTGGACCTTATCGTGATTGCCATGCCGTCTGTTGACGCAGCCGTAATCAGGGAGATCGTGGGCATCTGCCGCAGTACCCCGGCCGAGCTCAAGATATTGCCGGGCATGTACCAGATCATCAACGGCCATGTCTCCATTAACCACCTGCGCCCTGTCCAGCTGGAGGACCTGCTGCACCGGCCGCCGGTCAAAGTCAGCATGGAAGAAATTGCAGGCTATTTAGGCGGGGAGACGGTCCTGGTCACCGGCGCCGGAGGCTCTATCGGCTCCGAGCTGTGCCGCCAGGTCGCCGCCGTCAACCCTGATAAAATAATATTGATGGACCACAGTGAATACAACATCCACAGCATTTGGCTGGAGCTGCGGGACAAGTTCCCCGACATTCCCCTGGCCATTGAAATAGCGGACATCAGGGACAGGCCCAGGGTCCACCACGTTTTTCAGGTACACCGCCCCAGTGTGGTCTTCCACGCGGCAGCCCACAAGCACGTGCCCCTGATGGAGCTGCACCCGGCTGAAGCGGTGAAGACGAATATTTTCGGTACATACAACCTGGCGGACGCGGCCAACCTCGCCGGTGTAAAAGTATTTGTGATGATTTCCACGGACAAGGCGGTAAACCCGTCCAGCGTCATGGGCGCCACCAAGCGGATGGCCGAGATGCTCATCAAGCAGCAAAACAACACCAGCAAAACTATCTTTACCGCCGTGCGCTTTGGCAACGTGCTCGGCAGCAGCGGCAGCGTGGTTCCTCTTTTTGAACAGCAGATCGCCAGGGGTGGGCCGGTCACAGTCACTCACCCGGATATGGTGCGTTTCTTTATGACTATCCCGGAAGCCGTGCAGCTGGTTATCCAGGCCGGCGCCATGGCCGGGGGCGGGGAGGTCTTTGTCCTGGATATGGGCAAGCCGGTCAGGATTGAAGACATGGCCCGCGACATGATCAGGCTGTCAGGACTGGAGCCGGACAAGGACATCGAGATCAAGTTCACCGGCATCCGGCCAGGAGAGAAGCTTTTTGAAGAGCTGCTTACCGCCGAGGAAGGTTCCAGCGCCACCAAGCACAAGCGGATCTATACCGCCCGGCACACCCTTATCGATGTGAATGCCCTGACTCGCGAACTCGCGAACCTCAACCGGAAAGGGCTGCAGTGTACCGCTGAGGATATCTTCAGTGCTCTGAAAGCTATCACGCCCAGGTTCAGGGTCTATAGAAAAGAGCAGGCAGGTTAAGCAAAACATGTGCGAAAATTATTAATTAGTGCTAATTTTGACATATACTGCACTTAAAAAAAATGGTATTATTTAAATAAATTAGACTGTATGTATCCGAGGATTACAGCAGTCTTTTTTCAATAGATGGATGACTTTTTGATAATGAATTAAAGAATATATTTAACGATTACATGGGGCATACAAACTCAAGTCTCGAATCTATTTAGACGATATTTTAAGCATGAATAAAGCGTAAATGGCGAACAAGTTGTTGGATAATTTTTTTAGAAATTGGAGAGTGGGGAGGAATGGAAGATATAAAAATCAAAAATATCTCATTCTCACCACCGGATATCACTGACACCGAGATAGAAGAGGTAGTAAAAGCGATGAAGTCCAGCTGGATTACAACAGGGCCGAGGACGAAACTCTTTGAGCAAGAAATAGCCGGGTATGTTGGAATTTCTAAACGTTGGGCTCAATTCAGCCACGGCGGCAATGGAGCTTACCCTGCGCATCCTGGGGATCGGGTCCTGGCGACGAGGTTATCACCAGCGCCTATACATATACCGCGTCCGCGTCAAGGGCTCCTAAAGCAGGCATTATTAATTTAGTTCTGTTGAAATTGAGCCTACATTGTTATTTTCATCTCTGGCGACACCACGTCAGAGGCATATGGTGCGCTAGCCAGATATGGGAGGCTTAAGTAATGGATTTAGGAATCAGAGGTAAGAATGTACTCATTGTGGGAGCGAGTAAAGGTATAGGGAAAAGTATTGCTCTTGGTTTTGCTCAAGAGGGTGCGAGAGTAGCCACCATCGCCCGCAGCGAGGATTTATTAGATGAATTAGACAAAGAATTGAAACAGCAGTATGCAACAGACCATGCATACTATGTTGCGGATGTTATGGAGAGTGACGCTAATCAATTAGCTCGTAGATTGATTGAAGAACGAGACGATTTTGATATTGTAGTTCATAACGTTGGGGGCTCTTTGGTAAGCAGAAATGCATTAGGAACTTTGGAAGAGTGGCAGCATGCTTGGAAGTTTAATGCGGGAATTGCAATAGACATGAATAATATATTAATTCCGCCAATGATAGACAAGGGATGGGGGCGTGTAATACATATTTCATCCATATCTGCCGTTATGCTTCGAGGGAACCCATTGTACGCATCAGCAAAAGCCTTTTTAAATGCTTATGTTACAACAGTCGGTCGAGCTATTGCATCATCTGGAGTTGTTATGTCAGCAGTAATGCCGGGAGCTGTAGCTTTTCCCGGTAGCTATTGGGACCAGTATACGGTTACGAATCCTGCGCGTTGTGAAGATTTTTTAAGACATCATCAAGCAGTAAATAGATTCGGTACAACAAAAGAAATCGCCGATGTAGTACTATTTATGGCCAGCGAACAAGCTTCTTTTATGCAGGGAGCACTTGTGCCGGCAGATGGAGCAAATATGTAGTTGACGAGGTAGAATATGATAAAGCGATTATTTGATATAGTATGCAGTTTAATAGGTCTTATTATTTTATCTCCATTGTTTTTAGTTTTAGCGATTATTATTGCTGCGACATCTGCCGGTGGAGTCTTTTTTAGAGGCGTACGGGTAGGGCAATATGGTAACTCCTTTAGAATATTTAAATTTCGCTCTATGTTTAAAGATGCTGAAGGCAATGGAAAGTGGAATGTAGGAGATAACGATGACCGCATCACACCGATAGGTCATTTTCTAAGAAAAACTAAAATTGATGAATTGCCACAGCTTATTAATGTATTGATTGGCGATATGTCATTAGTAGGTCCACGGCCTGAACTGCAAGTGTATGTCGATATGTATACCGAAAAAGAAAAGCCTATCTTGGATTTGAAACCAGGAATCACAGATTGGGCATCAATAACTAATTTTGATCAATTTGAGGTATTTACTAAAGCAAAGGATCCAGATGAAGCTTATTTGGAATATTTCCGCCCACTTAAACTTAAACTTCAACTGTATTACAGGGAACATAATTCCTTCCTCAATGATATAAAGATAATATTTTGGACTATTTATAAAGTTATTTCGCGAACAGAAAAACTGCCTGCTGATATAGCTCATATTGTTGAGGCTTATAAAATAAGACAAGCTGAGAATAAACATTCAGAGACTGGTAGAGAAGTTGCAGCGAGTAGAGAAATAACGCTTACATATGGAGGTTTTTCAAATTGACAAGTGAGCAACTTGCATGGAAGATAAGACGACATGGAATTGAAATGACTCATATATCTCACGGATCTCATATAGGAGCAATTTTGTCAGTAGCAGATATTATTGCAGTACTTTATAACGACATTGCAAATGTGGATCCGGCGGATCCTAAAATGCCAGATAGAGACAGAATTATACTAAGTAAAGGCCATGCCGGTGCTGCCATATATGCTGCACTTGCAGAAAAAGGCTTTTTTAATGTAGAGGAATTAAAAACACATTATGCTGATGGCAGCAGACTTTCTGGTCATGTTTCGCATAAGGGTATTCCCGGTGTTGAATTTTCTACCGGTTCTCTTGGGCATGGATTATCTGTTGGGGCTGGTATGGCTTATGGTGCGAAAAAGGATAACAAGCAACATAAGGTATTTGTTATTTGCGGTGACGGTGAATGTGACGAAGGAGTTGTATGGGAAGCAGCTTTAGTTGCTCAACATTATAATCTAAATAACCTTGTTGCAGTCATTGACCACAATAAAATGCAAAGCCTTGATTTTTGTGAAAACACAATAGGACTTTCACCATTTGCAGATAAATGGAAGGCTTTTGGATGGAATGTAATAGATATAGATGGACATGATCATGATGCTTTGGGTGACGCATTCACCAAAGCAAAAGAATCAACAGATAAGCCCACTGTAATTATAGCAAATACTATAAAAGGCAAGGGAATATCCTTTATGGAGAACGACATACTTTGGCATTACCGATTCCCACACGAAGGTGTTGAGTATGACTTAGCAGTTTTAGAATTAAGAGCGCAGATACCAGAGGGTATAACTGATATGTACGAGGCAGAGGTAGCTTATAAAGAGATTGCCGCAACAAAGGAAGCAGAGTAACGATAACTATGAGGGATACTTTTGTAAAAACATTAATTGATATAGCAAAACAAGATAAAAATGTGTACCTTATCACTGGAGATCTAGGCTTTGGTGTTTTAAAGCCTTTTTGGGAACAATTACCTGACCAGTTTATAAATGCAGGAATAGCGGAACAGAATATGACGAGCTTTGCAGCTGGATTGGCTCTTCAAGGGAAAACTGTATTTACCTATTCCATAGGTAATTTTCCTACTTTGCGTTGCTTAGAGCAGATCAGAAACGATTGTGCTTACCATAATGCTAATGTGAAAATTGTATGTGTTGGCGGGGGGTTTGTATACGGTCCTCTTGGTATGAGCCATCATGCTACTGAGGATTTAGCTATTATGAGAGCTTTACCTAGTGTTACAGTTTTAGCACCAGGCGATTTGGTAGAAACAGCATGTGCTACAAGAGCTATTTATGAGCATCAAGGTACTTGCTATTTGAGGCTAGGCCGAGGAGGAGAAAAGAGAATACATAAAAAGATTGATGACTTTCAGATAGGGAAGGCAATTAAGATAAAAAATGGGGAGAAATTAGCAATATTCTCAACAGGTGCTATTTTTGATGAAGTAGTAGATGTTATCCAGTCGATGGAGGAATATAGCATTAATCCTGCTTTATACACATTTCCAACTGTTAAGCCGATTGATAGGGTAGCGATAAAAGAATGTGCTGAGCAGTATGATTTAATTGTAACAGTCGAGGAGCATAACATAATCGGTGGATTTGGAAGTGCTGTATCTGAAATCTTGGCAGAGTTAGGTGGAACCAGAGCAAGAATATTGAGGATAGGACTTGATGACAAGTATTCTAGTATCGTTGGAAGTCAGAAGTATTTGAGAGATGTATATGGGATGAGTGCTAGGTGGATAGTAAAAAAAATTAAGGAAGCTTTGGTAGAGTTAGATTCTGACGGAAATGATGGTGCAAATCGCTTCTATCAGAAGAATGGGTTTGTACTTGAACATACGTATATTACTACTGAAGGACGGAAGATGAATGAGTATAGTGACTCAAAGAATGATTGATTATCAGATGACAGAAAACACCTTTAATACAATATGGTTTTTGTGCCATTATGCACAGCAACCGCCATATAACACAATGCTACGGTATCACAATTGGGGCAAACAGCTTGTGAAAAGAGGTTGTAATGTTGTCATCATAGCGGCAAGCACTGTGCATAACACGGATATAGATGTTGTAGATAAGATTGGAAAAACTGAGTGCGTTTGTGACGGAGTGCGATACCTGTATGTAAAAGCACCTGAATATAGTGGCAATGGGGTACAACGAGTCAAAAACATGATAAAGTACTGTTTCGGACTTTCAAAGTTTTCTAAGAGAGTTCCGAAACCGGATGCAATAGTTATTTGTGGAGCCTATGTATTTCCATTCGCAAAGATATATTTCAAAGGCATCCCAATAATAACGGATATCTTTGATCTTTGGCCGGAGAGCATAGTCGAATATGCTGGTATGAGTGAGAAAAATCCTATTGTCCAAGTACTCTATGGACTAGAGAAAAAGGCATATCTCCAGTGCGACGCAATAATTTTTTCTATGGAGGGCGGAAAAGATTATCTTAAAGAAAGAAAATACAGCAACAAAATTGACTACTCAAAAGTATTCCATATCAATATGGGCTGTGACATGGAGGAAGTCGATAGAAATAGAGAAATTATAAACGACCCACTTCCGTGGGACATGAGAAAGTTCAATATTGTATATTGCGGATCAATTCGGCAGGCAAACAATGTACAGCAGATTTGCGATGCTGCTAAAGAGCTTGAAAAGCGCGGTATCAATGATGTTGCATTTCAAATATATGGGAACGGCGATGAACTGGATGCTTTGAAAGCATACATTGAGGTACATAGCATCAGCAATGTGAAGTTCTACGGCAGAATAGAAAAAGCAAAAATTCCACATATCTTATCAAATGCCAAAGCCAATATATTGACATATAAACAGGTTCCCTTGATGAAATATGGAGGTAGTCAAAGCAAGTTATTTGATTACCTTTCTAGTGGCAAACCTATTATTTGCAATGCAAAATTTGGTTATAACCTCATTACTCGATATGATTGCGGTGTTGTTACTGAAAATCAGACTCCAGAGGCATTTGCTGATGCAGTTGAAAAGCTGTATCAACTGCCCAAAGAAGCCATGGAGAGGATGGGCGCAAATGCAAGACAAGCTGCTAATGATTATGACCAGCCTGTTTTAGTAGATAAACTCTATCAGGTTATTAATTATGTGATCGCCAAAAGCGGGGATAATAGAGCATGAACATACTTGTAATTTCACAGTTATATCCACAACCGGACGATGTAGGTGATAATAAGCCAACTAAAACAGTAGAGTATTTTGCTAAAGAGTGGGTTGAAAGTGGAAACTATGTTGTTGTCATGCATTGTCCGAGTAAGTTCCCTCTTTTATATTACCTTGTTCCCAGTGCTATCAAAAATAAACTGGCTGGACAATCCTCTAATATTATTCCTCCGATCGAATCCAGAAAACCATTGTTTAGGTGTGACTATGGCATTCCTGTATATAGACTGCCAATGTTTAAGGTGTTCCCGGGCCAAGGCTACTCGAAAGTCATGATGCTAAAGCAAACCAAAGAGATCATTGAGATCTTACAGAAGATAAACTTTACACCAGAAGTAGTCATTGGGCATTTTGCAAATCCAAGCCTGGAATTGTCGGTAAACCTAGCAGAACACTATAAGGCTAAATCCTCAATTGTATTCCACCATGATTGCAATGAAAGAAATATTCAAAGATATAGGATAAATGAGCTAATAAACAGAATAGGAGCCGTAGGGGCACGATCTATTGTTGAAGCAAAAGAGGTACAAGAACTGCTCAAGTTGATAAGAACACCTTTCATATGCTATTCCGGAGCTCCGGATGATGCAGTTGATGCCTGTACAAAATTTTGTAAAAAACATGATTTCAGCAACGGTATTAAATACATCTATGTTGGAAGTCTTATAAAGAGAAAACATCTTGATGCAGTAATAAACGCCTTTGTTGAAAAGTATAGGAATTCGGACATGGCAACTTTAGAAATCGTCGGCGGTGGTCCGGAAGAAGATAATATAAAGTCGCTGCTATCGCAGTTGAATGTAGATGGAAAGGTCATATTTACTGGTAAAGTTCCGAGAGAAGATGTTCTAAAGAAGATGGGCGATTCAAATATATTCACACTCATCAGTGACGGTGAGGCCTATGGAATGGTTTATATAGAAGCGATGCTTCAGGGGTGCCTTACGATAGCTTCAAAAGGTGGTGGATTCGATGGAATCATTATTGATGGAGAAAATGGCTTTATTTGTAATCCTGGTGATGCTGAGATGCTTAAAAGCATATACGACTGCATCTGCAATATGACAATGGAAGAAAGAAACCGCATAGGCCAAAACGCAATTGATACAGCAGTTAACTATTCAGAAAAGGTAGTAGCAGAGCAGTATCTGAACGATGTATTAGAAAGAAACTGATTGGAGAATCAGAGATGAAAGTTGAATTTACAGTATTAGGAAGGCTGTACACAAAGTATCAGAGTGAATATGAAGAGGCGGTTCTTCGTATACTTCGTTCCGGTTGGTACATTCTCGGAAATGAACTAACGAAGTTTGAAAATGACTTTGCTGCATATCATGGAGTGAAGCACTGTGCCGGTGTAGGAAACGGGCTTGATGCACTTTGTTTTGCAGTTTCTGCACTTGGAATCGGTCCAGGCGACGAGGTAATTGTACAGGCGAATACTTACATTGCCACAGCTCTTGCTGTTTCAGAAACAGGCGCTATACCGGTTTTCGTTGAGGCAGATAAATTCTTCGGTATAGACCCAGAAGGAATTGAAAAAGCCATTACTGAAAAGACAAAATCTATCATGGCAGTTCATCTCTATGGCCAGCCTTGCAATATGGACCAAATTATGGAGATTGGAAATAAACACAACCTTCATGTTATCGAGGATTGTGCACAAGCTCATGGCGCTAAATATAAGGGAAAGCTTGTAGGCACGTTTGGCGATGCAGGGTGTTTTAGTTTTTACCCGACCAAGCCAGTTGGCGCTATGGGAGACGCAGGTGCGGTTATTACTAACAGTAATGAACTTGACGATAAGGTCAGAATGATCCGCAATTACGGAAGCAAAGTTAAATATAAGCATGAAATTATCGGTATCAACAGTCGAATGGATGAAATTCAGGCGGCAGTAACCTGTGTTGCTCTTAAGCACATAGAAGAAGGCAACGGCGAGAGAAGAGCTATTGCTCAAAAGTACCTAGATGGAATAAAGAACCCTAAGGTGGTCCTTCCAGACCTTCGCCCCGACAGCGAGCATGTTTACCATGTGTTCGCAGTTCTTTGTGAAGAACGTGATAGACTGCATGATTTCCTTGAAGAAAACAATATCCATGCACAGATTCACTATCCGATTCCTTGCCATCTCGCGGGTTGCTATTCGAGCCTGGGCTCTAAGTCAGGGAAGATTCCTACGGCTGAGTCTTTCGCTAAGCAAGAGCTAAGCCTGCCGATTTATGTTGGTATGCCGGAAGACGAAGTTGACTATGTTATTGAAACTATAAATCGGTTCAAGTAAGACAATAGAGGTGCTGCATTGTTATTGCGAAAACTGGAATTAAAAGACGCTCCGCTCATGCTGGAGTGGATGCATGATGATGATGTCACTTGCGTTTTAAATACCGACTTTGCATCAAAAAGAATGGAAGATGCAGAGGCTTTTATACTCGAAAGCGCAGACACCTCAAATGATTTACACATGGCTATTGTGTCTGATACAGATGAGTATATGGGTACGGTTAGCCTCAAGCATATTGATAGAGAACATGGTAATGCGGAATTTGCCATTACAGTACGTAAAGCAGCAATGAGCCGGAGTTATTCCTGGTATGGAATGGCAGAGATTATCCGCATTGCATTTGAGGAACTTGGCCTGGATAGTGTGTACTGGTGCGTTTCCAAGAAAAATGAAAGAGCAGTCAGATTCTACAACAAACATGGGTTTAATCAGATCGTGGATATTGCCCAGAATGTCCTTGATAGATATAAGGGCAAAAATGACTTGCTTTGGTACGCAGTCCTTCGTGGTAATGATTATACTAATGTGGCTGTTACCAGAGGTGAAGTGGCCGGTTGCAGAATAATTAGTATAAAAACTGTACCCACGATTGATGCCGGAGAGCTATCTTTCTTTGAAGCAAAACATGATATGGATTTTGCTATAAAGCGGATCTATTACATCTCGAAGGTGCCAGAAGGTGTCAGAAGAGGATTTCATGCACATAAGACATTGAAACAACTCTTGTTCTGCCCATATGGGAAGATTCAGTTAATCCTAGATGATGGCAATAAAAGAGAGGAAATCACATTAAGCGATCCTTCCATTGGTGTTGTTATCGATCGCCCAATATGGCGTGAGATGATTTGGATGCAGAGGAATTCAGTCCTTTGCGTTGCAGCATCTGACTACTATGAGGTTGAAGATTACATTAGAGATTACAACCAGTTCAAAGAATTTGTGGGAGGCTAACATGAAAGGTATTATTCTCGCCGGAGGAGCCGGGACGCGGCTGTATCCGTTGACTATGGTGACATCAAAACAGTTGTTGCCTGTCTATGATAAGCCGATGATTTATTACCCGCTTTCCACATTAATGCTGGCGGGAATAAAAGACATTCTTATCATTTCCACACCCGCTGACTTACCTAATTTTGAGCGCTTGCTTGGAGATGGACATCAGTTCGGTATAAATCTGTCATACAAGGTTCAACCCAGTCCGGATGGACTAGCACAGGCGTTCATCATTGGCGAAGAGTTCATCGGCGATGATTTGTGCGCAATGATTCTTGGTGACAATATTTTTTATGGTGGTGGACTTGGAAAGTTCTTACGTGAAGCAGTAGCTAATGCAGAAAACGGCTATGCCACTATTTTCGGTTACTATGTCAACGCTCCAGAACGTTTTGGTATTATGGAGTTTGATAAGGATTGGAACATTCTGTCCGTAGAAGAAAAGCCGAAGAATCCGAAATCAAACTACTGCATAACCGGTCTTTACTTCTACGATAAACGTGTCGTTGAGTTCGCAAAGAAGGTTAAGCCTTCTGCAAGAGGGGAATTGGAGATAACAACGCTTAATGACATGTATCTCAAGGATGGGACGCTTAAGGGGCAAATATTAGGACGTGGTTTTGCATGGCTTGACACTGGAACAATGGATAGCCTGATTGATGCCTCAACGTTTGTTCAGATGATTGAAAAACGTCAAGGTGTGAAGATTTCCGCACCAGAAGAAATTGCTTATAGAAATAGTTGGATTTCCAAAGAAGAATTGCTCAAATCTGCTGCACGTTACGGGAAATCACCATATGGTGAACACCTGAAAAAAGTAGCAGACGGAACACTCATATATTAATCGGTGAGAAAGTATGACAATTATTGTTACCGGCGGAGCTGGATTTATTGGCTCTAACTTCATATTCCATATGCTGGAGAAGTATCCCATGTACCGTATTGTGTGCTTGGACAAGTTGACCTACGCAGGAAACCTGTCAACCCTCGCTTCTGTTATGAATAATCCGCGGTTCAGATTTGTGAAGGCGGATATCTGTGACCGTGAGGCTATGTACAAACTGTTCGAGGAAGAACACCCAGACATTGTTGTAAATTATGCAGCTGAAAGCCATGTTGACCGTTCCATAGAGAACCCTGGCGTTTTCCTGGAGACCAACATCATGGGCACTGCCACAATTATGGATGCTTGCCGGAAGTACGGTATTCAAAGATACCACCAAGTTTCAACTGATGAGGTTTATGGCGATCTGCCGCTTGATCGTCCCGATTTGTTCTTCACAGAAGAAACGCCGATTCACACATCAAGTCCTTACTCTAGCAGTAAGGCAGCAGCGGACCTTCTTGTTCTTGCATACCATAGAACCTACGGTTTGCCTGTGTCAATCAGCCGTTGCTCTAACAACTATGGACCGTATCACTTCCCGGAAAAGCTGATTCCGTTGATGATTGCAAACGCCCTTAACGACAAACCTCTGCCGCTCTACGGGGATGGAACCAATGTCCGTGATTGGCTATATGTAGAAGATCATTGTAAAGCAATTGACCTGGTCATCCACAAGGGCAGAGTCGGAGAAGTCTATAACATCGGAGGTCATAACGAGATGCGCAATATTGACATCGTTAAGATGATCTGTGACGCTCTTGGAAAACCTTATTCCCTCATAACCCATGTTACTGACCGTAAAGGACATGATATGAGATATGCCATTAATCCGACTAAAATTTATAATGAACTCGGATGGTTGCCGGAGACGAAGTTCGCCGACGGTATAAAGAAAACCATCCAGTGGTATTTAGATAACCGCGAGTGGTGGGAAACCATCATCTCCGGCGAGTACCAGAACTACTACGAGAAAATGTACGGGAACCGTTAAGAGGAAAGAAGATGAGCATATTAAGGGCAATTTGGTTTCGTATATATAATGACTATTTTCTGCCATCTAAGGTCGCTGATTATGAAGAGATACTAGTAAGCGCAAAGAATGCATGCTATACATTTGAGACGTTCTCCTCCTTTGATGAGTTGATTAATACCGGCACAGTCTACGATGCCAAGAGAATGATTATCCGGCGCGATGTAGATACAAAGGCAGTTTGTGTTATGAAAAAGTTGATCGATGCAGAAATAAAGCACAGTGCAAGAAGTACATGCTTTTTTAGAAACAAAACCATAATGCGGACACTAATCCCACAAATCGTAGCGGGGGGGGGTATGGCTTCTTACCATTATGAGGAGCTTGCCACCTATGCTGAAGCTAAACGGTTGCGGCAAAAAGAAGCTGTGTCGAATGCCCTGCCGGAAATCAGAGCATTGTTCGAGAGAAATATCATGCGGTTTAGAAGCATGACTGGTATGCCGTGTACGGTAGTTGCTGCCCATGGAGATTTCATTAATGTGAAGCTCGGAGTGAGCAACACAGTAATACTGGAGGATATAGAACTACGAAACAGACTTGGTATTCAACGAGAAGCATACGATGCGGCACAAATGCAGTATGTTACCTGTAGGATAGCTGATCACGCTACAGACAAATTCAAAGAGGAAACATTACAAGCAATTGAAAGAAATGAACCAGTAATATATCTTCTTACGCATCCCAGACAGTGGGGAGCGGCTCCTTGGGCAAATACAAAAGAGAATGTTTCAAGATTAATAAGAGGCATAAAGTATAGATAATTATTATGCCTTTGGATGTGGAGTAATATGGTGGAACCGAAGATATGCATAATTGTACCTGTGTACAACATCAGTGATCTACTTGACCTTTTCATCGAGCAGAATTATATAAATAACACTACAAGGTGTATAAATGTATAGACATAGCTATTGGAGGCTCTGATTGAATGAAAAGGATTAAGAAATTATGTATAGTTACAAATGAGTATCCTACAGATCTGAATCCCGGAAATGCATTTGTGGATCAGCTTGTCATTGAATTATCAGAGCAAGGCATAGAATGCAATGTAATTTCACCCTATAGTTTAACAAAACATTGGATACGCGAAAAAATTGAGGCTCCACCAAGGAGTCGGGTTAAAACTGTGGGAAATGGGAATATAATTAGGATTTTTTCCCCAAGGTTTTTTTCTTTTTCTGATAAGCACATCTTAGGGGTTAATACGGTAATGATGACATTACACAGTTTCAAGAGAGCAGTATTACAAGAATATAAGAGAATTCGATTTGATGCTGATGCTTTTTATGGGCACTTTATATACCCCACAGGTTTAGCTGCATCTGAATTAGGTATAAAATTTCACAAACCATCTTATATAGCTTATGGTGAAAGCTCAATTGATGTCATTAAAAATGTCGACCGTGACTATGTTTTGAGAGCTATGGATAAGGTAAATGGAATAATAGCTGTTTCCAGAGCTAATAAAACTGAACTTCTCAAAAATGGGATAATCGAAAAAAGCGAAGAGAATAAAATTGGCGTGTTTCCGAATGCAGTTAACAATAATCGATTTTTCCTGATCGATAAACAGAATGCTCGTAGAGAATTTGGCTTTCCGAAGGAGTCGTTTATTGTAGCTTTTGTAGGTCACTTCATTGAAAGAAAAGGTATAGGAGTTTTATCCAGCGCATTAAAAAGCTTTAAAGATGTTTATTCGATTTTTATCGGCCAAGGGCCCTTACAACCAACATGCTCAAATATATTATTTAAAGGACGCCTCAAACATGAGCAAATTTACAAATACCTCAATGCAGCTGATGTGTTTGTATTACCGACTTTGGCTGAAGGGTGTTGCAATGCAATAATCGAGGCAATGGCTTGTGGATTGCCTATTATTTCTTCTAATCAATCATTTAATGATGATATACTTAATTCGGATAATTCAATACGGGTAGATGTGAATAGTATTGATGCAATTACAGATGCAATTCAATTTTTAAAAAACAATCCAATTGTTCGTGCTAAAATGTCTAATGCCGCTCTTCATAGTGCTTCAAACTTAAGTATTAAACAGAGGACTCAAAATATAATACGTTTTATGGAATCGAAAATACAAAAGTGAAGTAGGCACATTATGTGGATTAGAAACAGTAAATTATTTTATATATTATTAGTAATATATTATGGGTGGTTTCAAATCGTTTTTTATCAAATTCCCAATATGATGCTGTTTCTAGGTTCAGGTATGATTTACTTTATTCTGTTACATGCAATACAATCGAGGATAAATATTTTTAAATCGTTAACAGGGGAATTAAAACTGTGGATTGTATTTGCATTTACTTCTTTTCTTTTTGGACTAATGGTTGCGGTAAATAAAGTTTATCTTATCAATTCTGTAGCAACGTTTGTTCAATTTACAATCCTAATATTTGGAATTGTATATATATCAAATCAAGACAGAAAGATAGATTTCTTCATTAATGTATTCATTATATTTACATTGCTTTGTGCGGTTACAACTGTTTTTTGGGGTTTAGATTATGGTCAAGGCAGAATTACTATGGGAATAAATAATAATCCAAACGAACTTGGCATCACGATGGTTTTAGGGGTAGGAAGTATTTTATATAAACTTAACTTAAAGAAACTAGGATATTCGATAATTGCTTTTAGTGCTATATTATTGCTGGTTTATGTATGTATTCTAACTGGATCACGAAAAGCTTTTATTAGTATTGTATTATTAATTATATATTGGCTTACATTTATTGTATTCAAAGATATCAGAGCTTTGCGATTAACTGAAAAGGTGAAAGGGATAATTTCACTACTATTAATAATTGGCTTTGCGTATTTTATACTAGTTCCTAATTTTAATGACTCTGTATTAATCTTGAGATTAACTAACTTATTTGAATTTGGAGATGAGACTAGACAAAACATGTATATTGAGGCGTTCCAATTTTTTAAACAAAGTCCTTTAGTAGGAATAGGTTTAAATAATTTTAGGGCCATGTCAATTTATCAAGGATATTCTCATTCTACATATGCAGAAACTCTGGCTTGCACAGGAATCGTTGGATGTATCTTGTATTTATCAGCATATATATTAATAATTTTTAAATATGGAAAGATGGTTATAAGTAATTGGGATGATTTTTCCCTTAAGCAAGCAAGAATTATGTTGGGGATATTTGGTGTGTTGTTGTTTTTAGGTATAGGAATAATTCATTTCTATGAAATGACATCAAGCATAGCGTTTGGGATGATTATTGCTTATAATAACATAAACAAACATCGCAAATAAAACCTTCTGTCTTTCGGGAGATTCTGTACACAGAGGTGATAGTAAATGGATTTAAATTCTGTTTTGAAACTGATCAAAAAACCACAGAAAATAGTAAGATATTTAGGCAACAAAAATTTTTTTTGTTGGTTGAGTGATACAAATTATTTAAAATTAATTTATCGATGTGAAACTGGTAAAAAGCTGAACTTAGATAAACCTCTTACTTTTAATGAGAAACTGCAATGGCTCAAACTTTATGATAGAAATCCGGAATATTGCACATATGTTGATAAATTCGAAGTAAGGTCTTACATAAAAAACACTATTGGCGAGAAATATTTGATACCATTAATTGACGTTTACGACAAAACAATAGATATCCCATGGGATACTCTGCCAGATAGATTTGTTCTTAAATGTACGCATGGCTCGGGCTGCAACATCATTTGTTACGATAAGAGCAGGTTAAACATTGAAGAATCAACAGTTAATCTCAACAGATGGATGAAAATGAGTTGGTATTGGTTTGGGAGGGAATGGCCATATAAGAACTTGAAGTCGAGGATTGTTTGTGAAACATTTATTTCAGATACAGATAAAACACCAGATGATTACAAGGTTCTATGCTTTAATGGAAAAGCAAAACTTATTGAGGTACACATCGATAGATACGGTAACCATACGCAAGACTTCTATGATTCAGAATGGAATAAAACTACAATATCACAAGGCAGCCCAACGTCTAAATTTGTGTGTGACAAGCCACCCCAGCTTAAAAAAATGATTCAATTATCTGAGCAGCTAGCGTCAAATATGCGCCATGTTAGAATCGATTGGTTTGTGGTGCAGGATAAACTGTATTTTGGTGAAATAACATTTTATGATTCCTCTGGTTTTGATCTTTTTGGCAATGAAGAGGATGATTATCTGCTAGGAAGTTGGATTGATCTAGGAGGAGTAAATGATGTTTGATTACTTTGAAAAAAATGAGTCCAATGTGCGGTCATACTGTAGAGTATTTCCAGTAAAATTTGAGAGAGCACAAAATGCAGTAATAATTTCAAGTAATGGCGTGCGGTATATTGATTTTTTTGCTGGCGCCGGAGCGATGAATTTTGGACACAATAATCCATACATAAAGAGCAAAATACTGGAATATCTGGAAATGGATAATATCATTCACGCTCTCGATATGTACACAGTGGAAAAAGAAAAATTTTTGATAACATTTATCAATAATATATTGTCGCCTAAGGGATTAGATTACAAAATTATGTTTTGCGGACCTACGGGAACTAATGCTGTTGAGGCCGCATTAAAGCTTGTAAGAAAAAACAAAAAGAGAAGTAATGTTATAGCATTTTCTGGCGCTTTTCATGGTATGAGTTTAGGGAGTCTTGCTATAACGAGCGATAGTTTCAGTAGAGCAGGTGGAGGGGTTCCTTTAAACAATACAATTTTCGCTCCATATTGTAATCAGTTTGAAGACCACCAAAAATCTCTTGACTACTTAGAGTGGATGCTTACAGATGATCATTCCGGTATAGATAAGCCTGCCGCTATATTCTTTGAATCAGTACAAGCTGAAGGCGGTGTTAACGTAGCTGATATCGAATGGCTTCAAAAACTACGTGACCTGTGCACAAAACATGATATACTCCTTGTTTGCGATGATATTCAAGTTGGTGTGTGTCGTACTGGTAATTTCTTTTCATTCGAGAGAGCTAATATTGATCCTGATATAGTTGTTTTGTCAAAATCAATTAGCGGTTTTGGTTTGCCAATGTCGATTTTATTAATAAAGCCGGAATTAGATATATTTAGCCCTGCTGAACATAATGGTACATTCAGAGGTAATCAGTTAGCTTTTGTTGGTGCAGTTGCCGGATTGGAATATTACAAGAAAAGCAATCTGCCTCAAATGGTAAAGGAAAGAGAGAAAGTTATTTCTGATTTTCTTATTAATGCTATTTTGCCGATTGACAGCCGTTTATCAGTTAGAGGAATAGGAATGATATGGGGGATAGATTTTTCTAAAATTGACTCCTCATTATCTAACGTTGCGATGCAAAACTGTGTTAAAAACCATCTGATAATTGAAAGAGCCGGTAGTGATAATTGTGTTCTCAAGATATTGCCTCCCCTTACTATTGAGCAAGAAACATTAGTTGAAGGCTTAAGAATTATAAAAGAGGCTGTAACTGTGACGCTGGAAAAATATTATCATAGGTAAATAATTAAATACGAAGACCGTCTATCTCAACTATATAAAATTTCAGTCTTCAACTAGGATCAACACTACCTGTATTGCACTATTATATTAACCTCAAATTTATGATATCTAATACTGTATGCTTAGAGCTTAAATCCAAAGATCTATTTAATATTTTGTTATATATAGAAATATTTCGAATTAGGATTAATAAACATCATATGGAGTTGCGTAATAGATCATAATAAAGGTGTAAAGAATGAATAAGTTTAAAGCTATAATTAAAGTTGCATGTAATTTTATACGTATTGTCATTTTACGTATAATTTATGGGAGCAAAATAAATGTTGCGCTTATTCAAATGTTTTCTATTACTACAAGTATTAATGTTGAAAAAGGTAGCCTAAATATTGGTGAAAAGGTTACAACATATCCTTATGTACATTTATCTGCAGCGGAGGAAGGAATACTTGATATAGGGAGGCGTACCTTTTTTAATAGACATTGTACGGTAGTTGCAAGAAAATATATACACATTGGAGAAAAATGTTTATTTGGGCCTAACGTTTGTATTTATGACCACGATCATAGATTTGATTCAAAAATAATTTATTCAGATGAATATGTAACTGGAAAAATCGTGATCGGTGATAGATGTTGGATAGGTGCCAATGTGATTATTTTACGAGGAACAGAGTTGGGTGATGATTGTATCGTTGGATCAGGTACTATTCTAAAGGGCCACTACCCTTCGGGTACAATGATAAAATCAGATGCAAATATTACTGTAAGCAGCATTAAAGAGATGGGATAATTAGCAAAAGCTGAACAATAGAGCTACGGTTGGTATTATATATTAAGCGCATACAGAAATGGAACTTGAAAGGTCCAAGGAGAACATCTTTGTAATGAGTGGAAAAGTAAAAGTACTATTTAATTCGGGGTTATATACTTTAAGTTCTTTACTGATAAAAGCGTTTGGTTTTTTATTGTTGCCTGTTTATACAATGTTTCTTACTCCAGAGGATTATGGCATAACAAATATGGTCAATGGTTTTAATAGTGTTGTAATGTTTGTTGTTGGGTTTTCACTTTATTCGGCAGTTGTCCGTTTCTATACAGATTATAAAGAAGACAGGGAGAAACTCAAGGAATTCTATGGAACTATTGTGATATTTGTATTTTTATCAGGTTCTATTTTTACAGGACTGGGGTTTATCCTGCAAAAATTATTAATAAGTTGGTTCTTTAAGGGGATTGCATTCTATCCAATTATTGTTATCGCATTGATTATTTTAACTTTTGATTGCTTATATAATGTACACCAGTGTATCATGCAGGGTATGCAGTTAGGCAAAAAATTAACTATTAGAAATTTAACAGTTTTTGGCTTCCAAGTCGGATGTACCCTGCTTTTTATTGGTGTGTTTAAATTAGGTGCAGTTGGAGTTTTACTTGCAACATTAAGTATGCTTATCTGCTATTTTATATATATGATATTTGACCTAAAGTCTAATGACTTGATAACATTTTGCATCAATAAATCACTATTGCATAAAGCACTTAGATACTCAATACCTCTTATGCCTCATAGTCTTTCAACCAGTATCGCTACTTTTGCTTCACGTGTTTTTATTAACAATAACTGGAGTTTGTCGTCGGTAGGTTTATATAGCGTAGCATCGCAGTTTGGCAATATTATAGATACTGTACAAGCATCCGCGAATCAAGCTTTTTCCCCCTGGTTTTATGATGTGATGACGCATGGAGATGATAATACAGGGAAAGAAATTGTTGATTTATCACGGTTACTGATAATACTTTACTCAATATTTTACATAGTGATTGGGCTCTTTTCGCAGGAAGTTATTATTCTCATGACTGACGAAAGATATGTAATGGCTTGGACAGCTGTACCAATTCTGGTAATGGCTTTTTCTGTTAAGTCAATATATTACTTTTATGTCAATGTACTTTTTTACTACAAAGAAGCGGCTAGGAAAATATTCATCGCAACAATTATCGGCAGTCTTGCTGATATCATACTGGCATATATTATAGTACCGGTTTACGGGATGTATGGTGCTGCTGTGGCGTTTTTGAACGCAAAAATTATTGTAACGACGATTGTGATTGTGATGAGTAAAAGGTATAAAGATATCGGCTATAAAGTTACTGAAATGTTGAAAATAGTAATTCCAAGCTTATTATTTATGGGAGCAGGATTATATTTCAGTTATACGAAGTACATGACAGTGTTCAGTTGGGGAAACTTACTCTATAAGTTTGGTGTAGTTGGCATATATTTAGGTTTTTTATATTTTACTAATAGAAAAATGATAAACAAAATTATAAAGACAGGGCAATATCAAATTAAGAAGTTTTTTTTAACAAAAGGAATTTTTCAATGAAAATCATTTTTATTTGTTTCAATTATCTAACTTTATATAAAGCTATCAATTATATAAAATATATTTATTCAGATTGCGAATGCATAATTATATTCAGAACAAGTGTTGCAGATGTCCCATCGGGCATTAAACATTACTTTAGATTGGTTGAAATCATTATTGACAGAAAAAAAAGTGCTTACAAGATATTCTCAAAATATAATAATTTAATTAAAATACTATTAGTTATCAAAAGAACAATAAATGTAATTAGAAAGGAAATTGATGAATCAAAACAAATGAATTTAGTCGTTTTTAAAGATCATGAAATAATGGAGAGCACATTCATCGAGAAATTTAGACTATTTACAAGAAAGAACGGCAAAGTGATACTTATAGAAGAAGGAAATGCACTATACGAAAAACGAATACCAAGGAAGAGGCTTGGATATTGTTGGTATATAATACAAAAATTATTTGGTTTATCTGATTATTTTTTAAATAATTACCCGCAAGGTTATAACTTACTAGTTAATGAAATTGTATGCTCGGATGCTGAAAGATTTACGCAATTAAAAAACAGGGTAAATCTCAAAATTGTTGAACAAAACAACTACTTCACATTTGAGAATTGTCAGTTTTTTATTGAGAATATTCTGGGTTATAACTTTGAAGGATTAAAACGATATAAATCATTTGATTTTGCGTTCTTAACTCAACCACTAGAAGAGATTGGCTTGACAGAAGATATGGAAGAGAAAATTATTGAAAGGTTGTTAATCACAGGAAAGAATGTGCTAATTAAGAAACATCCGAGAGATATGGAGAAGAGGAGATACTCAGATGGCTGTAACGTGCATGAATTACCAGAAGAATTAAATGTGATACCATTTGAGTGTCTTTATGGGATTATAGGTGAACCGATTATCGTCACGTTTTATTCATCAGCATACAAGAATATGCTATTAGATAATAAGGACACAAGAGTAATACTGCTGTATAAACTATTAAATAATGAGAGAATTAATAGCCTTATGGATGACTTGGAAAAAGAATTCGATAGAAGAATTTTCATTCCAGAATCTATAGAACAATTAGATGACGCAATCAATTGGTGGAGGAAGCTACAAGTATGAAAAAAATCCTAGTCACTGGCTCGGACGGTTTTATTGGTAGCCATCTAACTGAAGAATTGGTAAAATTAGGCTTTAAAGTAAAAGCCTTAGTATATTACAACTCATTTAATAAATGGGGATGGGTGGATACTTTCCCCCAAGTAATACTAGATGAAATTGAAATCTTCCAAGGCGACATTAGAGACCCCTATGGCGTCAGAGAGGCGATGAAGGACGTGGATGAAGTGTTCCACTTGGCTGCCCTTATCGCCATTCCTTTTAGCTACCATTCGCCTGATACGTATGTTGATACCAACATCAAGGGGACTCTGAATGTGTTGCAGGCCGCGAGAGACTTAGGGACAAGCCGTGTGCTTATCACCTCTACTTCAGAAGTGTACGGCACGGCTCAGTATGTGCCGATTGATGAGAAGCATCCCTACCAGGGGCAATCGCCATACTCAGCCACCAAAATAGGTGCGGACAGACTGGCAGAGTCTTTCTATAGGAGCTTCAGTATGCCGATCACAATAGTAAGACCATTTAATACTTACGGCCCTCGCCAATCCGCTAGGGCAGTTATTCCTACAATCATTACTCAACTGCTGGCGGGGAAAGAAGAGATACATCTTGGTGCGTTGAGCCCTACCAGGGACTTCAACTACGTGAAGGATACCGTTAATGGCTTTATTGAAATAGCCAAGTCGGAAAAGACCATCGGCGAGGAAATAAATATAGCAACTCAGCAGGAGATTTCCATCGGGCAGCTTGCAGAGGAACTGATCAGGCAAATCAACCCGAATGCAAAGATTGTCTGTGATGAGCAGAGGCTAAGACCGGAGAAGAGTGAGGTCAACAGGCTTCTTGGTTCAAATGAAAAGATAAAATACCTGACGAATTGGTCACCACAATACACTTTTGAGAGTGGGCTGGCTGAGACTATCGACTTCCTAAGACATAATCTGGCTAATTACAAGGTTGATATTTATAACCTATAGCGGAGGATATTAAAATGAGTAAATTCATACCATTATCTGTTCCCAACTTGAAAGGTAATGAGCTGAAATATGTAACTAAAGCAGTGGAAACTGAGTGGGTGTCTACCGGTGGGCCGTATGTAAATGATTTTGAAAAGAACGTTGCTGAATATGTGAAAGCGAAGGGTGCTGTATCCTGTCAGAATGGAACATCTGGGTTGCATATAGCACTTCTGCTCTGCGGAGTGACAAGGGATGATGAGGTTATTGTTCCGACGCTAACGTTCATCGCTGCAGTTAATCCGGTCAGATATATTGGCGCTGAGCCGATATTTATGGACTGCGATGATTCGCTCACAATGGATGCAGATAAGCTTGATGAGTTCTGCCGGGAAGAGTGCATCTTAATTGATGGGAAGCTCATTAGCCATAAGACTAATAAACACATCAAGGTTGTGCTGGTGGTCCATGTCTTTGGCAATATGGCCGACATGGAGCGGATAATGCAGATAGCAAAGCAGTACAATCTCATAGTAGTAGAGGACGCAACGGAAGCTATCGGCACTTACTATACCAAGGGTAAGTACAATGGCAAGTTTGCCGGCACTATCGGGACAATTGGTGTTTTCTCCTTTAACGGCAATAAAATAATAACCACCGGCGGTGGCGGGATGATAGTGTCCGAGGACAAGGAGTTGCTAAAGAAAGCCAAGCATCTCACAACGCAGGCCAAGAGCGATGAGCTCTACTATACACATGATGAAATAGGCTACAACTATCGCATGACCAACCTACAGGCGGCTTTGGGTTTGGCGCAGTTGGAGCAGCTTGAGGGTTTCATTAAAACAAAGGAAGAAAACTATAACCTATATAGAAATAAGATACAAGAAATAAAAGGCTTGACTATCCTCGATTTTAGAGCGGATATAAGAAGTAATCACTGGTTCTACGCTCTCCATTGCGATGAGAATTATCCATTAAGCAGAGATGAGATTATACGATACCTGGCATTAAAGGGCATACAGTCGAGACCGATTTGGGGTTTAATAAATGATCAGGAGCCCTATATCGGGAGCCAGGTATATAAGATTGAAAAGGCAAAATATTTCTGGGAAAGAGTTGTTAACATACCATGCAGCACCAACCTTACAAAAAAGGATGCGCTGTATGTCATAGAGTGTTTGAAAAATGCAGTTTAAATATTTTAGGTAGACTTTATCAAGGTAAAATCATAAATGCAGGTGGCTGTTATGAGTATAAGTGACATATTAATTGATGAAGACAGTACTATGATACAGGCTATGGAAATGCTAGATAAAGCTGCGAAAAAGGTTTTATTTATAGAGCGGGATGGCGTACTCACCGCAGCTCTTACGGACGGAGATATCAGACGCTGGATACTGGCAAAGGGCAACCTCAATGCCACAGTTAGGGACATAGCAAACTACAATCCCAAGTTTGTATACGAAAAAGACAAGGCGAGGGCGAAGGAATACATGAAACAGTATTCAGTTGAAGCCTTGCCCATATTAGATGAGAATAATAAGATAGTTGCAGTTACCCTTTGGGACGATAGGGATATAGAACCTAAGAAGGAGCTTAATATCCCTGTCGTTATTATGGCCGGAGGGCTAGGAACAAGGTTATATCCGTATACGAAGATACTTCCCAAGCCATTGATCCCAGTGGGTGATTTGCCTATAGCGGAGCATATCATCAATAGGTTCTGCAGCTATGGCTGCAAGCGTTTCTACTTAATAGTGAACCACAAGAAGAATATGATTAAGGCCTATTTCAACGAGATAGTGAAGGACTACGAAATAATTTATATTGATGAGGACAAGCCCCTGGGGACCGGTGGCGGGATAAGTTTACTGAAAGGGAAAATCGACTCTACTTTCATACTCTCCAACTGTGACATTATTGTCGAGGAAGACTATGAAAAGATATATCGGTATCACAAGGAAACAAACAATTTGATTACTATGGTATGTACTTTGAAGAATTTCACAATACCCTACGGGGTGGTGGAAATAGGAGGAAACGGTGAAATTGAATCCATGAGAGAAAAGCCGGAGATGGCCTTCTTCACAAATACGGGCTATTATATTGTGGAGCCACGGGTTATTGAAGAACTGGAATATGAGAAACTTATAAGCTTCCCTGACATTATAGAGAGATATAAACAAGCCGGGGAAAAGGTAGGCATTTATCCTATCAGCGAACATGCTTGGTTGGATATGGGGCAGTATGACGAGATGGAAGAAATGAGGAAAAGGTTGTGCGGTGATGAATAAGAAATTGCTTCTGTTGGGTGGGGGGGGACACTGTAAATCTGTATTAGACAGCCTCCTGCCAAGTGGACAGTATGTTGAAATGGGAATAATTGATAAAAAGGAAAATGTGGGTAAGTCTATCCTCGATGTTCCCGTCATTGGTTGCGATGATGATTTGTCGAAGCTGTACCAACAGGAATTTAATTATGCGTTCGTAACTGTTGGCAGCATAGGCAATCCGTCACTTCGTGTAAAGCTGTTTTCGGAGATTGAGCGTATCGGATTTAAAATACCCAATATTATAGATGCAACCGCCGTTGTTAGTCAGCATGCCAGCTTAGAGAATGGCGTATTCATCGGGAAGAATGCAGTTATTAATGCGGGTTCTACCATAGGTAAAGGTGTAATTATCAATACTTCAGCTACAATAGAGCACGATTGTACCATTGAGGACTTTGTCCATATCGCGTCTGGTGCTGTTCTGTGCGGAGAGCTGCATATAGGGTACAATACTCATATTGGAGCAAACAGCGTTATTAAACAGCAATTAAGAATAGGTTTTGACTCTATCATCGGCATGGGGAGCGTAGTGTTGCACGATATTGGCGATAATATAATCGCCTTTGGCAACCCATGCAAGGAAGTAAAAAAATCATGAGTGTTTTTATTATTGCTGAGGCCGGAGTAAACCACAACGGTAAGTTGGATTTAGCTAAAAAGATGGTGGACAAAGCTAAGGAAGCTGGAGCAGACTGCATTAAGTTTCAGACATTTGTGTCGAAATATATTGTTTCAAAAGGAGCCGATAAAGCGGACTATCAGAAGAAGCAGACTGGGGCAGATGAAAGCCAGTTATCCATGCTGAAAAAGCTGGAGTTGTCCTTTAATGACTTCATTGAGTTGAATGAATATTGCAAAGCGAGCAGAATCCGATTCCTCTCCACGGCATTTGATTTTAATAGTATAGATTTTTTGAATAATCTCGGTATGGGGATGTGGAAAGTTCCCTCCGGGGAAATAACCAATCTTCCTTATCTCATTAAAATAGCAAAAACCCATCAACCAATTATCATGTCTACGGGCATGAGTACCCTGGATGAGATACAAACAGCAGTAGATGCTTTAAATAGATATGACAGTGGAGCTATTACCCTGCTTCACTGCACAACTGAGTACCCTGCTCCGTACACAGATGTAAATCTAAATGCGATCAAGACAATGCGAGACACTTTGCATTTGCCAGTGGGATATTCCGACCACACGAAAGGAATAGAAATACCAATGGCTGCCGTTGCCCTGGGCGCTACAGTAATAGAGAAGCACTTCACATTGGACAAAAATTTGGAAGGCCCCGACCATAAGGCGAGTTTGGAACCTGATGAGCTTGCGAGTATGGTGAATGCAATCAGAAATGTTGAGTTAGCGATGGGAACCGGCGAAAAAAAGCCTGCTGAATGCGAGTTGAAGAATATGGCTGTCGCCAGAAAGAGCATTATAGCCAGCCGCAGTATAAAAGAAGGAGAGGTCCTTTCAGAAGATAACCTCACTGTTAAACGACCGGGTACCGGCATCAGCCCAATGCTGTGGTTTGAAGTGCTAGGACAGAGGGCCATTAGAGAATTTGAAGAAGACGAGTTGATAGAAATATGAAAAATAAAATAAGCATATTAACAGCAACCAGAGCTGAATACGGTCTATTAAAGCCAATTATACAAAAATTGATTGAAGTTCCGGAATTTGATGTGCGAGTAGTTGTGACAGGTGCGCATCTGTCATCGGAATTCGGATTAACTTACAAAGAAATCGAACTTGATGATATTGCAATAGATGAGAAAATTGAGATTCTCTTAAGTGCAGATACACCTTCAGCAATTTCTAAATCAATGGGGTTGGCAATGATAAGCTTTGCTGATTATTTTGATAGAATAAAACCAGACATGTTAATTGTGCTTGGCGACCGTTACGAGACATTAGCTGTTTGTATTGTAGCAATGAATCAGAGAATTCCAATTGCCCATCTCTATGGCGGCGAAAGTTCTGAAGGATTAATAGATGAATGTATAAGGCACTCTATCACCAAAATGAGTTACTTGCATTTTACTAGCACAGAAAAATATCGTAAACGGGTTATCCAACTTGGAGAAGATCCTTCTAGAGTTTTTGATGTAGGGGCAATAGGAGTAGAAAATACCAAAAAATTAAGACTGCTGGAAAAATTAGAATTAGCAAAATCGATAGATTTTGAAATAAATAAACCCTATGCAGTTGTAACATTTCATCCTGTAACCCTAGAAAAGGAAAGTTCTCGAGAGCAAATGATACAGTTGTTAGAAGCGATTGATTCCCATAAAGAATTAAATTATATTTTTACAAAAGCAAATTCAGATACAGATGGTAGAATAATTAATTATTGTATTGAGCAATATGTCTCATCTAATTCGAATTGTATAGCGGTCACATCGCTCGGCGTTAATAGGTATTTAAGCGCAATTAAATACTGCGCCTTCGCAATTGGAAACTCTTCAAGTGGTATTATTGAAGTACCTTCTTTTAAAAAGCCAACAATAAATATTGGAGACAGACAAAAAGGACGGATACAAGCTAAAAGTATTATTAACTGTAAACCAGATTCTGAACAAATTAAAAAGGCTATGGATGTGGCAATGTCAGATGATTTCCGAAAACAACTAAAGAATGTTGTGAATCCTTATGAAAGACCTGATACTTCAAATAGAATAGTTGCTGAAATAAGAGAATGGGTACTATCAAGCAAACTTGAAATCAAGAAAAAATTTTACGATGTGGAGGTAAATCATTGAACATTCTGTTTATTGGCTGTGTAAAGAGCTCGTATGTGTTATTGGAAAAACTTTTGATTAATAATAAAAATATTTGTGGAGTGGTAACAAAAAAAGAGAGTAATTTTAATGCTGATTATGAGGACTTGATTCCTTTGTGTGAAAAATACAATATAGAGATTGAATATACTAATGATATTAATGATGATAAAACCATAAAATTTATTAAAGATAAGAACCCTGATATTATCTATTGTTTTGGATGGTCACAGCTATTGAAAAAACAAGTTATAAATATACCAAAATTAGGTGTCGTTGGCTTCCATCCTACGAAACTACCTAATAATAAAGGCCGGCATCCAGTTATTTGGACTTTGGTATTGGGCTTAACTGATACTGCTTCTACATTTTTCATGATTGATGAAGCAGTTGATAATGGAGAAATTGTTTCGCAATATTCAATTAAAGTAGATCTACATGATGATGCGAATGATTTGTATAATAAAATTTTATTAGTTGCAGGGCATCAAGTGATTGAATTTACTGAGCAATTTGAAAATAATAAAGTTAATTTTATAAAGCAAAATCAACTAAATACAAATACTTGGAGGAAAAGAACTAAAGAAGATGGCAAAATTGACTTTAGAATGTCAGCGTTAAATATATACAATTTGGTCAGGGGATTAACAAAACCATACGTAGGCGCGCATCTCGTTTTTGAGGGAAAAGAATACAAAGTATGGCGCTGTGAAGTTGTAAAAGATGTGAAAGAAGAATATTCTAATATTGAATTTGGGAAGGTATTACAAGTGTACTCACCTACATCATTTTTAGTTCGAAGCGGAAAAGATCTAATAAAAATTATCGATTGCGACGAAACTGATCTAAAAGTTGGGGATTATCTATGAGTAATAAGAATGTTATTGTTGTAGCACCTCATCCCGATGATGAAACTTTAGGCTGTGGTGGTACGATATTATTGTTGAAAGAGCAAAGTTACAAAATATTCTGGCTAATTACAACAAGTATATCTCAAGAAAATGGTTTTACTAAAGAACGAATTAAAAAACGGCAAAAAGAAATAAAACTAGTTTCTGACACATATGGATTTGAGAGTGTCATTAATCTTGAAATTCCGTCAACTAAAGTCGGCGAAGTAGCATATGGTTCATTAATTCAAATGATTTCCAAGGAATTTAATGAAATAAAACCAAACATATTATTTCTGCCATTTTATAATGATGTTCATACTGACCATAAAATTATTGCTGAGGCATGCTTAAGCTGTACAAAATGGTTCCGCTATCCGTATATAGAGACAGTTTTAGCTTATGAAACATTATCCGAAACCGACTTCAATATTAATACATGTAATAAGAAGTTTGAACCCAATGTATTTATAGATATATCTAATTATCTGGAACGAAAGATTCAAATAATGAATATTTATGAAAGTGAAATGTCTGACTTTCCATTCCCGAGAAGTGATAAGGCTATAAGAAGTTTAGCATATTTAAGGGGATCCCAGAGTGGTTCAATGGCTGCAGAAGCTTTCGAATTGCAAAGGGCAAATGTCAAAACATCTAAATGAGACTTTTGCATAATTACTTTATTTCACCACCTCATCACATAAATATCGTTGATCCAGTAAGGAAGGTTGCAAGCGGATAGCGTTATCAATTGCCATCCTGTACGTGTTGAAATCGAAGAAGTAATGTTCTTGGCTTCAACAGATAGATTCAGGGAAAAAGCGAGGAAAACCGTCAATCCATATGGAGACGGTAAAACATCGGTAAAAATTGTCGAAACCATAAAAGAATTCTTGATGGAAGACAAGATAAACTTAATGAAAAAGTTCTATGACATCGTGAGGTGAGAGGTTTGAGAAACATTGCGATTATTCCGGCGAGAAGCGGCTCAAAGGGGCTAAAAGATAAGAACATAATGTTACTCAACGGAAAGCCTCTCATGGCCTATACGATAGAAGCTGCAATAGAGTCTAGAATGTTCGATGAGGTATTTGTTTCTACCGATTCAGAAAAATACGCTGAAATTGCACGAGAGTATGGCGCCAGTGTACCATCCTTGCGTAGCGAAGATTTGTCATCAGATACTGCTTCATCATGGGATGTTGTTAAGGAAGCTCTGGAGCGATATGAGGAACATGGGCAATTCTTTGACAGCTTTACGCTTCTTCAGCCGACATCTCCGCTTAGGAAGGTAGAGGATATAGTTAAGGCATATAATTTATTCCAAGAAAGAGATGCTAATGCCATAGTTGGAGTAACTGAAGCGGAGCATTCTCCTTTATGGTGCGGTACTTTACCAGAAGACCAGTCACTCGTTGGATTTTTCAAGAGTGAGCATGCAAATCAGCCAAGACAGAAACTTGAACCCTATTTCAGAATTAACGGCGCAATATATATAGTTAAGACAGATTATTTTATTAAAGTAAAAGATATATATGAAAGCAAGTGCTATGCTTATGTAATGAGCAGAGAAACTTCTATTGATATAGATACAGCCTTCGACTTTATTATCGCTGGAATTTTGGCAGAGCATGTTATGAAGGGCATTCAATAAATATGATCATTGATGGAGGCGTATTATGTCTCAAATAGCAGTAATTGGTACTGGCTATGTTGGCCTTGTGTCCGGCGCGGTCTTATCAGATTTCGGCCATACGGTAACGTGTGTTGATGTTGATGAGAATAAGATCAAAGGGCTTAAAGAAGGAATAATTCCCATATATGAGCCGGGGCTTGAGAGGATAGTCAAGAATAACAGCTATTATAAACGGCTTGATTTTACAACTGATATTCGCTCTTCAGTTGAAAACAACGATGTTATCTTTATTGCCGTAGGCACTCCCCCGGCGGAGGACGGCGGAGCGGATTTGCAACATGTCATTGCTGTGGCAAAGGATATTGCCGCCTATATGAATAGCTATAAGGTTATTGTAAACAAGTCCACTGTGCCAGTGGGCACGGGTCAAAAGGTCAAAGAAGCGGTGCAGTCTATCCTTGCTGAACGCAGAGTTGACTTAACTTTTGATGTAGTGTCTAATCCTGAATTCCTGCGCGAAGGTTCAGCTATTCAGGACTTCATGCATCCAGATCGTGTTATCATTGGCGCTGAAAGTGACCAAGCGATTAACATAATGAAAGATGTTTACAGAGTACTTTATATCAATGAGACCCCTTTTGTTGAAACCAACCTTGAAACCGCGGAGATGATCAAGTATGCTTCAAACGCGTTTCTTGCCATGAAGATCACGTTTATCAACGAAGTAGCCAACGTTTGCGAAAAGGTCGGCGCGGATGTGCAGAAAGTAGCCAAGGCGATGGGGAGGGACGGGCGTATTGCGCCGAAGTTCCTGCATGCGGGCCCTGGTTACGGAGGTAGCTGCTTTCCCAAAGACACCAGGGCCCTGGTAAGAATTGCCCGGGATTATGGCGAGGCAATGTCTCTTGTTGAAACAACAGTAGTTGCAAATGAGCGACAAAAAATGAAGATGGTCCAAAAAATTGTAGGCGCTATGGGTGATGATCTTGCTAACAAGAATTTTGCCATCCTTGGCGTGACCTTCAAACCTAATACAGATGATATTAGAGATGCGCCATCGCTGGTTATCCTACCGGAACTTGTAAGGCTCGGCGCAAAACTAAAAGTCTATGATCCCGCGGGAAAGAAAGAGGGCAGCTTGCGTTTTTCTAGTATCAAGGACTGCCTCACTTGGTGTGCTGATGCCTATGAAGCCTTGGAAAATACTGATGCCACAGTTATTCTGACGGAATGGAACGAATTTAGAAATCTCAATTTTGATAAGTTTAAGCAAATCGGCGCCGGTAAATATTTTTTTGATTTGAGAAACATATATGATAAAAAGATCATGGTCGAAAAAGGTTTTAAATATTATGGCGTGGGTGTATAATAATGCGGCTAAAACCAGTTGATAATAAGAAGTTGTATTTATAACAGGTGCAGCTGGGTTTATCGGCATGCACCTGTCAAAAAGGCTTTTGGAGATGGGCTGTACCGTTATCGGACTGGATAATATGAATGATTATTATGATGTACGGTTGAAATATGCCAGGCATGATGTTCTCAAAAAATACGATAAATTTACCTTTTATGAAATAGATATAGATGAAAAAGATTCACTCGCAACCTTGTTCAATGATAACAACATTGATGTTGTTATCAACTTGGCGGCGCAGGCTGGTGTACGATATAGTATTGAGAATCCGGATGTATACGTACAGTCCAACATTGTAGGTTTTTTCAATATCCTTGAAAGCTGCAGAAAACATAATGTAAAGCACCTGCTGTATGCGTCTTCCAGCTCGGTTTACGGTACTAATAAAAAAATTCCTTTTTCTACTGAAGACAAAGTGGATCACCCGGTCAGCCTTTACGCGGCCATAAAAAAATCCAATGAACTTATGGCTTATACATACAGTCACCTGTATAGAATACCCGTGACAGGATTAAGGTTTTTTACTGTATATGGACCGTATGGAAGGCCTGACATGGCTTATTTTTTATTTACGAAAGCGATCATGGAGAATAAACCGATCTGGGTTTTTAATAACAGTGACATGTACAGAGATTTTACTTATATCGATGATGTGGTGGGAGCAGTTCTTGCTTTAATCGAAAACTCTCCTGTTCTTTCTATGACAGATGTACCATATAAAATATATAACATTGGCAACAACAAGCCGGAAAAACTGATCGATTTCATTACCGTTATTGAAAAAGCATTGTGTAAAATAGCAGTGAAAGAGTTTTATCCCATCCAGCCGGGTGATATCTATCAGACCTATGCTGACGTGACTGATTTGATGAATGATGTTGGGTTTATACCCAAAACACTTATTGGTGAGGGTATTGGCAATTTTGTGACATGGTATAAGGAATTTTATAAATGCTAAAAAAGCTTATTGGTAAATTCCCCCCTGAATTGCTGTTAGTATTGGCAAGTGCCGATGGTGATTTAGACAAAACAAAATATCTACTTCAGCAGCCCATCAACTGGGATAATTTTTTGCGTCTGGCAGATCGTCACAGTGTGTATCCCTCAGTTTATAAGACATTCAGCTGCTCGGACAATGATCTTGTGCCTGGTAATGTACTTAACGTTTTGAAGCAAATGTGTCAGGACAATACGATGAATACGCTGCGGGTAACCGGAGAAACCATAAGGCTCGGAAGCCTACTTGAAAAATCCAATATCAATACGGTGGTTTTAAAGGGGACGCCTTTATCCTGGCGTTTATATGGGGATATAGCAACTCGGCCATACGGTGATATCGATATACTAGTTGCTGCCGATAAGTTAGAACAGTCAATAACAATACTGATAAACGAAGGTTACCGCAAAATTACGGAATGTGATTCATATGATTTAACACCACGGCAGAAGCAAATATATTTAAAGAACCGCGAACATAGCAGCCATTTTAGATATTGGAATAACGAGAAAGAAGTAATTCTAGAAATACACTGGAGGCTTAGTAAATATAGTAATGTGCTTCCATTCGCTGATGGAAGTATCAAAGAAATGGTGGTAGCGGGGAGCCCTGTAAAGGTACTTTCTGACGAGGAATGGTTATTATACCTTGTCCTGCACGGGGCGGGCCATAAATGGCATCGTCTGCGTTGGTTGCTTGACATAAATAAGTTTATCCAGCAAGAAAATATTGATTTGGTAAGCTTAAATCACCTGGCAGAAAAATACAACGTAAGGCTATTTTTGCACCAGGCAATGATACTGGTCAACCAAGTGTTCAAAGCGCCCTTGCCCTCCGATTTAGAAATAGGTACAACTACTGACAGAACCGCTTGGCGGCTGGCTGCCTTGGCATTGCAGGACCTTATATCAGAATTTTGTAATAAAGCCGGGAGTTCGGGGATATACTCCGTATTTATGGATAATTTATATGGTTTATACATGAGCAGGGGACTGATAAACAAGTTTAATTATGTATTAAAATTATTTGGACCTACAGTTGAAGATATCAAACGGGTAACTCTGCCAGATAAGTTGTATACATTGTATTACATCATAAAGCCATTTGCTTTTATTGCCCGGCGAATGCGTAGATTACTAGCAAGAAAAAAATATACCTGAGCTTTGAACTGCACCCCAAATGTTAGACATGTGATAAAGTATATATGTCTAACGAAAGGTGGTGCAGTTTTTTAATGGCGAAATATACTCCTGAATACAAGTTAGAAGTAGTAAAAAGCGTATTAGAGG
>NZ_JBMGJC010000013.1:0-102143 GCF_048984525.1 Pelotomaculum propionicicum
TCATCATTTTAACAGAAAGCAGAAGGGTGTTGCTTTGCTTAAGCATTGAATCCCACCCGCATAGCGGGCGGTTTTTTGTTCTCCTGGCTAAAACCATGCCAGGAGAACTTACTGAAGTATAATAAATAAGGAGCGTTCACCCGCCCCTTACTGACAATAAACTGTATAAACTTTGCCTTCAAAACAAAGTTTTGAATAATCAGCTCAATGCCTGTTTCGACCAGTTTTTCAGGATCTGCGCTGCTAGAAGCCTGTATCCGCCCCAAATAATACCAGTCTCAACTTCCATTTCTTTAACGGTACCGAGCCCGTGAAACTCTTCAATGTCGCAGGCCCACTCCCTGTTCCAGTCTTGAATTATTACCGGTGTGATTTCCAGGTGAAACTGCAGGGCAAGGACGCGTGGACCGTAAGAAAAGGCCTGGTTGGCGCAGTCAACCGTGGACGCCAGGAGGGAGGCGCCGCCGGGCAGGGCGAAGGTGTCGCTATGCCAGTGGAATACCGGAAACTCACCTGGCAAATCCATAAAAAAGGGCGACTGGATGCCTGCCGCTGTCAGGCGCATACCATACCAGCCGATTTCCGGCACCGGGTTGCGAGTGACGGGTGCGCCAAGAGCCTTGGCTACCAACTGCCCGCCCAAGCAGGCGCCCAGAACAGGCAGATCTTTATCGACAGCTTCTTTGATAAGCCGGTCAACCTGTTTTAAATAAGGATATTTTTCTTCTTCATAAACATTCATCGGGCCGCCCAGTATAATCAGGGCGTTGAAGCCGGTTAAACCGCCGGGCAAAATAGAACCCTGCTGATCCATTATCCGTATATCAAGGCGCCAACCCGCCGTTTCCAGCTCGTCCTTTATGAGCCCGGGCCCGCAAATATCCACGGGCTGCACCACTAAAGCTTTCAACAACAACCCACCTTCAAGTTAAATCAATCATAAGATTACCGGCCAAACATCAATTATAATTTTAATATTAACACATATTTAATCCTTCTATGTTAACTTTGCAAGAACATATCAATTTTTTAAAATGAAACCAGTAAATAAAAAGGCGTATTCTTTTTAAACCGCAACTTGCTGGAACCGGTAACACCGGCGCTACATATTTCTTAATGTCCTGGCTAATAATACAAAAAAAACAAAAAGAGGTGTATCATATGGCGTTACTGGGAAACCCATTTGTGGCAAATGTCCCCCGGCAACTGTTAGCTGAGGAACTGGTGCAGGCACTCCGGGTTGACCTGGCGGGTGAACTGGAAGCTATAATCGGCTACGAGGCGCACGCGATGGCGACGACAGACGAAAGGGTGAAAAAAGTTCTCTACCACATCGCGGACGAGGAAAGGCAGCATGTGGGCGAGCTGCAACAGCTTATATATATGTTAAACCCGAACGAACAGAAGCAGGTGGAAAAGGGTAAACAGGAGGTGGTCCAGCAACAGTCGCAGAGTTTCCAGGCTCCCATGCAGTGAGAAAGCGGGCCGGTGATAAATCTCCGGCCCGCTTGATTCTGTTACAAGCTAAAAGGCTTTTCCATTTTCCTGTGCTTGAAGGTCTTTACCCTGCTGGCGTATTCCGCCACGGTCTGACCGTTCCCGATCAAAATATATTTGTAAATGACCAGGCCGTCCAGGCCGACCGGCCCGCGCGCGTGGATCTTGCTTGTGCTTATCCCCACTTCCGCCCCCAGACCGTAGCGGAATCCGTCGCTGAACCGGGTGGAACAGTTCCAGAACACGTTGCCCGAGTCAACCAGGGAGATAAACCGCGCCGCTTTATCCCGGCTGGTGGTAATGATGCTGTCCGTGTGGCCCGAGCCGAAATGGTTGATGTGGCTGATCGCCTCATCGACATCACTGACCACCTTGACCGACAGCTTGTAGTCCAGGTATTCCGTCTTCCAGTCCTCTTCAGTGGCTGGAGACGCGGGGATAATCTCGCGGGTCCTGGGACAGCCTGCTATTACCACATGTTTTTTGTCAAGTGCTTCCTTCAGAACCGGCAGGTAGCGGGCGGCCGCCTTTTCATGGACCAGCAGGGTTTCGGCAGCGTTGCACACGGCTACATACTGGGTTTTGGAGTCCACTACTATTTTTACCGCCATGTCGGGTTCGAATTCTTCATCGACATAACAGTGGCATATACCGTCCGCGTGCCCCATAACCGGGATCCTTGAATTGTCCATGATGTACCTTACAAACTCATTAGAACCCCTTGGTATGATCAGGTCGATGAATTCGTCCAGTTTCAGCATCTCACTGACCTGCGCCCTGGTCTCCATAAGTTTGAGCCAGTTGGCAGGCACTCCCGCTTTTTCCGTGGCCCTGATAATGACGTCGGCCAGGATGCGGTTTGTTTCCATAGCTTCGGAGCCGCCTTTCAGCAGCACGCCGTTGCCGCTTTTCAGGCAGAGGGTGGAAATCTGCACCAGGGCGTCGGGCCTGGATTCAAATATCACGCCGATTACCCCGATCGGACAGGTGACCCTGAACAATTCCAGACTATCGTCCAGCTTCGTTGAAAGGAGCGTCCTGCCTACTGGATCTTCCAGGCCAATCAGGCTCTGTATTCCCTCAACCACATCCGCTATCTTGGTTTCATCGAACTTCAGCCTTTTCAACAGGGGCTCGGCCAGTTTTTCTCTTTCGCTCCTGGCCAGGTCCTCCTGGTTGGCCTTGATTATTTCAGCCTGGCGTTCAACCAAAGATACGGCTATCTGATTTAATGCCCTGTTTTTCTGTTCCGCGCTCATGGCCGCCAGCTCAATAGACGCGTCCTTAACCTGGCGGGCAAATTCGTTTATACCCATATGACACCTCCGCCCTTCCATGAATATCAAAATACAAATTATGGCCGTCACAGCCTGCCGCCGGGATTTAGTACATTATTTGTTTATGTTTATATTATTCTAAGCCCACGCTGGTTAAATTTCAACTGCAGGTTACGACTGGCCTTTAAAACAGGGGCTTTGGTTTAATTCAGAATGGTATACCCGCTCATCTCCGGGGCGGGAGCAGCTCAGATCCTAGTTTCGCCGGCGTGCCGTTAGCGCAGGACTCTTTTTTGATGAAGGCAGCCCCAGCAGGTAAACAAGGAGCCCGCCCAGAGGCGCCAGGGAGGCTGTAACAAACAGCGGCCCGAAGCCAAAATATTGCCCGACATAGCCCATGACTGCCGGCCCGAGGAACTGGCCGCCGTCAACCGAAGTTGAAAATATGCCGAGGGCGGTAGACCTGTTCTCAGGCAAAACCCGCTCCACCACTGTGGCGTTTAAGGTAGGATAGAGCAGCCCAAAGCCCGCCCCGTAAAAAAAGGCGCATAAAGCCAGGCCCAACGGCGTATGGACCAGAGGCAGGAACATCGTCCCCAGAGAGGTTATAACCAGGCAGGGCAAAATCACGGACTTCCTGCCGAATGAATCGGACAGACCGCCGCCAACGAACCTTACCGCTACTACTGTCGAAGCAGATACAAAAAAATACAAGCCCGAGTTATGGTATCCCCAGGTCAGGGTCTGCAGCGGCAGAAAAGCGTTAATGGTGCCGCTGACAAAAGTGCACGACGCGAATACAACTGTAGGCACCAGCACATTCCGTTCTTTTAAAACTCCCAGAAAAGGCTTCGGTTGGAGAAGCACTTTTTCCCGGGATTGCCCATCAATGTTTATTAACAAAATAATTACAGCCAGAGCTGACGCGGCCAGAAATATCATCTGCGCCGAAAAACTGAAATACCTACCCGCTGTTGTTCCTACCAGCGGAGCAATGCCAAGGGCGGCGTTGGCGGAGGTAAAATAAACGCCTGTGGCATGCGCCAGCCTTTCCCTGGGTACAGTGTCCGCCACCATGATTACAGCGGAAGTCATGAAGGTCGCCACTCCCATGCCGTGAAATATCCGGATCGCGGTCAGCAGGACAGTTGAGGTGGTAGTGAGATAAAGGGCGGGCGCTATGGCAAAAATGACCGAACCCAGTATCATCAGGCTTTTCCCGGAATAGGTTTTCAGCATTACCCCGACCACCGGGCGCAGGATAATGGAAGCGGCAAAGAACGCCCCTATGATGATGCCTATTTCTGCTTTACTTTTGCCTATCCCCTCAAAATAGACAGGCATTACCGGGATTAGGTAATAAAAAGAAAAACTAAATATGAATGTGCTGATAAAACATATGATGAAGTTTTTTGTATATATACCCTGTTTACTCATTATTCATGCCCATCATGTTAGTCAACCCTCTTATAATAAACTTAAACTCCTATATTTGCAATTAATATACCGGATAGAGAAAACACCTCCGGCCCCTTATTGTTTAAATTGACTATACCATGTAAAATTAAATACAGGTTATTCTTTAGTATAATTATCCATGGTTAAGAGAGGTAACAATGAACAAGGCTTTAATCTATGTATTTGAAAGCCGCCCCCAGTTCATCATCCTGTCCGTTGCGTGTGTGCTGGTTGGCGCAGGCTCCGCATACTGGAAGGCGGGGAGCATCAACCTTATTTACCTGGCGCTGGCCCTGGTGGGGGCTATGTCAGCTCACGCTTCAGTCAACATTTTGAACGATTACAGTGACTATAAAAGCGGGCTTGACGATATGACTCCTAAAACTCCTTTCAGCGGCGGCAGCGGCATTCTGCCTAAAAAACTGATGTCGCCCAGGGCAGCTCTATACTACGGGCTGGCCACTTTGAGCGTTACCGTGGTCATCGGTTTGTTTTTAGTATACGCGCGGGGATGGGAGCTGCTGCTGGTCGGCATCCCGGGAGTATTGATGATAGTCTTATACACAGATTACATCACCCGTTCACCCATGCTCTGCCTGCTTGCTCCCGGGCTGGCGTTCGGGCCCTGTATCGTCCTGGGCACATACTTTGTGCTGCAGGGTTATTATGACATTACCGCCCTGGCCGTATCTCTTATTCCGTTCTTTTTTGTCAGCAACCTGCTTCTGCTCAATCAATTTCCGGATATTGAAGCTGACCGCAAGGTAGGGCGCAGGCACCTGCTGACCCTGGCAGCGCCGAGGAATAACACTTACATTTATGCCGTATTGATCACCGGGGCCTTTTTGGTGCTGATCGCCAGTGTCTATTTTAAATTACTGCCGCTTTTAACCCTGATCGGTCTCGTCAGCCTGCCGCTGGCGGTAACAACCATCGTAGGCGTGATTAAAAACTGCGAAAACATCCCCTCTTTAATACCATACCTTGGCAGAAACGTTATTGTCATCCTTTCCACGCTGTTTCTGGTGGCGCTGGGCCTGTTCGTTTCATAGCCTGCCAGGGAAAAATCAAAAAAAGCGTGTCAAGAGAACCGTCCCCTTGACACGAAATCAATTATAAAACAGCTGGACCCCTTCATTGAAGGAGCCCAGCAAAACGGTTTTATTTATTCCATCTGTCTACTTGACAGGGAGCAGTTCAGTTCTTCTGACACGCTTTGCTTTACTTTCTTTACCAGCTGCCTCCGCCGCCACCGCCAAAGCCGCCGCCGGAAAACCCGCCGCCGCCACCGAAACCTCCGCTGCCGCTGCCCCTGGGCGCCGAGAACATCGCGGACCCGACACTTGACGCCATCGAACCTACCGAGCTGCTGAAAACATGGGCGTTGAACATTCCGACCCCGAAAGGCGAAACGTACCATTCCGGCTGTTCCTGGTAAATACCTTCAAATGCCTTTGACCAGTTGTCCGCTACTCCGAGCGCCATGGCATATGGCAGGAACCTTGAAAAGAGGGTGCTGTCCCCCATTCTTTCCAGCCTGTCTTTTTCCGCCCGGTTTAAAAATTCACGGAATCCCAGGACTTCCATATGCGCAGCGGCGCCGGCCCTCGTTTTCGCGGGCATCGCCCCGGCAAAGGCGCATATGCCCACACCTGTCAGGGCAGCTGCCAATAAAACCGGTCCGGCGGGGTAATACGAATTAATTACTTTCTGCAGGTACATTCCAACCAGCAGGACCAGGAGGAAAGACAATACTCCCACAACATAATAGTAACTTTTAACAGTCTCGGGGTTTCTGCCAAAATACTTTTTGCTAACGAGCTCTTTGTTCAGAGCATCTCTTAAACCTGGCAGGTGCTTGTAAAAACTGTTTTTCATATCGGACACAAGTATGCTGGGCTTCCCTGAAAAAACGCGGTCCATCAGCAGGCTTTCAAAGACGCTGAGGTCCGTGCCGGGCTCCTTGACCTTGACCAGGTTATAGTCCCTCGATTTAAAAACCAGGACGTCTTTATTAATTTCTTCTATTTTAATATATCCTTTTACCGCCAGCCCTACAATTGAAGATGTTATGTCCTTCTGGTCAATCCTTTCGTCTATGATAGTACCGACCTCAGCTGGTGAGAGCGGTAAGCCGTTGGCCTTCGGGGGCTCGTACATCACAGCGACGGAATCCCTTACTTTGGGGTCCCTGCCTGTCCTGTACCACAGGCCTGTCATTAACAACACCGCAATAATGGGGAAGATGAAAACCCAATTTTCTCTGAAGTTAATTTTCCATAGAAAAATTTGCAGCGCCGAGGGAGGCGATACCAGGCCCTTATCCCACCCGAATACTATGGTCAGGCCCTCACCCGTATTCAAGCTTCTTGTGCTGTAAAATTTCCCGCTGTTATTGACGGCTTCATACCCGCCCTGCTCATCGGAACCGAAAAGGCCGTTATAGCTTACCGCTTTAAGTACCTTGCTCTGGCCCTTTACCGCCAGAGCAACGACAGCCGAAGCTTTTTTAATAGGCGCGTTCCAATAATTGCCTGTAACGTTCCAGTAAAGCTGGTCATGGTCCTCCAGGAATAATAAGGCATTTTCCACCTTGTAGGTGATTACGTATGTCTGGGCTCCGCTCACGTATTTTTTTGCATCACCTATTTTTATATTTATGATGTTGCCGTTCTTATTTACCTGGTACTTCCACGCGGCGCCGGTCTGGTTTCTGACTGATACCACCTTTAGCGGTGTTATGACGGCGCCGCCAAGGTCGTCTTTAAACTTGTAAGGTATTTCCCTGTAAATGCCGTGTTTGGACACCGGGAAATATACATCAATCGTTTCCCTGACCATGATCGATGAATCTTCGCTGACTGTTATTTCAGAGCTGAAATTGGTGATAGTATAGTCCTGGGCGTAGGCCATTGATGGCAGCATAACCAGCAGCAGTACAAAACCCAATATATAAGAAATTTTTTTCATTAAAAGCTCACCTTCACAGGCTTTCTCTCGGCTTCAGGCTCCCCGAGCTCAAAGAACTCCGCCTGCTTGAAATTAAACATTGACGCGACGATATTTGAAGGTACTGACTCAATAGTTATGTTATAGTCGCGCACAACCGCGTTATAATACCTTCTGGCATACTCGATATTGTTTTCCAGCTCCTGCAGCTGGTTCTGGAGCTGTGTAAAATTGGCGCTGGCCTTCAGTTCCGGGTAAGCCTCGGCCACCGCAAAAAGGCTTTTCAAGGTCTCGCCAAGAATATTTTCAGCCCTGGCCTTATCAGCGGGAGAAGACGACTGCATGGCCGTCGACCTCGCCTGGGTCACCTTCTCAAACACGGATTTTTCATGAACAGCGTAACCTTTAACAGTCTCTACCAGGTTGGGCACCAGGTCATACCTCTTTTTGAGCTGGACATCGATGTCGGACCACGAGGACTTAACGGTATTCCTGAGACGGATGAGCTTGTTGTATATTGCAATCAAGACAAATATGAGTACTACAACGGCTGCGATTGTGATATACAGCGTCATTATCCATTCCTCCTTTTAGAATTATATCGTTATATATAAACCATTACTTAATACAAACATTCGATTAATGAGGCAATCTTCCTCTTTTACGGCTCGTGCTTTGCTTTGTGAAAAAGCTCACAATATGTAAGGTTTACCCCATACCTGATAAAAGCAACAGGGCAAATTATAAAAAGCTTTGCTCATAAATCAGTTTTTTACAGGTGGAGAACTATTTCAGTCCTTATCGCGTCTATATATATAAGGGCATTAAATGAATTACATGGAGGTGCTTGGAGTGAAAAAGATATCTTTCCTTATTATGTTTATTTTGTTGTCCTGCCTTGCGGCAGCGCCAGCATGGGCAGAGACTGAACCGTCAGCCCCTTCCGGACTTGCGGCCAGCGCCGTTTCATCTTCAGAGATCGAATTGACCTGGGAAGACAACTCAGACAATGAAACAGGTTTTATAATTGAAAGAAAGAAATCAGGCAGCGCCTATACCCGGGTTGCAGAAGTGGGCGAAGATAGTACAACCTATACCTGCAGCGGGCTTTCAGTAGACACGAAATATTATTTCAGGTTAAGGGCTTATAACGACACAGGAGATTCAGACTATTCCAACGAAGCCGGCGCCACCACGCTGGACGTCCCCCCCGACGCGCCTTCCCGGCTTGTAGCCGGCACTCTTTCCACATCGAAAATTAAATTAACCTGGGAGGACAATTCGGACAATGAGGTTGGTTTTAAGATTGAAAGAAAGAAGTCAGGCGGCAGCTATAGCCAGATCGCAGAAGTAGATGAAGGCGTTACGTCCTATACAAACAGCGGGCTGCCGGACAACACGGAATACTACTACCGGGTAAGGGCATACAACTACGCGGGAGACTCGCCATATTCAAATACAGTCAGCTCAACGACCGGGAATGTTCCTGACGCCCCTTCCGACCTGGAGGAGGAAGGTGTTACCTCCAGCAGTATTAAGTTAACCTGGGAGGACAACTCGGACGATGAGATTGGTTTTAAGATCGAAAGAAAGACTTCAGGCGGCGATTACATCCAAATCGGAGTTGTAGGTGAGGATATTACGACCATTACTAATTGGGGGCTGAAAAGCGACACTAAATACTACTACCGGGTAAGGGCGTATAACAAAATCGGTAACTCAGATTTTACTGATGCGGTTGCTGCTGAGACAGGAGTTTCTATAAAAGCTCCAACCGGCCTGAAGGCCGAAGCTGTTTCCTCCGCAAAAATTAAATTAACATGGGACGACAACTCCAAAAACGAATCGGGATTTAAAATTGAGCGGAGGAAGTCAGGAGGCGCATACTCGCAGATCGCAAAAGTTGACGACAACACTACCACCTATACCGACAGCGGTCTTTCCAGCGCCACGCGATATTATTACAGGGTGAGGGCTTATACAGACAACAGCAATTCATCGTATACCAACGAGGCTGCCGCGACAACAACCAGAGCGGAGACAATTATCAAGCTGGCAGTGGGAAAGACTTCTTATTATGTCGATAACCAGTCACAAACCATGGATACAGCGCCCATTATCAAAGACAGCAGGACCCTACTCCCGATCAGGTATGTGGCCGAAGCAATCGGGGCGAAAGTGGCATGGAATAACACAGAGCGCAAGGTAACCATCACTCTTAAGGGAACAACCATGGAACTCTGGATAGGAAAGAATTATGCCAGGGTAAACGGTGAATACAAGTTCATCGATTCTACAAACACCGCGGTGACCCCAATTATAATTGAGCCGGGCAGGACCATGCTGCCGCTGAGGTTCGTGTCTGAGAACCTGGGCGCAAAAGTGGACTGGAACTCCAGTAAAAGAGAGGTAACCGTAACTTATCCCGCGCCGTAAATCTTTACACCGCTAGATACTGCTTTAATTGAACGTCGTACCCAAATAACTGCTGGGGATTCATGGCAATAAAACTATTCTATAAAGACGGCAATCCATAATAAAGGTTGCCGTTTTTAATTTTGCATATAGTTAATGAAAGCCTGTTTTGGCGAAATATCCTTTTCACTTCCCAACCTTTTATTAAAAGAACGGCCGGTACCATGGGCCGCATTTTCCCTGCAAAAGTGGATTTTGACGTCATCCGATTTCCTTTTGTCGAATTATTTCTACTATTGTTTATATTTGAAATAATTAAAATTTTATCCAGTCTTTTGAAGGTATTATTAAGCATTATGTAGAAGTAATACCAATTACATCATAATTTACCACAAAGGAGGGGGTTGTTTGGAAAAAGCACCTACAGGTATTAATGGTTTTGATGATTTGCTGCTGGGTGGTATTGTCCGTGGGAACTCGGTCCTGATAGAAGGTATTCCCGGCGCGGGTAAAACCACTTTTGGCATTGAGTTTATCTACCGGGGCATTACCGAGTTCGGTGAGCCCGGTTTGATAGTTACCTGCGAAGAACTGCCCGAGTCAATATACCGCGACGCCCTCAACTTTGGCTGGGATCTCCGGGCGCTGGAAGAGGCTAATAAACTGCGTATACTTTGTACTTCCCCTGAAGTGCTGGCAGATTCGGAGGTGGACCTTATCGAAGAAGCCGCTCGTGAGGTCGGCGCCAGGCGGATCTTGGTAGACAGCATCAGCCACTTTCGAAGTATTCTCAACGACCATCTTTCAATGCGCAGGGTAATATATAGTTTTTGCAACGGCCTGCGCAGATTAAAATTGACCTCCTTTTTAGTAAAAGAGCGGGAAAACGAGAGCAACCGGGAATACGCCTTTGAGGAATACGTTGTTGACGCTATAATACGCCTTGAAAACAAGGATAGACCGGGACTGCGCCGCCATCGCGTACTGGAAATATGTAAAACAAGAGGACAGGAGCATATCCCGGGCAAACACACTTTTCGCATAACCAATAATGGCATCAAGGTACTATCCCTGACAGCCGGCTTCGATATTAACATTAAAGCACAACAAGGAAATGACCAGCTCTGTTCCGGCGTGTCCGGACTGGATGATTTATTACAGGGCGGAATGCCCCGTGGTATCAGTGTGGCAGTGGCCGGTGGATCCGGAACGGGTAAAACAGTATTGGGCCTGCAGTTTCTGGCCAAAGGCGCCATGGATTACGGGGAAAAGGGTGTTTTTCTTTCAATGGAGGAAACTCCTTCACAATTAATGGCCAATTCCCTGCGTTTCAACTGGGATCTGTCCTATCTTCAGGAACAAAGCCTGATTAAAGTCTTGTATAAACCTCTATCTACAATGGAAATTGATGAGACTATTATATGGCTTGGAGAAAAGACAAAAGCATTTGGAGCCCGCCGCCTGGTTATTGATTCAATTTACGGGTTTTTCTCCCGTATAGACAACGCCGCCGTCCTTCACGAAAAATTCTATTGTCTGGTCACCTATCTCAATAGCCTCAATTGCACCACTCTATTGATCAGCCCCGCATGGGAACTAGCCGACAGCGGAAAAGTGGAAGTAATTCACTCTGTAGTCCAGGGGACCATATTGCTCAAGTCAGTACTGCTGAAAAACCGCAGGGTACGGCAGCTTGAAATCTACAAGATGCGGGGAATCAACCATGCCATGGGCAATCATTTACTCGAAATCAACAATTCCGGTGTACAGGTATTCCCCAGGTTAGGAGGGTAGACACATGCATAGAGCCTATTTTGGAGTCGAAGGTTTGGATCGGAACCTGGAAAAAGGCTTGATGTACGGTTCCCAGGTCATGGTGGAAGGGGAATCCGGCATAGGTAAAACTGTGCTGGCGGGAGAGTTTATTAAAGAAGGCTTGCGCTGCGGCGACACCTGCATCTATGTAGCCTGCGATGAACCTCCCGCGGCGATGCGCGAGCACCTTTTAAGCTTTAAAGTTGGAACCGTTGCCTATGAAGAGTCGAGCAGGCTGATTTTTGTCGACGCCTATGAAGAAAGTGAGACTAAAGAAGTATACGCCCTTTCCGACCTGAGAAACCTGGACAAGTATTTTGCTCTGGAAACTGAGATCCTGCGCGGTTGTTCCGGCGAAAGGATAAGGCTGGTGGTCGACAGTTTGAGTACACTTTTCACATCGATAGACACCGCTGATATTCTGGATTTTCACCGCACCCGGATCAAGCGGCTCAGGAAAAGCGGGATCCTGGCCATGGATATATTCGTTAGCGGCGTTTTAGACGCCAAATTGATGACTATTAGCGGCCACCTCTATAATTTTATACTTAAAATGAATTTCAGCGGTTCCAGGTACAACCCTATGCGCATGATGCAAATCGGCAAGGTGAAAAGCCAGCAGTTCGTATCCTCCCGGCACGCTTTTACCATTAGTCCCGTTTATGGCATTCTGGTCTCTGCTGAAATGGGGGTGAATGAATGAATGTAAACGAATTCTCCAGAAAATTAATAAACTATATGCAGCTGAGCATGTGCAAGACTATGAAACAGCTCCCTTTCAGTGGCAGCCACTGGTTGGAGCAGTTCATGATGAGCACGGCTCAGTATGTCCTGGATGAAAGGCTGGATGAGCTGCATTTTGATTCGAAGAAACCGTCTGAGGCTTGCCGTACTTTTCTGAACTTTATGGACCTGGAGGGTTTTTTAAAGACCGGTGACTACAGCCTGGAAGATTCCGGGGACAGTCTGCTGGTAAAAGTTGATCGCGCTAATTGTGTCTACCGGGACTACTGCATGAGAGCTCCAATACTAGGGTTACCCCTCTACTGTGCCCGTCTAAGTTCATTCCAGGCAGTCTTAAAGCACGTTCTTGGCAAAGATTTTTCCGCCTCCATGGAGACAGATGAACATGGAACTTGCTGCGGCATGCTGTTTCCCGCCACACAGCCCAAAGAGGAAATAGTCACCCGGGAAGGACATATATTAAAGGTTGCCGGACGGAGGGCTATCCTGCTCCCGCAGGAAACATACGCCTCCCTGTTTATGTCGATAAAGGAACACGCTCCTCATGCTTTAAAACACGTACTTTATGATGCCGGCTTTCGGTCGGCTTTGAACCTCGCCCGCAAAACCAGGATTGTTAACCCCAACATTGAAGAGTGCTTGCAACTGCTTTTAGAAGTGATCAAAAATGACGGACTGGGTAATGTGGAGCTTATCTCCTTTAACCAAAGCGAGGGCAGGGCCAGGATCATATGCTACGATTCTTTTCAGGTATCTGTCGCAAATGAATACGGCAGCCTATACCGCTCTCCCCAGGTCACTTGTGACCTGCTAAGAGGAATATTTGCGGCTTACTTCAGTGTTTTACTTGATAGAGAGGTTATTTGTGAAGAAATGAGCTGTCAGTCAGTAAAGGGTAATTACTGTGAGTTTCTGACAATGCCCCTTCCTAAAAACATTTGGAAGGAGGAGCCTAGTGGAGGAAAAATTTAGTGAATTGCTGGACTCCATCCAGCAATCGGTCATCCGGATTGAGCTGCTTGCCTTTCTTCAAGCAAACCCGTATACACGGGACACGGCAGCTGGTTTTTCTCTCCGCCTGCACCGTCCCTGTCATCAGTTGGAACCGGCTCTACAAGCTCTCAGTGCTCTAGGGATCCTGGAAATGGGCGGTACCAACAAGGTTACAATTTACCGGCTGCGCAGCGCCGACTTGATCAGCAAATTTTTCAAGGAACATTGCGGAGAAGATAAAACTTAACCACCTTACATATACGATGACTGTATTATGTGCTTTTAGGAAGGTGTTTGTATGATAGAGTATATGGAAGACTGGTTCCGGCTGGCGGTAGACCATTTGCCTGTAGGGATCATCGCTATTGACCGGGAGGGCCGTATACAAATATTAAACCGTTTACTGGCCAAATTGACCGGCCTGGAAGCTGAAAACGTTTTAGGCGAGCCATTTCTCAAATTATTTGACGGCCAGAGTTCGGGCTCAAACAAGTTGCTGCAAACACTTGCCACTGGCAGGGAATATCAAAGCCTGAAACCTGAGTCCGTAATTCCTGTTAACGCCGTAACCAATTTGGTCTCAAACATATATGCCGTGAAAAACAAGAGCGGTACAACGGTGGGCGCCGTAGCTGTATTCACACCTGAGCGAAGGCTGCAAGAATTGGAGAAAACGATCATTAAAGTGGAAAAGCTGGCCATACTAGGTCAGCTGGCCACAGAAATGATCCACGAAATAAGGAACCCGCTTACGGCTATTAGCGGTCTTATGCAATTATTACAACAGCATTTAAAGGGAACCCCCAAGGAAGAATACGTAACCATCATATTGGCTGAACTGAAACATCTTAACAGTTTTATTACAGATTTCCTGCTGATGGCCAGACCGGGTTATTGTAAACCTACACAGTGTTCCATTAACCAGCTTATAAAGGAAGTAGTCGCGCTTGTGGAATGCGAAGCATCTATTCGCAATCTGATCATTAACCTGGGAATTGAGAAAAATTTGCCAATTGTCAATGCGGACAGGGGGCAGTTAAAACAGGTATTTCTAAACATCACCAGAAATGCTTTCGAAGCCCTGCCTGTCGGAGGGGAACTTTTCATTCAGGCCTCAAGCGACCGGCAGCAGGGAGTCGTGCGGATAGTGTTCAGAGACACAGGTACCGGTATTGATAAACAGACTTTGGCCAATATGTTCAACCCGTTTTTTACAACCAAAGAAAGTGGTACAGGTCTGGGCATGTTTATCAGTAAAAAAATAATCGATAATCATGGCGGCCATATCGAAATTCAGAGTGAACCGCCAAGCGGCACTACAGTTACAGTAACGCTGCCGGTCGCCTAGTTGCTGCAAAAAGCACGTTAACTATAAACGTGCCTCTTAGTATGCGATTAAAAATTCTTTGGTTAACCTGGCTCTAAGAAGTTTTTTTACCCTATTGATTTTTTAAATTTGTATTCTTCCCCACTTTAACATAACGTCATGTATGGATTGGACTGGCTCAGGGTGGCTCAAAACTCCCCGCATAGATATAAGTCTGCGGGCCGCACCTGACAAGGTCAATTAAAAACCGAAGAGATAGTCTAAAATATAAAAAAGGCGAGCAGCCTTGTCTAAAGTTGTTCGCCTTTTTTCTGAAAGCATTATACAACTTAGTCCTCCACAGTAATATCCGCGTGATATTCCTGCAGTGATTTTATGCTGCCTTTTTTAGAGCCGTTTTCCTTATATGCCGCGATACCCCTGGCGCTGGCCCGGGCCGCCGCCAGGGTGGTGATATACGGGACTTTGTTTCTAATGGCGGTCTTGCGGATATATGAGTCATCATGCTGGCTTCGTTTCCCCGAAGGGGTGTTGATCACCAGGTTTATCTCATTATTGGTAATGCCGTCAACTATGTTGGGACGGCCCTCAAATAATTTTTTTATCTCTTCAGATTCAATCCCGTTTTCTTTCAAAAACCTGTGCGTCCCTGCTGTCGCCTTGATCTTAAAACCGAGCTTGGCGAACTCCCCGGCCGTTTCCAGCACGGCCGGCTTATCCTGGTCGGGTACGCTGAGCAGGACTGTGCCGGATGTGGGCAGGGAAGTCTGGGTGGCTTCCTGAGCCTTGAAGTAGGCCAGGCCAAAGCAGTCGGCAATACCCAGCACTTCACCGGTGGAACGCATCTCAGGTCCCAGCACCGGGTCGACTTCCTGGAACATATTAAACGGGAAGACAGCCTCTTTTACCCCGTAATGCGGGATTTTTTTGGCGACCAGGCTTTTGACGGAGATATTTTTACCGGTTTCGGCCGCCAGCATTATTTCCGTGGCAATCCTGGCCATCGAAACGCTGCAGACTTTAGAAACCAGGGGTACGGTCCTTGAGGCCCGCGGGTTGGCTTCCAGCACGTATACCCGGTCATCGGCGATGGCGTACTGCATATTCATCAGCCCCACCACGTTAAGTTCCCTGGCTATCTTTTTGGTATATTCCACAATGGTTTCTATATGCCGGTCAGGAATGCTGATCGGCGGGATCACGCAGGCCGAGTCCCCGGAGTGGATGCCCGCCAGTTCGATATGCTCCATAACCGCCGGCACAAAAGCGTCAGACCCGTCGGCGATGGCGTCAGCCTCCGCTTCTATCGCGTCTGTCAGGAACCTGTCGATCAGGATCGGCCTTTCCGGCGTGACCCCGACTGCGGCAGCCACGTACCGGCGCAGCATCTCCTCGTCGTAAACTACTTCCATGCCGCGGCCGCCCAGGACATATGAGGGTCGGACCATCAAAGGATAGCCAATACGGTTGGCGATAGCCAGGGCTTCTTCAATATTCACCGCCATGCCGGATTCCGGCATGGGGATACCAAGCTGGTCCATGATCTGGCGGAATCGGTCGCGGTCTTCAGCCAGGTCGATTGTTTCAGGTGTGGTACCTAGGATTTTCACACCGGCTTTTTCCAGTTCAGCGGCGATATTCAGGGGGGTCTGCCCTCCGAACTGGACAATTACCCCCAGCGGCTTTTCTTTTTCGTAGATGCTCAGCACGTCTTCCACTGTCAGCGGTTCAAAGTACAGCTTGTCAGAGGTGTCATAGTCGGTGGAAACCGTTTCCGGGTTGCAGTTGACGATAATGGTCTCATAGCCCAGGTCGCGCAGGGCGAAAGCCGTATGCACGCAGCAGTAGTCAAACTCAATGCCCTGGCCGATCCGGTTCGGGCCACCGCCCAGGATCATTACCTTTTGCTTATCGCTGGACACAGTCTGGTCCGGCGCGTTGTAAGTGGAGAAATAGTAGGCCGCGTTTTCGACGCCGCTGACCGGTACGGCTTCCCAACCTTCAACCATTCCCAAAGCAATTCTAAGCCGACGAATTTCTGCTTCCGGCAGATTTAAAAGCATCGCCAAATAGCGGTCGGCAAAACCGTCTTTTTTCGCCTGGATTAGCAGTTCATCCGGCAGGCGCTTATTCTTATAACTCATGATTTCTTCTTCCAGCAGGACAAGCTCCTTCATCTGCCGGATAAACCACGGCTTGATGTGGGTCAGGCGGTAAAGGTGCTCAATATCAGCTCCTTTGCGCAAGGCCTCATACATGATAAACTGGCGCTCACTTGACGGCTCTGCCAGCATAGCCAGCAGTTCATCCAAGGAGCGGCGGTTGAAGTCTTTGGCGAAACCCAAACCGTAACGGCCAGTCTCCAGGGAGCGGATGGCTTTCTGAAAAGCTTCTTTATAGTTTTTGCCGATGCTCATCACTTCGCCGACGGCGCGCATCTGCGTCCCCAGCTTGTCCAGGGAGCCGGGGAACTTTTCAAACGCCCAGCGGGCGAACTTTATGACGACGTATTCACCGGAGGGGGTATATTTGTCCAGGGTCCCGTCCCTCCAGTAAGGGATTTCGTCCAGGGTCAGGCCGGCTGCCAGCATGGAAGAGATCAGAGCGATGGGAAATCCGGTGGCCTTGGAAGCCAGGGCCGACGAACGGGAGGTGCGGGGGTTAATTTCTATGATTACCACCCGGCCTGTTTTTGGATCGTGGGCAAACTGGACATTTGTCCCGCCAATGACTTCGATAGCTTCCACAACATCGTAGGAATATTTTTGCAGCCGCTGCTGCAGCCCGGGATCGATTGTCAGCATCGGCGCCGAGCAGTAGGAATCTCCGGTGTGCACACCCATGGCATCGATGTTTTCAATAAAGCAAACGGTAATCTTCTGGTTTTTTGCGTCCCGGACCACTTCCAGCTCCAGCTCTTCCCAGCCCAGTACCGATTCCTCAATCAGGATCTGTCCCACCAGGCTGGCGGCAATACCGCGGCTGGCAACAGTCCTCAGCTCTTCAACGTTGTAGACCAGTCCGCCGCCGGTCCCTCCCATGGTGTAAGCGGGACGGATAACGACCGGATAACCGAGCTCAAGGGCAATATTCTCAGCTTCTTCCACGCTGTAGGCCGGTTCGCTGCGGGGCATATCAATGCCCAGCTTGTTCATGGTCTCTTTGAAGGCGATGCGGTCTTCCCCGCGTTCGATGGCGTCTATCTGCACCCCGATAACCTTGACCCCGTATTTATCCAGGACGCCGGCCTTGTAAAGCTCGGAACTCAAATTAAGACCTGACTGGCCGCCTAAATTCGGTAGCAGCGCGTCAGGCCTTTCTTTAGCAATGATATCTGTCAGGCTTTTTAAATTGAGCGGTTCAATGTAGGTTACATCAGCAATACCTGGGTCAGTCATAATCGTGGCCGGGTTGGAATTGACCAGGACTATCTGGTACCCAAGTTTTCGCAGGGCTTTGCAGGCCTGGGTGCCGGAATAGTCAAATTCACAAGCCTGCCCGATAACAATCGGCCCTGACCCAATGATCAGGATCTTGTTGATGTCGGTTCTTTTTGGCATATCCATCCTCCCACTTCATATACAAAAAGTCGTCTCAAATAATATCTCTCGCCGTATTAAGTTTACTCAAAGAAAAATTATATCAAAAAATAATCAATTTGTAAGCAGTGTAATGCAATTTATTAATACTAAATATTGAGAACGCTAACCTTCTTTGTCATACCTGATTTACCGGTAAGCTGTATAAATTATTGCGCCACATACAAACTGAGCTCCCGGACTACCTATTTTTCCCACAACTGCTCTGTTCCATCTCAATACAAAAACACCCCTATTCCGTACTTAGAAGAGGAGTGTTAAAAAGTCCTGAAAACATACAAAAATTATTAAAGAGGTCTAATGCAAACCACGCCTCCACTCGATATTAATAAAGGGGAGGTACAACAATGTCCTGTATGAACTTTCCGATAATCCGGAAAAAAACTTGTTTTATATTACTAACACTGGTCCTGGCTCTGCTGACCCTTACCGCAGGCTGCCTGGATAGCAACAACAAGGGTGACATCGCCATAGGCGTGGCCTGGCCTTTTGAGTCCAACAACAGCATGTTTAGAGAGGGAGTTGAGCTGGCCGTCAAGGAAATTAACCAGGACGGCGGTATCAAGGGCCGGAAAATTCGACTGGTGATGAAGGACGACCAGTCCTCGGTGGCGGTAGGAATGGGCATAGCCCAATCGTTTGCCAAAGATCGGCAGGTGGCGGCAATTATCGGGCACAGGAATTCCTTTGTTTCGATTCCCGCCTCCAGAATCTACGAAGAAGCAGGGCTGGTTATGCTCTCACCGGCATCAACCGCGCCGGAGCTGACAAGAAAGGGCTATAAGTATGTTTTCCGCAATTTGCCCGGCGATGATGAAATTGCCAGGGAAATTACCCGTTTTTGCTCCCAGCAGGGCCAGAAACGGATGGTGGTTTATTATTCCGAGGATTCTTATGGAGTAGGCCTGGCCAATTCATTCGAAGACCACGCCAAAAAAGCTGGTATAAAAGTGGTTGACCGTATTTCATACTACGGCGACCTGAAGGACCTGGAAAGACTGCACAATAAGTGGAAGGCCCTGGACTTCGACGGTATCTTTATTGCCAGCGGCATGCCTGCAGGCGCCGAATTCATAGCCGACTGCGGCCGGGCGGGTATTTCCGTCCGGTATTACGCGGGTAATGCCTTAGACTCTCCCCTGCTGCCCGAGATAGGCGGCCAAGCCGCGGAGGGGACCGTGGTAGGCACTATTTTTAACCCGGCCGACACCAGGGAGGAAGTTACAAGATTTATTGAAAGTTTTACCAGGGAGTATAATGAGCAGCCTGGCGCATATGCCGCCCAGGGTTACGACGCAGTTAAGCTTTTGGCCGCGGCCATTGAACAGGCCGGCGATTCAGATTCCGCAGCCTTGGCTGATCATCTGCGAGGACTGAAAAACTGGCCGGGGGTGACCGGCTGTCACTCCTTCGACCAAAACGGGGATGACATTGGGGAACTGGTGGTAATCAAGGTCCTGCGGGACGGAAAGTTATAGTTGCTAATAAGTTGCGCGGGAAGGACAGGAGCAAAGAGAAATTGCGGATCTTATGTAAAATTAATCCCAGCGTTTTTAAAGAGGGGGTGCGCGGTTGAGCAGTGGAATTTTCCGCAAGGTATCGCTGGAGAGACTCTCTTCCCCGGAACAGCTTGACCAGCTGGTTTCGGTAACAACTCCGAGGGCATGGTTTGCCCTGATAGCCATTGGCTGTATCCTGGCTACCACCCTTTTATGGAGCATTCTTGGCAGTGTGCCTACCAGGGTCAACGGGCAGGGCATTATTATTAAAAGTTATGGGGTCTACAATATAACTCATACCGAGGGCGGGCAAATTTCCGATGTAAGAGTTGCGGTGGGCGATGTTGTGAAAAGGGGCGACGTGGTAGCAAGGATCGATCAGCCTGATCTGGTTGAGCAGATTAACGACCTGAAGACCGAGTATGAGCATCTGAAAAAGCTCGAGTTGAACACCAACCCTGGCGAAGAAATCCTGGGGTCTGAGCTGGCCGGGCTGTACGACCTGAACAGGAGAATTAAAGAGGCCAGGTCGTCTATACCGTACGATGAGGCTAATTATACGAGCGCAGTCTCGGGAAGAGAGCATGAGATCGGGATGGCTGAAATCAGCCTGGAGCAGGCCATGATCAACGAAGAAAACAAGCAGGATTACGTGGACAAGCTTACCATACTGTATGAAAACAGCGTTATTTCTGAAAACGAAATGGCCAATGCCGCCAAAGACCTGGAGCTGGCCCGCCTGGCGACCCGCGCGGCAGAAGTGGAGCTTACCAAGCTGTCGGCGGGTGACTGGGAGGAAACCGTCATCACTTACAGGGCCAAGCTGCGGCAGGCGCAGCTGAACGTTCAGCTCCTGGAGGAGCAGTTCAACACTACTAAGGCCATGAAGATATCCGAAACAGAAAAGAAAATTAAAAAACTGCAGGATGAACTCAATCTGAAATCGGCAGTTGTTTCGCGGGTAGACGGCCGTGTACTGGAGGTGCAGGCCAGGAAAGGCGACATGACATCACCGGGGGCAAATCTGGTCAGCCTGGAGCGTATGGGAAATACGGTTAAACTGGAAGTTATTCTTTATGTAAAGGCAGAGGACGGCAAAAATATTACCCCTGGCATGGAAGCCCAGATCAGCCCGAGCACGGTCAAAAAAGAAGAGTATGGATTCATGCTCGGCAGAGTAGTCTCGGTTTCCGAGTATCCCGCCACCGCCCAGGGCATGATGATTTCCCTGGGAAGCAAGGAACTGGTGTCGAAGCTTTCAGGTGAGGGCGCGCCCCTGGAGGTGCGCATTGACGTGATTACAGACGAAAGCACCGTGAGCGGCTATAAGTGGTCTTCATCCAAGGGGCCGCCCCTGACAATAAACAGCGGCACACTTTGTGCCGGTACGGTGACAGTAAGAGAGATGCGGCCGATAAGAATGGTTATTCCAATGGTTAAAAAAGCCCTCTCAGTTAATTAATTGCATGGTGGATAGGGGTTATCGGTGATGAAGGAAAAAACGGAACAACGGATCAAGGTCCCCACCGTACTGCAGATGGAGGCGGTGGAGTGCGGCGCTGCTTCCCTGGCCATGATCCTGGCATACTGGGGGAGATATGTGCCTCTGGAAGAGCTTCGCCTGGCCTGCGGGGTTTCCCGTGATGGCAGCAAGGCCAGCAATGTGATGAAGGCGGCCAGAAAATACGGGCTGGAAGCAAAGGGTTACCGGAAAGAGCCAGACTCAGTAAAAGAAATGCAGTTTCCCATGATCATTCACTGGAATTTTAATCACTTCGTGGTGCTGGAGGGGTTTCAAAACGGGAAAATATTTATTAACGATCCCGGTATGGGGCCAAGAACAGTATCCGAAGAGGAATTCGACCAGTCCTTTACCGGAGTGGCCATGGCCTTCAAGCCCGGCCCGGATTTCCTAGAAGGCGGAGAAAAGCCCAGTATAGTATCCTCCTTAAAAAGAAGGCTGAAGGGATCGGAAACCGCCTTAACTTACGTTATCCTGGTGGGATTGGCCCTGGTTTTCCCAGGCTTGCTTATTCCCGTGTTTTCAAAAATATTCGTTGATGACATACTGTTGGCCAATCGCCAAAACTGGCTTGTCCCCCTCCTTTTGGGCATGGGACTGACAGGCTTTCTGCGGGGGGTCCTGACCTGGATCCAGAAATATTACCTTTTAAGGCTTCAGACTAAAATTGCCCTGACTACCTCAGGACAGTTCATGTGGCATGTGCTCCGCCTGCCGGTTGAGTTTTTTAACCAGCGTTTTGCAGGTGACATCAGCTCCCGCATGCAGAGCAACGATAAGGTAGCCATGCTGCTGTCCGGCCAATTGGCCGCCAATGCCCTTAACCTGGTTATGATTGTGTTTTACTTCATCCTCATGGTCCAGTACAGCCTGTCGCTGTCACTGGTGGGAGCGGTTGTGGCAGCCGTAAACATGTTCTATCTGAAATATGTTTCTGAAAAGAGGATCGACCTGAACCGGATCCTCCAGCAAGACCGCGGAAAAATTATTGGTACAGCCATGTCCGGGCTGCAGGTTATTGAAACCCTGAAGGCAACCGGGTCGGAATCAGATTTTTTTGCTAAATGGTCGGGCTACCAGGCCAAGGCGTTAAACGCGGAACAGCAGATAGGCGTCACCAACCAGTACCTTTCAGCCATTCCTGTCTTCCTGTCCACCATGACCAACGCGGTGGTACTGGTCATGGGCGGCTTTATAATTCTAAACGGAGGCATGACCATAGGCGGACTGGTAGCCTTCCAGAGCCTGATGACCAGCTTTATGGCGCCTGTTACCGGACTGGTGGGTCTGGGAGGGCAGCTGCAGGAGATAGAGGCTGATATGAACCGCCTGGATGATGTGCTAAAATACCCCGTTGATGAACAGTCCCAATTAGATCAGGATGAAGACTGCGAGGCGGCAGCGCACAAGAAACTAGCCGGGTATGTTGATCTGCGCAATGTAAGCTTTGGCTACAGCCCTCTGGACCCGCCCCTTTTAGAGGGTTTTAATCTGACTTTGAAGCCCGGGCAAAGGGTGGCTTTGGTGGGAGGTTCGGGAAGCGGCAAGTCCACCGTGGCCAAAATAATGACAGGCCTGTATAAACCGTGGACCGGGGAGATATTATTCGACGGCCGGCCCAGGGAAAACATTTCCCGCCTGGTCATTAACAGCTCATTGGCCATGGTGGACCAGGACATTTCCATGTTTGGAGGAACCATCAGGGACAATATTACACTTTGGGATGAAACCTGCTCTGAGACTGACATTATCCGGGCCGCAAAGGACGCCTGCATTCACGACGACATTACTACCAGGCCAGGCGGCTATGACAGTATACTGGAAGAAGGCGGGAGAAACTATAGCGGCGGTCAGAGACAGAGGCTGGAAATCGCCCGTGCCCTGGCCGCCAACCCTTCCATAATAGTAATGGATGAGGCTACCAGCGCTCTTGACCCCCTGACAGAGAAACTGGTGGATGAGAGCATCAGGCGCAGGGGCTGCACCTGCGTAATTGTAGCCCACCGCTTGAGCACCATCCGGGATTGTGACGAAATTATCGTCCTGGACAGAGGTAAAATTGTGCAGCGCGGCAGTCACGAAGAGCTGATGAAAACGGGCGGCTATTACGCCGAACTGATAAGTACAGCCTGAGAAGGCCGGTGAGAAGACGCAGGCTTTGCCGGTTAGTGACGACCTGCGCCGGCGCAGTAGGCTGCGCTGTCGACAGCCTGCCAGATGTTCAATTTAACTGGGAAGTGATAATGTGACAGTTCCTGAATGGTTTCAAAAAGAAGGAAAGATAATCGCAGCCGGGGGAAACAAGCCCCTTCTATTGACTGACCCAGGGCAGGTGTGGCTGGTAAACCGGGGCAAGGTAACAGTTTTTAGCGTCTTTATCTCTGATGGTGAAGTAGTTGGCCCGAGAGAATTTCTTTTTGAAGCGGGACCGGGAGACATCCTTTTGGGCATCAAGCCTGAAGGAGACGACCAGGAATTAGGCCTTATGGCGACAGGCCTTGCAGGCGCCAGCCTGCTGCAGCTAAGCTGGCCTGAATTTTTAGAGACGGCTGCTGTTCCAGACCAGAGAGATGTTTTTATAAATGCCGTCAGCCATTGGGCCGAAGCCCTTGCAAAAAGCGCCTCATTAGAGCCGCCTCACATTGTTGTGTCCGGCGGAACGTTTTGGACCCGGCAGGACGATGCGGCAAGCCCTCTGCAGGACCTGGCCGAGTTTCACAGCCGAGCGGTCAAAGCGGCCCTGAACCTCCGCCTGGAAAAAGAAGAAGCGGATAACCGGCGCTTTCAGGAGAAATCAAAAAATAACCGGCGTTTGATGGAAAATGCCCTGGGCCGGCTGCTGACCGCGTTACAACCTGAGATAACGGATTCAGACGAAGATGATTCTTTAGACGATCCCCTGCTTAACGCCTGCCGTCTGGTAGGCCGCTCTATGAAAGTAAAGATTGTTCCACCTTCGAAAGAGAGAAAGGCTTCTGCCAAGGACCCGCTGGGGGATATAGCCGAGGCGTCCCGCATACGGGTGCGCAAGGTGCTTTTGAAAGAGGAGTGGTGGAAGCAGGACAATGGCCCCATGCTGGCCTACACGGAGGACGACAGCCGGCCGGTGGCGTTGCTTCCCTTTTCCCCCGGGCAGTACGAAATCCATGATCCGGCCCGTCAAACAAAGGCCCCGGTCAATTTTGAAACAGCCCGGCAGGTCAAGCCCTTTGCCTTCACCTTCTATCGCCCTTTCCCGTATAAAGCCATGAGCCTGGCCGACATTCTGGTTTTTGGACGTGAAAACTGCTGGCGGCAGGACTTTGTGATGGTGTCTTTAATGGGGATTTTGGGCGGTCTGCTGGGTTTGGTAGTGCCTGTTGCCACGGGTATAGTCTTTGACACCGTTATCCCCGGGGGAGAAAAGATCCAGCTGGCGCATGTAGCCTTTTTCCTCGTAGCCAGTGCCGTCGCATCAATGATTTTTCAGCTGACCAGGTCCTTTGCCATGCAGCGCATATTGGGTAAAATGGACGGCTCAATTCAGGCCGCGGTATGGGACCGGCTTCTGAGCCTGCCGGTACCATTTTTCAAAGATTACACCGCCGGGGAGCTGGCCATGCGGGCCATGGCCATCGCCCAGGTGCGGGTGCTGGTGTCGGAAACGATTGTAACAACCATACTCACCAGCATATTTTCCAGCTTCAACTTATTGCTTCTTTTTTACTATGACGTAAAGCTGGCCGCGACAGCCACCGCTTTACTGGCCATAGCCGCTGCTGCCGCGTACTTCTTAGGGCGCCTGATCACCAGGTATGAGCGGCAGGTGGTTGATATTTCCAATAAAATCTCCGGCATAGTCCTGCAGTTTTTTGGAGGAGTGGCAAAATTTCGAGTAGCCGGCGCCGAAAGCAGGGCTTTTTACCAATGGTCCAGGGAATTCAGCCTCCAGAAAAAAATCACCTTTAATAAACAGATCCTGGCTGGCTGGCTGGAAACATTCAACTCAGTATTTCCGGTCGCCGCTTCCATGGTAATTTTCTATGCCGTGGCCTCTTCCAAAGGCGAAACTCTGGCGCCGGGCCAGTTCATCGCTTTTTATACGGCCTTTACCAGCTTTGCCATGGCCATGATTATACTATCACAGACACTGATTGGAATAAACACGGTGGTCCCCCTTTTAGAGCGCGCCAGGCCTATATTGGAGACCCTGCCGGAGTACGACGATGCCAAGATAGATCCGGGAGATTTATCCGGTTCCATTGAGGTCAGCCACCTTAATTTCCGCTACAAAGAAGACGGACCGCTGATCCTCAACAACGTGTCCCTGCAAATAAAAGAGGGCGAGTACATCGGCCTGGTTGGTCCTTCAGGCAGCGGCAAGTCCACCCTTTTCAGGGTTATGCTGGGTTTTGAAAAACCTGAAGCAGGCCGGATTTACTACAGCGGCCATGACATTGAAAAAGTGGATATCCGCGCGCTGCGCCGGCAGCTGGGTGTTGTCCTGCAAAACGGAAAGCTCTTGGCCGGGGATATATTTACCAATATCGTAGGGTCCAATCCAAACCTGACCATTGCTGACGCCTGGGAAGCGGCTAAAATGGCCGGGCTTGATAAGGAAATAAAAGAAATGCCCATGGGCATGCACACTGTAGTGAGCGAAGGGGCCGCAACCCTGTCCGGCGGCCAGAGGCAGCGGCTGCTGATAGCCAGGGCCATTGTCAATAGGCCTAAAATAATATACTTTGATGAGGCCACCAGCGCCCTGGACAACCGGACCCAGGCCGTGGTCAGCCAGAGCCTGGACGGGCTGAAGGCCACTCGTGTGGTCATAGCCCACCGTCTTAGCACAGTCATCAATTGCGACCGGATTATCGTTATGGAAAAGGGTAGAATCATCGAGGAAGGAACTTATGAGGAACTGATGAAAATCAACGGTGTGTTCTCCGAGCTGGCCAAAAGACAGTTGGCCTGAAAAGAGTCTCTAAGCATTATCCCCTGTAAAGTTATGCAAAAGATTAGCCGATAACAAAGTATAAGCATATTTCATATAAGGAGGCAATATTTTTGAAAAGGCAGGAGCTTGAACAAAAATTAATTAAGAAGGCATGGGAAGACGGCGAGTTCAAAAAGCAGCTTCTCAGCGACCCTAAAGCTGTAATCGAGAAGGAAACTGGTAAGTCTTTGCCGGAAAACATTGAGATCAAGGCTGTCGAAGAGACATCGAAAACGGTTTATATAAGGATTCCCAAGAATCCTGAAGAGCTTTCGGATGACGAACTGGATAATGTGGCCGGAGGATTCTGGGTGTGCGGCAGCTTTAGCCTCTTTTAAGATTGGTAAAAATCAGTCTTTAATGCCAGTAACAGATGCCAGATATTTTGTTACTGGCATTTTTTTAAGGAGATGGCAGCTATACAGGATCTTGGAGAGGTCATCAGGGAGATTATAAAAATATCAGGATCAACCAGCCCCTGCCAGGATTGTTCAGCCGGCAGCCACGGGTGGGAAGGCATATTAAAATCTTTTAGTAAAAACATTGCCAAAACCGGCGCCGGCGGCAGCGAAATCCGGACCGGGTCCTATGCCGCTGAAAAGCCTGTCCTGTTTGCCAAATTGCTCTATCCTTTTGTCAGTGCGGGTGAAGAAGCCCTCACTAAAAAAATGAAATCCTGCCGCTTGTGCGGCACGGCTCTTGAAGGAGCTAAAAAGCTTCTCCTGGAAACGCTTTCTATGATCTCCCAGAATGTATTCTTTCACGAATTCTCGGGAATAGACCCGTTATATAAATACAAAAGCACCTTTGATCTGTTAATTGAGGACAATTTAAAAGAGAAAAACACTAACATTTCCAGGGACAAGTATAATAGTTACATTCAAAGCATGTTGAGCGGCGGTTATATTGATTTTTTTGTCAAATACCCGGTTCTGGCCAGATTTATGGCCACCGCAACCTTACAGTGGGTGGATTTTGTCAGCGAATTCTTTGCCGCATTGGAAAGGGACAGGCATGAGATAGCCATGTATTTTTTTAATAATGAAGAGATAAGCGCCTCTTCTATTACGGTTTCCTTCGATGGAGCAAACATCTTCCAGTGTTTTAACGCGGTAATTGAATTTGAAAACAATAAAGTGATATATAAGCCAAGAAACATGCATATAGATGAGTCCTTCTACCAGCTAATCCAATGGTTGAACAGAAGGACCGGCGGCGCCCGGCTAAAGGCGGTGAAAGTTTTTAGCCGTGATAACTATGGATGGGCTGAGTATGCTGGCTATTTTCAGTGTGAAACTGAAGAGCAAGTGCGCAACTTTTATAAAAGAAGCGGCATGCTGCTGGGTATTCTCTACGTTTTCGGAAGTATTGACATGCATTACCGGAACCTCATCACCAGCGGTGAATACCCGGTTCTAATCGACCTGGAAGGGTTGGCGGGGACAAAAGACGACTGGGATGTGCCGGATAATTTTTTCCTGCCCGCCTCCTTCATTAACAGGAACGGCCTGCAGGTCTCCTATAATGCCCTGGCGGCGGAAACGGTTACCGAAACATATGAAAAAAATAAAATCTGGTCGAATATCAATACAGACTCCATGCGCCTGGAGTACGGGCACCTCCCGGAAAGCCCCAAAAGCCTGGTAAAACTAAATGGGAAGAAAGTGTTTTCATACAATTACAGCGATCAGGTATTGGATGGTTTTTCCACTATCTATTCTTTCATAATGAACAATGGCAGCGAATTTCTGGCTAAAGTCCGGCAATTATTCCAAAAGGACAAGGTGCGGTTTTTCTTTAGAAATCATTACCCCATAAATAATTTTTTACAGCCCGGTTATTTAAAATCCGCAAACGGGAAAAACCCTCTTATAGAAAAACTGGCCGGAAGCCTGGCCGCGAAATTCGAACAATCGGTTCCCCGGCGTGTAACAGAATACGAATATGAATCTTTATGCTGGCTCACCATCCCGAGGTTTTACATAAGCATGGCTGACGGCCGTTTTGAAAGTATTGAAGACTTATCGGTCGCCGACCTTGCCAGATGTATACCCTTTGCAAGCATAGAGAAAAAAGTAAAAAGCCTGGGCCGGCAAGATTATCAAAAACAGTGCCGGATTATAGAGAACGTTTTTACCGCCTACAGGAATTATTATGAATAATAAAGGATGGGTAGAATTGTATAAGCCTTCAAATTATAATTTTATCTGGCCACTGGAAGAAAGCAAAAATGTGCTTGTCTTCAACAGCCTGACGACCAGGCTTGCGGAAATACAGGGCGGTTTTATGCACCTGCTAAGCTCGCAACAGGTTGACCTGGGCGGGCTGAGCGCCGCAGAAAAAAGTCTGGCCGGGGAATTCATTAAGGACGGCTTTCTAATAGATGAATCAACAGACGAGTTGAAAGTCATAAAGTATACCAGCGCCAGCCAAAAATACAACAAGGACGTTTTATCGCTAACCATCGCTCCCACGCTCGGCTGCAATCTTCAATGCCCTTACTGTTACCAGGGCCGCAAGCAGGCCGGCTTCATGCCGGAGGAAGTCCAGGAGGCCATCCTGGCATATGTCGCCCAATCCGTGAGAAGGGTCGACAGGCTGCTGATAACCTGGTTTGGCGGAGAGCCGCTGCTGGCAAAAGATATCATTTACCGGTTATCCGGAGCGATAAACGATCTGGCGGGCAAGTCCGGTTGCTCCCATAAAGCTTTTATGGTAACCAACGGCACTCTTTTCGATAAGAATTCAATCCTGCGGCTGAAGGATTTTGGTATCCGTAATTTTCAGATTACCCTGGACGGCCCCCCGGGTATACATAACAATAGGAGGGTTATGGGGCAAAATGGCGACGGGCAGGACTGCTTCGAAATAATTTTGTCCAACATCAAAGATCTGATTAGAAACGAAATGAATGTTCATATCAGGGTGAATATAGACGATGAAAACATCGGAAGTATTGAAGATCTATTGGATATCCTGGAGAGTAAAGGGCTGAAAAATGTAAATATATATCCCGCCCGGGTTATGCCGTATACGGATGCCTGCAAATCTATCGAGAACTCTTGTCTTAACCAAAAGGAATTCGCGAGGACAGGCGCCAAATTTTATGAAATGCTGCTAAGAAAGGGCTTTAAAACCGATTACAGCAGCATTTATCCCAAACGTAGGTCAAATTACTGCTGCGCCGATCAGATCAATTCTTTTTCCATCGACCCGGACGGATTTATCTACAAATGCTGGAGTGATTACGGTATCAAGGAAAATAATGTGGGAAACATCATAGATCTGAGCCTGGGCAAAAAACTAAAAACTGGCCATATCGCGTGGCTTACCTGGGACCCTTTTGATTTTAACCAGTGCAGGAAATGCAAAGTTCTGCCCCTGTGCATGGGAGGCTGCCCCAACGCAGGCATGAAAGTGAACGGCGGCAGGCCGGAATGCTCGGAAATCAGGTTTAACCTTGAAACTATTGTCAAAAACCATTACAGGTGTATAAAAATCAAAGAATACTGCAAAATGGCAGCGGGCACCTAGTTATAAGTTACCCGGTTATAATTGCAGCAAAAAATGAGAAATTGGCAGTCCAAGACGAAGGAGCTGCGGCCATTGTATTACCAGGAGTTTCTTGCCTCGCTGGGAGCTTCCGAACAGGAAATATCTGAGCTAACCAATTACAATAAAAGTGTTTTTCACCCTGTGGATGACATCCGTGATCTATCATTACCTCTGCCCGACGAACCCTTTGTTGCCGCCTGGGAGGGCTATGCCCTGGAGGCCCGGCTAAAAGGGGCTTACAACACCTTGCGGGAAAAGCTTGTACAGTTCTCTTTTCCGGTACGGGAAGGCATGAGCCAGAATGCCAACTACCGTGCGGCTACGCTGAGAGGGCTTCCGGCGGCAGGTATGCCCGAGGCCGGCGGACTTGAGCTCGAGCGCCCCGATGAACTGGATCTGTACCTCTACCCTACCCCGGCCGGCAGGATCCCGGTGCTGGTTGCCGGGCACAGGCCAGACTTCGTTTCCCTGGTCCAGGCCCTTTCACGGCGCAATGAGCCGGAAAGAATACCCCACTCCATGGGGGCCTGCCTGATCAGGGGTTTCAACAACTGGGACAGGATCAGGTCCTACCGCAGAAAGTGGGAAAAAGCCAATTCCGGCAGGTGTTCCGGGGACGACTGGCGGGACGAGTTTAATAATATTATCCCGCGCAGGGAGTTGTACCAGGATACCTTTATCATACTGGGCAAGGAAATGTACAGCGGGATCCCTGCAAACGAAATGGCGCTTTCCCCGGAGGAGTGGCGGAACCTGTCCCTTATAATCCGCCGCGATCACGAGGCGGCCCACTATTTTACCATGAGGGTGTTCGGGTCCGCCCGGAACCACGCCTATGACGAGCTTATGGCCGACTGCGCGGGGATAGTGGCAGCAGCCGGGACTTACCGCCCGGACTGGTTTCTCCGGTTCATGGGGTTGGAAAACTATCCCTTCTACCGCAAGGGCGGCAGGCTGGAAAATTACCCCGGCAGCCCTCCCCTCTCGGAGGGAGCTTTTAAAATACTCCAGACCCTGGTATGGAAAGCGTCTAAAAATTTGGCGAATATCTGTCTTGAAGCAAAAAAGCCGCTGAGCACGCCTGAAGGAAAGTCTAAACTGCTGCTGACCCTGGCCGGCCTGAGTCTTATCGAGCTTGCCTGTCTCCCATCAAGTGAGACAAGAGAACCGTGATATTATTTATATTTGCTGGACCGGCCTTACGCGGCACCGGTCCGGCCTTTGGCCCTGCCCAGGAAAAACATGCCGAGGACCATGCAGACGGTATGGAAAGCAATGCCTCCCCAAAGTTCATTTACAGATGTATAGGTATGGGAGAAGACCCCTCCCACAATGGAGATAATTCATACAAGGCCTAAAATTATAAAAACATAACCTGCTATTTTCAACAGACTAACCACCTTTCATATAAGGGTATGCTCTTTTAATTTAGGAATTAACGGCTTTAAGCACCAGATAAATTGCCAAAATAGCTGTAACACCGTGAAACGCATAGCCCGGGACCGCGTTTTTACTTAATGCCGGGTACTTGCCGCGGAACACGTCCGCCATAACAAACAGAATTCAGGCAGCGGACATCAGCCAAACAACAACTGCGGCTATCCACCATAACATAATTTAAACACCACCTTTATTTAGTAATAACAGGTTCGCCTTTAATTAAGAAAGCCTTGATTCAACAAGTTTCATTTTGTCTCTCATTGCTTGTTTCAGAGCCTGTCTTTCCACCCACCTCCCGGCCAGTTTTTTGTGCCAGCCAAGCCTGGTTTCATAATAATAATCAGAATCAAGCCAGCCTTGTTCCCTGTAATACTGGTGATCCCTCGGGAACCCCGCGGCTATCGAGTGAAATGCCCTCACAGAACGAAACATGATAACTTCTTTCAGGCTTGGGACCGGGTCAGAATTCCTGGTCAGAGAATCATAAAACCTCTTTGCCGCTTTTTCCGCCTCATCATCGATTTTCTTCAGGTCTGCCGCCGACGGTTTTTCCCAAAACACTGTCAGGCCGAGCCCGGGGCAAACTTTGAAACCCCAGAAATGTGCCACCTCATCCAAATACTTTAAGACACCTTCTACACCGTATATACCCTGAGTTACAACCGCCATAAAGGATTTATGAAAAAAACAGGGACGGTGAAAGACATAGGCCAAACGGTCCAGCAAGTTCTTTAACAGGGCGGTTACTTGCAGAGAATATACCGGCGTGGCGAAGATAACCCCGTCAGCTTTCATCATCCTGGCGAAAATATCCGCTCGATTATCTTCTAATGGACAAAATTCTTCGCCTTTTTCCAAACACAACCCGCAGCCCCTGCATTCCTTTAAACTAACGTCTTTCAAAAAAACATACTCAAAATCAATATTGCCAAGTTCTTTAAGCCGCTTCTCAAACATGCCTACCGCTTCAAAAGTCCGTCCCTTGCGGGGACTGCCGATGATGGCTATTACCTTCCTGGACATTTATATTCCCTCCGTAAAAAGATTTTCGTACCGGAGCCGCTTACATCTATTTTTTGCCGGTTTTGGTTTTTCGAATTTTTCATCACCTTAATTTTATTACACCGGTTTTATATTAAGTAGTGCAATAGGTCATGTTTCGGGTCATGTTTATGGCAGCCACGAGTCATATGGACACGGAGCCGGCGTCTATGCTAAAAGGCTCCGCGCACATGGGAATATACTCTTTTCACGGGTCATATGACAGTTCACAAGCTAAAATATGACTTATTACACTACATGAGAGATAAACAGCGCAATAGAATAAATCTGTACACCCACTCCTTCAGGCCAGGGCAGTTAATTGCCATCGGCGAGGAATTGTTAACAGGCAGAGGCGTGTATAAACCAGAAAAACTTATAGAAAGGCACAGCCGAAATATAACATGAAAAACAATACTTTCCTGCAGGAGGTCATCAGGAATGTTATAATTACTAAGATAAGACTTCAGGAAAGCGCGGGAAACTTCATGAGCGGAGAACCCAGGACCTGGCAGTGGCTGGATTTCCTGCTCACCATGGTACGGGCAGGATGGTTTTTCATACTGGTAATCCTTTTTATTACAGATCCTTACAACACCGGCATGTCCTATTATGTCCTGCTGATCTGGCTGCTGGTGGCCTTTATCGTACCGCAGTTGTTCTGGCAGCCGGGAAACATTCAAACTTTGCTTTACCCGCTGGCAGAGCTGGCTTGCACCGGCGGCCTGCAGGTTTATATCACCATTGTCCAGCACCGGAGCCTGTCAGTCCTGGCAGTGCCGTTGATAACCGCGGGGTATTTCATTAACAAAAAGAACAGATGGTGGATTTTATCCAGTTTTGTCCTGCTGGTCCCCCTGACCGGCCTGGTTGTTCCCGGCGGATCAAAGGCAGGCATCCTGCTCGCGGCAATGCAAAACCTGCTGATGCTGGCCCTGGGCTACATATTCAGGCGCATGATGGACGCTCACAATAAAATGACACAGCTGCTGAGAGAAAACAAACGCCAGTATCAACTGATACAGGAACAGAACCAGATGCTGGTTGATTACGCCAACCAGGTGGAACAGATTACGCTGCTGGAGGAGAGGAACCGCATGGCCAGGGAACTGCACGATACCGTTGGCCATACCTACACCTCGATCATCATGGGCATGGACGCGGTGAACTACCTAATTGAACCAGCCCCGGAAAAGGCCAAGGATAAACTTGAAGTGCTCCTCAATGTGGCCAGGAATGGACTGGCCGAGGTCCGGCGGAACATCCACGAGATCGCTCCCGAAGGTCAGGAACTCCCTCTCTCCCAGCATATAGCCAGGATTACCAATGAGTTTTCAATACATACGGGAACAAACGTAAGCATCTTTACCGAAGGGGAAGTCCATGATACAGTCCTTACGGTAAAAATGGCCATTGTCCGCTGCATCCAGGAATCGCTGACCAATGCCCTGCGGCACGGCCAGGCAAAGAGGATCACCATAAGGCTGTGCTATAACCCGGAAGATATAATTTTATCAATAGAAGACGACGGCCTGGGGACCGACCAACTGACGCCGGGCTTTGGCCTCAATTCCATGCGGGAGCGCCTGGAAGCCCTGCATGGCGCCCTGGAGATCTGGTCGGAGAAAGGAAAGGGCGCCAGGATCACCTGTGTAATACCTGTTAGGAGGTAAGCCGTGAACAGGATATTGATTGTAGATGACCAGGAACTGATTAGAGAGAGCCTGTCCATTGTATTAGGTATGGAAGAAGACATCGAAGTGGCCGGCATGGCTCCGAACGGGCAAATCGCGGTAGAGCTGTGCGAGAAGCTGCAGCCTGATGTGGTTTTAATGGATATCCACATGCCGGTAATGGACGGGATCCTTGCCACGCGAAAGATTAAAAACAGCTGGCCGCAGGTGCGCGTGATAATTCTGACCACCTTCCAGGAGCTGGACTATGTAGTGGAAGCGCTGGATATCGGGGCTGAAGGATACCTGCTGAAAGCCATTCACCCCAAAGACCTGGCCGCGGGCATCCGGCTGGTCAACCGGGGAGGCACCCTGATTTCCCAGGAGATGGCCAGGATGCTGGCCAGTCAGTTAAAACAAACCGAGCCAAAAATTTTGAAGCACGGGTTAAGTGAGCGTGAACAGCAGGTACTGGAGTGCCTTTCGCAGGGATTGAGCAACCGGGAAACCGCGGAGAAGCTGTTTTTATCCGAGGGGACTGTAAAAAACTACATCTCCAGTATTTACAGCAAGCTGGAAGTCCGGGACCGCCTGCAGGCAGTTAAAAAAGCCAGGGACGAAGGTATTGTATAAGCAGGCTGACAGGAAGACGCAAAAAAGGAGTGACATTAATTGAGCCCTTCAGCCAGGAAAGCAATAGCGACTGTAATTCTGGCAGCTATCTCTATATTTTTGGGAATAACCAGGCTGGGTTTTATTCCGGTTCCCAATGTTGCCGGAGACGCGACTATAATGCACGTGCCGGCAATCCTCGGAGGTGTTTTGCAAGGCCCGGTGGTGGGTATCCTGGTTGGCGCGTTTTTCGGTTTATTTAGTCTCCTGAATGCCGGCAACCCTATATTTGCAGATCCGCTTGTATCAATTGTCCCCAGGCTGTTCATCGGCCTGGCGGCCTACCTCGCTTTTGCCTGCTTTAAACGGGTCAGCCTGTACCTGGCCTGGATCGCCGCGGGCCTTTTCGGCACCCTGACCAACACCATACTTGTTTTGTCTCTGGCCATCTTCAGGGGATATATTACACCGGACGTTGTAGTCACCATCATTCCCCAGGCCATCGCGGAGATGGTTATCGCCATTGTGTTGACCATCGCCATTGCCCGGGGGATCGAGCTTTACCAAAGCGGAAAAGACTCCTGGTACGCCGGCAGGGATGATGGTGATATATTGGATCGTGAATACGATAATAAAATGCAATAAAATTTACACCAGTGCGACAGTGAAGAACCGTCCCCGTGACACGGTCTACAATGCGACAGCAAGAACCGTCCCCCCCTGTCGCTGTCCCGAAAGTCAGAAGCCCCGCGCTTTATCGCGCGGGGCTTCCTCAACTTCTTCAATATACTTTTTTACAGCTTGTTTCCGGTCAGGACCGTGCCGGTGCCGGCATTCCTGATGCCGCCTGACACACCCGCGCCGACAAGGTCGTTATAGAGTATCTGGTTGTTGTCATCGGTGCTGACGGCAATATTCACGCCGTAGCGGGACTTATTGGCCAGAGTGCCCATCCGGCAGACGTTTTCCTGCACTATGTTGCTGTCGGAGTTGTACTCCAGGCAGATGTTGTCGTAAGCGTTGTTACCGGCCTGGCCGTTGGCGGTCAGGGTATTTTTAGAGATGGTGCAGTTGCGGGACTGCAGCACCCTGATCCCGTGCCACTTGTTCTCAACTATCTGGTTTCCTCTCACGGTAACGTTATTCGTGTTGTTGACCCAGAGACCATAAGTCCCGTTCCCCTTCAGCGTATTTCCTTCCACCAGAGTATAAGGGGATACGTCAACCTTGATGCCTGTCCTGCCGTTGTTGTAGGAGGTGCAGTTGGTGATGGTAATGTTGTTTTGCGTGGCAAAACCGCCGTAAGCCAGGATACCGTCTCCGGCGTTATTGTAAGCGGTACAGTTGTCCACTTTAATGTCGCTGACGGTTTCACCCGTATTAACCTCTATGTCTATACCCGACTGGGGCTCGGTTCCTTTGGTGTTGCGCAGGGTGCAGCCCTGCACCAGGGCTCCCTTGCAGGAGACTATGGAAATGCCCTGCCTGCGGTTGCCGTCGCAGATGCTGTTCAGGATCTGGATGTTTTCACTGGTATAGCTGCCTTTCCCTACATAAATGCCGTCTCCCCAGCAGTCCTTGACAGTGACGTTCTTAACAACGATGTTCTTTCCGCCTCTAATGCCAATGCCGTTGCCCCACTCGCCCGAGGTGCCGCTGTGGCTGTAGCGCTCTCCCAGGATAGTGCCGCCTTCAACGGTGACATTTGATTTGTCGTAAATATTGAACACGTTGTAGGAACCTGCGCTGTTGGGCTTGGCCTTGAGCACGGCGTTAGCCGAAAGGGTAATTTTCTGGTTATTAACCGGCTTCAACCCCACTACCGCGTCCACCAGGTAGGTGCCGTCCGGTATATAGACGTTGCTGCCGGAGCTCAGCGCTTTTTGAATGGCCGCGGTATCGTCCGCTGTGCCGTTGCCCTGGGCGTAATAAGGAGCGGACTTGACAGATACAGATCCATCAGTTGGCGTAGTGCCGGGCTCTGTACCCGGGTCAGTACCGGGGTCTGTTCCTGGATCGGTGCCCGGATCTGTGCCGGGGTCAGTACCAGGATCGGTTCCTGGATCGGTACCGGGGTCTGTTCCAGGATCAGTACCAGGATCGGTTCCTGGATCTGTTCCAGGATCAGTGCCTGGATCTGTTCCAGGATCTGTTCCAGGATCTGTTCCAGGATCAGTGCCTGGATCTGTTCCAGGATCAGTGCCTGGATCTGTTCCAGGATCTGTTCCAGGATCAGTGCCTGGATCGGTGCCCGGATCTGTGCCGGGGTCAGGAACAGCAGTGAGCTTGTTTCCTGTCAGTACCGTACCGGTGCCTGCATTCCTCAGGTCGCCTGACACACCTGAGCCTACCAGGTCGTTGTATTTTAACTGGTTATTATCATTGGTGTTTACAGCAATATTCACGCCGTAGCGGGACTTATTTGCCAGCGTCCCCATCCGGCAGGTGTTTTCCTGTACTATGTTGCTGTCGGAGTTGTATTCCAGGCTGATGTTGTCGTAAGCATTATTCCGGGCCTGGCCGTTTGCGGTCAGGGTGTTTTTAGCTATGGTGCAGTTGCGGGACTGCAGCACTCTAATCCCGTGCCACTTGTTTTCAATTATCTGGTTTCCCCTCACGGTAACATTATCCGTGTTGTTGACCCAGACTCCGTAAGTCCCATTCGCCTTAAGCGTATTTCCTTCCACCAGAGTATAAGGGGACATGTCCACTTTAATTCCGTTGCTGCGGTTGCCGTTGGAGACGGAGTTCAGGACCTGAACATTCTGGCTGCTTTTGCTGCTCTTACCCACGTAAATGCCGTCTCCCCAGCAGTCCTTGACAGTTACGTACTTAATAACGATGTTGCTGCCGCCTCTAATCCCTATCCCATAGCCCCATTCGCCCGAGGTGCCGGTGTGGCTGTAGCGCTCTCCCTGGATGGTGCCGCCTTCAATCCTGACATTCTCCCTGTCATAAATGTTAAAGATGCTGTAGTTGCTGGAACTGTTGGGCTTGGCCTTGATCACGGCTTTAGAAGAAAGATAAATCTTCTGGTTGCTGACCGGCTTCAACCCCTTTACCGCGTCCACCAGGTAGGTGCCGTCCGGAAAATAAATGTTTTTGCCGGAGCTCAGCGCTTTTTGAATAGCCGCGGTATCATCTGTTCTACCGTTGCCCGTAGCTTTATAAGGCGTTGATGTGACGGAAACATATTGATCTGCCGCGTAAATGTCTGCGGCATCAACCAGGGTCAGGCCGGTCAGCATCGCTGCCACCATGGCCACCAAAAGGATCATACTGGTAATCCGCTTATACATCCGGTAATCATCCTCCTTGTTGAGTGCTTTTTCTGTCACGGGGAACCTGGTAACCGGAACCAATACGAATCTGTAACATGTCTTACCGATTTCGACTCATTTCGACAATTTAGGTATTGTCTCCTGTAGTTAATATCTGACAGTAACATCCTGATTTGGAATGAGTCGCAGCTTACAACCGGATAAAAAAAGCCCGGCGCTTTACAGCGCGGGGCGGATACCGCAATAAATCTTTGCAACAGTATTCGGGTAAAAAGCAATATTTGTCATAAATTTCAATTCTTTTTGGGTTTAATCTTTAATAAATTACCAAAAATTATCATATTATTGATATGGATCTTAAAATAATTACCTTTCGCTAAAAGGGGAGAGTAATATGAAACTGCTAAAGACATGGCAGTCGGCAAAAATGGCTGTTTTCAGCGTTGTGCTGATCCCTGCCTTATTTGTAGGCATTGCCGCCTGCGGTACAGTCCACAGGCCCGGGCTGTTGAGCTGGGCTGTAACACCAGACCAAAAAATTAGTTCTCCCGTTAATCCGGCCCCAAATGGCGAGATCCTGAAATCCCTGGAGGTCAGTGTCATGGAATTCGGCGTGAAAGGAGACGGGATTACCGACAATGCAAAAGCCATCATGGCCGCCATAGATTATGTCAACAGCAGGGGCGGCGGGGTTGTCCGATTCCCCGCCGCCAAATACATGAGCAGAAGATTTGGTCTTTTTAACTGTCACAACGTAACGCTGCTGCTCGAGCCGGGCGCCGTCCTTCAGATGATCGACAGCCAGCCGGAGGAACTCTACCAGCCCTTTATCCGCATTACGGACGGTTCAACAAACTGCCATATCATCGCCTACAACGCGGAAATACGCCGCAATAAGGAACTGTACACCAGCGGCGAGCACAGGCATGTCCTGAGCTTAAACCGCTGCGAAGGGTGCAGCGTCAAAGGCGGGAAAATATACGGTTCCGGCGGGGACGGCATCTACCTTGCCTATCCGGGAGCAGAGGGATACCCGCGCAGTATCCTGATCAAAGAGGTGTGGCTGGAAAACAACAGGCGCCAGGGCATCTCGGTAATATCCGGTACAGACATAAAAATTTACAATGTCAGGGTCAGCAATACCAGCGGTACAAAACCGGGAGCCGCCATCGACATAGAACCAAATGAAGGCCACTATATCTACTCGGTGGATATCCTGAACCTGGAAAGTATAGATAACCAGGGCGCGGCGCTTCAGATTTATCCCCGCTTCGGGGCTGTTGATATTGAAAGCCGGATCAGTGTATCGGGAATAAAAAGCGACGGCGACCAGCATGTGCTGTTCATCGGCGGTTGCAGGGACAGGACCAAACCGATGAAAATTGATATCCGTGGCCTTGAGGGCAGCGGGCACCGTTCTTCCGGGATAATTTTGAGGGAGATCGGGGGCGGTACATCATTTAACATCAGCGGCAGGATCAGGTCTGACAACAAACCGGCAATTGCCGTTGGGCACGACACAACCGACGAACAGCTGATCAAGGGCAGCCCCGAGGCATATGTAGACCTGACAGTAGAAGGCAGCGGTTATACCATCTACAGTTATACATCATCTAAACACCTTTACAACATGAGCAAGAACATGTTTTTTAAAATTCGCAACAACGGTACGGGCCGGATTGCCAATTTCGGCAATTTCTTTGCAAAGGTGGATACAGACGTGGTTTCATACAATGATAAAAAACGGGACAGCATACTCGGACCGTGGGATACCATGCAGGGGACCAGGATTGTACGCAGTATTGGCGAGGTGCTCCTGACCCTGGACGATTCCAAGTACAGGCCCGGTTCAATTGTCAAAGCAGCCGTGGAGAGCGACCAGACCCTGATTATCAAGGCATCCGGCAGTGGAAAATTCCTTCCCTTCGATTCCGATACGGTTCAGTCCAGCTGGAGGGGTTCACTTATAACTTTACAGAAGCTGGAGTCCAATGACTGGAGTGTCGTTGAATACAGCGGTCTCTGGGACAGAGGGTGAGCCAACCGGACCTGTTAAGCACATTATAAAAAGTATTACAAAATATGAAGCGCCCCCTGAAGCAGACTGGCTGCATAGGGGGCGTTGTTTTGTTACTCAACAGGATATTACATGACTTTTCTTTTTATAAGCTCATAATACAATTCTTCCCACCTGTCCGTCATCCGGTCCAGGCTGTAATGTTCCTCCACATATTCCCTCCCGGCCAGCCCCATCTCCTGACGGCCCTCATCTGTAAGCTCCATTAGCCTGATCATGGCCGCCGCCAATTTTTCAGGGTCTTTTGGCGGGGCCAGGATCCCTGTCGTACCATCAACGACTACCTCGGAATTCCCGCCCACATCGGTCGCTACAACCGGCAGGCGGCAGGAGGCGGCCTCCAGCAGGACCAGCGGCATGCCTTCCCATGAGGACGACATCAGGTAAGCGTCCGCCGCGCTCATCAAGGCCGGGATATCGCTCCGCACGCCCAGAAACCGCACCTGGCCTGATAACCCAAGTTCCTCAGCCAGATCTTCCGCCTGCCTCCTCAAGCCGCCCTCTCCAACCAGCAGCAGGAGCGTGTCGCCACGGGCCTGCCTGGTCCGCTGGTACGCTCTGATCATATTGGCATGGTCCTTGGCCTCAGCGAACCGGCCCACTGCCAGCCAGATAAAAGAGTCCCCCGCGTTTAACTGATCGCGAAGTTCCATCCTGGCCGTCTCGCTGCAGGAATAACGCACTGTATCGACACCGTTTGGTATGACCTTGAGCCTGTCCCTGGAAATGGCTCCCACCCGGACCATGCGCTCCCCTGATTTCCGGCTGATGATGGTGGTAACATCAGACAGGGTGGCTGTGTACCGGTTGGCCAACTCCCGCCAGCGTGCTCCCTCATACATATTATGAATCGTTGAAATAAGTACAGCAATGCCTGCCGGCTTACGCGAGATCCTGCCCAGCAGGTTGGCGTGAAACATGTGGCAGTGCACCACGTCGGGGCGCCTGGAGCGCAGCAGGCGGAGCAATTTGAACAGTGCTGCCGGATTAGGGATACCCCTTTTCATATCCAGGGACTCAACCATAATGCCCTCGCTCCGCAGCTCTTCTTCAAATGCCTGGGGCGGCATCATGGAAATTACCCTCACCTGCCAACCACGGGCCTGCAGACCGGAAGCCAGCCGCACCACCAGCAGTTCAGCTCCTCCAAATGCTAAATCGGTAATAAGAAAGTCAATTTTTTTACCAGCCATTATATTAAGAAACTCCTCCTTCAAGCATGTGCTGTTCCATCCCGCTCTCCTCCCTGTTTTCAGAGAGTAGTATGCTGGAACTTGCCACTACAAGGGTCATAAAAAGCCACAACGGTTTGCGGTATTCCCAGGTCAGCGCGGAAGCGCCCAGTACTATGACCGCTATTACAGCCAGCCACATGGCCCGCTGCATAAGGTCGTGCCGGTTGGCGGACCGCAGGGCGGACAAAAGTACCCCCAGGAAAAGGCACAGTCCGATTATCCCGCACTCTACAAGCACAGACAGGAAGGAGTTGTGCGCCACCACTTCCCTGCCCAGCACAGGCTGTACCACGTAGGGATAAGCGCCTCCCCCGGCGCCCCACAGGGGTGAGTCATGGTAAACCCGCAGCCCCGCCTCCCAGATCAGTGTCCTTGAATTAAGGTTTCCCTGCGTTACCTCATTAGTTGTCGACGCCAGCCGCTCCAAAGAATAAGCCGGTACAATCGAATATATAAGCCAGGCTGAGCACAGCAGCGCGGTGATTACCGCCACCCGCCGGGAGAGGTCCAGTTTCCTCAATGACCATAGCATGAAAAAAATACTCGGGATCAGGGCCAGGGAAGCGTCCCTTGAAGCAGTAAGCAGGACTCCAAAAACAGCCAGAGGTATGTAGGCATAATTCAGCCAGGCAAGAGCCCTGTGCCGGCCTGGCTGAACGAAAGCCAGGTACCACGCCAGGGGGATGCCGATAGCGATAATGACACCGATATCGTTCGGATCAAATCCGGCGGCCGCAAACCGGCCGAACCCGACTTCCTGATTAAGCAAAAAGTTATAGATAATGCTGCCCACCGATACGCAGGCGCCAAAGATGTAAGCCTGGAGGACTGAGCGAATGGCCGGCGCGGTCCTGTTGAGGTCCCAGATGATAAAAGTGAGCATTCCCAGCTGAATAAATGTCATCGCCCTTTTTATGGTGGCGTCGGGGTCAACGCTCCAGAAAAGCCCCGCCGCGTTCCAAAGGACAAAGGCTCCGACAAACACGTGAAATAAATGAGGCCGCCGCACCCTGCACGAAAATAATGTACATGTAAACCAGGCAACAAATAAAAACAGTCCGAGGAAACGGCTGATTGTTCCCAGGCCTTCAAAAGTCACAGCGTTTTCCCATGGAATAACAAAAACGAGTATAAGCAGCAGCCAGAATGACAGATTTCGCATCTCTTACCCCCCTGTTACCAGTTTTTCATAAGACTGTGCCGCATTATCTATATCAAAGCGCTTCCAATCCTGGCCGGAAAACGCCCGCCCGCCTGAGGCAAGTGTTTCCCGGATCGCCCCGGCCAGTTCCGGCACGTCACCCACCGGCACAAGCTTCCCGCTGCCGCCGTCCCGGAGGATTTCCCGGGGGCCGCTGGGACAGTCCGTGGATACCAACGGGGTCCCGCAGGCCATCGCTTCAATTAAGACCGTGGGCAGTCCTTCCCACCTGGACGACAGGACATAGACAGCGGCACGCTTCATGAACCGGTACGGGTTTTCCACAAAGCCGGGCAGCCATACGTCCGCGGCTATCCCGAGTTCCTCAGCCAGGCCCTCCAGCATCCCCCTTTCCTCCCCTTCCCCCAGGATAACCAGGCGGCAGTCTGTAACGCTGCGGACCAGCGCGAAGGCCCGGAGCAGGGTGGGGTAATCTTTTTGTTCCGTCAGCCGTCCTACGGAAAGGATTACCGGGGGGGAACCTTCGGCGAACCAGCTGTGTTCAACCGGGGCTTCTGCCAGCTCAAACAGCTCAGGTCCTATAACTGGATTGTAAATCACTTTTACTTTGTCTTTCACCGAGGGAAAAACACTGACCAGGTCGTCGGCCACACCCCGGGAGACAGCGACTATAGAGTCGGCCTTGGGGTATAGCAGCCGCATTAACAGCGGCAGCAGCCTGGCCCTGCAATAGCGGGGGTTAGCCATATCAACGCTGAAGGTATTATGCTCGACCGCGATCACCCTGACCGGTACCATGGCCAGAATAGAAGAAGCTAAAGCGATTACGTTAGTATGGTTAAGGCCCGATACCAGCGCCTGCGGGCGTTCGCGCCGCAGGTAGCGCACCAGGCAGGGCAGGGATTTTATCACTCTGGAGGCCTTCAGGTCAATGATGCGGCAGTCTTCCGGCACATCACCCAGGTAAGGGCCTTGTGCGCTGGCAAGGACCAGGTCAACCGGATATCCCCTGCTCAGAAAGCTTTTTACCAGCTTGACCGTAATTCGTTCCGCGCCGCCGCCACGCAGGGACGGCAAATAAAATGAAATGCGAGGCTTATTTTGCAACACCGGGATGTCCCCTTTCCTTTTTTAAACCGTGCTAATCTTCTTTTGTCCCATTAATCAGGCTGGCTCAAGGCGCCCGCCTGCCGGCTGCCTCTCTGCTTAACCAGGACATAGAGCAGCAGCTCTCCCGCTACCAGGACGGAGGCATAGGCGAAAGCAGCGCTTATAGCCGTGGAGGGCAGCATCCAGCTTAAAACTACCAGGGTCCCCACCCTGGCGATGTTGACCCCCGCTTCCAGGGAGGGTATGCCGTATGAGTGCACCAGGAGGTTATAAAAACCGGTGTACATTGTTACCATGGTGGCGGCGCCAAGGACGATGAAGACGTAGACGCTGGCGCTGTAGGCCTCACCCAGCGCGTACAGCTGCAGCAGCGACATCGCGGCCAGCGCGATTAAGCCACCCATAAAAAACAGCGGCGTTCCCGCGGCCAGTTTCTTTCTGAAGGCCTGCCTCCCCTCCTCCTTGTTGAGGGTAGCCACGTCCGGCAGCAGTACTGTCCGGACTGCTTCGTTCAAAAGGGAAAATACAGCGATAAAGGTAAGGCCGGCGCTGTACAGGCCAACCTGTTCGAGGTATCCGCTTCTTCCCAAAGTGAATTGGGGCACCCTGGCCAGCAATGTAAAGTTGATACCCGAGATCGCCACCCAGAAGCTGTATGAAAAAGCCCTTTTCAAAATAAACAGCTTAATTCCCGGAGGCGTTTTGATTATTGACGGCCACAACGTTTTACAGCGTGAATGCCAGCCGTAAAACATTAAAGCCGTCAGGGGGGCGGCATAAAGTGCAAACAGCACGCCTAAAGCTGAAAATTTCCCGGTCGCCATTAAAAACCCGGCGGACATAATCCTTAATAAACCGTAAGCTAACGTGTAGCGTGTAAAAACAGTGAACTCCCGCCGCGCCTGCTCCACGGCGCGGATAGTGCTCCAGAGGCTGAGCAGGGCGCCTGAAACAAAGGAAAAGTACAGCAGGTTACCGTACCCCGCAAAATTGGGGAAGAAGAACACAGCGGCATGCTTCAGCATAAAAGCCGCGGGAATAACAACAATGACAAGAAGCAGCTTCCACCCGACAATAGTGGGCAGCAGCTCGCATTCTTCTGATTCGGCCTTTGCATTATACAGCCTTACCAGCGCCGTATTAAGGCCAAAATCAGTAAACAGGGAAAAGAGCAGGGTTATCGTGATGGCGACTGCCAGGATGCCAAATTCCTGCGGGCCGAGCACCCGGGCCGCAAAGACAGTGATTAAAAAAGACGTCAGGTTGTTAAAAACGTTTGCCGCCAGAACGCTCCCGATATTTCGAAGCTGGCTGAACTTCAGCGGTATTTTTGCCAACATTTTTTGCCCACCTGGTCCTTCTTTTGTTTTCAGGAAAAAGTAATATTTCGTTTCCAGATATTCCTATATTATATTAAGCGTAATGTTCAGCAGTTCTCCTGGCGGGAATATTTACAGCCAGTATTATTGACACAAACAGTCCCAGGACCAGGGCTACCGCCATGTTCATCTCCCTGCGCGGCCTAACCGGGACTTCCGGTATACTGGCCGCGGATATTACCACCAGGTTGGTGCTGCCCAGGTCGATGGACCTGGCAACCTGGGTTTTGGCAATTCTGCTGTCCAGGTAGACCAGGGTATCATTAAGCCTGACTTTTTCGGATTCCATCGAGGCCCCGGCCAGGTCCTTTGCGACATACGCCCTCTGGTTCCGCAGGTATGCGATGGACTGGTCCATCAACTCCCGGTTCTTTTCATTCATATAAAGGACAAACTCCAGGCATAAGGTATTGGCGATTTCCGCCGCCCGGACCGGGTCCCTGCTACTGACGGTGATTTCAATCAAGTTGGCGCCCTCATCTGCCCGGGCCCTTACCTGCCCGGCCAGCCCGCGGGGGGTGTAGCCCTCTTCCTCCAGGTTAAGCTTTGCTATAACCCGGCTCATCAGGGCATCGCTTTTTATCTGCAATAAATAAGAGCTCATGGTCAGGACGGGTATGCGCGGTATGGTGTTGGTGATGGTATTAAGGTCATCTTTCTGGGTGACTACCGGTGTTTTATCGGTTACCTGGGTTAGCAGCACGACCGTCCCGGCCTCGTAAACAGGCGGCAAAAGTATATAGCTGACAACACCGGCAGCCCCCACACAAAGCAGCGTCACCAGGACAATCAGCCACAGCCGTTTTTTTAATAACTTCCCAAACACTTTCAGGTCAGCCTCTTCATAATCCCTCTGCACTTATCGATCGCCTCCTTAAAAATGGAAATATTTTTGTATAAAAACATATATTAGTAATGCCTGTTTAATATTCTAACAATATGGAAATATTTTTTTGTCCACCCATATTTTGCTTCTTCAATACAACCAGTTTATGAGAAGGGATGTGTATTTGTTCTGAAAAAAAGAAGGACCATTTTAGCCGCAGCGGTTATCTTTTTCCTATCGGGAATCCTGGGCGGCTGGTACCTCTGGGACAAACGTGAGGCGGAATTAATATTGCTTAACAAGGGCGATCCCCCCCCGGGCGAGAGCTGGGTTTCCGTAAAGGAATCTCCGTACAATGCGTCGGGCGACGGGCAGGGCGATGACACCGCGGCTATTCAGGCGGCACTGGATACAGGGGGAAACATATGGGTACCTGACGGCACTTATCTCATTAACGCGCAATTCGGTTTAAGCCCGTGCAGCGGTCAAGAAATCCATTTGTCTCCTAACGCCTTTTTAAAAGTAATCAGCAGCGAGGCCGAAAGCTACCAGGTTTTCAGGCTGCAGGACAAAGAGGGTATTTTTATCGAAGGGGGCACTATCCTGGGTGACCGCCACAGCCACACCGGATCCAGCGGCGAGTGGGGTATGGGCGTCAGCATCTCCGGGTGCAGGAATATTACAATCAAGGGTATGACCATCAGAGATTGCTGGGGAGACGGCATTTACATAAGTTCTTCAGATATAAACCCTTACTCTCAGGACATCCAAATAATCAATTGTATTTGTGAAGGCAACCGGAGGCAGGGCCTGTCCGTGGTAGCCTGCCGGGGCGCCCTGATCATGGACTGTGTTTTCAGCGGCACCGCGGGCACCGATCCCCAGTGCGGCCTTGACCTTGAGGCAAATCAGGGGCACATGGTCAGGGATGTGCTCGTTATCCGCTGTACCGCTTACGGCAACTCGGGATCTGGCTTCCAGGTGTCCGGCGGCACCGGCGACAGCGGAGCGAACGACTACAACAGCATTGTCGGGTGCACCGCCTATGAAAATGGTCTCAGCGGCATCAGGTTGCTGGAAGTGTCTAACCTTATCCTGCAGGGAAACATATTAAGAGCAAATTCTGAGAACGGCGTTCACCTGTCTGCGGGAATCAGATATGGAGCTGAGAGGATCCATGTCACTGGAAACCAGTGCGTATCAAACAAGAAAAACGGCATCTTCCTCCAAGGTTTAGGAGACTCTACTCTGCAGGTGCGGGGCAACATCTTCGCCAATAACCGCTGCGAAGGTAACGGGCTGGCCGGGATTTACCTGTTTAACGCCCGGGAAAATATCGTCACCGGCAACACTGCTGTCAAGAATAACCTGCAGGGAATCTCAGAGGCGGAATCATCCTCCGGCAACATCATCCAGGGAAACAGCGTTTCACACAACCGCCTGTAGCTTGATCTATAATCAAAAGTGAAAATCATTAAAAGAGCATGATGTTTTCTAACAGACCCCGTTAGTTCGGGGGTCTGTTTTTTATTACAGCCATGATACAAGTACAAGTATTTCATACCATTCAATTTAAAAATATTAACAGGCACTCGGCCGGCCTCGCAGCGATAGACAAGATTGGCGCCGGTAACCATATATAATTACCATTCATATACTGCAAAAGAACGTTATTACAACATTTCCTTCCCGAGGAAAATAATTAAATATTTAAAGGGAATTTTGCATGGACTTTGATGTAATAGTAATTGGCGGCGGCCCGGCCGGCTGTTTTGCGGCAAAGCATATCGCCGCTCACGGCTTCAGGGTTTTAATTTTAGAAGAACATGATTTGGTGGGGGAACCCGTACAGTGCGCGGGGCTGCTTTCCAGGCGCGCCATTGAATTGTCCGGCGTATCCTCAAAAATATTAATTAATGAACTAAAAGGAGCCCGCGTTTACTCACCCCTGGGGGCATGCCTGGAATTAGCCGGCGGCCGTACATGGGCGGCAGCCGTGGATAGATCTATGTTCGACCGGGAACTGGCGGAGCAGGCACAGGCTGAAGGAGCTTTTTTGCTGACCGGGACCAGGGTAAGGGAGTTAGAACAAACTCCCGGAGGTTACCTGGTTTCATGCGGCTGCAAAAAGCAAAAAGACATCTCCTTCTCGACGCGTTTAGTTGTAGGCGCCGACGGGGCTAAATCACGGGCGGCCAGGTGGCTTAACCTGCAGCCGGGAGCCTATAAAGCAGTCATCTGCGCCGCGGATTCAGAATTAAACCGCACATGCACTGGTTTGGCGGACATTTTCCTGGGGCGTGAGTTCTCGCCTGGCTGGTTTGGCTGGATCATCCCGCTGGACCATAAGAGGTGCCGGATTGGCGCGGGGTACGCTTTTATCAGGGAGGCATGTTCTCCCCGGTATTGTTTGAATGAATTAATTAACCGGTTCCCGGACCATTTTAGAGGAATAAGAATTGTCAGGTATACAGGCGGCACCGTCCCAATGGGGTTGATGCCGAAAATTTATTCTGATCACGCTATGCTGGTGGGAGACGCGGCATGTCAGACCAAGCCCATTTCAGGCGGAGGCATTTACCTGGGCTTGCGGGGAGCGCAAATGTGTGCGGCCGTGGCGGTCCAGGCGCTTGATGAGGACGATTTGTCACAGGCCAGACTTGCCCGGTACCAGGAACTTTGGCACAGGGAATTTGGCGGCGAAATCCGCAGCGGCATCAGCCACCGCCTGAATTATTCAAACCTGGATGATCATGAAATAGATACTATCTTGCGCTTTTTAAATAAACCATTCTGGCAAAAGACAATTCTGGAACAGGGGGACATAGACTTTCCATCCTGGCTGTCCCGCAGTCTCTCCGGCGCCGGCCCCTGGAAAACGAAATTTTTAAAGGGGATGCTGGGCGTATTGAACTGGGGCAGCGCCTTAAAAAGCAGCATGAATCTGAATTGCGCGGATCTGGAACAAGAGGTATAAAAAAATGACTGTTTATGTTAACCGTGATAGCGCGGATAATTTCTGGGTTGATAACCTGAAAAAAGCTATTAAGACCAGGGCTGCCAGAGTTTGTGTAATCGGTCTGGGTTATGTCGGCCTGCCGCTGGCCGTTGAAAAAGGAAAGGTCGGTTTCCCTGTTCTCGGCATAGATCAGGACGCCGTCAAGGTAAAACAGATAAATGAAGGTTTAAATTACAACCATGATGTCAGTGACGGGGATTTGCTGCAGCTGGTCAGGAGCGGTAGTCTCAAGGCCACCTGCGACTACAATCAGATTAAGGATCAGGACATCATTATAATTTGCGTGCCAACCCCGTTAAACAAACACAGGGAGCCTGACATTTCCAGTATAGAAGATGCCGCCACGGAAATCATGAAGCGGCTGGAACCCGGCAAGGTCATAATATTGGAAAGCACAACCTACCCCGGGACTACCGAGGAAGTGGTCCTGCCCCTGATGGAATCCACCGGTTTAAAAGCGGGAAAGGACTTTTTTCTGGTTTATTCACCTGAGCGTGTAGACCCCGGCAACAAGCGTTATACAACCAGCAACACATCAAAAGTAGTCGGCGGGGTAACGCCCGCCTGCCTGGACGTTGCCAAGTATTTCTACTCCCAGACCATTGTAAATGTTGTCCCGGTATCTTCACCGGCTGTGGCTGAAATGACCAAGGTATTTGAAAATACATACCGGGCTGTCAATATCGCGCTGGTCAACGAGCTGATGATGCTGTGCGATAAAATGGACATTAATGTTTGGGAAGTCGTTGACGCGGCTGGAACAAAACCTTTCGGCATACAAACCTTTTACCCCGGGCCTGGCGTCGGCGGGCACTGCATACCGGTAGACCCTTTCTACCTGGGATGGAAAGCCCGGCAGTACGACTTCCCGACACGGTTTATTGAGCTTGCGGGAGAGATAAATATACAGGCCTCTTACTACGTCGTTAATAAGGTCATTAGAGCTTTAAACAGTAAGGAAAAGTCAATGAAAAACGCCAGGATTTTAGTCTTGGGAGTCGCTTACAAGAAAGACGTGAGTGACTACAGGGAGTCTCCCGCGCTCACTATCATGAGGGAGCTGCAGGATTATGGAGCCAATGTTGTCTTCTTTGACCCCTACGTAGAAGCCCTGTACGGCTACCCTTACGAAAGAGTGGAACTGGACACGGGTGAACTGTCATCCTGCGACTGTGTGTTAATCCTGGCGGACCATACCAACGTTGACTATGAAAAAGTAGTGTCCTGCGCAAACCTGGTGATTGACACGAAGAACGCCACCAAAAAAATCAAAACAGGCCAGAAAAAAGTTGTTCTCATTTAAAAATGCCAATCAGGATTTTTGCTGTGATGGGGATGTTAGCGTGATAAAGATGGCTATCGCGGGCTGCGGGCATATATCAAAAAAACATGCGGCAGCTCTAAAGGGAATGGATATCGCCAGGCTGGCCGCCGTTTGCGATATCAGGCGGGAACGCGCCGAATCTCTGGCAGGGCAGTTCGGCGCTGCAGCCTACAGTGACTATGCTGAGATGCTGCAAGATAAAAATATTGACGCTGTAATCGTCTGCTCCCCCAGCGGCCTGCACGCCTCCATGGGTGAAAAAGCGGCAGCCGCGGGAAAGCATGTATTAATAGAAAAGCCCTTTGTACTCAGGTTGGCAGACGGTGTCAGGCTGGCCGAGGCCTGCCGCCAAAAAGGCGTCAGGCTGGGGGTAGTCCATCCGAACAGGATGAAACCCATCGTTCAGGCTTTAAGAAATGCGGTTGATAAAGGTTTGTTCGGCAAGATTACCCACGCCAACGCAACCTTAAGGTGGAACCGCCGGCCGGAATACTACCGGTCGGAGCCCTGGCGGGGAACCCGCGCGTTTGACGGCGGTATCCTTTATAACCAGGCCGTCCACCTGATTGACCTGCTGAACTGGCTGGCGGGCCCTGTCAGCGAAGTGTTTGCCTACGGAGCGTCAAGAATGCACCAAATTGAATGTGAAGACGTGTGCTCATGTGTTTTAAAGTTCAGTAACGGCGCGCTGGGAATTATTGAAGCAGCCGTGACTGTCTACCCTGAAAACCTGGAAGAAAGCCTCTCCTTTTTCGGTACCGAGGGAACAGCCGTGCTTGGCGGCAGGACGATGTCGCAGGTCATGGAGTGGTCGTTTTCCTCTCTTTCCAGCGAAGAGGCGTTTAACCAGGCTAATAGACTAAATCAAACAGGCAATACAGGAGGCCACAAGGATATCCTCCATGACTTTGCGGACGCTGTGCTGTGCAAGCGTGAACCACTGGTTTCAGGCCGCGAGGCGCTCAAGTCACTGCGGCTGATCTCGGCGATTTATGATTCGGTCACCAGCCGCAGACCTGTTAAGGTGACAATGCAAGGAGGCGCGTAGAATGAACAATATCAGCCGTACCGCGGAGATCGGCATTGACGTCAGCATAGGCTCCAACACGGTTATTGGTGACGGTGTAATTATCGGCACGGACGTAACCATCGGCAATAACGTTACCGTCTACAAGGGCACTATTATCGGTGATAAAGTTTACATCGAATCTAATGCTGTCATCGGCCGCCCTCCCCGCCCCGCAAAAACCAGCACGGTTAAGGTGTCACAAAACCTCCCGCCCCTTAAAATTGGCGCGGGGACCACCGTGGGAGCGGGAGCGGTCCTGTACGCGGGCTCGGTGATAGGTTCCTGCTGCCTGGTAGGTGATACGGCTGTCCTGCGTGAAGGCTGTTCAATAGGGGATGAAGCGATCATCGGCACTGGCGTTATAGTCGAGAATGCAGTTAACATCGGCGGCAAAACGAAGATCCAGAGCGGAGCATACATAACCGCGTACACAGCTATTGACGAGCAGTGCTTTATCGCCCCCATGGTAACGACAACTAATGACAATTTCATGGGGCGTACCGAGGAGCGGTTTCAACACATCAGGGGCGCCACTGTCCAGAAATGCGCCAGGGTCGGGGGCGGGTCTATTCTACTGCCCGGTGTTAAGGTCGCGCAAGAAAGTTATATCGCGGCGGGTTCGGTGGTGACAAGAGACACATTGCCGGGAAGAATGTACAAAGGCATGCCCGCGAGAGAATTTAAGCCAGTACCGGTAAGGGAACTTTTAAATAAATACTGCCAGGAGGATAAAGATGAGGATCCCTCTCGTTGACCTGAAATCTCAGTATGAATCTATAAGAGAAGAAATCAACGCTGCTATCCGGGGAGTCCTGGAAAGCGGCCAATATATCCAGGGTCCGAACGTAAAAGCGCTGGAGGAAGAAATAGCGGCTTACTGCGGCACAAAATACGCGGTCGGCGTCGCCAGCGGGACGGACGCCCTGATCCTTAGTCTTGACGCTTACGGCATTGGGCCGGGAGACGAGGTAATTACCACTTCATACAGTTTTTTCGCCACGGCCGAGGCGGTGTCGAGACTTGGCGCCATTCCGGTCTTTGTCGATATCGACGAACACACGTACAATATGGACACGGCACGGATTAAAGAAAAAATAACCGGCCGCACCAGGGCGATCCTGCCTGTACACCTTTTCGGCCAGGCTGCCTTGATGGACGAAATCATGGAAATCTCGGAGCGCCGCAACCTGGTTGTGATCGAGGATGCCTGCCAGGCCATCGGCGCGTCTATCAAGGGACGCAAAGCCGGGTCTGTGGGGCACGCGGGCTGTTTTAGCTTCTTCCCCACCAAGAACCTCAGCTGTTACGGGGACGGCGGCATGATTACAACCAATGATCAGGAATTTGCCGAGCGGGTCAAGGTGTTAAGAGCGCATGGAAGCCGAAAAAAGTATTTCAATGAAATTGTCGGGTACAACAGCAGGCTGGATGAAATGCAAGCGGCAATTCTGCGGGTAAAACTCAAATACCTGGACCAGTGGAATGAGGCGCGGAGAAAGAAAGCCCACCATTACAACGAATTGTTAACGGAGCTGGATGTCAAAACGCCGGTGGAACTGGCAGGCGCGAAGCATATCTATCACCTTTATATTGTCCGCCATAAAGCAAGGAATGAAATAATCGCGGCGCTTAAAAAAGCGGGCGTCGATTGTGGAATATATTACCCGGTTCCCCTGCACCTTCAGGATGCTTACAGACATACCGGCACTCAAGCATTGCCGGTAGTTGAGACGGTTTCCAGGGAGACTTTTGCCCTGCCGCTATATCCGGAGATGTCAGATAACCAGTTAGGCTTTGTTGTAAAGAGCCTGGCAGAAGCATTAATGAGTATTCGGATATAAACGAGGGTGGAATTATGTACCGCGGCAAAACAATCGGTGTGGTGGTCCCCGCTTATAATGAAGAGGTCCTTATCAGCAGAGTCCTTGATAACATGCCGGCATATGTTGATAAAATATACGTTGTCGATGACTGCTCGACAGATAAAACAATCAGCGTTGTCCGCTCAGGACGAGACTTCCGCGTGGTAATCCAAAGGCACAAAAAAAACCTTGGAGTAGGCGCGGCCATTGTCACAGGATACCGGCGCGCTTTGCAGGACCGTTTGGATATTGTAGCGGTCATGGCGGGGGACGATCAGATGGACCCCGGGGAATTACCCAAACTATTAGACCCCATTGCCGAGGGGAAAGCGGACTACAGCAAAGGCGACCGCCTGTCAAGGAGAGGCCTTGCGGAAGGGATGAGCCGGTGGAGAAAATTTGGAAATTTACTGCTTACGCAGCTGACACGAATTTCGTCCGGCTGCTGGACGGTCCAGGACCCGCAGAACGGATATACCGCAATTTCCGGGGAAGCTTTAAGCAGGCTTGATCTGGAGAGAATTTACCGTGGTTACGGATACTGCAATGACCTGCTGACAAAGCTGAATGTCCTTGGTTTGCGCGTTCTGGACGTGCAAATCCCCGCCCGCTATGGCGAAGAAAAATCAAAGATCCGCTACGGGAGCTATATGAGGAAAGTATCGTTTTTGCTGTTCAGGAATTTTCTTTGGCGGATCATGCATCAATATATTTACCCGCGGCCAAAATTACCGGGTGTTTGCTATCTTTCCGGTTTCATATTTCTGTCCGCCGGCATGTTGACCCTGTTGGCAAGTGTATTGGCGCAGTCATACGTAAAAACAGGGTTTATTTTATCTCTGGCAGGCGTCCTGCTGGTTTTCCTGTCAATAGTGTCAGACGCGTTTATCCGGCTTAAGGCTTCACGTGCCAGGTCCTTTGATAATTACGGATAAAAGGATGTGTTAGTTGTTGCGGGGGCGGCCGTTCAAGCTGAATAACGAGTTTCAGGTTATATTGGGCATATCAGTTTTTTTAGCTATATTAATCAGCCTTGGAGCGGCAAGCCCGCTGCGAGCCGTCCTGGCACTGCCTTTTATCCTCTTTTTTCCCGGCTACACGCTTACAACGGCGCTCTTACCGGGCAAAAAGGACATGGGCGGAATTGAGAGAATAGTGCTGAGTTTCGGGCTCAGCATCGCGGTGGTGCCTCTGCTGGGCCTAATCTTGAACCACACCCCCTGGGGAATAAGTCTCTACCCGGTACTGATCATTGTGCTCCTTTTTACGTCTGTCATGTCAATGATCAGCTTAAGCAGGCGAAAGAGACTTCCTCATGGGGAGCGCTATACACTTTCGTGGCGCTTTTCAAAACCCGGGTGGCTGGAGATGCCCAGGAATGACAGGGTCCTCCTGGTGACACTGGCAGGCATTATATTTATTGGCCTGGGCACTTTGGGCCTTACCTCTGCCAATCAAAGGACCGGTGAAATATATACAGAGTTCTATGTACTTGGCGCCGCAGGCAAAATCGGAGACTACCCCGGGGAACTGAAAACAAATGAAACCAAACAGGTTTTCCTGGGAGTGGTCAACCACGAGCAGCGCCGAGTGACATATAATGTGGAGCTGCGCCTGGACGGCTCTAAAAAGAAGGATATTGGCCCGATTGAACTGGAACACGGCCAAACATGGGAAGGTAATATCGGAATATCCGCCGGGAAGCCAAAAAATAAAATGATGGTTGAATTTCTCTTAACAAAAGACGGGGAAAGCGTACCATACAGGTCCATTCACTTATGGGTAGACGTAAAACCTTAACCCCGTATTGGGGACATTCCTCAGCGAATAATTCAGGCTCCGAATAGAGGTGTGTCCCCGTTCCGCTATGGTGTGTCCCCATTCCTTTTGAAAGGGTGACAGGTGATTCTGACGCTTAATTTTAATACAATAATGGTTTCCTTAACGGGCAGTAAAATTGCGGCGGTCCTCGGACTGATTATCGCCCTGGTATTGATTGCCGCGCTGGCCGGCAGGGAGTTAACCGTTGTAAAGCTGCAATCAGCCGGCGATCCTGAGCAGATCAAGCAGTTACATAACGTAGATCGCATTTTAAAAAAAGTTATTTTACCCCTGCTTTTTTTGTTTGGCCTGATTGTATTAACCAGGGTCAAGTTGATTATTTCAAACTTATGATAATTCAACATTAAAGGTGACATCTTATGCTTGATTTTACATTGGCTAAGTACAAAGATTTATGTCTGGTCATGTTGGAGAGCGGCTACACTCCCCTATCTGTTTATTCTTATTTAACAAATAATAAGGCCATAAATAATAAAACAGTTATTTTAAGGCATGACGTTGACAGAAAAGTTAACAGCGCTTTAAAAATAGCTGAATTAGAGAATGATTTGGGCATTAATTCGACCTACTATTTCAGGTACCCGTATACGTTCAAGCCAGGATTAATTCAAAGTATATCCAGTCTGGGACATGAAATCGGATATCATTACGAGACTCTGAGTAAAACTAACGGAGATCAAGAAAAAGCGATAATTTTATTTTTTGATGAATTAGAGGAAATGAGAAAAAAATGCGAAGTGAAAACCATTTGCATGCATGGCCGCGCGTTATCCCGGCATGACAACCGCGATATATGGAAAGCATCCGATTTCAGGGATTTCGGCATTATTGGTGAAGGCTATTTATCTTTTAATAAAGATGTGCACTATTTTACTGATACCGGCCGCGGCTGGAACTCAAAGAATAACATCAGAGATTTTATGAACAGCGGGAACACAGGTTATTTTATCAACGGCACTGACGACCTTATTCAGTTAATGAGAAGCGGCAGGCCTTCCACATTATACATTAATGCGCACCCGGAGCGGTGGGCCATTAATAATATCGATTGGCTGCTGAATTATGCCAGGGACTCTGTATACAACATCGGCAAGATATTTTTGGGGATGGTGAGGAAATGATACAGGTCGTAAGCGCAGTTGAAGAAAACCAATGGAATGATTTTCTTAATAACTGTGGGGCTGCCACGATTTACCACACTCCCGAATGGAAACTGTTTTTGGAAAAAACTTTTACCTATAAACCTCACTATTTATTTACGTTGAACGAAACAGGGAGAGTAACAGCCATGCTGCCTCTTTTCAGTATAAAAAGCAAAATCACCGGCAGCAGGTTGTGTTCTGTCCCATTTTCGCATCTATGCGGCTTTATCGGCGACGACAGCGCTTTTGACACCGTCATGGACGAGGCGCTGTCTCTTTACAAACACTTATGTCTGGATTACCTGGAAATCAGAAGCGCAGCAGCCGCAAGCGGTTTTACTACAGAAAACAAATTTCACACTTACCTGTTGGAATTATCGCCGGAACCTGAAAAGATATGGAAAAAATTAAACAGCAACGCTAAACGCAACATAAAAAAAGCGGCTAACATGGGGGTGTCTGCCGAGGCGACAAAAAAAACAGAGGATCTAAAAAGATTCTATGAATTGAACTGCATAAATAAAAGAGGTATCGGTGTTCCATGCCACCCATGGAGCTTCTTTGCCAATTTATTTGATATTCTAAAAGATTATGTCCGTCTGTACATCACCAAACACGATGGGAAGATTATCGGCGGAGGCATAATGCTCTGCTATAAGGATACCGCTCTCTATGCTTACGGAGCTTCCAGCCCGGAAAATTTAAAATATTATCCATATTACTCTTTTATATGGAAATGTATTGAGGATTTTTGCCGTGCCGGATACCTGATTTTTGATTTTGGGCGGGCAGATTCTGAGAACGCGGGGCTGATCGAGTTCAAAAAAAGGTGGGGTGCGGCAGAAAAGAAATTGTATTACAGCTGCTATCCGGGAAGTCCCCAATCCATCGGCCATGACCGCAGCGATTTTAAACTCAGGCTGGCTGCCAGAGCCATTAACACCATGCCGATATGTATTTATAAAAAGCTGAGCGATATTATATTTCAACACTTTGGCTGATACCCGGCCATGAGTGACGAGTCAAATATCCCATCATGCCGGCTTTTTGAAAAAATATGCCGCTTCAACCATAGGGAGGGCCAAAAGTGAAAGTTGTCGTTGATATCAATCATCCTGCCCATGTGCACTTATTTAAAAATTTTATCCGGCAGATGAAAAGCAAGGGTCATGAACTGCTGATTACCGCCAGTGAAAAGGATGTTGCCCTGCAGCTGCTTGATAATTACGGCTTCAAATACGACCGGCTGGGCAGTTACGGCTCTTCGTTAATAAGCAAAATGGCAGCTCTCCCTTTATTAGATCTAAAGATGTATAAAGCCGCAAAAAGTTTCAGGGCTGATCTATTTATTGGCATGGGATCCATCAGGGCCGCCCATGCGGCAAAATTATTAGGGAAACCCTGTGTCATTTTTGAAGATACGGAACACTCGACGGAACAGATTTTTTTATACGCTCCTTTTGCCGACGTTATTTTTACCCCGGTCTCTTTTAAAGGGAAACTCGGCAGAAAACAAGTACGGTACAACGGGTGCCATGAACTGGCATACCTGCACCCGGACTATTTTGAGCCTGATCCCTCGGTGATAAAGGAAGCCGGGCTCAGCGAGGAAGATAATATTTTTGTACTCAGGCTGGCGGCTTTTAACGCAACTCACGACAGCAGGAGCAAGAACCTTAGCAGGGACTGCGTTATGGCGTTAATAACCAAACTCGAAAAAGCGGGTACTGTTTTCATTTCTTCTGAGGCTGACCTGGAGCCGGCTTTAAAGAAATATCAATACAATTTAAATCCTGTCAAATACCATGACCTTATCCATTACTCTAAAATGTTCATTGGAGACGGCTCCACCAGTGCTGTGGAAGCTGCGACACTGGGGGTGCCGTCGCTGCAATTTGAAAAAATCAAAAGCAATGGCAGGGAGTACGGATTTGACGAGGTGTGCGGGCTAATATCAGAACTGCAGGATAAATACCGGCTGCTTCACAGTTACCACGATGAATACGCGCTGCTGGAGAAGGTAGATGAAATGGTCGCTGATATTAAAAATGCCAATGAGAAATGGAAAGTCCGCAGAGCCAAATTTTTAAAAGAAAAAATTAATGTTACTGATTTCATGGTGACGTTCATCGAGAATTATCCGGATAGCCTAACCAAAATAAGACTTACTGGCGGCTAATCAGTGGTTTTAAATTGAAATTTAACTATGCGCCAGAAGGAGAGGTGCTTTTATATGATATTGGCAGCTCATCAGCCTAATTACCTGCCATGGCTTGGTTATTTCAGCAAGATGAAAAACTCGGATATTTTTGTAATATTGGACGACGTGCAGTACATAAGGAGATCGTATATTAACAGGACAAGGATTTTAGGGCCTAACGGCTGGTTTTATCTGAGCGTTCCAGTCAATTTTAATTCCAGGCAAAAAATCAGTGAAGTTACCATTGATGAGAGTTTTGTCCTTAATAGCCATTTTGAATCAATACGCCACGCTTACGCGAGAGCGCCCAATTTTGCTCCGTTCAAAGATAAAATATCTTCAATATATAGTAAAAAATACAGCAAATTAATTGAAATCAACATGGAATTAATCAATTTTATTAAAACAACCTTAAATATTAATACCAGGATTGTATATTTATCAGATACGTGCGTTCAAGCAAAGAAATCAGAACTGATGATAGGCCTTTGTAAAGCATTTGGGGCCGACACCTATCTCTCGGGTCAAGGAGCTAAAAATTATATGGACGATGACTTATTTGCCAGAAACAGTATAAGAGTCAGCTATCATGACTTCGAGCATCCGGTCTACCCTCAAAGAAACAAGGAGTTTATAAAAGGTTTATCCGCCATTGATTTTATTTTTAACTGCAAAGAATTTCAGGATAAGCTGCGTTGAGCATTAGTCCGGGACTATTGGTAATGGTGTGATTCCGATGATAAAGCGGGTTTTAATCCTGTCCCCTCATACCGATGACGGGGAAGTATCGGCCGGCGGGACTATAGCCAGGTTTATTGAAGAAGGCAAAAAAGTTTATTATGTCGCATTCTCGTCCTGTGAAAAATCAGTTCCTGATACTCTGCCAAAAAACATCTTACAGGTTGAATGCCTGCAGGCAACTCACGCTTTGGGCATCCCGCAAAGCAATGTGATACTTCTTGATTTTGAAGTCAGGGTATTTCCTGAGTTCAGGCAAGAAATTCTGGACCAAATGATCAAGATCAGGAATGAGATTAAGCCGGACCTGGTGATATGTCCGTCTTCGTTTGATACCCACCAGGACCATGCTGTGATCTACGCCGAAGGCACCAGGGCGTTTTTAAGGACGACGTCCATATGGGGGATGGAACATCCCTGGAATAATATCAGTTTTAAAACAGATATAATGGTCGCGCTGACGGATAGGCATATCCGAAAGAAAATCTGCGCTTTAGAGAAGTACAATTCTCAATCTTTCCGAGACTACTTTAAAGAGGAATATATCAGGGGCTGCGCCTATACCAGGGGTATGAATGCAGGTGTAAAATTTTCGGAGTCGTTTGAATGCGTCAGGATGTTGTTTTAAATCAGTTATTTTTAATAAAAGGACGACAATATGATTACTGTTTTAAAAAACATACAGAAAAAATTATTTAATAAATTAATCAGCCTATATCAAATATTCAAGTATAGTTCAAAAGTGGTTATTCAATACGAACACAAAACAAATAAAACGTTTAGTACAGAAGCAGTCATTTGTCCTGTTACTATTGAAAATGCAGGTGATGCTTCAGTTTATAACGGGGATCGTTTTATCATTGAAAAATATAAGAAAATGCTGCTGCAGGGCGATCTGGGATATTACGCTTACCTGGATAATAAATGGGTACATCGCTCCTGGGTTAAAGTCGGGCCTAAAAGAATTGAAAAATGGTATCACCTGCCCCCTCAGACGTTAAAAGCTGATGAAGCTTATTGCCATTTTGGTGAAACCGCTCCGTCAGCCAGAGGTTATGGTATTGCCCCTGCGGTTTTAAGCAGGATAATTTCAGATTTGAAAAGCAAGGTAAATCACATCTATGTTATGGTCGATGAAAACAATCTCCCTTCCCGTAAGACAGTGGAGAAAGCCGGGTTTATTGAAATCAAGCGAAAAAAGGTTGTTAAAATGTTTGGCATTCAATATTATAAAGATTTATAAAATAACACATTACGGGTGTAAACACTATGATAGAAACCAGTAAGCTGTTACAAGACAAACAATACCTTTGGGAATTGTTTATAAGGGAAGACGAATATTATAGTGAAAGGCCTGAAATATGCACAGGCGCTGATATTAAAAATAAATGTCTTGAGATATTGGTGCCTGAAATATCTAAATATCTGGTGGAAAATAAACATATAAAATTAGTTTATCCTGATAATAAAAAGTTTGCGTTATGTATAACTCATGATGTCGATGATGTTTATCCTCCTTTTCCGCATAGAATACTCTCTTCCGCACACTGTTTAAAAGATTTTGATTTGAACGGGCTGCGCGAACAGTGGTCATGGATTTTTAGAGGAAAAGAGTTTTCTCCCTACCTTAATTTTAAAAAAATTATTGAGCTGGAAAAGGAGTATAAAGCTAAATCCACTTTTTACTTTTTAGTATCTAATAAGGACCCAAAAAGATTCAGATATAATATTGGAGACCTGGCAAGTGATCTGAAATATATTATCGACAGCGGATGGGACATTGGACTGCACGGCGGATACTATACCTATAATGATTTTAACGATATTAAAGAGCAGAAAAATAAGCTGGAAGAATTAATAAATAAGGAGGTTACCGGCTACAGGAACCATTACCTCAGGTTTAAAGTGCCTGAAACCTGGGAGCTTTTAAAAACAGCGGGATTCAAATATGATACAACCTATGGATATAATAATATACCCGGGTTTAAAAATGGCCTTTGCCATCCTTTCAAGCCGTTTAATTTAAATAGCAATAAAGAAATTGATATTATTGAAATACCTTTAAACATTATGGCGTGTGCCTTATATAAGTATGCAAAATCCGACGAAAAGGCGTGGGTATTTACCAAAGCATTAATTGATACGGTTGAAAAATACAGCGGCGTGCTAACTATCAACTGGCATAATGATGATTTGTTCAGTCCATTCAGAAAAGATTGGACGATCTTGTATAAAAAGATTCTTGAATACTGCCGCCAAAAAAACGCCTGGATGACTTCCTGCGAGGATATCTGGAGGTGGTGGGCCAATGGCCGTGATAATGATAAATGATCAGGCTCTTTGGGATAAGTTCGTCGACGAGAGCCCTTATGGTTTGTTGTTTCATAAGTGGGACTTCCTGCATATAATAGAAAAACACACCGGCTACCAGTTGCTGCCTTACGGGATATACAAGGGCGACCTTCTGATAGCTGTTTTCCCTTTGTTCTATAAAAAAATAATGGGGCTGAAAACTTTATTCTCTCCCCCCCCCATGTCCTCCGTCCCGTATTTAGGGTTCGTGATGTACCAGGAATACGACAGCCTTAAACAAGACCGTAAAGAGGAATATTTAAATATTGTAGCTGAAGATGTCAATAGTGAGTTAGAGAATATTTCGCCTAACTATATATTCATTTCCCTGGATAAGAGCAATTTTGACACCAGGCCGTTTATTTGGCGCGGCTACAACCAGGATACACATTTTACATATGTAGTAGATTTAAACAGGGAACTGGATGATATATGGAACAGTTTCAATAGCCTTCTGAGAAAAAACATCCGGAAGGGAAGGAAATTAGGATTAGAAATATTACCTGATAGTGACGCTTCCAATGTATACAGCATGATGAAGGAAAGGTACCGGGAAAAAGGCATGAACGTCGCGATCGTCAGCGCCCAATATCTTCAGGACCTGTTGGAGTGCTTTCCTAATGAATTAAAGTGCTACAGCGTATATGCCAAAGGGGCGGAGAAGGCTGTACAGACCAATATAATTTATGACTACAAGCGCTGCATCATGTGGATTGGCGGTATGAGCACAGGGGACCTTATCGGAGTTAATGATTACTTTGTGTGGGAAATGATTCAAAGGGCTAAGGCGGCGGGCTATAAAGATCTGGAATATTTAGGTGCGAACGTAAAAAATTTGTGTAAGAACAGATGTTTTTATAATCCTTCTTTGGAATTGTCATTCTCACTCTGTAAAAAAGACATATACGGAAAATTGGGGGAATGGACATATAGAAATTTAATTAAAAAAAGGTGGCTTTAACACAGGTTAAGGGGTTGATCATAAAGGGAATGAAATATAGGAATGCGTTCACGCCGGCTGGTTGGAAGAAAATCAGGCAGCATTTAAAAGATCCTCTTTATATCAATTCCTTTTTTATGGCTTTAAGCAGGTTCTTAAATGCGTCAGGCGGGTTTATATTCTGGCTTTTGGCGGCCAGGCTTTATTCCAAAGAAGATGTCGGATTAACCTCAGCGTTATTCTCTTACCTGGAACTGGTTCTGCTCTTTTCAGTGATTGGCACCGACTTTTTATTAATTCGTTATCTTCCCATATACGATAAAAAAAAGGTCTTCAATACCTGCTTATCTATAAGCATATCTTTCTCATTAATTACAGGAGTTTTTTTCGTGCTGGGGTGTGATTTTTTTTCTGCGGGACTGTCCGTCATAAAATCTCCATATTATTTTGCCATGTTTGTTTTATTCGGTGCAGCCAATACATTTAATCAAATAACCGGGACCACGTTTATCGCCATGCGCCAGAGCGCTAATTATTTCCTGCAAAACCTGATCCGTTCTGTCAGAATCCCCCTGTTGATCCCCCTGTTCTATATGGGGAGCCTTGGTATATTTCAATCGCTGGGGATTGCCTGCATATTGTCCTCTCTCTTCTCTTTATATCTATTAGGAAAAAATCCTGGACTGAATTTTAAAATTGACAAGAACTTTATAAAGAAAACATACAAATTCTCATTATATCATTATTTTGCCAACAACCTGTCTGAGGCTTCCATGTTAATTATACCTATAATGGTTTTTAATCTCCTTGGAAAAGTGGAAGCGGCTAATTATTATATCGCGTCGGCCATCGGGGACCTGGTGTTGATTATTCCAGGCGTCCTGGGAACGTCGCTGTTTGTTGAAGGAAGCCATGGTGAAAACACAAAAAATAATCTGGTTAAAGCTATCAAAGTGACTTATGCTTTATTAATCCCAATTATCTTTATTATTTATTTGTACGGCAACTTTTTTCTGGGCCTGTTTGGTGAAAGCTACATGGAATCATACAAACTTTTGTGTTTAATTTCCATATCAAGTTTATTAACTTCAATATACACATTATTTGTATCTATCTTAAGAATAAAAATGAAAATGGGGACAGTTCTAAAACTCAATATGTTAATGTCCGCCATTCTGTTGGGACTAAGTTATATGTTTAGCGTTAAATATGGGCTGGCCGGTGTTGGGTATGCCAGGATCGTAACGTCTATAATAATCGCTGTTGTTATAGCGGTTATTTTTAAACAAGTCCTGCGTGAAGAAAGCCAAAATCCTTTTAAAGAAACCTCGGCCTCCGTAGGAGGAAAGACATTTGCTGAATAACAGCTTTAATCATAGATTACAGATAACCGGTAATATCATGTTATATTTACTTCCGGCAATCGCGGTCGCCGGCCTTGCCATACCCCTGGCTTTTGGCAAAAACAACCTTGCTTTACTGGGCAGTTACCTGGCTGTTCCCATGTTTTTTTCCCCTGTCATATATTTAAAATTTAAAAATATTAAATCTCAGTCTATAAGCGTAAATAACATATATTTTCTCTTGATCTTAATTGTATTTGTCCTTTGCCTTATGGTCTCTTTATTTTTGCTCAAAGCCTTTGAGGTAAGGCCGTTAATATTTTTTATACTACTTTCTATCATGTCAACATCACTTTTACTTGAAATAATGCTATTTAATCTGGAGAAAAAAACCCCTGTTATTTTAATCCAGCTCATGGCATTATCTCTGCTTATAATCTGGAGCGCCAACTTAAAGTACTATTTTTTTATCGGCCGCACTGATCCAATTACGCACCTGTGGTTTATCCAAAATTTAATAGAAAGCCACCATGTCACGTCGGACATCTTTGGCAATTACATATCATTTCCTTTGTGGCATATTCTATGTTCAAATATTTATATGATATCAGGAGTATCTGTTCCAGTACAAAAGGTAATGCATTTTACTAACGGCTTAATATTTAGCTTTTTGGTTTTAGCCGTTTATCTAATATCCTTAAAAATTTTTAAAGATAAAGTATTGTCTCTATTAATACCTTTGTTTATCTGTCTTAATCCGGACTTTATTATTTATGGCATGTCATCTATCGCCAGAAGCGTGATATCTTTTTTTGAAATAGTAATCATATTGTTATTATTAATCAGCGAAAACAATATTGGCAAAAGGATATTATTATTATTCTTTACTTTCATAGTAATAATCTACCATCCTGTGTCAATACCATTCATTTTTCTAATATTTTTAATTATATACGGGTTAGATAAATTTTATCATACGAATACCAAATTTATCACAAAAAACTATCTGTTATATATTTTAATAACCACTTTAACATATTGGATATATAACGCGAATTATATTCTTGAGACTATAGTTGGCAATATTCTCAGCCCTGATAAATTAGGCATTAAAACAAAAGGAATTTTTCTTATGCCCACAAGTGAGCTGTTTAATTATCTGCAATTCATACCATTAATATTTTTTATTATATATGGCTATTTATGGTCGTTAAAAGCAAACAGGTTTAATTCCTTAACTAAAATATTATTCTTATTTGCCTTGTTGTCCATAACATTAACATTTCCAGGCCCAAGTCTGTTGATCAGTAAACTTTCAAACAATTTTAATTTATTAAGATTTGGAGAATATACATTCTTTTTTGTCAGTTTAGCCGCGGCTGTGGGGTTGTTCGGACTGCTTAGTCAGACCGGGGTGTATGGCAAGATTGCCGTCATAACGGCGTTTTCCTGCATGGCCTTCCTGTCCGTAACAAATGATTTTACAGCCTCGGATAATCCACTGGTAAAAAGGCCTTTTTATACTTATTATTTGTCTGAAGGCGAAGTAAACTCTTTTAATCATATATGCAGTACCAGTGAAGGCTATGTTTTTTCGGATTTTATTGCTACTAAATATTTGTTTTATTCCAAATACAGTGAACGAAGCCATATTCTAGAGGCAAATACAGACACTAAGAAATTTTTAAAAAATATAGACAGCGATATATTTTTAATCAGGAAAAATGAACTTGAAAAAAGACCGCTTAAACTTTATTCCAATAATTCAGATAGGTTCTTTAGAGACCCGCCATGGGCCGGCGGCGCAAATCTCGATTATTATTATAATGACTCAGCAATCTGGGAAAGTATGAAAAACCATAATAAAATTTATGAGTCAAACAGCACACTGGTACTATACTAAATCAGCGGGATTATTAGTTTTGCGTCGAGATATAAGCGGTTTGAGTTGTTTCGTCCCACCTGACCTGTGCTCCTAAAGCTTCACTTATAAAACGGAGCGGTACAAAGGTCCTGTTATCAATTAATTGAGCGGGAACATCTATGATTACTTCTTTACCATTTAAGTAAGCTGCGCTTGAGCCAATTTTTAACGTAACGGTGATGTCTTCGATGTCAAGAGAAATTAGCTGATATAGCCCATCCCAGTTCAAATTGGCTCCCAACTCATCACAGACAGCCCTGACAGGCACCAGCAGATGGCCGTTTTGTGTGACAGGGGGCGTATCGAAACTCAGATATTTTTCATTTACAATTATATTCGGCGAATTTTCGGTTAACCTGCTGGCCAGACTTAAAACGATGTCTTCATTTGTTTTTAAGACCACATTTTTATTGTTCTTAATTTCTGATAAAATGACGCCAAAGAATTGATTTGTGTTAACTGCCACAAGTGAATCATGCTTGGGTGATGTTTCAATTACAAGGGGCCTTATCTTTGCATTTTTAACTGTATTGTTAATGACATAATTTTCTGCCGCATCTTCTATTTGAATACCATAATCATTTGAACCAAGGGAATAATTGCCTGATATGGTGGCCCTCGATGACAATGCTGATAAAATACTTCCGCTATTTTTAATAATATTATTTTTTATTATTATATTTTTTATATTATCTGTCTTGATTGCATTTGTGCTTGCACAATCTTTAATAACGTTGTTTTGTATGATGACACTCTGTACTTCATAGTTATCACCGCCGGTAATCTCAATAGGATTTCTTTTTTTAGGTAAGTCTGCAATATAGTTGCCTTCAATATGAGCATAACTTATCTGATTTATAACCATTCCACTATTTATCATAATGTTATCTGTAAATGCTAAACGAGGCGCAAAGGATTTTAGCGCCAGGTTATTGTTAATAAAAACATTTTCCTGGGCGCTGTGGAAACCGGGATAAATGTCATTATCCTCATAATATTCCACGGCATTAACGCAGTTTATAAATTTATTATTTATTATTGATGATTTTCCGTTTGTTATTTCTATACCCTTTTCACACCTGTTAAAAATATTCTCACTAACGGTTACCGGCCCTGAGAATGGCGAATGAGTGTTGATAGCTTCATCGGCGCTGTCTTCAAAAAAATTGTTTTTAATAACAATTTTTTTAGGAAACCCACCGTTTAAATTGGTCCCTGTCTGACCTCCGGCTGCGATATAATGCCTGCCCTTTTTTATAAAGTAGTTATCATTGATTTTTATGTTATCGCAGGAATTAGTAATCTCGACACTATAGCCAAAACCAGTCATAAAAATATTTTCAAATAAATTTCCATTAACAGCACTGTCAATACAATCTGTCATGCCGATTGCGGCCCTGCCGAAATTGCCGACCTTGCAACCGGTAAAAGAAAAATTTCTAATTAAAAAAGCATGTATTAAATATGGTTCAGTTTCTTCTCCTGGGCCAATGAATTCAATGCTGTTCACAGCCACATCGTCAATAATTTTTAATTTTCTGATCATGCCGCCAGCAGCGGCTCTGTAAGTGTAATTAACAGGTGTTTCCAAGTTAATGGTATTTCCGTTAATGCTCTTAATTTTGCATATCTCCCCTTTTTTGAATCCGTTAATTGATTGATCGTCATAAATCTTTATATATGTATCCACAGAAAAATTTGAAGCATCGCCGACCGTGACGGAGCTGCTGCCGGGGTAAATGTCTCCGTCTATAGCCGTTGTACTGTCTGCATATCCACCAGTGTTGACCGTAAACACGTCGCTTGGGACCGCGGAACAGTCAAACACTGTGCCGGGCTCACCTGACAAAGTGATGCTTCTTGAAATATTAATCTGACCATTTAATTTATAATTACCGGCAGGAAAGTATAATACCGCTCCGGGAGGAAGTGAATTTATCGCCTTTTGAATACTAACCGTGTCATCAGTTATACCGTCACCTTTTACTCCCGATGATTTGGCGTTGACGGCATTTATCATGAGATAAGACTGTTTTGGGACAGCCCATGCCTGATACGCGATATTCATTCTCTTCAGCATAAAATTTGCAGATATAACCGCAGCATTTGCTTTAGATTCAATAAGTTCTATATTTATATTTGCATAAATAACAGCGGCACTCTCCTTTTTAAGGAAATATAAAGTTGTTGTTATTAATATGATAATACATAAGATTATCTTAATTATTCTCTTCATTATCAATTTACTCCTTATAAATTCGCATATACGTGCCAGTTTATATGGACAATCCTAACTTTAAATAAATCAAAATCCCCGGTTCCCCCAGGGTGTAAAAAGAATTCAAAACCATTGTCTTTAAATAATTTATGTTTCACTTATTTCATAAGTTACCTAAAAAAATAACCCTCGTTCATTGACACGCAGCCCGGGAAGAATAGGGCTGCTTCCATGCTTCCCGGGCTTCCCGGCGCCTGAAGAGGGCTATTGAAAAGAGAAGTGTTTTTTTATAACAATGGGGACGGTCCCCAGTTGGTAAGGAGTACCGTCCCCAATGATTACAAAGACCTTATCTATTATTAAGGCACTCTTTTATGCAATTTATCACCCGGTCAACCTCATCGCTGTCCATGTTCGAACCGGACGGCAGACAAAGCCCTTTTTCAAACAGCTTTGCTGATACGTCCCCGTCTGTTTCATGGGTATAGTAAAGGCAGTCCTTGAACAAGGGCTGGAGGTGCAGCGGTTTCCAAACGGGCCGCGCCTCTATGTTCCGCTCCGCCAGGGCGTCAATGATATCCGCCGCTGACACGCCGCACCGGTCCTGATCCACCTGCAGGGCTGTAAGCCAGCGACTGGATTGACCGTAAGGGGCCTCCGGCATAAACTCCAGCCCGTCATATTCCAACAGGGCCTCATAATACCTGCTGAAGACAGCGCGGCGCGCCCTGACGCGGTCGTCTAAAACCTTAAGCTGCCCTCTGCCGATTGCAGCCAGCACATTGCTCAGCCGGTAGTTGAAACCTATTTCGCTGTGCTGGTAATGTCTGGCCGGGTCCCTGGCCTGGGTCGACCAAAAACGTGCCTTCTCCAGCGCCTCCAGGTCATCCGAGACCAGCATGCCGCCGCCTGAAGTGGTGACAATTTTATTGCCGTTGAAGGAATATATCCCGAACTTGCCCAGGGTGCCGCTAGCCCTGCCCTTGTATGTGGCGCCTAGCGACTCGGCGGCGTCCTCAATAACCGGCACATTGTAACGACCGCAAATCTTTAACAAAGGCGTGAAGTCCGCGCTCTGGCCATATAAGTTCACAACCACCACTGCCCTTGGCAGCTTGCCTCTTTCCTCAGCCGCCGAAAACGCCTGCTCCAGCGCCGCCGTCGACATATTCCAGTTTTCGGGGTCTGAGTCTATGAACACCGGCCGGGCAGCCTGGTAAAGGACCGGATTGGCGCTGGCGATAAAAGTCAGTGAGGAACAAAACACAACATCCCCCGGGGATACTCCTGCCAGGCGCAGCGCCAGGTGAATGGCGGCCGTGCCGGAACTCAGGGCCAGGGCGCCGCCTGCTCCAACGTAATCAGCCAGCTCACTTTCGAAGGCGTCGACATGTGGCCCGAGCGGCGCTATCCAGTTAGTTGAAAACGCCTCGGCTATATAATTAAGTTCGTTACCGCTCATGTGCGGGGATGACAGGTAGATGCGCTTGCTTTTACCCAAAACGAACATCTCCTTCAATTTTATATCACAGGTTGCAGACAAGACTCCATGGTGTTAAACTTGCCTGGCATCCGGGTCGTGGGCATTGGAAGGTGTAGGGTCAGCTTCAGCCGGCCAATGTGCGACTGAAGTCGCACTTACAATTCTCACGTCTCAATGGAGAAGATGGCTGGCAACACCATGGACTTATGTAATACTAAATGTATCAAATGTTGTTTCCCAGGTTGCTGTAAAATCCCGGGTTCTCCCTCAGCCAGGCGCAGGTGGCGTCAAGGCCTGCCGCTATACTGTAACGTGGTTTAAATCCCATCATTTTTTTCGACTTGCAGTTGTCTATAAAAAGCCTGCGTCCTGAACAAGGGGCGTCCAGGTGGAGGACCGGGCTGTTACTGCCCGTAACCCGGATCACTTCCCGCGCCAGCTCACTCATGGAAACACAGTCGTCCCCGGCGACATTAAATACGCCGTTCTCGGCTTCCGGCCGGGAGATGCTTAAAACAACCGCTTCCGCAAAGTCAGCGGCATAAGTATAGGTGCGGCTGTCGGAACCGTCTCCGTGGACTGTCAGGGGCCGGCCGCTGACTGCCTGGAGCAGGAACTTGATAGGTACGCTGAGCCTGGAATTTCTTGGCCCATAGATGTCCGCAACCCTTAATATGACACAGCGCAGGCCGCTGCCCCTGGCCATGGCCCGGCACAGGTTTTCACCCGCCAGTTTAACCGCCCCGTGGATGAGGACTGGCTCCAGGGGATGGTCCTCATCAATAGGATTGTACCTGCCGTTGCCATAAACACCTATGGAGGAAACGTAAACAAGCAAGGCGTTACGTTTCAAAGCGGCCTTGATCAGGTTGCAGACCCCCGCCAGGTTTTCCGCGATTAAGGCTGTATCCAGCGCCCGCTGCCGCAAGGCCATAGGGAACGCCAGGTGGACAATAGTGTCAGCACTTACAGCGGCGCGGCAGACCTGGCCCTCATCAGCGATGGTGCCCCTGCAGAACTCAATTTTGTGTGAAATTTTCTCCAGGTTTGTTGCCCTGTCGGCGCCGCAGTCATCAATAACAGATACCCCGGCGCCCTCCGCGACCAGCGTTTCACACAACAGGGAGCCAAGAAAACCGGCACCCCCGGTAACCAAAACGTTTCTGTCCTTTAACCTCATATAGTACTCACCTTTTTTCCAGCCTGATCCGGATGATAATACCTTTCCGCCATCCGGTAGCGGGGAAAAAAATTCATTTTCTCCGGGCAGCCTTCCGGCGCCAGCAGCTGGTCGAGTATGTTCATCGCCTTTCGGTTATGTACTTTTTTCCCTATATAGAAAGGCAGTACACCGTCTTTGGAAAATGAGCTCTTATAACGGTAGATCCCGTCACCGTCGTGGTAACCTCCCCCCAGCACAAAATACCGGATGCCCCTGTTTTTAGCCCAACGGATTGCTTCATGCTTTAAAATGTTGTTTGGACGGTATTCAAAATACTCTTCCACGGTCCCACCCAGGAAAGAATGGATATAGGTCTCGTTATATAAAAGCAGCTCAGATGAAATAACATCGCCATCTCTCACGGTATGGGCATATAAGAAGCATCCTTTCAGGTCTTCATGGATCAGGCTGTAAAAATCCCTCCCGAAATAATAGGAAGGACTGGCCCGGTTCCTTTCCATGGTATGGTGGTAGATGGAAAGAAAATCCTCAAAATGCGCCGGTTCTTCCTCCAGGATTACCTCGAGTCCCTCCCGGCGGGCCTTGTTAATGTTTTTCCGGTTGCTGCGCTGGTAACCTGCCCATATTTCTTCGTAAGGCCGCTGGAGGTCCACATATACAACCGAGGACACTCTTTCCACTTCCATATGTTTGTCCGCCTGCCGGTGGTTTTCCAGCAAAGGATGATATCTTATAAATTCCGTGACTATGTTCTCATCAGCGCAGTATTCGTCAAAAGAACGATAAAAATTATCCCAGGCGCTGTTCCCCGCTCCCCGGTTGGACAGCGGCCCCCCGTAGCCGTAAGGAGTCGTAATGTCATACAATTCTGTTTCAAACTGACCGGCCGGACTGGCAATTGAATTCACCCGCCTGAGCAGGAAAGGGTACACCACGACATCAGGACCTTCACGGTATATAAAAAGCCTGGGCTCCCCCGAACCCCTGTACAGGCAGCAGTACTCCGGCCGGTAATGGATGTCCGGCTTAAGGCCTTCCCACTGCTCCAGTATTTCCAGCCATTTGTCCCGGCTGTCCGCCTTTATCACTTCATACCGGCCCATATCAGACCGCCTTTCATATTGACTTCAGTGCCTGTCAGTACCTGGCCCAGTAATATAGCAGCTTTATATACTCCATGATCACAGTCCGCCTTGCATATTCAGCCCCGAGTGGGGTGTTTATATCAAGACCGGGCGGCGCCGCGCAGTATATCAGCCTGACCCCGGAGCCTTTAAACACCCTTTCAAACACCATTTTTGTCCGCCTCATATGGTAAGGAGAGCTCACAACGATGGCCGACTGAAAACCTTTACCGACCATAATCTCACGCGTAAATAAGGCGTTTTGAAAAGTACTTACAGAACGTTCTTCCAGGATGATATCCTCTCTTTTTACACCCATCACCACGGCTCTTTCAGCCATTTGTCCGGCAGAGGGACTGATGCCCGACATGATAATTCTCCTGGACAACCCGGCTTTGTAAAGCTCGGCGGCGTAGATATCCCTTCCCGGCCCGCCCGACAGCGCGATTATGACATCAGAGGTCCGGGGATCTTCACTGATAACCAGGAAACCGTACAGCGCAGGCCAGGGATTGTAAAATGCAGGGGACGTCATTATAACCACAATCGTTATAATGACGACAATGAGGATAAGGCCATATATCCTGAGCAAGTATAATCTCCCTCCAGTTCAGGGCCGGGATTGCCTTTAGTTCATAGATTTACATTGGTCCGCACTTCCCATAAATTCGCTCATTACCGTGCTGTCCGATCCCCTGGCGCTCACTCCTTCGCGTTTCAAAACAGAAATAGCGGTCAACCAGAGGATTTTCAGGTCCAGCCAGTTGTTCCAGTTATCCACGTACCATATATCCAGCTTGAAGCGGTCTTCCCAGGTTAGCTCGTTGCGGCCGTTAACCTGGGCCCACCCTGTAATACCGGGCTTAACCTCGTGCCTGCGGTATTGCTCCGGGGTATAGCGGGAAAGGTACCTCATGCGGAGGGGGCGAGGCCCGACCAGGCTCATCTCTCCCTTGATCACGTTTACCAATTCCGGCAATTCGTCCAGGCTCGCTCTCCGCAGGAGGCGGCCAAAGGTAGTTACCCGCTGTTCCGCTGGAAGTTCTCTCCCGTTTTCGTCATATAAATTAAGCATGGTCCGGAACTTGTAAATGATAAATGGCCGGCCGCCAAGACCAGGCCGCCTTTGACGAAAAATTACCGGGGCTCCCAACTTCAACCTCACCAGAAGCGCGGTTAAAGCTATCAGCGGCAGCAGCAGCAACAGGGCAAACAGGGCAATTAAGATATCCAATGACCTTTTTAATTTTGTTGAACGCATGATCTACCCACCTCCAGCAGGTCCATTGCCTCCAGTATCGACCTGTTTACTTTGCGCACATCGTACTTCTCCTCAGCCGTTACTCTGCTCCGGATACCCATTTCGGTTACCAGCGAGGGGTTTACGATAAAACGCTCCATCGCGTCGGCCAGGGCCAGGCTGTCTTTGACCGGGACCAGGAACCCGTTCATATTCCGCCGCACGGTTTCACGGCACCCCGGCGCATCAGTGGTAATTACCGGCCTCCCCATCGACATTGCCTCGAGAATCGACCGGGGCGTCCCTTCCGGGTAAAACGATGGCAGTACGAATACGCTGCACTCAGATATATACGGGCGGACATCGTTTGTCTGACCCAGGTATTCAACGATTCCTTCAGATTGCCAGGCAGCTATTTCCTCCTGCCGGATGGCCGAGGGATTACTGTCGGGGGGGCCCAGGATCTGAAAGCGAGCCTCCGGAAAGCGGGGCTTTAAAAGCCTGGCCGCCTCCACATATTCCGCGATGCCCTTTTCCCGGATCAGCCTGGCCATCAACAGGAATATAACCGGGTTGGTTTTGGCCTTAACAAAAGAGAACTTCCTAATATCCACACCGGACCCGTTAATCAGGACTGCGCTGTCACCATTGGGCAGCAGGTGGAATTTTCTAAATACCGCGATGTCGTCCGGGTTTTGGAAGAAAACCCTCGCATTTTTACGCAGGGACTGGCTGTAAAGTATCCTGACCAGGCTGAGGAGTAGCTTTTGTTTAAGCGACCTGCCGGCAAACGCGTACCCAAGGCCGGTGATCATTGAATATACGCGGGGCACACCGGCTGCCCGGGCTGCCAGCGAACCGTAAATAACCGGCTTTATGGTGTAGGACAAAAGGATGTCCGGCTGCATTTGCCTGAATTCTTTCACCAGTAGCCGCAGCGCGGCGAGATCTTTAAGCGGGTTTAAACCCGTGCGCTGAAGCGGGACGCGCTGGTATTGGGCGCCAATTGCATTCAGTTCCCCTTCAAAGCCGGTTTCCGGCGCCATACCTATAACCTGGTGACCCAGGCGGACCATGTCTTTGATCAGTTCTCCCCGAAAGTTTGTCAGGGACTTGGCGTACCCGCCGAAAATAAGTATTTTAGCCAACCAGAAGGCCTTCTTCCGTGTATATTTATCAACTGACCAGCACATTAGATCTCAATATTTTTAAGCCATTCCCAATTCTTCATTGACCAGTCAACGGTTTTTTCCACACCTCCCTCCAGGCTGACTTCAGGTTTCCAGCCCAGTATTGCCTCCGCCCTGCTGACGTCAGCCCATGTGTCTTTCATGTCCGCTATGTGCGGAGGGTAATTTTGGACCTCCGCGCGCCGTCCGGTAAAAAGCTCTATCAGCCGGATTAACTCCATAAGCTTGCTGGGGCTGTTGTTTCCCAGGTTGATAACCTCATAGCCGACAGGTTTGAGGGCCATAATCGTCCCCCTGGCTATATCGTCCACATAAGTAAAGTCCCTGCTCTGGGTGCCGTCGCCGTATATCCTCAGGGGAATGTCTTCCTGAATCCACCTGATGAAGCGGAACACACCCATATCCGGCCGCCCTGCCGGGCCGTATACGGTAAAGTACCGCAGCACGCTGACGTCAATGCCGTACAGGTGGTGGTAAGTGTAGGCCAGCGCTTCCGCGGCCTTCTTGGAAGCAGCGTAGGGCGATATCGGGGTGTTGACCGGCAGCTCTTCTCTGAACGGCATTTCCAGCCCGGCATAAAGCGACGAGGTGGAAGCCAGTATGAACTTGGCTGTGCCGCACTGCCGGCAAAGCTCAAGCAAATTTAATGTTCCTCCGGCATTAGTGGAGAGGTAGACAAACGGGTTTTCCAGGCTGTAGCGCACACCCGCCCTGGCTGCCTCGTTAATTACAGCTTCCGGGCGGTAGTCCCGGAATATCGTCCGCATCGATGCAAAGTCCTCAATATCCGCGTGGAAGAATGAAAAACGGTAGTATTTCTCAAGTACACTCCGGCGCCATAATTTCAACCTGACATCGTAGTATTCATTTAAATTGTCAACGCCGATAACCCGCTGCCCCTGTTCAAGCAGCATTTCCGCGACCCTGCTGCCGATAAACCCGGCGGCGCCGGTAACAAGCACTGTTTGCACGTTTTTACCTCCGTTTTTGGGGTTTTATCTTTAACAAAGCTATACGCTTTGGGTCAGCTGCCAAAACCGTAGTATTTAAACCCGAGATGCTCCATTTCTTGAGCGTTAAGCAAATTGCGGCCGTCGATTATAACTTTCTGCTTCATCAGATTTTTAAGCCGGCTGAAAGGCAGCTGCAGAAATTCCTTCCACTCGGTCAGCAGCACCAGCGCATCCGCGCCGCTGGCCAGTTCATCCGGCCCGCAGGTATATTCCACTTCCAGGTCCGGGTAATTTTTGCGGCAGTTGTCCATGGCGACAGGGTCGTAGGCGCGTACCCTCGCTCCCAGTTCGACCAGCCTGCCGGCGATTGTTATAGAAGGCGCGTCACGCAGGTCATCGGTGTCAGGCTTGAAAGAAAGCCCGAGCAGCCCGATTGTGCTGCCGCGAATTACCTTCAGCGCGGTCTGCAGTTTCTTAATGATCTCCTCCCGCTGGCGCAGGTTGACATATACCGCGGCGCTGCTTAAAGGCATCTCCAGCCCGTACTGGCCGGCCGTATGAATAAGCGCCTGGACGTCTTTACCGAAACAGCTGCCGCCCCAGCCTACCCCCGCTCTCAAATAATAAGCGCCAATCCTTTTGTCCAACCCTATGCCGGCAGCGACTTCCCTGATGTCCGCTCCCACTTTTTCAGCCAGGCAGGCGATCTCGTTAATGTACGAGACCTTCATGGCCAGGAAGGTGTTAGCCGCGTATTTAATCAGCTCAGCGCTGGTCGGTGTGGTTACTATAAAAGGCGGAAGTCTATAACCGTCCGGCCTCGGTATGAATTCAGGAGGCACAAAGCTCTGTTCCAGGAGCGGCGCGTACAACTCGCGCAAACGCCTGACTGCCTCATCGCCGTCGGCGCCGACCACGATGCGGTCCGGGTAAAACGTGTCGAGCAGGGCCACGCCTTCCCGCAGGAACTCCGGATTGGAGGCCACCGCGACAGGGGTTTCGACCCCCCTCTCACGCAGGCGCAGGCTGACAATGGACTCCACCCTCCGGGCCGAGCCAATTGGCACCGTGGACTTGTTTACAATAACGGGAAGGCTTGTGCCGGTAAGCCTCGCGCCCAATTCGCGGGCGACGGCTTCGACATATACCAGGTCGGCGTCCCCGTTTTTTTTGCGAGGGGTCCCCACAGCAATGATAATTACATCGACGTCTCCATCAAAAGAATCCCAGCTGCCGAAAGAAACTCGTTCTTTAACTTCTGACAGGAGCTCCGGCACACCGGTTTCATGTATCAACACAAGGCCTTTCTGAAGGGCTTTAATCTGGTCGGTATCCTTTTCAATGCAGTGCACCCGGTGGCCGATACAGGCCAGGGCCACAGAGGTCGTCAGCCCAACATAGCCGCACCCAATCACCGCAACGTTCATGCAAGCCATCCCCCTATACCTTTATTTAAACCACCTGTTCTCTCTCAACCTCTCTGCGTCCGGGCAGGACCAGCTTAAGTGATTCGAAGATATCCCGGGTGCTGCAGAAAGCCCCTTTCTTGTACAGGTTAGCCAAGACGTACTCCAGCGGAGTAATTTCCGCCTGGGAGGACCTGGCTATAAAAATCCTCCTGTGTTTGGTGGCCCCCGCGCCTTCCTCGGCTGTTAACAGTTCCTCTTCCAGCTTTTCTCCGGGACGCATACCGGTAAACTTAATTTGGATATCCTTGCCGGGCTCCAACCCGGACAGGGTGATCATATCCCTGGCCAGGTCTACAATTTTTACCGGGCTGCCCATATCGAGTATAAACACCTCACCGCCCCTGGCCATGGCGCCTGCCTGTATTACCAACTGCACCGCCTCCGGGATGGTCATAAAATACCGCTTCATATCGGAGTGGGTAACCGTTACCGGGCCGCCTCCGGCGATCTGCCGATGAAATATTGGCACAACGCTGCCGTTGCTGCCCAGCACGTTGCCAAAACGGACAGCGGTATATATCGTGCCGCAGCCCCCGTTCTGGTTCTGCACAATGAACTCTGCTATCCGCTTGGTCGCGCCCATCACACTGGACGGGTTGACAGCCTTGTCCGTGGATACCATGACAAAGACTTTAACACCGGCTGTCCCCGCGGCTTCGACCACATTCCTGGTGCCAAAAATATTAGTTTTAACGGCTTCATCAGGGTGGAGCTCCATCAATGGGACATGCTTGTGCGCTGCCGCGTGAAAGACCACGCCAGGGCAGTGTTTATTGAAAACAATATCTATCTTTTCCCTTTCCCTGACATCAGCGATCTCAATTGCCAGGGGCAGGTCCGGGAACTTTTCCTGCAGCTCAAGCCAGATGCTGTGGATGCTGTTTTCACCGTGCCCCAGCAGGACCAGCTTGCGAGGGCCGATAACCGCCACCTGGCGGCATAGCTCAGATCCAATGGAACCTCCCGCACCTGTAATCAGGACTGTTTCATCCCTTAGATAGCCGGCCACTTCTTCCAGGTCAACCCGGACCGGCTCCCGGTGCAGCAGGTCTTCGAGCTGTACTGGACGAAGGTTATTCACGGAAACATCACCATTGATAAGCTGGTACATCCCCGGCAGGATCTTCAGCTCGGCCTTTGTTCCCCGGCAGATCTCCACTATTTCCCTCACCACGCCGCTCTCCACCGAGGGCATCGCGATGATAATGAGATCAATTTTATAGCGGTTTACTATGGAGGGGATCTCGCTGCGCCCTCCCAGCACAGGCAGGCCCAGCAAACTAAGGCGTTTTTTAGCCGGGTCATCGTCAGCAAAACCGGCCGGGATGATGCTGCCCTGATGTATATTAAGCTCTCTCGCCACCATGGCTCCAGCGTCACCCGCGCCGACTATCAAAGCCCGCCGGCATGGTTCCCCCGACTTTGCCCTTCTGCAGCTGATGATAATACGCCAGGCGAGCCTGGACCCGCCGACCATAATAATGATAAAAGCCCAGTACATGGCGACGACACTATAAGGGAGCGGCGAGCCGGTGACTAGTATCAGCGCCGCTGCGCCCATGCATCCCAGTGTGACCGACTCCAGGATAGCCACCAGTTCACCCAGGCTGGCATATGCCCATACCCTGTTGTACAATCTGAAGGCATAAAAGACGCCAAGGTAGACAAGAGTTAGGTACGGCGCATGGATGTAATTGTAATGCAGGTAATAACGGAGCTGTCCGGTGCCGAAAAATTTAAATAACAATGGAATGGCCATGCCTGCGTTAATTAAAACCGCGTCACATACCAGCAAGAAAATAAGTCTGGCGTAGTTTTTCAAAAAGCCCACCTGCTTAAATTAATTTTGTTCTGGGTGACCTTGGTGATCCGGGCTCCCGGTATTTGGCAGGGAGCCAAACTGGCCGACACTGCGCGGTTTCATGTAAAAAGCCAGCAGCGCCGAGCAGCCAAACCCAAGTAACAAGGCCAGGGCCGTATTTAGAAGTTTGTTGGTCATTACCGGTGCCGGGGAGGGCAGCGCGGGGGATATCAAAACGACGCCGGTAGTGCCCAGGTCAATATCACGGGCAATCCTGGCATTGTAGATTTTGCTGGACAAAGTAGTAAGTGTATCGGTTATGCGCTGTCTTTCGTCAGCGGTTGCTGCTTTCGCCAGGTCTGCTTTCAGCGCTTCCGTCTCGGCAAGCATCACCTGGACGGTATTATGAATTAATCTCTTATTGATATCAGTCAGCATCAGGCCATATTCGCCGCACACCGAATTCACCACCTCGGCCGCCAGGCCGGGTTCATTACTCCTGGCGGTGACCTTTATGACATTGGAATTTTCACCAGGTGATGATACCTTGATTTCACCGGCCAGTTTTTTGGGGGTGTATCCCTGCTCACCGAGGTTTAGATCCTCAATTACACGCCTCATTAACGCCTCATCAGCGACAAGCCCCATATGGGTTTTTAAGGACAGGGGCGGTACTCTTGGAACTGACGATGTTATTGAATCCATGCTGTAATTCTGCGTGTAACCGGAACTCTGGCCCGCCACCTGGGTCAAAAGAACGGACGCACTGGACTCGAATACTGGTTGCGCGACGATAAAATTCAGGATAAAACCTATCAGGCCCGCGACCAAAGTAACTGCGATGACAAATTTTTTTTGTTTTCTTATAGCTCTCCAGACAGCGTTTGCAGACTCTTTGTTCACTGCATCGCTTCTATTACCGCTGTTTTGGTCCAACAGGACACCTCCTCTGATTATTTGAGCATCATGCCTGCTGCTGCTTATATCCATAAACAATACAATTGGATTTACATTATATTTATGAATTGGTCTTTTTTTACAGTCATGTTTTAATTCTATGCATCAAACCATTTAAAGTTGCCAAAAAAAATAACCCTTTCCGGCGGTTTACGTAAAAATGGTATACCGGCGGAAAGGGAAAAAAGCACAAGGGGACTGATCTCATGTGCTTCAGCGTCCCCTTATGCTTCCCTGTAACCTAAAACCGGCAATATGAATATTATGGAAAAAAATGATAAGACAGGGTGGCTGGTATGAATAAACAAAATCCCCCATCTGAGAATTCCGCAAATATAAATAAAGAGAGCCCTGCAGTTGCCCCCGTCACCAAGCCTTTTCCTACTGCTGCTCCACCCAAGCATAAACACTTCAGATGCAATAATTTGCTGCAGAATCCCAGTTTTGAAGCTGGTTTGACGGGCTGGTATACTAACAATGTCATTTATGCAGATAACAATCCATTTGAGGGAACACAGGCGGCTGAACTGGGGCAGGGTGTGGCCAGTATGTTCCAGGACGTTTCACTGGCTGAGACAGGTCAATACCCTTTGCTCTTAAGTTTTAACGCGGCCAACACTTCTGACAACAACTCAAACGGCAACCTGGTCGCGGAAGTTTTATGGCTGGACAAAGACTATAACGCCATCGCGAGCGGTCTCAGGTTGTTCAGTCCAAACGGCAGGATCAACTCCAGGCCATGGGTTACTTATTACGACATAACCGACCAGCCGCCGGCCGGCGCTGCCTGGGCCAGACTATTTTTCAGCAAAGGACAGGGAGGATTCACAGATATTATAAAGATTGACCAGGTGCTCCTGACTCCTGTAAATACCAATAACCTGGTGCAAAATCCAAGCTTTGAACTGGGTCTGAGCGGCTGGTCAGCCGCTGGTTTTTTCCCTAGTTTTGGTAATACCTTCGAAGGGCTTGCTATGGCCTATACCGGTTTTGAAGGCACCATATTCCAGGATATACCGATTTCCGCACTGCCGGCCAATTCTTCTTTTCTGCTTTCATTTGCCGCGCGTGCTGAAGTAGTTGCCTCTCTCTCTATCCAGGTACAGTGGTTTGACGCTGAAGAAAATGAGATTTTGCCACGGGGATTGGATTTTATTATTCCCGGCGAAACTATGATTACACAGATAAACTATTTAACCTACCTGGATATCACCAAGCCGGCCCCTACCGGCGCTGTTAAAGCACGCATTCTGTTTAAGGCCTCACTCCAGTCTCAAAATAGCTTTTTAAGTATTGATAAAGTTATATTTGCCAGGACAAAAACCACAAACCTGGTGCAAAATCCCAGTTTTAAAAATGGCTTGGACGGCTGGACCCCCGTTAACACAACATTGGTAACGCAATATTTTCAATCTTATGAGGGAATTGAGGTGGCACGGGTGAGTGAAGACGGCGGCGCGCTATTTCAAGAAGTCTCTATCGCCCATGCGGCCGGCCATTGCTTCCTGTTTAACTGCGGTCTCGGTTACAGGAGGGCGGGCGAGCCCCCTTCATCGGGCAACATGCTGGTAAAAGTGCACTGGCTGGACAACGGCGGCAGGGAGATCGGCCTGGGGCTATGCCTGGTAATTCCCAATTTCGAAACCTCCAGGAACCGGTGGCTGGTTTACACCGGCATTACTGAGCCTGCTCCCCCGGGGACAGCTAAAGCCAGGGTCCAATTTACAAAAACGTTTGGAGACACTAACGGCGGCACCATTGATATTGACAAAGTTCTACTGAGCCGCCTGGTGTAATGCCATTCTTTTTCAAAAAAAGTGTGCATTTTCCTAATATATATTTGAATCTCTCTTAAATTACAACGACCACTCTTAACCGAAGAGTGGTCATTTATGCAAGCTCTTTATCCAGAGTATTGAATATCATTTTCCCTTTAATTGAATAAGATTAATTATGCATACCAACTCCTACATGAGAGTACACAGCTGTACACCTTATGTAATTCTATCTTATTTTAAAAAGCACACGAGAACCGTCCCCGTGTGCTTTTTGCCAGCACTATTCTTCAAGCAGGGTCATCCGGAAATCATAAACATAATTATTCTGCCGGCTATTGTCGGCTTTTTTTCTAGTCACTCCTGTCCCATTGATGCTTTTCCTGTCCGCGCTGAAAACACCTTCATATATATCGTAAATCGTTGCTCTGTCATCGATAATAGTGACCCGGTCTCCCTCTATTTTTAAACCGTATTCATATTTTGGCGCGTTCGTGTACCTGAGGTCCCTTTCCATCTTGTAGTACTGTCCCTGCTCGTTGCGGTACAGGAGCACGTTGGAGCCGAGCCAACCATCCGTTCGGTCCTGGAATTTGTGTTTAAAACTCCAAACCTCAAATTCTTTTGCGGCTTTGACCGTAAAATCAAGGTCGCAGGTAACGGTCTGCTCACTGGTGTTGGTAACCAGCACCAGCACCTGCTGCGGCACAGTATCTCCGGACAGGGTAGCAACTTTGGCCGTCGAAGCGGCGTTCTTGGCGGTCGCCAGGACCTCGAACTTTTTGATCCGGATCAGGTTGACCGTACAGTCGTCGATGTCCGAGCGCACCTCGAGGCGGGTGCTGTCAGTAATATTATTGGCGTTTGCCGCATCGAGCCGGACCAGGACCACCCTGGCCCCCAGGCCGGGAATAGTGACCGTCTCACTCGGCGGGGGAGCCTGCCCGGCATCAGCCAGGCTCACTGTCACCACCGGCGTGTTTGCCTCCAGGCTGCGGAAAGACGGCGGAGGAAACCCCGGTATAGGCCCTCCCGGGGTCACCAGGGTAAGATAAAAATGGTTAATCCATTCCCGGACCGGTCGGATGGCGTTGAGGATTTGCACTTCCGACTTGTAGTTGGCAATATTATCGTACACCTTTACCAGCTCGCCGCCCTGGGCCGGCGTGGGGACCAGGTATTTAACAAACGCCCAGCTCGCGTAACCGTGCTCGCGGTCGCTTCCCCACCAGGAGTGGTCGATGGGACCGTCAAGGATCTGAAAGCTATCGGTCCCGTATTTGCGGTAGTTGCCGGGGTTGTATATCAGTCCGCCGCTGTTTCCCCAGGCGTACTCCTCCGCCCAGGTGGCGGTCGCTTCGTCGAACCATTCGTTTTCGCTGCCGTAGAGGAACTGGACGAAGTGGAAATATTCGTGGATAATGGACGACCACATTTCGTTTTTGTCGGAGCCGCGCAGCACCAGGGGGTTGATTTCTATCCAGCCGTCTGTGTCAGTCCAGTTACTTACCCAATATCCTGCAATATTATTATCCAAGAACCTAAAATCTTTAATGTAGATATCCAGCGGCCAACTGGGCGGATCCACCAAAGTCTCGCCCAACAGCTCGTAGCCTGACCTCTTTTCAAAGTTCTGGTTAAAACCAAGCTGCGCAAAAAAACGGTAGCTGTACTCCAGGGCGTCCATTATTTGCTGTCTTTCTCCGGGGGTTATCTCAACCGAGGCGATAAGGTTGAATTTTTTATCATTGGAAAGGGTGGACTGCTGGTTGGTTATCACAACCGCCTGGACAGAAGTCTCTTCACCGCTTATGGGGCCATCTGCCGCGAACGCGGCTTTGGGCGCGAAGGGCGGCCATTGTGATATCATTCCCATAAATGGTTCTGTTGCGGCGGGCTTGAGCACGAATTCCACCGTGTCCTCATTTATGGTGCAGGGCAGGTACTCAAAACCGGTGGTCCACTCGCCCATGCTTCTAACATAGGCGCTCCTGCCCAGCGCCACATAGGTCTCTCCCGCCAGGGGCGCGGTGGTCTTTATCCGGACGGTCACAGGTTTATAGAAACTCTGCAGCCCATCGATAGTATATAATCCGCTGGCCTGGTACGCGCCCATCAGGCCCTTTGAATTATCTGCCGATATAGAGATCCCGGTTTCTCCCTCCACAGCCCGGGCGGGAATAATGAGCCTGATCCCGTTGTCCTCAGTGCTTATTTCTCCTCCGTCTCTGCCCACGTAATATGTAAAAACACCGGCCTTTTTATCCGCCCAGAAAAACTGGTAGGCAGAAATAGCTATAACGACAATAATAAGAGCAATTAAAGCAAACAATATCTTTCTCTTCATATTACTCTCTCTTTACGCCACATAGTACTCAGGCACTCTCCACACAGTACAATTTTAACATTCCTCCTACAGGAATAACATACCTGGCCGGGGTGGTTTGGGGGTAGTATAGGGGTAGTTTTGAGCAGGAAACCGTTGATGTGAAGAAATTAAAAGTAAAACAAAGGGGAGGAAACAGAGGATTTCCGGTAGAATTAAGAAAAAGGCCTGTTTTTGAGAGGTGGTTTAATGAATTGGAAAGCCGGTGAACATCTGCTGCCTATCGCCTCGGGTTTTGTCATCCTGACCTGGGTGCTCAGCTTTCCTTTCTATGGCTCCCTGGCCTATAACCTGCTGGAGTCCAGGGGTGTCTGGGGCACCCACTCCTTTGCCCTGGGGCTGGCGGCGGGTTTTTTTGTTTCTGCGATGCCAAAATACATCCCATTCCCGTCGGTCGTCGCCGCGCCGGCCGCAGCCGTGCTGTGCTGGCTGGCGGTAATGGTGCCGCACCCCGCGCTTTCCGCAGCTTTGATGTTTATATGCGGACTGGCGGCATCAATACCCATGCTCACCTGGGCCGGGAACCTGGGCGGTATGGAAAAGCCGGTCGCCCCGTTCATAACATCCCTGGTACTTTCAAGCATCTGGTGTGCCGTCACTTACCTGCCCTGGCAGAACCCCCGGGCGCACTACCTTATGGCCGGTATAGTATCCCTGCTTTTTATCGCAGCGCCATGGGGATTGAAAGTCAAAACCCCCGTGAAGACCGATATGCCGCTCCCCTGGCCCAGGCTAAAACCGCTGCTGCTCTTTATTGTCGTTACATCCTGGTCGGGAGGGTTGCTGCACCGTGCTTTTATGCCCGCCCTGGCCGATTGGAAAGGCGCCGCCTGGCTGAGTTTCTGGCCATATATTGCCGCCCTGATCCCGGCCGGCATCCTGGCCCGCCGGCGTTACGAACCCCTGGCGGCCTTAAGCCTGAGCACTCTGGGACTGGCCCTGCTGGCTCTGGCCATGGAAAACCCCGCCCTGAATACAGCACCCAAATTGGCCGGACTGACCGGAACACTGGTGGGTGCCGCCTTTGCCGACGCTTTTATCTGGCTTTCCCTGGTTTACTTTGTCTACCGGGGATTTCCCGGAGCATTGGGATTTGGCCTGGGGGTAAATGTATTTGTTATCTGGCTTGTCGGCCTTACGGCTGATCTCTTACATTTGGGCAGCCCGGTTAACCTGCCCCTGGCCGCCTTATCCGGCGCAGCTCTCCTTTTCGTCATCCTCCCGATGATTCTCCCGCGTCTGCCGCTTTCTTCCCCAGGCAAACCTATAAACAATAGATACATCGAATCAAAGGACGACGGTAATCAACCGGACCTGATCGCCGGACAGGAAAGCGGGGAGAATTTCACAGCGGCGGAAATACGGGTGCTGGAACTGCTGCTGGAAGGCAAAAAAAACAAGGAGATCGCCGAAGAGCTGTTTATCTCCCTGAACACGGTAAAATTCCATGTGCGGAATATCCTTCGCAAAAGCAAATGCAGTTCACGCAAGGAACTATTTAAAAAACTGCCGGAAAATCGGGAGGATTTTCTTTCATCTCATTAATACGGCCCATGCTTTATCGTTTTATACATTTAGCACACGGGGATGGTTCTCGTGTGCTAAAAAATTTTTTAAAAAGCCCTTGCAGCAAATTGCTATTTGGTGTAACATATATTATATAACATACGTTATGTAATATATGTTACTGGAGGAGGTACACTGTGGGACCTAAAAATAAGTTTTCGAAGGAGCAGATAATTGACGCGGCCTTTGAAATAGCTAGAACAGAAGGAATTGACAATATAACTATGAGAAAAATCGCAGAAAAAATGGGCAGCTCTGTAGCCCCCATCTATGTAAATTTTAAGAACACTGATGAGCTGACTGAAGCTGTAATAGAGAAGATTGTAAGTATCAGCCAACAGCTTTTGATCGAGGAAAGTACTGGAAACCCGTTTTATGATCTGGGCAGGGCCAGCCTGAGGTTTGCCCTGGAATACAGCGTGCTTTTCAGAGATTTGGTGATGAAAAATAACAGCTATATGAAAGAATACGATGAAAAAATGATACCCGCTTTAATTAAAGAGATGCGAAAGGATCCTGAGTTGGAAGATTTTTCTGAGTATGAGTTAAAAACCATATTATTAAAAATGAAGGTTTTCCAATTAGGGCTTTCGGTGATGGCCGCCAACGGCTTACTGCCAAAAGGCTATAAAATGCAGGATTTAATGGATATATTAGCAAGCACGGCTGATGATGTCATACTGTCAGCCAGGCTGAGTAAAAGTCAATTAAAATAAAAATTGAAATGGAGTAATAAAATGTTTAAAAGAATTAAATATCTTACGTCCGTTGGTTTTTTGATAGCATTTGTTTTAGCTTTATCTGTAAATGTTGCTTCTGCAAAAAACATTCAAGATATTAGCTTAGAAGCCTTTTTTGATAATACAATGAATTCCAAGCTGGAGAAATACCATATCCCCAATGCAACAGTATCGGTTGTGAAGGACGGTAAAATTGTATATAAGAAAGGATTCGGCTTTGCTGATATTGAGAATAATATCCCGGTTGATGCCGATACCACCCTTTTTCGTATTGGTTCCACTTCAAAATTAATCACCTGGACCGCAGTAATGCAGCTGGTTGAAGCGGGCAAGCTGGATCTAAACACAGATATTAATTCATACCTGGATTTTGAAATACCCCAACAGCTTGAAAAGACCCTCAAAAAAAACACAACAGGACCGATCACGATGACCCATTTGATGACCCACACTCCAGGCTTTGAAGATTACCCCGACATGCTTTTCAGGCTTTCGGAAGATGGACTCATGCCTCTGCGTGAATATGTAAAGGGCCACCTGCCTGCAAGGATTTTTCCGGCTGGTGAAGTTGCCGCCTATTCAAATTATGGTACTGCCTTGGCCGGTTATATTGTAGAAAGATTGTCCGGCCTGCCCTTTTCAGAATATGTTGAAAAAAATATTTTCACCCCTTTATATATGAATAATAGCAGCTTTCGGCAACAGCCGGCATTATACCCGCCTGCTCTTATTGCCAAACCTTACAGGTTTATTAATGGGTCATATGCACAAGGAAGTTTCGAATACATATTGCCCGAACCGGCAGGCAGTATGAGCAGTACCGCTTCAGATATGGCCTATTTCATGATTGTCCATTTATCTGGTGGCGCCTATAGTGGAGGACGAATCCTTAAAGAAGAAACACTAAATGTAATGCATAAGGGGCACTTTACCCATGACCCGGCTTTAGGAGGTATGGCTCTCGGATTCATGGAGGGTGTCTTTAATGACAAAGGCGTGCTTTTTCATAGTGGAAGTACTATGCTCTATAACACAGGCCTTTATTTGCTGCCCGAAGTAAATACGGGAATTTTTATTTCCAGCAGTGGCGGTAACCATCTTCTTCACTCCGAGGTTTTTCAGGAGTTTATGGATTTTTACTACCCAGTTAAAGCTCAAATAATGGGAACTCCCAGTGAAGGCAGCCAGGAAAGGGCTAAAAAGTTTACAGGTGAATACCAGATGAACCGGAGAAGCATCACCACTGATGAGAAAATTAACAGCATATTAGGTGGGGGTATTATTAATATCGATGTGGATGAAGATGGGTATCTTCTGGTAACTCATGGCGGGGAAACAAATAAATTTGTTGAAATTGAGCCTGGTGTGTACCAGAATCTCAGAGAAGGAAGGACCCAGGATTACTTTGGCCCGTTCCATAAAATTGTTTTTAAAACAGATCCCTTTGGCAGGACAATGCTGACCACTGACGGCCCTATGACATATTCGAAAGCTCCGTTTTATTCAACTATGGGTTTTACGGCATCAGCTATAGTAATCATAGTATTAATCACAATAAGTTCGCTTGCTTACTGGATTATCATAAAGATATCCGGTTTGTTCAAAAGGAGAAAAAATAAGAGCTCCGGGTTGCCTGACGTTGCCCTTTGGGTTGGAATTGGCGCGAGTACCACCATCCTGATTTTATTTGCCGGCATCCTTTCTACAGGAGGCATTGATCCCGTGTACCAATTGCCAACAGAAGCGTACATACCTGTTGAAGGAAAGCCGGTACTTGATTTTATCCCAGCGTTAATGTGGATTTTTATTTGTCTGCTGGCGCCTTTTACGTTGATTGCCTGGTGGAAGGGATTTTGGGGGCGGGTTGCCCGTGTGCATTATAGTATATTTACCCTGGCAGTCCTGGGATTGATATGGATCATTTATTATTGGAATTTATTTGATTAGTTACAACTTTAAATGTTAATACTGTTAGCATATCTGTGCAAAATCCAACCAAGTTATCCTGAATCGGAAGGGCATCCGCACTTGACTACAGGGTTAAAACAAGGGACATCCAGCTTCTTATGCTAAGATGCCCCTTTATATATTATTTTAATCCCCATCCTTATTTAGTCAGCTTTTCACGCAGCATTGTATTGGCCACGCCTGGATTGGCCTGACCTCTGGTGGCCTTCATTACCTGACCTACCAAAAAGCCGATAGCCTGCTCCTTGCCAGACTGAAAATCCGCCACTGACTTTGGATTCTTATCGATAACTTCAGCAATAATCCTGGTCAGCTGGCCCTCGTCGGATATCTGGGACAGGCCCTTTTCTTTTACTAATTGTCCCGGCTCTTTACCCTCCTCGAACATTACCTCAAATATCTCTTTGCCGATCTTATTGCTGATGGAACCTTTTTCGATTAACTTCAGCAGCGATGCCAGCCCGGCAGGAGTGATCTTAGATTCGCTTAGTTCCATACCACGGGCGTTTAGCAGCCGTAAAAGTTCACCCATAATCCAGTTGCTGATTTTTTTAGCATCGGGATATTTGTTCAGCGTGGCGTCAAAGAACTCTGCGAGAGCAAAAGAACTGGTTATTACTCCGGCATCGTAGGCCGGCAGTCCGTGCTCCTCAACCAGGCGTTTCCTGCGGGCGTCAGGCAATTCCGGGATGGTGGCTCTCAATTCTTCAAGCCACTCTGCCGACAGCTCAATTGGAGTAATTTCCTGTTCGATAAAACACCTGTAATCCGGGTTTTCCTTATTGCGCATGGATACCGTGATACCCTTGTTTTCAACCCACCCTCGGGTTTCCTGGACAATCCTGTCCCCATCCTCCAGAACATCTATCTGCCTGTCCACTTCGTACTCAATAGCCCGCTGTACGGCACGGAAGGAGTTCATGTTCTTTATCTCTGTTTTAGTGCCCAGGGCGGCTGTCCCGACAGGGCGCACAGAGACGTTGGCGTCACAGCGCAGCGAACCCTGCTCCATTTTTACATCGGAAACGCCGGTGTATTCCAGGATAGCCTTCAGCTTCTCCAGGTAGGCTTTAGCCTCTTCACCTGAGCGCAGTTCGGGTTCCGACACTATTTCTATAAGGGGCATACCGGACCGGTTATAGTCCACAAAAGAAGAGCGGGAAACCATAATAGATCCGCCTAAATGGGCCAGTTTCCCGGGATCTTCTTCGATATGGGCCCTGGTGATGTTAATTCGTTTGTTCTGACCATTTACATCTATATCAAGATATCCCTTATAAGCGATAGGCCGAAAAACCTGGGAAATCTGAAAGCCCTTGGGCAGATCAGGATAGTAATAATTTTTTCTGTCAAACCAGGTATAGGTACCTATTTCACAATTTAGAGCCATGCCGGCCCTGGCAGCCAACTCTACAACTTTTTTATTCAAGACGCCTGTGCTGCCTGGCAGCCCCAGGCAGACAGGGCAAACCTGGGTATTGGGCTCCCGGCCGAATTCCGTAGAACAGCCGCAAAACAATTTCGTCTCCGTCTTCAACTCCACGTGGACCTCTAAGCCGATAACCGCTTCGTATCTACTCATCTTGACCCCCTATAGATTTAATTATTAACAGGCCCGGGTTTCGGCCTGGTTTGTTCTGAACTCTGCTCCAAAGTATAGCCTGCCCTCAGCAGGATCTCCTCGCCAAAATGCCGGGCGATGAGCTGCAGTCCCACAGGCAGCCCTTCTACCATGCCAAAAGGCAGGGACATGGCAGGCACACCGGCCAGGTTAACCGGTATGTTACAGGCTTTGGACAGATATGCCCCCATAGGGCCGTCGGCTTCTGCCCCTATTTTTAAAGCAGTGGCAGGGCTGGCAGGCGTTAAAAGGCAGTCAAATCTCTCAAAAGCCCGGTCAAAATCATGCTTGACTAGAGTGCGGACCTTCAATGCCTTTACATAATAGTCATTATAATTACCAACGCTCAGCACATGAGTGCCCAGCATGATCCGTGTTTTTACCTCGTCTCCAAAGCCCTGGCTGCGGGTTTTTTTGAACATGCTCAACACATCGTCGGCATCAACCCTTAAGCCATACCTGACCCCGTCATAACGGGCCAGGTTGGAACTGGCTTCAGCGGAGGAAATAATGTAATGGGCCGGCAGGGCGTATTCGGTATAAGGCATTGATACCTCTTCACATATAGCTCCCAGTTCCTCCAGTTTGCTGGCCGCCTCCCGTACCTTTGCCGCTAACCGGGGGTCTGTAACTGCGAAATATTCTTTGGGCAAGCCAATCCTCAACCCTTTTACGTCATTTACCAGGCACTTCTTAAAATCGGGCACATCGACTTGAGCTGATGTTGAATCCCTGGCATCGCGGCCGCTGATAGTATTTAAGACCATTGCAAGGTCCGTCATATCCCGGGTATAGGGCCCGATTTGATCGAGGGAAGAAGCATAGGAGATCAGGCCATAGCGAGAAACGCGTCCGTAAGTGGGCTTAAACCCTATTACACCACAAAAAGCCGCCGGCTGGCGGATAGAGCCTCCTGTATCTGAACCTAAAGTAAAAGCAGCCTCTCCCGCGGCAACCGCGGCTGCTGAACCCCCGCTGGAAACGCCGGGCAGCGCTTCAGGGCCAAAGGGGTTTTTGGTCCTGAAAAACCCGGAATTCTCTTCAGTAAAGCCCATGGCGAACTCATCCATATTACACTTACCCATAAGTACGGCGCCGGCTCCCTTTAACCTTTCAGCAACGGATGCGTCAAAGGGAGGGATGTAATTATAAAGCATCCTGGAAGCACAGGTAGTTTTTATTCCCTCTGTGCAAATATTATCTTCAATAGCCATGGGGATTCCCGCCAGGGGAGAGAGCTTTTCCCCCCGCGCCCGTTTCCCGTCGACTGACCTGGCCTGGGCTAAAGCCTCTTCCTTGGTAACCGTCACAAAAGCCCTGATTTTATCTTCAACCTGGCTGATCCGTTCCAGGTGGGCCGTAGTTAGTTCTTCGCTGCCGACCTCTTTCCTCTCCATGAGTTCGCTGAGCTTGTGAACTGGTAGCGTATGTAATTTCATAAAATACCTCCTGCTTAAACAATACGTGGTACTATAAAAGCCCCTACCCCTTCTTCGGGCGCATTAGCCAGGGCTTGTTCCAAATCCAGGCTTTGCTGCAGTCTGTCTTCCCTGAAGACGTTCTTGATAGGGAGGACATGGGCGGCGGGCTCTACGGTAGTGGTATCCAATTTGTTTAACATATCCAGGTAGTCCAGTATGGCATTAAGAGACTCTGTATAGGCTGCTTTATAATCCTCTGTTAAATCAAGGCGGCTCATATAGGCCAATTTTTCAATGTCCTGCTCGCTTATTTTCATAGCATACACATCCTTCTTTGTCCGGTAATTCGTGCTGATCTACAATTATACAACCTTAATTATATTAAAAATTATGAATTATGACAAACATATCCACAAATGAGATAAAAGACTGAAAAAAAGCACAAGAGAACATGTTCTCTTGTACCTTTAGATTCTAATTTGTGCCAGGCATTCGTTTCCGGCAGGCTTTCCTTAATATCCTTCCATTTCTGGAAACAACAACTCGCTTAGATTTACCAATTGCAATATGTATACCACTTTATTGCTTGGGGTAAGTGACAGTGATCTCCTGCAATGCCACGTCCCAGGCCACATCACAGCCCAGGCTGTTAGCAACAAAGGCTACCGGGACCTGCACCCTGTCGGAAATCAGCAAAGGTGTGATCGCAGGGTCAGCGGCTATTGGGGTATCTACCCCATTTACCATAGCCATATTGCTATTGACTATCATCTCAACCGTTGTGCCGTTAAAAATGAACGTAACCTTTTGAAGAGAGGCATCCCAGGTAATTGTTGCCCCAAGCGGTTCAGCCACATATCTAATCGGTAAGTAAGTCCGGTCATTGATTATGACTGGAGCCACATCCATTATGTGGACTACTCCGTTAACTGTATAGCTGTTCTGTCCGATGCGGTATTTAATAACTTTATCCAGACCTTCTACCGGCTGGGAATAAATAATGGTGGGGGTTTCAACTGTAACCTCTTCGCAATAAAGAGAGGCGCCATTGTTATTAAAAGCGCGGGCGCGGTAGCTGTAAACCGTATTATCCTGCAAGCCGGTGTCTTTGTATGTGGTGGTATCTTTGGGAACTATGGCAATTTCTGCGTAATCCCCTTTCCCCATCTTTCTCTCCAATTTGAAACCGCTTTCATTAACGGATGAATCCACCCATGAAAGAGATATCTCAGATCCAGACAGAGCTACAGCACTAAGTCTGCCTGGCGCTGCCGGCTTGAGCAAAGAAGGCAGGGTTGGCTGCAGGGGTAGTGGCCGTATGAGAACATCGCTTGATAATAAGGCGGCGGTCGCTTCATTCGAATATTGACTGGAGGCTGATGAAGTCACTGCCCTTACCCGGTATGTATATTGATCCGGCGCCAATCCACTATCCGTATAGGTAGTGGTTCCTGCCCCAATTGTCGCTATTTTTTCAAAGGAACCATCAGCACTCTTCCGCTCCACCTCAAAACCGGATTCATTAGTGGAGTTGTCTTTCCATTTTAATTCAACAGAGGTCGCATCAGGCGTTGCAGCCAGATCGGACGGGGCAAGAATTATTGTTTTTATGGGCGGATCGATAATTTGCACCGGGGGAAGTGGTGTGATCAACCCTGGACTAATAGCGGCAGAGCACACCGAGAATCCCATCGCAGTAATAAGCAACAAGCTGAGGGTAACAATTAATACTGCTTTCTTCATAAAAAAACCTCCTTTTTTTTGACATTATGGCTGCAGATAATTTTGTTAATCACATAGGTGAATTAACAAACTTTAATTTTTTGGTAACATAGTGTAATTCCATGCCACTTTGTTATTTCCTGCATTATTTTGTCTAAACTATTACAGCTTAAGATCGATTCACACATTTGTGATCATTATGTTTGCTTTTATTTCAAACCGTTTATTTCTGGCGTTTTGCGGCACTTTGTTAACAATCCCTGGTATCCAATGTTAAACAGGCAAAAAGCGAGCTTTAGAAACTCGCTTTTTAAAATTAAATAGGGTTATAGGGGGGCACGAGATCTCACAATGGATTGGCGCCGGAACAGTTGAGATTTATAGAGGCTGGTAATATACTGGTGACAAAAAACTTCTAACAGGAAAGGTAATCAATGATTTATGACAATATCAGGCAGGGGTTCTTCCTGGACCGCCCCAACCGCTTTATTGCCCATATCGAAATAGACAGCCGGATGGAAATATGCCATGTGAAAAACACCGGCCGCTGCCGGGAACTGCTGACCCACCGTGCCCCTGTGTTGGTGCGGGAAAATGTCTCACCTACCCGTAAAACAAAATACGATCTTATTTCAGTATACAAGGGGCAGCGGCTTATAAATATAGACTCCAGCGCTCCAAATAAGGTGTTTGCCGAATGGCTGCAAAACGGAGGGCTGTTTCAGAATATTACGCTTCTAAAGCCCGAGCAGCATTTTGGCGGCTCACGGTTTGATTTTTATGTGGAAGGCGATAACCGCAAAGCATTTATGGAGGTCAAGGGAGTAACACTGGAGGATAACGGCGTGGTCCGTTTCCCTGATGCACCCACCCAACGTGGAGTCAGGCACTTAAACGAGCTGGCGGCCTGTGTTAAAGCGGGATTTGAGGCCTATGCGGTCTTTATTGTACAAATGAAAGATGTGTTCTATTTTGAGCCAAACTGGGCCACCCACCGCGCCTTTGGTGAAGCGCTCCGGAAAGCTGCCGGCCAGGGCGTCCGGGTGCTGGCGCTTGACTGCCAGGTCACGGAAAACAGCATCGCAGCCGGGAATTCGGTAGAAGTCCGGATAACAGATAAGTGACAAAAAAACGTAAAAGAAACCACCATTCAATTGAACGATGGTTTCCCGCCAATGCAATACCACATGCTTAAAACGGACAATATACACATTCCTATTTTGTTGGTTTTTTCAGGGCAGAGATTTCACCTTTCAGTTCAACAACGGTTTGTTTAATTTCATTGATTTTGTCAAGATAATCAAAAATACCTGTATCGGAAGGGCAGCCGCACTTGGGGGTTGGCCCTCCGCATCCGCATACATTCATCGGCCCATCGCACCCGTGCACATTGGTATAGGAAAAAATGTCTTCAATTTTCCCTTTTTCATAAAGCATATCAATACGGGCATTCCATAGAATCATTGAATTTTCCACTATTTTCTGGGTGGCTTTTTTAATCTCGTCCAGCTTTTTTTCATCCATATAGGATTCACCTCCCTCCATGTATTTTGTTTAAGCTTATTGAAATTTGGCCTTGCCGCTTGTTGCCAATTGAATCAATCGGGAGTAAGTGGAGATTGTCATCGGGCAAATTGGCTTATTTAGAATGATTGATTTCTTTGGGCAGTATTTACCCTGGCACAATGGATAAATAGGGCATTCATTGCACATTTCATGTTCACTGAAATCTTTACTGACCCATAAATCCCAATATGAGTTTAAATCAAGCCTCCCGTCGGGTAATAGTTTACCAACCTTGTTATTTTCGTTCTCGAAGTCTACAGAGCATTTATATACCGTTCCGTCAGATCCCACCACTATGGATGAAGCCCTGGACGCGTAGCAAACCTGGCCGTGTGACTGCAGGCTATGTTTGACTAACTTATCCAAAGCTCCGTACCCGGCATATTTATGGCCAAGGTCCACTTCAACTAATTTTGCGGCATTGTAATCGCAAACTTCGAAGTTTTCGTCATTCGGCCCTCCATATTTTCCTATCGGGCGAAAATACAGACCAAACCTGCTGTCCTCTCCGAATGTTTGAGACATTAGATTAAAGAAACCATCCATCAGGGCTAACGAGTCATCATTGAAATTCACCCTTATGGATACTTTAAAATTATTTCCCTCCCGGTTCTTTACGGAAATTAAATTACGGAAAATTGTTTCAAAAGTTTTTCCTCCGTTAGCCAGCTTGCGGGTCTTGTCATGGGCTTCTGCCGGCCCGTCCAGTGTTATATGGAAATCATGGACCCCGCACTTCAAAAGGGAATCAAAAGTTTCGGGAACCAGCAGGTAACCGTTGGTTGTTATATTGCTTCGGTAGCAAACATTATTTTTTTGACAGCTGTGCAGAAATGAAGCAGACAGTTCACTAACTAGATCCATAGCCAACAAAGGTTCGCCACCAAACCAGCGGACTTCTATGCCCGGGTATTCCGCCGATTTAGATTCAACAAACTTTTTTAATCCTTCAACCACCGATCTTTCCATCCTGCCCCGCTCATGTGTTTCATAACAATATGTACACCTGAAATTACAGTTTTCATGAGGGAGTATGACAATATCAAAAAAACGGTTGCAGTTTTCTTTTGTTAAGATATTATCGACAAAGACTTTTTCATCAATATGTGTTGGAACGAAAAAACCGTTACGGCAAAGCTCATTCAGAGCTTTATTCTGAATATCGTCCTCGGTCAGCTCAGTTCGAAGCAGGCCTTCAATTTCCTCAAATTCAGCTTCAGGCACCACGGCCAGGGCCCCCATAAAACTGTTATGGAAAATACCTTCACCGGATATACCCCTAAATACAACTGTATATTTTGATAATTTCCATGTGCGCAAGACATTTAACCTCCTTGCGGCCCTATTATGAGCGCACGGGTTAGAGACAACATTATTGTAAGTTTTTTATTGTTATAAACACCTATTTAGGTTTTATATGAATAATTGATTTGACTAATTTGAATATAGCACTTTTTGCATGAGTTGTTAATAACATACCTGGTCCGGACAATAAAAAAGCTTATCATTCCTCACCAGATTATACGGGGGTGATTAATTTTTTAAGGGGATGCGCTTAATGAGGGTTTTTTAAGATCCAGAATAAATACGGGGTATATGGACTATAGCAGGAATTACCTATCATATCAGAATTCGGGTGATTTAATGGCCAGGGGTTCGAATCGGTTATGCTGACAGAGTCCTCTGTTACTGTTGCTATGATTTAAATTGGACGAATAGTTAAGTCAAAAAAATAAAATTGTCTTTCCTTTTTAAAGAGAAGGAATATAATATATACAGTCATTCTGTATAATCGCTGAATTCCCGTCAGGGAAGCGGGGGACCCAATATTTTGGGGTGAATCCCTTTGAGACGTGAGAGATGAGACGTGAGATGTGAGAACTAAGGATTGCTTATGGGGCCTGCTACCCGTGAGGAATGCCCGGATCTCACGACCCACGACCCCACGACTCAAAAGGTAGGGCTAACTCTTTCGGCCCGAACCCGTCAGCTAACCTCGTAAGCGTTGAAAGGAAGGGTGTTTAATTATGTAATTTTTTAGCTTGGGATTGCTTTGCATTTCCCGAGCTTTTTGTTTTATGGGACAACTGAATAACCAAATTAAATTGGATTATTTATGGAGGGTCCAATGATGGCCAATAAAATAAAACGATTATTGTTCGGTAAGCCATTACACAACGAGGAAATAACCAGGGAAAAACTGCCTAAATGGAAGGCCATGTCTATCTTTTCTTCTGATCCGCTATCCTCTATCGGATATGGCCCCGAACAGATTGTATTAATTCTGACAGTTCCCTGGGCAATAACCTATGGGTACACGTGGTTGGTGGCGGTTGCTATCATAGTGCTTATGGGAATAGTAACACTCTCGTATTCTCAAGTCGCCAAGGTTAATCCGGGTGGAGGCGGCTCATATTCCGTAGCCAAAAAGAATTTTGGAGAATTAGCGGCACTTACGGCAGCAGCATCCCTGTTTATAGATTACACCCTCACCGTGGCGGTTAGTATATCTTCCGGTACAGACGCTATTATATCGGCTTTCCCGGTTCTCACTGACCACAGGATGACTTTAAACCTTTTTGTTTTGTTCGGAATACTAATGCTCATCAACCTGAGGGGCGTCAGGGAGTCCTCCAATGCATTTGTCTTTCCAACTTATGCTTTTGTTTTCGGCATCCTGGCATTGGTCGCTGCGGGCATATTTCATATTATCAGCAGCACCACAGTGATTATTCCTCAGACATCACTGGAGAGGCAACCCTTAGACTGGACGATAATATATTTAGTTTTACGGGCGTTTGCCAGTGGTTGCAGCTCGATGACCGGTATTGAGGCGATTTCTAACGGGATTCCCATGTTCAAACCGCCTGAAGTGAAGAATGCTCAATTAACCACGTATATGATGTCCTCTATACTTGTTGTTATGTTCGCAGGCATAACTCTATTGATCATTCATAATCATCTGTTGCCAGTAGAGAATGTGACGATGCTGTCCCAGCTTGCCGAGGCTACATTCGGCAGGAACTTTATGTATTATTATATCCAGCTCGCGACAATGCTCGTGTTATACCTGGCTGCCAACACCGCCTATAACGGGCTTCCCCCCCTTCTTTCCCTGCTGGCCCGGGACAAGTACATGCCCCGCTATCTTGCCAACAGAGGAGATAGGCTGACCTTTAACAACGGGATTATCCTTTTAAGCATCATCGCCGCCGTTTTTATAGTTATTTACCACGGCAATACGGAACATCTCATTTCCCTATACGCCCTGGGAGTTTTCCTGTCTTTTACCATTTCCCAGGCCGGCATGGTGGTACATTGGCATAGGGAAAAGAATTCATGCTGGTTCGCACGGGCATTTTTAAACTGCTTCGGAGCAATTATAACTGGAATTGTCGTGTTAATCATTATGGTGGCCAAATTCCTATATGGGGCCTGGTTAATCCTAATAGCTATACCGCTTATTATTTTTATTTTTAAGCGTATTAACAGCCATTACAAGGATATGCAGTCACAGCTTGCATTACCGCCTTATGATTTAATCACTCCTTCAGGAGGACGCAACATTGTTATAGTACCAATAGCCGGGGTCACACGAGTCGTAGCCAACACTCTGAAATATGCCAAAGAAATTTCCGATCAGAGTATAGCTGTATTCGTCGCGACTGACAAAGAATCTGCCAAAAAAATTGAAGAGAAATGGAATAGCTGGAATCCGGGAGTGAGGCTTATTATATTATATTCTCCTTACCGCTCTATTTTTGGCCCGCTATTCAGGTTCATTGCAAAGGTCGAGAGTAAAAAAGGGCCGAACGATTACATTACTATACTTGTACCGGAATTTGAGACACACAGGTGGTGGCATCGCCTGCTTCACAACCAGACTGGATTATTATTAAGAAATTTGCTGGTGTTTAGAAAAAATGTAGTCGTTACCGTGGTTCCTTATCAACTTGAAAAATAAAAAGTATCGCACAGGTTGAATTATTCAACCCAAATCAACTTCCAATCCATTGATTTACTCCAGCCTGCCAACTAAAATATAAACAGAGGTGAGGCATATGAAGGAGATTAATATTGCAAAAGTGCTGGTAAAAAAACGCAAGGAAAAGGGTATTACCCAGGAAGAGCTGGCAAATTACATCGGGGTTTCCAAGGCGTCCGTTTCAAAATGGGAAACAGAGCAGAGTTATCCTGACGTAACCTTTCTCCCGCAGCTGGCGGCTTACTTTAACATCAGCATTGATGAATTGATGGATTATAAGCCACAAATGACAAAAGAGGATATCCGAAAGCTGTACCGGAAACTGTCCTCTGATTTTACAAAAAAGCCGTTCGATTCAGTGATGGAAGACTGCCGCATTATCAACAAAAAATACTATTCCTGCTTTCCGCTGCTGCTGCAAATGGGAATACTGATGATTAACCATGTTGAGTTGGTGAAGGACCCGCAGGGCTCGGCATCTTTAATTGAGGAAGCCAGGACCCTTTTTATCCGGGTCAAGGAGGAAAGCGACGATATATCGCTCACAAAGCAGGCTTTGTATATGGAAGCTCTGTGCAGCCTTGCCCTCCGCGATCCAAATACCGCGCTGGAGCTGTTGGATGGAACATTTGCGCCTGCGCTGCCGCCCGAATCAATTTTGGCCTCCGCATACCAAATGACGGGACGCGCTGACGAGGCAAAAGCAGTGCTGCAGGTCGGCATTTATCAGAATATCGTAGTTCTGTTCAATTTTTTCCCGGCTTACCTTATGCTGTGTACGGATAACCCTGCCAAATTTGACGAGGCGCTGCGGCGCGCGTTTGTTGTGGCGGAAGCGTTTGACATGAAGCGTCTGCACCCTGCCGTCCTGGCCGGCCTTTATATTTCCGCCGCTCAGGGTTATATTATTCAAAATAATCATGATCAGGCGCTTGATATGCTGCAGCAGTATGCACAGATCGCAACAAGCGATATATATCCCCTGACCCTGCACGGCGACGCCTTTTTTGATCTTCTGGACGGCTGGCTTGATAAACTTGACCTTGGGAGCGGTCTTCCGCGGGATGAAAAAACGGTCAGGAAAAGCATGGCTGAGGTGATCGTTCATAATCCGGCTTTCTCCGTGCTATCTGAGGAGCAGCGTTTTAAGAATATCGCCGAAAAGCTGCAAGCAACTGCTGAGAAGATTAAGTAAATCCGGAAGCTTCAAACGTAAGAAGAGCCAGAGATATTTATGTTATATTAGCACCTGCAGGGAGTGAGCAAAATGGCTAAAATTAAAACGACAAGAGGTAAAAAGGTTATGACTGTTTTAGCAATTATCCTGGGAATCATAGTCGGCCTTAATATAATCGGATTTGCAATCAACAAAATATTTTTCTCAAATGAGCTTGAAGCTGTCTCACCATACGGACAGTTAGTAGAAGTAAACGGTCGAAAGATGCATGTGTATTCTATGGGCAATGGCGAGAAAACCATTGTGTTACTGCCGGGTTTTGGAGTATCTCTGCCAAGTGCGGACTTTGGCCCGCTGATGAGAGAGCTTTCTAAAGAATATACTGTTGTTTGCATCGAATATTTCGGTATCGGTTTCAGCGGCCAGACAGACACGCCAAGGACAAATGAAAACTATACGGAAGAAACCAGAACCGCATTGTCTTTGGCCGGCTTTAAGGCGCCTTATGTCTTAATGCCTCATTCCGCGTCCGGCATCTACAGCGAATATTATGCCGCCAAATATCCTGATGAAGTGTCTGCGATTATTATGCTGGACACAACATCAACAGTAAAAACAGGAGCTAAAAATCCGCCCAAATTCTTATACGGATTAGGCAAGCTGCAGCAAGCTTGTGGATTAACACGCATTGCATATGGATTGATGCCTCCTGCCCAAAAAGCCGAAAATGGATACACCGAAAAAGAAATCAGTGACTATAAATTGTTTGCTAATCATGTCCTCAACGATACTATTATTGATCAGTCTTATCGTATGCTTGACAATATCAACGAGGTTAATGCAATAGCTTTCCCGCAAGAAATTCCGGTATTGAAACTTATATCCTCACAAACGTCACAAAAAGCAGGAGCAGAATATCAAACAGATCACTTAAATAGATTGGGAGCAAACGCTGAATCAAAAATTATGGATGGCTCTCATTTTATTTATCAGACTAATGTTACAGAGATTTATGATGCAACAAGTACTTTCCTAAAACAACCAAGCCTTTGACAGCCTCCCAAAACAAAAAAAAATAGAGTAGGGAAACCACTCTTATGGCTTCCCCCTCATCAAACCGCACGTGCCCTATTAAGGCATACGGCTTACCAAGTGTGATTTAACATTATCAAGTGTACTGTGCAAATCGTTGAGCATACTGCATTTTACGAACCAGGTCAGGGGTATAATACTCCTGGCCTTTTTCTTTTGCCCTCTGTACTTTGTGTTCCAGATGAATCTTAGCCTTCTCTGTCATACGCTGGATATATTGTTCTAAAGTATAGCCGAATTGTTTACTGTAATAGAGCCACCTGGAGGGAATCAGTCCTATGCGGGCGAAAAACTCGTTATTCCATTTGGTTTTCATGACGTGTCCTTTCCTCTGGCTCGGATGGTCATGGATCATAGCTACTCTTAACCTTTGGCGGGTGTATGCGTCTATGGCTTCTAGTTCTTTGCCGTAGGAATTGTGAAAACAGCGACTCTTTTGCCCGTATTTCTCGTTCTCTTTGATCGCCTGATAGATATTGAGAAAGTAATTGACTTTACCCCGTATTACAGGGTTCACTTGTTCCAGCCATTTGTCCTTGCTCAGGGTGAGGGTTTTCCTTGTCCTGGCTTTTATTTTGGCTTTAAAGTCTTTGAAGCTGGCTTCGGTAGGCCTTACGATGAAATATGCCTGTCCGTCTTTTTTGCGCTCTCTCCAGTGTTTAAAGCTAAAGCCGACAAAGTTGAAGTCATCTTTGTCAAAGTCTACAAACCGTGTCTTTTCCATGGAGACTTCGAGCCCTAACCCGGCCAGAGCCGTCCTGGCCACTTCGGCTGCTCTCTCAATATCTTCTTTGCTTTTGGCAAACAAGAGAAAGTCGTCGGCATATCTGACAAACCGTACTCCGTGCTCTTCCAGTGTCCAGTCGAGTTCATTAAGATAAAGATTGGCCAAAAGAGGAGATATTACGCCGCCTTGAGGCGTGCCGGATTCAGTGGGTTGGAATTTTCCTTCCTCCATGTACCCGGCTTTGAGCCAGGCCCAAATCATGTCCAGCACTGTCCCGTCTGCGATGTATTTGGTGAGCACTTTCATCAGTTTCTTGTGTGGGATATTATCGAAGAAGCCTTTGATGTCGCAGTCGTATATATGGTTGTATCCTGTTTCGATGTTCCACAGGATTATCTGCATCACCCGTTTGATGCCCAGGTTCGGCCGGTATCCGCAGGACCATTTGTGGAATATGTGCTCTTCGCATTTGGGGCTGAGCACGTTTACTACGGCTTGTTGTACGATCCTGTCTTCTATGTTGGGTATGCCCAGCGGGCGCAGTTTGCCGTTCTTCTTGGGTATGTATTGACGGCGCACTGCTGTCGGCTTGTATGTCTTGGCTCTGAGCCTTTGCAGAAGATCTACTATTTTTTCTTCTTCGTGTTCCTTGAAGCTTTCAATGGTTTCTCCGTCTATCCCTCCGGCGCCGCCGTTTTCTTCAACTTTCCGCCATGCCGCCGTGAGTTTCCGGTCGAATAGGATTTGTCCGTAAATGCTGTGCCACTTGAGTTTGAGTTCCTTGTTCACGTCTTATTCCTCACCTTTCCCGTGTTCATCCGGTTCGTTTCTACCGAGGTTACGTTACCGTTTCCATTACACGTGAGTCCAGTTGGAGCCACACAGGTCGGCCCCCTTTCGTTCGGCTGCAGTTTGGTCTGCGGCTTACTTCCGTACTATGAGGCCGTCTGACTTCTCCAGCCGCAACGTCAACTTCGGCTTAGCCTTATATGCCGCCACCCTTTGCAGGTCTGGCTGGAGATCTCACAGGGTCATCTCACCTTCCTTCTTGACATACCAAACACCATCACTTGACAAGCTACATCCTGCCCGGCTGGCTCATTTGAGCAGGTGTCACCCTTTTTAGGCGGGCTTCCCGTTATGTGCGCACAGTCACCAACTTGCCCAGCCGCCGTGTTTCACGCTTTCGCATTTCGGTCTGCCAAGCCGCTTATGGGCCTCTCGGCTTCCACGTCTCCTTCAGACAGCACCTCGCGATACTGCCCTAGACTAAGCTTCCTGGTTCGCGCCAGCACCCCCAGGGGAGGACTTCCACCTCCGTGAACCCTCATGCTTCCAGACTCCCGGCCCGTTTTTACTTCTGTATCGTGGCCGCTTCCTCTATAGCATGAGTTTGTCCCAAAATATTTTGGGACAGGTGCGACTGCCTGTCGCACATAGAGTAGGGAAACCACTCTTATGGCTTCCCCCTCATCAAACCGCACGTGCCCTATTAAGGCATACGGCTTACCAAGTGTGATTTAACATTATCAAGTGTACTGTGCAAATCGTTGAGCATACTGC
>NZ_JBMGJC010000014.1:0-101059 GCF_048984525.1 Pelotomaculum propionicicum
TTATTTGGATTACTACAATAACCGTAGAATTAAGATCAAATTAAAAGGAATGAGTCCTGTTAAATACAGAACCCATTCTCTAAAAATCGCCTGATAAAATTTTGTCTAGCTTTTTGGGGTCAGTTCACTTTGGGTGGTTTATTGAAAACGAAGATGATTTGGCTGGCTGTATTACTGCTCTGGTGTATGGCCATATATAATTTTACCCAGCAGACTGTATTTAATGATGAATACACCTATAGGATGTTTTCTCTTCTGGGCCTATCTTATACAGTTACTGAAACTATAGACTTTATTGCCCGTAAGCTAGCCCATGCCGTCATTTTTTCTTTGCTGTCATATTTGGCTTTAAAGGTCATGGAAAATTGGCGCTGGAAATACCCCGCGGCATGGGTCTTTACCACCTTATGCGGGCTGTCGGATGAATTGCACCAGCTTCGTGTGCCCGGACGTACTGCTTCGCTCAGTGATGTAGTTATTGATTCAGCAGCTGCATTAATATTAATTATAATCATATATATTGGGGATAAACGGAGCAGATTATGACATTCTTGTATAATATCAGTTAATATGGTAAATAAGTCCTAAAAAGTTTATACTAAAGTAGTATATGATTTTAAAAGCTAAAACTTGACCTGTAATTTTATAACATATATAATTTTACTTAACATAACTTGTACAATTGAAAAAGGCAAAGTCATCGAAAGGTGGCGGCGCAAAGCTATAGGGACTAAAGCGAAACAATCGCTATGTCAGCCAGTTGCCGGGTTCAAGTTTATTTATTTTTTATAGACTGAGTAACCACCCGACTGGCGGGTGGTTATTTTTTTACAATAAAAATTATGTTTAATGGGCAAAATCACTGAAAAGTGACGGCGCAAAGCTATAGGGACTAAGGCGGTGATTAACCGCTATGTCAGCCAGTTGCAAGTTTGAGTATAACCACTCGCTGCTGGCGGGTGGATTTTTTTATTAATAGGGGTATCATCAAATGTTAGCATTTCGTAGAATATCTTATATTGTTTTAATTTCCCTGATGCTTGCCCTGTTTTTCTTTTCACCGCGTCAGACTGCCGCCTCCGTGCCAGGTCTGCCAATCGGCAGTGTGTCGGATCGGTTTCTGGTCGGTGATAAACCCGATAGGTCGGAAGCCTCCAAAAACCTGAACAACACCGGCAAAGATAAGGAAAAGGTCAAGACATCTGCTGAAGGATCCAATGCTAGGTCTGACATGCCTAAAAAAGACGCTAGCGACTTGAATGATGCAGTTGCCGTTCAAAAAGTTGATAACTCTGCGGAAGGTGTATCGTGTGATGATTTAGGCATGGTCCCCGATGATGAAGCAAAGGGGTTGTATAATTACAATATACTACTTGCTGAGGTAAAAAAGGGGATAAAAATTAATGTTTATGGCACATATTACCTGCAATCACCATATAGTGCAAACTCTATTGAAAATGTAGTTGATGCAAGCTTGTTTTTGAGCGGCAAATCATCTGATATAAGTAAGCTAATCCTAAAAGGAGGAGAATTTTTTGATGTCAAGGGCAAAGCGCTTATAGAAAATATTTCTATTGAATGTCCAACAAGTAGATGCTCTTATTTAATCAGTATGACTGCGCCTTTTGTTAATAATATAACATTTAGAAATAATTATATAACTGGTAATATCCGGTTGATTACATCAGATATTCCAATAAATTTTGATTTTATTTCTACTCTATGCTATATAGAAAATTTAACTGTGGAAAATAATGAGTTTCATGATGTTTACAACAGCGAGGGATCCTTGACCGTAATAAGAGCAGTAGATACCCCGGTAAAATCAGCTTATATCAGAGACAATAAAGTAACAAATTTCTCTTATGTGTTTTATGATAACAGTATAAATAACGACAATCTATCGGTGCAATATTTGATAGAAAATTCTAATGCTGTTATAGAAAACAACGAAGTTATATGTACGGACGATTACGATGCAATTACTAAAAATGGCGGTAAGAAAGGATATTATTATTGTTTTGCAGTAATAGAGGGGTTCAGTGTTGAGTGCAGGGGTAATATATTTGCAGGTTTTCATACTTCAGATGCACCTGATACTTATGTATATGATAATTATTTCAGTGTTACCAAGTTGCTATATGAAAACAATACTTGGAGAAATATTGTAAATTTTACCCCCAGTATTGAGTATGTGGATATTATGAAGTCAAAGTATGCCCCCGAAGTTGCCGGTGAGAAGACAGAAAGGATTTATAGAAATAATACTTACATTGTGGAGCCTGATTATGCCGACAGGTTTGGCAAGGATAGGTTCTTATTAAGGAAAGAAATAAATACCTGGCAGGGTGGTATAGACCGCATAATTATTGAAGATAATGATTTTGATATGTATATACTTAGTTTTACAAGATATGGTGAAAAGTTTAAAGAGTTATACAAATTTAATAGAAACAAAATATTAACGGATACCATCGAACACAGTATAAATACGCAGAATTTTGCTTATGTTGGTGAAATGAAAGATAAATCCGGTGAGTTTATTCCGAGGGATTTAATATTTACAAATAATACTATTACATGCGGAAATGAGCCTTTTGGTCAGGCAATAGGTACAAAAAAGTCTTCTTTATTATGTTATGAGGCAGGGAGCGGAGATAAGACCAGGGTTGATTTCAGTAATAATAATATTAATGTGCCTGGATTGGTAACTATCATATCTGGCAATAGAGCATTCACGGACATTGCAGCGTCTGTTAACTTTGAAAATAATAGGATCGTTGGTATTGAGCCGATTCCGGAACTGGCAAAACTTCCGGTGAGCAAGGATTCAGAACTGTAGTCAAAACTGGACATGTGTGCATATTTCAACAGAGAGTTTTAAGAATTTATGTGTAGAAAGCTAAAGACTAGAAAGCTCCGGTTAAATTTATACAACCCTGGAGCTTTTTAAATATTAAAAATTGGGACTTGTCATTATCTGGCTTTACCAGTATAATTTATATACTTAAGAATATTAAGTTTGTTAAAGGAGGGACTAGAGCAGATGTTAGATAAAGAAAAAGAAGTAAAACTGTCTTGGTCCATGCCGCAAGTAAACGAGATAAATATCAAAATGACAGAAAAACAAAAACCTTATAGCGGAAATGATGGAATTGGAATAGGTCAAGGTCCGGCAGGTGGTTCAGATACCCCTCCTGTATCATAAGCATATAATGTTTTTATCCTGTTGATTCGTATTGATAAAATATGAGTGCTATATGCGGCTTTTATCATTGTAATGGCAGACCAGCTGCACCTGAAAAAGGCGCGGCTATGTTGTGTGAATTTAATATCTATTGCGCGGACGCGGTGAGTTTTTGGCGCCGCGGCTCTGTTTTTTTGGGCTGCCATGCTGTACATATCACGCCTGAATCGGTGGGGGAAACCCTTCCATATCATGATGCACAGGCTGGTTTAACTATTACCGCGGACGCTATCATCGACAACCGGGCTGAACTCTGTGATAAGCTGAAAATTGAGCATGCCCAGCTGGATAAAATAACTGACAGCATGTTAATTATGCTGGCCTTTCAGAAATGGGGCCAGGCCTGTACAAACTATATTTTGGGAGACTATGCCTTTGTTATCTGGGACGAAGGGCGCCGGGAAATGTTCTGCGCCGTGGATCCCACCGGGACAAGGGTTTTTTATTATTATTTTTCAGGTGGCCTCTTTGCTTTTTCCACCATGATCAAGCCGCTTTTTATCCTGCCGGAAATTGAGAAAAAATACAACGAGACCTGGGTTGCTGATTTCCTGGCCATTCCTACCGTAATGCACCAACTGGATCCTGAAATCACTTTATATGAGGGTATTTACCTGTTGCCTGCCGGGTACACATTGACAGTGGGGCCTGCGGGAACCAGGAAACAGCAGTACTGGCAGGTTGAACGTCAGCCTGAGCTGAAATTGCATTCAGATGCCGAATACGAAGAGGCTTTCCGGGAAGTACTGGGTGATGCGGTGCGCTGCCGGTTGCGAAGCACGCGGGGGGTCGGGGTGATGATGAGCGGCGGCCTTGATTCTACCTCGGTAGCCTGCCTGGCAGCCCGGGAACTGGAAAAGAGCGGCAGGCGGCTCCTGGCCTTCAGCTCGGTGCCGATGTCCAGCTACAGGGACTGGGTGAGAGCCGACATGCTGGCTGATGAAACTCCCTATATTGAAGCGGTCAAGGAGCACAGCGGCAGTATGGATGTAGTATACTGCCGCTCGGAGGGCAAGCACCCGCTCAGCGGTACCGGCCGGCTGCTGAACATATTGGAGCAACCTTATAAAATTCTGGAAAACTTGTTCTGGCTTGACGATATCCTGGCCAGGGCACAGGAGCTTGACCTGGGTGTCGTTTTAATGGGGGGCGCCGGTAATGCCACAATCTCCTGGGGCGAACTCAACGCCTATTTGCTGTCGCTTTACCGGTCTGGGAGGTGGCTCCGGCTCTTCCGTCAGAGCTGGCCTGATGCCGGTAGTCAGCCCAGCCCGCTGAGGGCTATGTACAGGATATTCAGGGGCCTATACCATGCTTCTGATGAACGCCAGTTCAAAATACACAGCCTGTCGCCAATCAACCCCGCTTTTGCTGGCCGCAGCGCTGTTGCGGAAAGGTTTCGCCAGCTGCGATATAATCCGCTTCGTCTATTCGACTCCTGGGAAACGCGCCAAACGCTGCTCAGCCCGGAAACATTCAGCCATTTGGGTGTAATTGCTGCCAAACTGGGGATGGCCCACCGGGTGCTCGAACGCGATCCCACAATGGACAGGAGGGTAATAGAGTTCTGCCTCAGTGTGCCGGAAGACCAATATGTGCGGGGCGGCAGGGAGCGGTATTTAATCAGGCGGGCCATGGCCGGCATTTTACCGGACAAGGTGCGCTTAAACGAAACAGTTCATGGGGTACAGGCTGCCGACTGGGCCCAGAGGCTGGAGCCCCAATGGCCGGAAATTAAGGATGAAATATCAAAAATAGGCGTGCTGGCTGCTGAGCGGGAATACCTTGATATAGATAAAATCCAACTTGAGCTAAAGAAATACGATACGCTGGGGGATGCGGCAGCAGGTGATAACAGCCTGCGCATGCTGATCCGCAGCCTCATCTTCAGCAGGTTTTTAAGGCAGGATGGCGTAGTAACATAATAGAAACTGTACAATAATATACAGGATGTGATCATAATGTCTCAAATAGCAGTAATTGGCACTGGCTATGTCGGCCTTGTGTCCGGCGCGGTCTTATCAGATTTCGGCCATACGGTAACGTGTGTTGATGTTGATGAGAATAAGATCAAAGGGCTTAAAGAAGGAATAATTCCTATATTTGAACCGGGACTTGAGAGGATAGTCAAGAATAACTTCTATTATAAACGCCTTGATTTTACAACCGACATTCGGTCATCAGTTGAAAACAACGATGTTATCTTCATAGCTGTGGGAACTCCACCGGCGGAGGACGGCAGAGCTGATTTGCAGTATGTCATCTCTGCGGCAACGGACATTGCCGCCTATATGAACAGTTACAAGGTGATTGTAAATAAGTCCACCGTACCTGTGGGCACCGGACAAAAGGTCAAAGAAGCGATGCAGAGAATACTTTATGAACGCGGTTTTGAATATGATTTTGATGTCGTTTCCAATCCTGAATTTCTACGCGAAGGTTCTGCCGTACACGACTTTATGCACCCTGACCGGGTTATCCTGGGCGCTGAAAGCGAGAAGGCACTCAACACAATGAGGGATGTCTACAGGGTACTTTATATCAACGAAACTCCTTTTGTCGAAACCAACCTTGAAACCGCTGAGATGATCAAATATGCTTCAAACGCTTTTCTGGCCATGAAAATCACGTTTATCAACGAAGTGGCTAACGTGTGTGAAAAGGTCGGGGCGGATGTTCAGAAAGTAGCCAAAGCGATGGGGCGGGACGGCCGTATTGCGCCGAAGTTCCTGCACGCGGGACCCGGATATGGTGGAAGCTGTTTTCCCAAAGATACCAGGGCTTTAATGAAAATTGCCCGGGATTGTGGAGAGTCCATGTCCCTGGTGGAAGCAACAGTGGCGGCAAATGAACGACAGAAAATTAAGATGGTACATAAAATCGCTGACGCTTTAGGTGAGCTTAATAATAAAAGCATTGCTGTTCTCGGCGTCACCTTCAAGCCAAATACAGACGACCTCAGAGATGCGCCGTCACTGGTTATCCTTCCGGAACTGGCCAGGCGCGGCGCCAGGTTGAAAGTATACGATCCTGCCGGACAGAAAGAGGGCAGCTGGCGTTTTTCCAATATTAAAGACAGCATCACCTGGTGTGCTGATGCCTATGAAGCCTTAAGAAACACTGATGCCACAGTTATCCTTACGGAATGGAATGAATTCAGGAACCTGAATTTTGATAAGTTTAAGGAAATTAGCGCCGGTGAGTATTTGTTCGATTTAAGAAACATATATGATAAAAAGACCATGGTCGAAAAGGGCTTTAAATATTATGGTGTAGGTGTATGATGACGCGGCTGAAACCGGTTGATGATCAAAAGATTTATTTGGTGACAGGCGCGGCCGGTTTTATTGGTATGCACCTGTCTAAAAAGCTTTTAGAGCTTGGCTGTACTGTTATCGGCCTTGATAATATGAATGATTATTATGATGTCCGGTTAAAATCTGCTAGATTGGACGTCTTAAAAAAGCATGTAAGGTTCACCTTTTTCCAAATGGACCTGGCCGAAAAAAGTTCTTTGGAAGACCTGTTCAGTGAAAACCGCATTGATGTGGTGATAAACCTGGCCGCCCAAGCCGGTGTGCGCTACAGCATTGAAAATCCGGAGGTTTACATCCAGTCTAATATAGTAGGTTTTTTTAATATCCTTGAAAACTGCAGGAACCATCCTGTTCAGCACCTGCTGTACGCTTCTTCCAGCTCGGTCTACGGGGCCAACGACAAGGTGCCTTTTGCCATTGAAGACAGGGTGGATCACCCGGTCAGCCTCTACGCGGCCACTAAAAAATCCAATGAGCTGATGGCTTATACATACAGTCACTTGTACCAAATACCAATGACCGGGCTGAGGTTTTTTACTGTCTACGGGCCTTACGGCAGGCCGGACATGGCTTATTTTTCGTTTACAAAAGCGATTATGGATAATAAGCCGATCCGGGTATTCAACAACGGCGATATGTACAGGGATTTCACCTATGTCGATGATGTCGTAAGCGGTGTACTGCCTTTAATCGAAAACTCCCCAGTGCTGGATACGCAGGGTGTGCCGTATAAGATATATAACATCGGTAACAACAGGCCGGAAAAACTGCTGGATTTTATTGCCGTGATTGAAAAAGCGGTAGGTAAAGAGGCTGTAATGGAGTTTTACCCCATGCAGCCGGGTGATGTTTATCAGACCTATGCAGATGTGACGGACCTGGTGGAAGATGTAGGCTTCAAGCCCAGTACTGGCATTGGTGAGGGTATTGATAAGTTTGTGGCGTGGTACAAGGAATTTTACAAGTGCTGAACCAGACTTTTATGGATTTTTGTCCGGGATCGTACTCTTTCTTTACAAATAAACCTCAATGTTTATAATGTACAGGAAATAGCAGAATAAGATACTATTGTATTTCGGGGTGAGCTGATGAAAAAAAAGATATTATGGTTGGCCATACTACTGCTATGGTGTGTGGCCATATTTATTTTTACTGAACAGCCAGTATTTAACGATGAACACAGCTTAAAGATTATCTCGCTACTGGGGTTATCTAAGACTGCAACTTCAGTGATAGACTTTATTGCCCGCAAGCTTGCCCATGCCGTCACTTTTTCCCTGCTGGCTTATTTGGCTTTAAAGGCCATAGGCAATTGGCGCTGGAAATACCCCGCAGCCTGGGTCTTTACTACTTTTTGCGGGCTGGCTGATGAATGGCACCAATTGCAAGTGCCCGGACGTACTGGATTGCTACAGGATGTGATTATAGACTCATTTGCTGCCTTTGTATTAATCACAATCGTGTACATTTGGGATAAAAGAAAAGGCAGGATGGGTTGTTAACATAAATAAGCCAGGTTTATTTTAGATAACCAGAGATAAAATGAAGGCTGCCGTTTATTTACTCGCAGCCTTCATAAGCCAAGTCATAGTTATTCTTAAGTAATGCTAGCCTCAGCGCTAAGATCAGCTAACGCTAAGTAAACCGCTGACAGTTGCGAAACCGCTGCCGCCAACTATACTGCCGCCGCCAGCGAAACCGGCGCCGCCACCGCTGCCGTCACCGAAACTGCAACCGCCGCCACCACCGTATCCGCATCCTCCGGATTCAGTCATTTTTAGTTTGATTTCGTTTAGCTGCGGTATGGACCACGACTTCTTTTTACTGCATTTATCTTCTGTCATTGTTTTTTAAACCAGGCCTTCTAATTCAATTTCCTGGCTTATTCGACATTTTACGGTTATTCCCCTTTTTTAGAAAATAAAAAAATCAAATTTTAAAAAAAAATAGGAATAAAGTCCTATAAATTCATTCCACAATAAGGCTGTACAGCTCCTCCAGTTTATAGCCACGGTATTCAGGGTAAGTTGTGACATCACTATATTGTTTTCTTGAATCTGACAGAGAAGGTAGTACCTTCGGTCCCAGTCTTGATATCAATTTTTGCGTTGTGTCTTGATGCAATACTGTAACATACAGCCAGCCCCAGGCCGGTTCCGTTTTCCTTGGTGGTATAGAAGGGTATACCGATTTTTTCTAAAATCTCAGGTTCGATGCCTTTCCCGCTATCCTTTACAGTTAATACTACTTCATCTTCTTCCGAATATGTCCGTATTTCCATTTTTCCTCCCGGGGACATAGCTTCCAGGCCGTTCCGGACAAGGTTTAAAACTAACTGGCGAATTTCCTTCTCATCGAGCAGTAAATCTGATACAACCTGTGTTTCAAGATTAATATATTTATCTTTTACCTGGCCATCTGCCTGTATTAAAGGCAGTATGGAATTCAGGATCTTATTAAGGTTCCTTTTCTTTATATCCACATTCTTATTTTTCGCTAATGACAGGAATTCAGAGATGATGGAGTTGGCCCTGTCCAGCTCATCTATCATAAGATCAAGGAATTCTCTATCCTGAAGGTATCTGTCTTTTTCGCTAAGAAGCTGCAGAAAACCCTTTATTGTTGTCATGGGGTTTCTGACCTCGTGGCCTATACCAGCAGCCATTTCCCCGATGAGGTTAAGCCTGTCCAAACGTGCCATTTCCTCTTGGATCATTTTTTGTTCAGTCATATCCTTAAAATAAACAAACAAGCCATTTTTAGAAGGATAGGCACTAATATAAACCCACATCTTTCCATAAACTGAGAGATGCTCAAAATGTACACTCACTTGTTCCTGAACAGCTCTTTGAAATTCACGGTATAATTTTGTATCAACCAGTTCAGGAAGCGTTTCCCAGAAGTTCTTGCCTGACAGCTCTTCTCTATTAACCCCCAAGTTTTTTTTGGTAAAGAGTTCTGCTTCCTTGTTTAAGTAAATAGCACACCATTTTTTATCTAATACGAAAAAAGCGTCAGTAATGCTTTCTAGAATATTGGTAATTATATTGTTGGAAATTTTTAATTTTTCTTCTGTTTTATTAAGCTCAAAACCATGCATTGCTTGCCACTTGTTATCTCTCTTAATAAAAGTGTATTTATGGTTGACGACAACTTCAATAATTTCCTGGATGTTACATTTATCAATAAGGTAGGTACAAATTGCATTTATATTTAACCCATCAATAACATCGTTAAATCTGGCTTCGTAATCGATAAAATCATTCCACAGCCCTTTATCAATCCAACTGGTATTGCCTGTAACCCTTAACCCGTCATAACCGTTGGATAAGGCTTCATTAAACGATACTACCCAAGAACTTAGAATTTCCTCAACACTAAAGATACTGTTTTTATAATAGTGCTCAGTGTATGGAAGGATCTTCATCTGTCCCCGGTTCAAGTAAATCTCAAAATCAGGGATAAAATTTCTCATTGCTTCCTCGGCTTCCTGTACATTTAAAACTTCCGAAGTCACCCATAAACAAAACTCGTTATTATCTAAGCCTGCTTTGAAGTAGGGAACCAGAATTTCGAACAGATCTTCTTTAGTCTGATAGAAAGTACAAATATGACTTCCCCAGGGTATATATTCGATAAAATCCAGTCCGGTTTTCCTCGTCCTTTCTTCAATTGTAATAAGTGCCAACTTTATAACTCCTTAAAAATGAATAAATTCTAAATTATTACAACCTTCTATTACCATATCTGCCGGCGCTTTTCCTTTAAGAGATTATGTCGATAAATGAAAAATAAAGGGGGAAGCAGGATAACCGTCCCCATGCTTCTGTTCTTTATGCGCCTTATGTATGCGCGACAAGTGACCCTAGAAGTTTGGCCATGGCCAGCAAATCCAGTTTGTTGTGTTCGATGACCGGCTGGATCAGGCCGGCTTCTTGTTTTTGGGCAAAGCGGTGGTAGGTGGCGGGAATTAGGTAGCCGGGAATATCATCTTCGCGGCGCAGGTCGAGCAAGTGCTCTTCCAGGGTTACCAGCCTGCAGTCGGGGAGAGAACCCCTGTAGCGCCTTCTGGCGTGGTGGAGCAGGTCGACCTGGTGGTGGGGGTAGCTGTAAAACAGGCGGTGCTCTATGCTGCGCCCGTAAATGTACGGGAGGTCAAAGCGTTTTCCGTTAAATGACACTACAACCTTGAAATCCTGGATCAAGTCGTTGGCCGCTGCCAGGACCGCTTTTTCCTCCCGGTAGTGCCTGGCCAGGAACTGGCTTACGCGGAGCCGGCCGTTTTTGCAGTACAGCAGCCCGATCAGGAACAGAGGCTGGCTGGCCCAGAGGCCTGTTGTCTCAATATCCAGGAAAAGGAGGTCTTCCGGGTCAAAATAAGAAAGCAAATGGTGGTCCCTGGCGCCCAGCGATCTCAGCTCGTTTATATGGCGTTTTTCCACCAGGTTTGCTATCTGCCGGGCATGGTATCCCCAGCGCGGGTGATTGTGCAGATCCGGGATGCTGGTATAACCCTCGCCCTGGAGTTTGGTTTCCGTTGCCGGCCCGATCCCCTTTATTAATTTAAGGTCAAAAAGCAGGGAAGCGGGGTCGCAGTCCGGGTAACAGATGTCCTCCTGACGTGTTTCTTCAAGCAGCAGACACCTGCCGAATTTTGAGGATATTTCCCGGGCGTCAGGGAGGACGACCGGTTCTTTGGGCCTGGTGTCCCTGGGTTGGATCGTCTCGCGCCCTTTAATGCCGTTTAACCTTTGAAACAGGCTCATCAATAATCACTTCCCTAACGGAGCGAGCGGAGCGCTTTTTTCAGGTGCTCGCGCTTTTGCTTTTGCTCACCGGCTGTGGGGGGAGGAGTGTAGGCCCTGCCGAGGAGCATGTGCAATATGCACACGGCGGCTTCTTTATCCAGCGGGCGGTTGTAGTTGGAGCATTTAGGGGAGTATATGCAGGCCGGGCAGCCCGCCTCGCACTCACAGGACGAGATGGCGTCCAAGGTGGCCTCGAACAGCCTGGTCACCTCGTCATAACCCTTTTCGCTGAAACCCACCCCCCCGTGGCAGGTATCGTGGATAAAAATCGTCGGGCCTTCCGTCTGCGGGTGGAAAACGGTGGAGAGCCCGCCCAAATCGTTCCGGTCGCACATGGCGAAAAGCGGCAGCAGCCCGATAGCGGCATGCTCGACGGCGTGCAGGCCGCCCATCAGGTTCAGGCCATACGCCCTGGTCGCCGTGGCAGCCTGGGCGTTTACCAGCACCCACATCCCCGTCGTTTCCAAAACCCTTTCCGGCAGTTCAAGCTTGCCGCCGCCCACGACTTCACCGGTCCGTTCGTGTTTCTTGATATAACCTGTGACCCTGGTTGTAACTTTGAGCTGCCCGGTAAAAAGTTTGTGGCCAAAAAAATCTTTACTGCGGTCAACTGCCAGGATTTCAGTCGACTTCTCGCGCCCGCACATGGTGTAGTAGTCCACTTCCCTTTGTTCCAGAAAAGCGGTGCCAGTATCAACATCGAGGTCTTTTACCACAAAGGTGTCGCCCTGGTGGGTATAAACCGCGCCGGGGTAAACCTCGGACATGGCCGCGTTCTCATCAAGGACTTCAATGAGGCGGTTCCCGCTGCCGGTGTCCCTGAGGTGAAACAGGGAAGAGGAACTGGACCTGACATTAACCTTTTCAGCCGGGTAGCTCTGCCCGTTGTAATAGAATGATCCCCCGGAGTGAATGACCTTGCCGTCCTCTTCCAGAATGGTGAGCAGGTCGGCGAAATTATCTTCCCAGAGTGAACAGTCATACGGGGTGACAGGCATTTCATGGGCTGCGCAGAGGGCGTGCCCGATCAGGATATAAGGGTTGTCCGGGTCTATTAAAGCCTGTTCGGCAGGCCGCGCGAAGAGAGCCTTTGTATTGCGTACAAAATATTGGTCCAGCGGGTTTTCCACCGCTATGAATATTACTAAAGATTCTTTGCTGCCCCGGCCTACCCGCCCGGCCTGCTGCCAGGTGGAGGCGATGGTGCCCGGAAAGCCGGCGATAATGCAGACCTCCAGGTCGCCCACGTTTATGCCCAGTTCCAGGGCGTTGGTCGAAACCACCCCCAGCAGGGAGCCGCTGAAAAGAGCGTGCTCAATGGCCCTTCGCTCTGTGGCCAGGTACCCGCCGCGGTAAGCCGTCACTTTTTCGGCGGATTTTTCATCCCGCAGGCTTTGCCGGGTAAAACGCAGGATCCGCTCGGTGACCTGGCGCGCCCTGGAGAAGGTGATAGACCTGTACCGGTTGGTCAGGCATAGCGAAAGCAGCCAGGCGACCTCCTGGATATAAGGGGTATGGAACGGCGGCCGCCACAGCACAAATTTAACCTTTCCCCTGGGGGCCCCGTTATTGTCTATCAGAGTTACCTTTTTGCCTGTCAGCCTTGAGGCATGCTCCCCGGGGTTGGCTATGGTGGCGGAGCACAGGATGAAAGCGGGGTCCGAGCCGTAGTGCCGGCACAACCTGCGCAGGCGCCTGATCACGTGTGACACGTGGGTCCCGAATACTCCCCGGTAGTTATGGAGCTCGTCTATGACCACGAATTTCAGGTTTGAGATAAAGCTGTTCCATTTCAGGTGGTTTGGCAGGATGCCCTGGTGCAGCATATCAGGGTTGGTGATAATGATCCTGGCGTTGTCCCTTAAGTCAGCCTTACGGGCGTCAGGTGTGTCGCCGTCATAGACCCCGTCTTTTATCGGCAGGTGGAATTCCCGCAGCGTGTTGAGCTGGTCCTGGCTCAGGGATTTAGTGGGGAAAAGGTAAAGGGCAGTCTGTTTTTCATGTTTTAAAAGGGAATCTAAAACCGGGATATTGTAGCACATGCTTTTGCCGGAGGCGGTAGGGGTGACCACCACGATGCTGTTTCCCCGGCGCACTTCTTTAATCGCTTCAACCTGGTGGGAATACAGCTGGCTTATACCCCGCTGGTGCAGCGCTTTTTCGATTAACGGGTGGATGTCGCGGCATGGTTCGCCGAACACGGGATCCTGGCAGGGCAGGTTTTCGGTGTGGACGATCTGGCCCCGGTAAGAGGGGTGTGACTTTATCTTTTCCAGCAGTTTTTCCATTTCGCCGGCCTCTCAAGAATTGGTTACTTTAATTATAGATTAGGTTTGCCATTATGAATAGATTGAAAACGAATAAATGTTCGACAAAATATAAACCAGGAAGCATGGGGACGGTTCTCCTGCTTCCTTTTTTTCAGAAGTGGAAGCACTGTGACAATTCACTTGCTTCTTATGTCATACATGGTAAAATATAGCTAAAAATTGTGAGAGCTGATACCAATGCCACGAATAAAAGTAATAGAGGAATCTATTTAGCTTTTTTAGGGGGCGTAGGGATGAATTCCAATTAATTAATTAGGGAGGGATAGAAACAGCATGTCAGATTCGAGTAGAGGCATAGCCCAAATAATAAGACAAAGGCCCCTTGTTGCATTTTTTATTTTTTCTATTGCTTTTACTTGGCTGGGGGTTTACCTCATGGTCGGCTTATTGGGCCTTGACGACTATACATTTGGTTTAATAGCAGGTTTTGGCCCCACTATATCAGCGATAATTATCTCAGCAGCGATGAATAATAAACGATCGGAATTTAGACGTGGCGTTTGGTTATGCACATTCTTCCTGGTATTAGTAATTGCCGGTTTTGTCCGCTGGATCAGCCGTATATGGTGGAACCACAATTTAGATTGGAATGTGTTGCCGGGGGATTTTCTTTTGGTTTCACTTGCAGCTTTTGTAATAGCCAGCGCTTTTTCAAGTAATGAGGGTATGCGCTCTTTGTTACGGCCTTATCTTAATTGGAGGGTGCCTCTGATATGGATTATAATTGCCATCGGATTATGGCCGGCTATTACACTAGCCGGCAATTTCATCGGTGAATCATTGGGCTTATCCTCGCCGGCAATGCCTTTAAGGCCAGATGTGCCTTTATACCTGACAATACCGGTTTCTTTTGTTTGGGCTTTGTTTTTCAATGGCTCATTAGGTGAAGAAGCCGGTTGGCGTGGTTTTGCCTTACCCCGTTTGCAGCAACGGTTCAGTCCTCTTGTTGCAAGTCTTATATTGGGTTTTTTTTGGGGAGCCTTTCATTGGATTTTCTTTTTTGTGAACCTGAGGAGCGAGTCCTGGTACATGTTCTGGGTCCGGCTGGGAGATATTCCTCTGGCTATCCTTTTTACCTGGTTGTATAACCGGACAAAAGGGAAAAGTCTTCTCCCTGTACTGCTGCTGCATGCTTCAATGAACGCCACTCTCGACTATCTGCCGCGCATCAAGCTTACTGTTTATGCGGTACTTGGAGTTGTTGTATTAATCGTTATTTTAAAAGATCGTATGTGGCGCAAGATTAATGAGTTTTAAAAAAGCCGGAAGGAACGGATTTTTCATGCATAACAAAACGACTATCCATAATAGGACGGTCGTTTAAAGATAAAGGAAACGTCTCTTAAAAACCAGGAAGGCTGCCTACTGGCAGCCTTCCATCGTAAATTCCCGGGCGAGCTTGCTGATCGCCCTTTTCTCTATGCGCGACACATATGAGCGCGATATGCCGAGGCTGCGGGCTATCTCCCGCTGAGTCTTGCGGTCACCGTCCTCCAGGCCGAACCTGAGTTCAAGCACTTTTTTTTCGCGGCGGGAAAGGTGCAGCACCTTTTCCTTGAGCCGCTTCCTTTCGAAGCTGTTTTCCACTATTTCGGACACCACTTCCGAGTGGGTGCCCAGCACGTCGATGAGGGTGATCTCGTTGCCTTCCTTGTCGACTCCGATCGGGTCGTAAAGCGATACCTCCGCCCTGACCTTTTTCATGAAGCGCAGGTGCATCAGTATCTCATTTTCAATGCACCTGGCGGCGTAGGTGGCCAGCCTGGTGCCTTTACTGGGGTATTATTGTGTTTTTCTTTTTTGTTTTTTATTTGACTTTCTATAAAACTTATCGCCAGCTGCAGATGTTCCTTATCAGATTTCACCGACACCGCATTAATTTTTTATTAGTAGAGGCAGCAGTGCACAGAAAAAAATTATATTTCATAGAAGGATATTTTATATATTAGCAGAAAATGTATTTAATATTAGATATATGTAAAATAACCGCTAAATGGCGGTTATTGTATTTTATAAATGATTCGACAAAAATATACATTATGTAACACTAATTAAGAATGGCATAAATCGGTTACATTTTATTTGCGAGTTAGGGGTACCCCAAAAATATTAACGGATGGGTATCCCAATATTAAAGTGTAGCAATCAAAAGTGAAAATACAAAGATAGACTTCTTATAACTTATAATGGGGGTAATTATTATGTTGTTTATGTCCGGCAAAACTTTCACCTGTAGAATTTCATTATTCAGATTGAAGTTTGTAATTATTATAAGTTCACTCCTGCTACTATTTAGTTTTTTACCTAACCCTTTTGGATTTAGTTTTGGTGTGCAGCCGGCTTCGGCTAACTACGAGTGGGAAGACAGTACAAGCTGGCACAGAGTCAAAACATCCGGGATAAATGGGATGGTTTCAATTCAGAAAAAAACAGACGGAGAGTTGTTGATGGTAGCCATCGAATCGGTTACTGGCGAGGTTTACCAGGGGACTATTCCGAATGTTGAACTGCTGACTAGTATGGATAACTCGGTCTCGAATTGGACAGGTACAGGTATTTTTGCGCCATACGGCGGTTCAGCCTGTCTTTCCTGGGCTGAAGGGGATCTGTATTTAACTGTATGTTGCTCAGGAAACGAAACAACAAATTCTTTTTATAAGATATACAAGTCTACTTCCGGTAACGGTGGGGACTGGCAGATTTATTCAACTCTTCAAGATATCCTGCTGCCCTATATATATACTCCTAGTAATAGTCCAGCAGGAGAGATAAAGGTCCTTGATAGCGGAAGATGGCTTTTGCCCGGACCTTACTATGAGTCGGCATACGACTGGTGGAAAGTGTCAAGACCGTCAGTCTTTGCTTCCGATGATAACGGTCAGACTTGGACCAAAATGGTTTCTGGATACTACGGACCATCAGATCATGCTTATTATACCGGTGCAACATCACGTTGTGTTGTTGAGACGAACACCGGTTCACTTTATTGGGGTTTCGGATACAATCACGGTAGTTCAGGGACAATGTATAAGAGAAGCGTAGATGACGGAAATACTTGGGTAGACGCCTTCCATGTAGATGATGTTTTGCGGAAAAACGGCAGCGTAATGGGTAATTCTATGTCATCAGGGGTAATAAGTGACGGACAGGAGGGCCTTTATGTTCTGGCAAGGGATTGGAATGATATAGAGACATCCATAGTTCATGTGACTACCCCTGATACAACTCCTGTACAAAAATGTGTTGTTGACCTTCCTAATCTACCTCAGAGTTTATCAGTACGCCAGGGACTAACATTAATTGATGGCAAACTGATAATTATTGATAACCTATTTGTTACTGGCGGCGATAAATATGTTATCTCAGGATTAGGGGCAGAAGGCAGCCTCATAATTAGAGATCCAAAAGACATTCTTCAGCCTACTTGTCAAGGTGATCCTGTTGACACTGCATCAGGCGCAATGAATATAAATAAATCGCTTCTCGCCGTCAACGGCGCCAGGCCGCTTTCTTTCGACGTTACCTACAACTCTCTCCTCCTTAATGAAGGTCCTCTTGGAAAGGGCTGGGGTCATAATTTTGAAACCTACCTTGAGCAGTTAATTGACGGCAATGTCAAAATCCATTGGAACGCTAACCGCGAGAATACCTTTATAAACGACGGCTCAGATAATTTTTCCGCTGCAGAGAGAGCTATCCTTTTCGATACTCTGGTCAAGAATGCCGATGGGACTTATACTTTGACCCGCCAGGACCAGCGTGTCTATCAGTTCAATGTCCAGGGCAAACTTGTTGAGCAGAAGAACAGGATCGGACAGTCCCTCACAATGACTTACGACGATTCTGCAGGTCTACTTCAGACCATTACCGAGCCCGTTTCAGGTCGTTATATAAATGTTCATCACAATATCGATGGCTTGATTGATCAGGTCTCTGACCCACTAAACCGTATAGTGTCATTTTCTTACGATTCCGAGAAAAACCTAACTGGTATTACCGACGCACTTGGAAGAACAACATCCTATACCTATAACACAGAAGGCCAGGTGCTTACCGGTACCGACGCTGACGGTAAGCAGTATATTTCACACACTTATGATAGTAAAGGTCGTGTAATTACACAGGATGATGGGCTGTCTTACAACCAGTTGTTCCGGTTCAGTTATGATGAGGAAGATCAGCCTGGTAAGATTGTTACAACAGTTACCAACCGTATCGGAAAAACCAAGGTTCTGGTACATAACAGGAAGTACCAGATGGAAAGCGTCAAGGACGAACTTGGTAACACTACCTATTATACATATGACACTGATGGCAATTGTAATGGGTATACGGACGGTAATGGCCATACCACCAGTTATACTTATGATAATAGTGGCAACATCCTTACCATAACCGATGCGCTTGGACATGTTACAACCATGACCTACGATAGTAAGAATAACCTTAAGACTATAACCAATAATGCTGGTAAGGTCAGTACCATGGAATACGATGCTATGAACAACCTGACTTCGGTAATTGATTTTATGGGGAACAGAACAAGCTATACATATAATTTCAACAGCCTAATGGAAACTAAGACCATGCCGCGCTTAGGGGTTATAACATGGACATGCATCAATGGCCTCCCGGAGACTGTTACTGATGCCCATGGGAACACCACCACCTTTGGTTATGACGCTGCAGGACGAGTGATAAGCACCACTAACCAGGCCGGTAAGACAAGCTATATTTCCTATGACAACGAGGACAACATATTAACGCTAACCGATCCTCTTAACCGTAGCGTCAGTTTCACTTATGGCTGTCGTGATAACAAGCTTACCCAGACCGACGCTAGGGGTTATACTACTACTTTCACATATGATGCCAACAGCAACCTCAAGACTGCTGCCGATCCAATGAACAACATAACGCAGTATCAGTATGATGGAGAAGATCGACTTTTCAGGGTTATAGACGCACGAGGCAATGCCACTACCTACATCAGGGACGACAAGGGCAGGGTGACCGGTATTACCGACCAGCTTGGTTATACCCTAAGCTACGAATATGATGCTGCGGACAACCTAACCGGCACATGGGATAAAAAGGGCATAAAGACAAGCACAATAACTTATGATGCCATGAACAACCAGAAGGCGCTCACAGATGCTTTGAACCGGACATTTATTAAAGACTACGACAACTTGAACCGCCTTTCACAGGTTACCGACCCGGCCGGACATATAACGAAATTCGGTTACGACAACATGGACCGGCTGACGTCCGTTATTGACGCCTTAAGCGGAACGGGAAGCCAGACCTTCGATGCTGACGGAAACCGGAATACCATGACTGACCCAAACAGTAACCAGACAGTTTTTGATTACGATCTCGCTGGACGGTTGACTAGCGAAACTTCCTCTGCGGGAAATATCGTCTTAATGGCCTATAATAATAGAAATCTTCCAGAACAAATCACCAACAGCCGCGGACAGATCATAAGCTACACCTACGATGACGCGAGCCTCATCAAGACTTCGACCGACCCAACTGGGACGGTAGCCTATAACTACGATGAAAACGGAAATGTGTTAACGGTTACAGACAGCAGTGGAACCATCACACGGGAGTTCGATTCCCTAAACCGGGTCAAGAAATATACCGATGCCCGGGGAAATATCATCCAGTATTCCTACGACGCGGTCGGCAACCTTAAAACTCTGACTTACCCAGACGGTCGTCAGGTTGCCTATGAGTACAGTACAGAAAATCTTCTAAAGAAGGTCACCGACTGGGCAGGGCGTGTAATTACTTATGACTACGACCAGAACGGGAAGTTAGTCACAATTACAAGGCAAAATGGGACAACCCTCAGCTGTAGCTACGATGACGCCGGGCAGCTTTTGCAGATGAAAGACGTCGATGCACATAATAATATAATTTCACAATATGACTTAACCTACGACAGCAAAGGCAACGTTGAAACAGAAGTTCCAGCTATTGAGCAGGAATCGTTTATAATGGAAGATGCGGCAATGACTTACACCAGCAACAACCGAATTGCCACTTATAATGACCAGACCATTGTTTATGATTCCGACGGAAATATGACAACAGGGCCTTTAAATGGGCAGATGGTAAACTTCACGTATGATGCGCGGAACAGGCTGACCGTAGCCGGAAGCACATATTATCAGTATGACGCTGAAGGCAATAGGATCAGCGTTGTTGATGGAGTCTATCAAGATAGCTACATCATTAACCCGCACGCCAACTTGAGCCAGGTACTTATCAAAACCGATGGCCAAGGTAACCAGACCTATTACGTCTATGGACTAGGTCTGATCGGCCAGGAGGAACCCGGAGGATCTTATCGAACATATCACTATGACCTCCGTGGCAGCACCATTGCTCTTACTGATGAGAACGGAAACATCATAGACCGATTCCAATATGCACCGTATGGAGAGCTAGTTAACCATAGTGGAAATAATTGGACTCAATTCCTTTTCAATGGTAGTCACGGGGTTATATTTGATGGTAATGGTATCTATTATATGCGGGCAAGATACTATAGTCCCGAGATAAGAAGGTTTATTAACCAAGATCCAATAGTAGGTACCATTGCAGATATGCAAAGCCTTAATCGTTACTCTTATGTTAAAAATAGTCCAGTATTACACATTGACCCACAAGGATTATGGGACAATACAGTGCATAAGGATAGGACTATTATATGGGCTTTGGAAGCTGGTTTTTCAGAAGATGATGCTAATATAATTGCCGATGCTTGTAATGAAATTGACAATAGTTGGAATACTAATCCATTAACTCATAAAGACTGGCATTTCAACAGAGCGAATTTTATGCAGGTTGACGGGGCTCCTGTTGGCGAAGATACCAGGATTTCTCATAAAAATAGCGAGTTTAATCAAGCTACTGAACTACTGAAAAATCCAGAAACACGGACAGAGGGATTAAAACACTTAGGATGGGGGTTACACCCCCTACAGGACATTGATGCTCACATGAATGCGGGTGTTGATTCTCGTTTTATAGTAAGTAAACATGATCTTCATTATCTTGACAAAGATTATTATGACGATATTTACTGGGATTATAGAGATAATCAATGGGTAAAAGTAACTAATGTTGATGACAATATGAGGTTATCGAGGACCCGTGATGCAACAATAGATTATTTAAAAAGTGCAAGGAGCTGTCCTTAATGAAAAATAGAATACTACTTATTGTAATTATTATCACTATTATAATAGGATTTTATCGCTTTTTCATAATGCACCTTTATTATAAGCAAGATGTAGATGTGGGACCAATGGTTGATTTGATAGTGAAGGATCCACTAAGTACCTTAAACGGCATGCCATGTGATAAAATCCATGTGCTAAATGGCTATAACTACACAACAGGAAGTTATAGGGATGATGCAATTAAAGATTGGATAACAATTAATCATGGTTATGGAACAAATGTTGAGATATTTCTTTACAGTAATAATATTGATGCTTTGAAAAATTATCTTATAAAGAAAAAATATAATAAAATTGAATATGATTTAGTTAACTCTGATTATGACTGTTATTTTATCACTTTCATTGAACAATATCGAAATGCTGATAATTACTATTTGCCATCAGGTAATTATTCTTCGAGAGTTGTGTTCTTAAAAAGCAATCTTTTAATTGAATTTTATCAATTAAATAATAATATTGATGTAAAGCAAAAAGAAGAACTTATAGCTATTGTTTCTAGTTATTTAAAGGAGCAGATATTAAAGCAGGAAAATACTAAGACCTAATTGATAGGTAGATAGTTAACTCAATAAATGTAAACAAAAACTATGTGGACTATAACTGGAAAAATAATAACAAGATAATATGGTATTATGGCCTTCCAATTTTGCGGACTCCAAAGTAACATTTAATTTACCAGGAAATTACTGGGCTTACCTTTATTGCACAATATTCTGTTAGCAAGGGTAACATTGATATAAATAATTAGTTTGCGACTTTCATTTAAACCCATTTAATTATATTAATGCCATATTTATGGAGGAATGAAACTATGAGAAAAGGACCAAAAATACTATTAACTTATTTAATATTGGTAATGTTCTTGCTGATCTTGACGCTTCCATCTGGCGCAGTTGTCTACGAATATGATGATTTGGGTCGCCTGACGACAGCAACCTATACGAATGGCCAGACCCTGACATATACATACGACGCTGGAGGAAACCTTCTCTCAGTCTCCCTTACTGATAATTCTCCTCCAACAGTAAGCGTCACGGATCCTGAAAACAATGCGTCAAGTATAAGGGTAGATAAAACCATAACAGTTACTTTTAATGAGAGTGTTGTCCAAGGATCGAGCTTTAACAATATTACGCTCAAGAATGACACAAATGGATCATCAGTTAGTTATACAGCGACTATCTCTGAGAAAACACTAACCATCGATCCGACAAGTAACCTCGGTTACGGAAATCCTTATGTAATAAATATACCGGCTGGAGCTGTCAAAGACAGCAAGGACAACACATTGGCTGCAGATTACAGTTTTCATTTTAATACTTTAGACTCCACTGCGGCGCCGGTCATAACCAGTACAAATCCCTCTGACGGCGCGGAAAATGTTTCAGTCAGCACACCTGTCCACGTTAATTTTAACGAGACTGTTGTTGAAGATGTTTACTTTGACGGCATTAATATGGTGGATACAAATAATCAATTTGTAGTTGATTGTAACTATAATCTGAGCGGTGATGTTTTAAACATTGTGCCTTTAAACAATCTTAACCAGAGCGTTACATATTCGGTATACATACCGGCCCGCGCAGTTAAAAACTCTATAGGCAATTCCCTTGAGAGCCCATATACCTTTAATTTTACTACCGGCAGTACGCCGGTTACCACCTATCCAAATTCCGACCCTGCCGATGGGGCAACAGGTGTCGCCGTGAATAAAACAATTGGAATAACATTCAAAGAGAGTATAGTTGATAACGTTTACGGCGACATCACCATTTCTCATGGCAGTACAGTAGTAAGCTACACTTACGGTGTCACGAATGCCACACTTAGGCTAGATCCCGTGGACTACCTGGAGTGCAACACAGCATACACGGTGACCATTCCTGAAGGTTCTGTCAAATACACAGACGGTGAAGGCCTTGAAGATGATTTTGTATTCAGTTTCACAACTGCAGCAGAATCGGCTGACCGTTTGTATTCCGAAGAATCTATAGAGGATTTTGAAAAAGGTCAACTAGCAGGTGTCCAGGCTACAGGTGACGGTTTATCACCAATTGTTCCAACTGTGGTTAACCAAGCGCTTATATATACCAATGGTTTGACCAAGCCGGCAGGTTATAGTGCCAGCTCCACATATTATCAAGATCACCCTTCAAGCGCGTTTGATGGTGCTGCACATGAAACTGACACATCTCCAACCAAACAAAACCGCGGTATGTGGTATAGTACCTCCGGCTCCAAGACAAATCAATGGCTCAAGGTAGACTTTACTTATAATACTTTTAAAATAACAAAGCTGAGGTTTCACTCAGCAAGGCTGTCACAACAGACACGGAATCCAAAAGATTGCATATTCCAGGGAGCGAATGATGGGGCAAACTGGACAAATATCTATACATTTACGGTAGCGGCTCAAATAGGATGGCAGGAGTGGGAATTTAGCAACCAATCATCATACCGGTATTATCGCTTATTTATGCAGAACAACTGGGGTGACAGCTATATAGGCGTTGGAGAATTGCAACTGTTTGAAACAGGATATATACCTACGGGTCACCGTATTACCAACCCTATTGATTTATCTAACCTTGAAACCAATCGTTATAAAATGGAGTGGGGTGAAACAGTGCCGGATGGGACAAGCGTTAATGTCCACACCGCTGTTACGAATGAACTTGCTTGTTCCGAACAAGTACCACTCATTTCTAATACTATACAAGAAGATATGTGTTATCCCAATACTATTACTGGTAGTAGCTATACGTATATAGAGTCGAGTATCGATACGAAACAAGCATTTGAATTAGGTGCAGTAAAATTTTTAAACAGTGTAAGTGGAAATGTTACTTTAACCATTAAAGATGTGAGTGGAAATGTTTTGAGAGGGCCGGTAACTCAGAATGGTTCCGGCTGGCTAAGGTTTGAATTTACACCTCTTCATGTTAATAATGCAACTCGATATAAACTTTGTTTCAATGTTCCAAACGGACAGCATTATAGGACAGGCACCAATTACGACGGCGTTTTGTGGAAACAGGTGAGCTGTATTTTTGGAGGTTCATCATATAGTTATACGCCAGGAATAAGTTTAGAGTCTGTAGATGCTTTTTATAGGCTTAGCAACTACCCAGCCGACAGGCATAACGACCTGGTTATATACCTGGATGGTAATCCCACTAACGCTTATACCAGGTCTGATAATGATCCGAGAATAATTCTGTTTAATATTCTCCCCGCTGCTGGAACAGTAGTTAACGCCGAATATACCGGGGTGAGAAATCCTGTTAATTGGGAGGACCAGGACACCGGCGATCCTATCCAGAGTCTTCCTACGGGAAGTATGGCAGGCAAACATTTATGGATTAAACAAAATCTAGATTCCAATATCCCAAGTGTAATTCCTGAACTGCATTACGTCCATGTAGATGGATACTAAGAGATTGTTATTTTCTTACTATTGGGAAAAAAAACTGAAGCCTGTATTATATAAACAATGGAAGGCTGCCATCACTGGCAGCCTTCCATTGTAAATTCCCGGGCGAGCTTGCTGATCGCCCTTTTCTCTATGCGCGATACATACGAGCGCGATATGCCGAGGCTGCGGGCTATCTCCCGCTGAGTCTTGCGGTCACCGTCCTCCAGGCCGAACCTGAGTTCAAGCACTTTTTTTTCGCGGCGGGAAAGGTGCAGCACCTTTTCCTTGAGCCGCTTCCTTTCGAAGCTGTTTTCAACAATTTCGGACACCACTTCCGAGTGGGTGCCCAGCACGTCGATGAGAGTGATCTCGTTGCCTTCCTTGTCGACTCCGATCGGGTCGTACAGCGAAACCTCTGCCCTGACCTTTTTCATGAAGCGCAGGTGCATCAGGATCTCATTTTCAATGCACCTGGCGGCGTAGGTGGCCAGCCTGGTGCCTTTACTGGGGTTAAAAGTGTTGATTGCCTTGATTAAGCCGATGGATCCGATGGAGATCAGGTCATCCGGGTCTTCCCCGGCGTTGTCGAATTTCTTTACGATGTGTGCCACCAGGCGCAGGTTCCGCTCTGTCAGCACATTGCGGGCTTTCTCATCGCCCCGCTTCAAAAGCATGAGGTACTTTGCTTCTTCCTCCTCTGACAGCGGCTGTGGAAAGGTATTGTTGGCGATATATGAGACAAGCAATAGGAGGCCGTTTACCAGTGATACCAAGGTCAATGTCCAGAGACCCGGCAGCATCCATTTATCCCCCCTAAAAATTGCATGCTATTAATCATATGCGCCGCGGCTGTTTTGGGTGCGTGTCTATAAATAAATGTTTTTAAAGGATTTTTTAGCCTGCCGGAGAAAATAAGATGTTAAGTTTGTTGAGATCCCTTGTATTATGGGGGCATAATGGAGTAGTAGCAAAAACTTCAGCAAAAAAATTGTATGGGTTAGATTATTTGCAAAAGGGGACGGAGCAATGGCCGATGTCGCGGGTGTAATCCTGGCCGGGGGAAAAAGCAGGCGGATGGGCAGGGACAAAGCTTTTCTGACTGTGGGCAGGGAGGCTATGATCGAGCGCGCCGCCGCTGAACTTGGTAAAGTATTTACAGAGATCCTGATCAGCGGGGGAGAAGAGGAAACCGGCGCGCGCCTGGGTATAAAGGTGGTGCCGGACCTGATCAAGGGATGGGGCCCCTTAAGCGGCATTCACGCCACGCTGCTGGCGGCGCGGAGCCGCAAGTGCCTGGTGGTGCCCTGTGACATGCCCTTTTTGAGCGCCGACCTGGCAAATATTATGGTCGGGCTTTCGGACGGCTATGACGTTACCGTACCCCAGCACGGGGATTACCTGCAGCCGCTGTTCGCGGTCTACGACAAGAACTGCATTCCCGCCGTGGAAGAAGCATTAAGGAACGGCCGGCACAAGGTTGTTGATTTTTACCCGCGGGTGCGGGTAAAATACGTCAGTGAAGCGCTCTTAAGAGAAGCTGCCGACATTGATACCGTGTTTTTTAACGTCAACACGCCTTTGGACCTGGAGAAGGCGAGAATAATGGAGAAAAAAAGAGGTAAGGTCAGGAGAACCAATTGCTGAAAAATCTTTATCCGCGAATGTACGTGCCCTCAATACTGGATATCAAGCCGGCTTTACTGAAAAGCCTGGGACTAAAAGGCGTCATTTTTGACCTTGACAATACCATCGTCCGGAGGGACTCGGTGAACGCGCCCCCGGAGGTGTTGAAGATGATTGTGGAAATGCGCAAAGAGGGTTTCAAGATGGGCATAGTATCCAACAATTCCCGCAGGCGGGTAAGAGCTATAGCCGCGGAGATGGATATGCCGTCTGTACACCGGGCGGTTAAACCTTTCGCCAGGCCGTTCCGCCGCGCCCTCCGGTTGATGGGTACCAGCCCCCGGGAAACAGCCCTGGTGGGCGACCAGATATTCACTGATATACTCGGCGGCAACATAGCCGGCCTTTATACTATCCTGGTTGTCCCGATGCAGGGGAAAGATTTCTGGGGTACCAGGCTGATCACGCGCCACCTGGAGAAAATAGTGCTTGCCCGCCTGAAGAAGAAACCGGAGGTCTTCCATGGCAGGTGGGATTAACGGCCGCACAAAGATATGCGGTATTTTTGGGCGCCCGGTGGAGCATACCTTTTCGCCGGCGCTGCACAACGCGGCTTTTGCCGCCGCCGGGCTGGATTATGCCTACGTGCCTTTCGAGGTGAGCCCTGGCTCACTTGCTGCGGCGGTTGAGGCGATCAGGGCCCTGGGCCTGGCCGGGGTGAATGTGACTATCCCCCACAAGGAAGCGGTGCTGCCTTTGCTGGACGGCCTTTCCGACGAAGCTGAATTAACCGGCGCTGTCAATACTATTATTAACCGCTCGGGGTACCTTTACGGCGACAACACCGACGGGAAAGGGTACTTACGAGCCCTGAAAGAGGCCGGCTTTGACCCCGCCGACAGGACGGTCTTATTCCTGGGGGCGGGCGGCGCGGCGCGCGCCGTGGCGGTGCAGCTGGCGCTGGCCGGGGCGGGCAAACTGGTCTTTGCCAACCGCACTGCGGCGAGGGCTTCCGGCCTGTCCCGTTTTGTGGCTGAAAAAACCGGGGTGCGGGTGGAGTTGGTGTCCTGGCCGGACGGGGCAGACGATAAACTGCCTGAGCAGACGCTGGCGGAAGCGGACCTGGTGGTGCAGGCCACTTCGCTGGGCATGAGCCCGAATGTCAACGAGACGGTCCCGCTGCCCTTCGAAGTCTTCAGGCCGGGGCAGGTGGCCTCGGACCTGGTGTACAACCCGGTCGAGACATTGTTTTTAAAGAAGGCCGGCCAAGCCGGGGCAACTGCTGTCAGCGGCCTGGGCATGCTCCTGCACCAGGGGGCACTGGCTTTCGAGCTCTGGACCGGCGTCCCCGCGCCCTTAGAGGTAATGCGGGAAGCCCTGGTAAAGGAATTGTCAAACCGATAAAGGGACGGGGACACACCCTGGAGACGTGAGAAAAGACGTGAGAACTGTAGGTGCGGCTTCAGCCGCACATCTTTGGCGGAATAAATCCCGACCTACAACATAATACATTCGTTCCAGGGGACGGTTTTTTGTGCACACTTGGTAAATAAATGTCTAGAGCGTGTCAAGAGGACGGTTTTCGTGACATGGTTACGAATATTATGCCAGGAGATAAAAGTGTCGCCGGAGCGTGTCTTGGGGACGGTTTTGTTGACACGATTACTATTATTAAATCTTGAGATAAAAGCGTGTCAACAGAACTGTCCTCATGACACGGTCCAGAGAGAAAAAACGTGTCAGAAGAACCGTCCCCTTGACACGATCTTGGGAAAAAGCGTGTCAAGAGAACCGTCCCCTTGACACGGATCCAACGGGAGGAAAAGATGCTCAGATACCTTACCGCGGGAGAGTCCCACGGCCCGGCCCTGGTCGCTGTCTTAGAGGGCATGCCGGCCGGGCTCGAACTCACAGCCGGGTACATTAATGCGCAGCTGGCGCGCCGACAGGGCGGTTACGGCCGCGGGGCCAGGATGAAGATAGAGGCCGACGCGGTGCGTTTTTTGTCCGGCGTGAGGGGCGGGACCACCCTGGGCAGCCCAATTGCGTTATACATAGAAAACAAGGACTGGGCCAACTGGTCGCAGGCCATGTCGCCTGAGCAGGTCGCGCAGGTAGAGGAGCGGGCGGTGACCAGGCCCCGCCCCGGGCATGCCGACCTGGCCGGGGTCTTAAAATACGGCCACAGGGACATAAGGAACGTCCTGGAGCGCTCCAGCGCCCGTGAGACCGCGGCCAGAGTGGCGGCCGGCAGCGTGGCCAGGAAGCTTTTGGACGAGCTCGGCGTGGAAATAACGGGGCATGTCGTCAGGATCGGCGATATAGCCGCCGGCGCCGGCGCAGAGAGCCTCGCTGAGTTAAAGGAACGGGCGGCCGCGTCACAGCTCCTGTGTGCAGATGAAAAAGCTGAGCAGGAAATGATAGCGGCTATTGATAAGGCCAGGGCAGAAGGGGATTCGCTGGGCGGCGTCTTCGAAATCAGGGCGGCCGGCGTCCCTCCGGGTCTGGGCAGCCATGTGCAGTGGGACCGTAAGCTTGACGCCCGGCTGGCCGCGGCGCTGATGAGTATCCAGGCCGTGAAGGGCGTCGAAGTCGGACTGGGCTTTGAGGCCGCGGCAAGGAAAGGCTCGCAGGTGCAGGACGAAATTTTTTACGATGGCGGCAGGGGTTTCTACCGGCAGACCAACCGGGCCGGCGGGATCGAGGGCGGCATGAGCAACGGGGAGGAAATAGTGCTGCGCGCGGCGATGAAACCGATACCAACGCTTTACCGTCCGCTGCGGAGCGTCGACCTGGTGTCCAAAAAACCTTTTGAGGCTTCGGTGGAGCGCTCGGACGTCTGCGCCGTGCCGGCCGCCTGTGTGGTAGGGGAAGCGGTGACAGCCTGGGAGCTGGCCTGCGCCTGCCTGGAGAAGTTCGGCGGGGACAGCATGGACGAGCTGAGGCGGAATATGGAGAGCTACCTTGCCGCTCTGAAGCAGGTGTAGTTTAATGAAGAATATCGTTATTATCGGCTTCATGGCCACCGGCAAGTCGACCGTCGGGCGGCGGCTGGCGCAGCGCCTGGGCCGGGTCTTTATAGATACGGATAAAGAAATCGAGGCGGTTACCGGCAAGACGGTGGCGCAGATCTTTGCCAGGGACGGGGCGGTGCGCTTCCGTTCCGAAGAAGCGCTGCTGGTAAAAAAACTGTCTTTAAGAGAGGACCTGGTTATTGCCACCGGCGGCGGCATCGTGCTGGACCCTGAAAATGTGCGGCTCTTAAAAAAGAGCGGCATACTGGTCGCCCTGTCCGCTTCGCCCGACGTCATCTACCAGCGAACCAGGGGCAAAAAAAACCGCCCCCTGCTGTCCAGGGGCGACCTCAGGGAAAAGATAGACGCGCTGCTGAAAGAGCGCGAGAATATATACAGCGTGGCGGACCTGACCGTCAATACCGGGGTGTGCACCATTGAAGAAAGCGTGCAGCAGATCCTGGCATTCCTTTCAGAAAGGGAATTGATCCGATGATTACCGTACGGGTGGACCTGGGCTCCCGCAGTTACAACATATACATAGGCAGCGGGATCCTGGGCGGACTGGGCAGTTGGGTAAGGGAGATCTCTTCAGGCGACAAAGCGCTTCTGGTATCAAACCGTAAAGTTTTTGACCTGTATGGCGAAATAGTGAGTAAAAGCCTCGCGTCTGGCGGCTTTGAAGTAATATGCGGCGAAATGGGAGACGGCGAGGAATACAAGAACCTGGACATGCTGGAAAAGCTCTGCGACACGGCCTTTAACCACAAAATGGACCGGCGCTGCCCGGTAGTGGCGCTGGGCGGCGGGGTGGTGGGCGACACCGCCGGGCTGGCCGCGGCGGTCTACCTGAGAGGGGTGCCTTTCGTCCAGGTCCCGACTACCCTGCTGGCCCAGGTGGACAGCAGTGTCGGCGGCAAGGTGGCCGTTAACCACCCCGGGGGCAAGAACATTATCGGCGCTTTTTACCAGCCGGGGCTGGTGGTCGCGGATATGGCGACCCTGCAGACACTCCCTTTGCGGGAAATAAAGTCCGGGCTGGCCGAATTGATCAAGTACGGGGTAATATCCGACGCCGGGTTTTTTAATTGGCTGGAGGAAAACACCGTCAAACTGCTTTCCCTGGACGAGGAGGCCCTGGCGCACGCCGCGGCGGTTGCCTGCCGGACCAAGGCACGGGTGGTGGAAGCGGATGAAACTGAGCAGGGGCTGCGCGCCATTTTGAATTTCGGCCATACTGTCGGGCACGCGGTGGAGGCTTTGTGCGGGTACGGGGTGTATTCGCACGGCGAGGCGGTTGCTGCCGGCATGGCAGCCGCGGCGAGGCTGGCACAGGCTTTGGGTCTGCTGCCGGCGGAGCAGGCCGGCCGCGTGGTTGCTCTGATCCGCCGGGCCGGACTGCCGGTGTCACTGCCGCCGTATCTAGACAGAGACGATATTATTGCCGCCATGCGCCAGGACAAAAAGGCGCGCGCCGGCAGGCTCACCCTGGTCCTGCCGCTTGAGATCGGCAGGGTGAAGGTGTTAAACGATATTTCTGAAGCGGCTGTTAAAGAAGTCCTTTTTTCGGGAAAATGACCGTTGCTGTTGGGCCAGGCCCATATTGACAAGAAGGTTTTACCCTGATAAGATTTTAAGGTAATATTTTTAAAATGACGATGAGAGGGAATATTACGCGCGGGCCTGCCGGCTTCAGAGAGCCGCCGTTTGGTGCGAGGCGGTCGAAAGCGGGGCGCGGAACTCTCCCTGGAGTAGCCGACTGAAATTATTTTAGAAAAGTAGGCTCGGACGGAACTTCCACCGTTAAAAGGAAGGGGATATCGGAGCTTAAAATGTTCCCGTATCCTTAAAGCGAGCGGCTTTTGGCCGTTAATTTGAGTGGTACCGCGGAGTTGCCCTTCGTCTCAAGGTTTTGACGAGGGGTTTTATTTTTTATAAAGGGGGTGGTGTTGTGGACCCGGACCTTAGTGACCTTAATCTTCGAGTAACGTGCCGCCACATTGGATTCATGAAAGGGGATTATTATTTTGCGCAGGCTGAAAATATTCGACACTACCCTCAGGGACGGGGCTAAGTCTCTGGGATTAAACCTTAATATAAATGAGAAAATGGAGATCAGCAGGCAGCTGGTCAAGCTTGGCGCGGACGTGATTGAAGCCGGTTACCCGGCCTGCTCAGCCGCGGACCTGGAAGCGGTGCGGGCCATCGCCAGGGAGGTCAAAGACGTAGTCATCTGCGGCTTTTCCGGGGCGGACGAGCGGGAAATAGACTGCTGCGCCGGAGCGCTGCGGGGAGCGGCACAGCCCAGGATCCACACCGGCCTGGCGGTATCGCCGCAATACATGAAAAGGAAACTGCGGCTTACTCCCGAGCAGGTCGTGGAAAAGGCTGTTTTTGCGGTAAAGCGCGCCAAAAAATATGTAAGCGATGTGCAGTTTTACACGGAAGACGCCTTTCGCAGCCAGCCCTCCTTCGTCGCCGAAATTATTGAGAAGGTGATCGAGGCCGGGGCGACCGTGGTCAATATCCCGGACACCTTTGGCTACGCCACGCCGTGGGAATACAGCGAGCTGATTTCTTACTTGATGGACAATGTCAGAAATATTGACCGGGCCGAGGTCAGCGTCCACTGCCATAACGACCTGGGGATGGCCACCGCCAACAGCCTGGCGGGGATAAAAGCCGGGGCCAGCCAGGTAGAGGGCACTATCAACGGCATCGGGGAAAGGGCCGGCAATACTTCCCTGGAAGAGGCGATCATGGCGGTCTATACCAGGCAGGCGGCCTACGGCGTCGAGCTGGCGGTGAAGACGACGGAAATCGCCCCCACCTGCCGCCTGGCGGCAAGGATAACCGGGGTGCCGGTGCCCGCCCACAAGGCCATTGTCGGCGCCAATGCCTTCAAAGGCGACGGCGGCATATACGCGGACGATATATCGGGCGAAGGGTCGCCTTACGAGGTAATCAGGCCGGACGCTGTCGGCGTTACAGCCGGTGATGATCAGCAATTGCTGGCGGAGGAAATGGAAGTAAGCGACAGCATCAGCGTAAAAAACATATCGATCACCACGACCGGTGTTTCCAGGGCCACGGCCACAGTGACGCTGGATGTGGAAGGTGACACAATCACCGACGCGGCTTGCGGCAACGGCCCGGTGGACGCTGTTTTTAAAGCAGTCGAGCGCATGGTGGGAGAGCATGTCAACCTGGAGGACTTTTCCCTCAAGTCTGTCAGCCGGGGCAGCGAGTCCCTGGGGGACGCCACTGTGAAGGTCCGCTGCGGCGACAGCGGGCTGGTGGTGGGAAGGGGCGTCAGCGCCGATATCATCGAGGCCAGCGCCAGGGCCTATGTAAACGCCATAGCCAAAGTAAAGACATTAAGTATTTCCTAAGCCAGCCTTTTACAGGCGGCCCAAATTTAATATAATAAAGGAAAATCCGCGGGGGGTGAGTGGAGATGGCTGTAGTTGACGTGACCATAGTCCCGGTCGGGACGGCTTCCGCCAGCCTGAGCGGCTATGTCGCCGGATGCCTGGAAGTGCTGGAGGGGGCGGAAGGGGTCTCCTGGCAGCTGACTCCCATGTCCACGGTCATCGAGGGCGAGCTCGGCCGGGTGCTGGAAGTGGTCAGGCTGATGCACGAGCAGCCCTTTATCAAGGGCGCGGGGAGGGTGGTCACCACCATCCGCGTCGATGACCGCAGGGACAAGGCGCTGACCGCGGCCGGCAAGGTGGCGGCGGTCCAGGCCAGGCTCGGCAAAAAATAAGGTGTGGTATTGCAGTGGATTACTATATTGAACTTTTAAACAGCATTAAACGGGGAGTCCTCCACCCGGTCTACCTTTTTTACGGCGAGGAGGGCTGGCTGCGGGAGCAGGCTGTAAACAGCCTGGTAGATTTCTGCCTGCAAGGCGGCGGGTCGGACTTTAACATCGACCTTGTCGACGGTGAAACGGCTCGCCCCGGGGATATCGCCGCCAGCGCGGAAACCCTGCCGCTGTTCGCCGAAAGGCGCCTGGTCGTGGTTAAAAACCCCTCTTTTTTCAAGGCCGCCAAAAAGGCCGGCCGTGAAGCTCCGGAGGAAACAGAGGCCCTTCCCGCGGCCGGCGGGGAAACTGTGCTGCTGAAATATTTAAAAGACCCCCTGCTCTCGACGGTCCTGGTCTTTAATACCGGCGAGCCGGTGGACAAAAGGAAGCGCATTTTCAAGGCGGTTAAAGAGGCCGGGAAAGCGGTGGACTTCACTCCCCTGAGCCGGGCCGACCTGGCCCGCTGGCTGACGCAGAAAGCCGGGAAGGCCGGCAGGAAGTTTTCCGGCCGGGCCCTGGACGAACTGCTGGACGCGGTTGGCCCGTCCCTGCAAAAACTGACCGTAGAGTTCGACAAACTGCTCAATTATACGGAGCAGAGCGGGGTGATCGCTCCGGAGGACGTGCGCAGGCTGTGCCCGCCCGTCCTGGAGGATAACATTTTCACTATTGTCGACGCGGTGGGAAGCCGGCGCTGCGGTGAGGCCCTGAGCGGCATCAAAGACATGCTGGCGGCGAAGGAGCCGCCGCTGAAGATACTTTCCATGATCGCAAGGCAGTTCAGGCTTTTGCTGCAGGTGCACGACCTGGCCGGGCGCGGCTGCCCGCCCAGGGAAATCGCCGCGCGGCTCAAAATGCACCCCTATGTTGCGCAAAAAATCTCCGCGCAGTGTAAAAATTACAGCAGGGAGAGCCTGGTCCACGCCATCGAAGGCCTGCTGGACGTGGATGTGGCGGTGAAGACCGGCGGGCAGGAGTTTTACCCGGCGGTGGAACATTTTATACTAAAGCTTTGCGCCGGACCGCGAGGATGAATATTTTAAAGTCTCTATGGTGCTGTAGGGTCGGCTTCAGCCGACCAATGTGCGGCTGAAGCCACACATGCAATTTTGAGTTACATCTTTCCTGTTAGTATGTAATTCCAGTACAAATGCGGCAGGACGTTTTTGTCAAGAAGATACATGCTGTATCTCTCCCTGGCCTGGTTAAACGGAAATGTCTCACACGGATTTTTCTCATAGTCGAATTCCATCAGAACCACTTTCCCGTACCCTGTGATTATGGGGCAGGAAGTATACCCGTTGTACCTGCAGTCCATAGACCTGTCTTTCAGCCGGCGCAGTAAGTTCTCTGTGACTACCTGCGCTTGTTTTCTGGCCGCGGCGCCGGTTTTGGACGTGGGCAGGTCCGCCGCGTCGCCCAAAGCGAAGACGTTTTTATATACTTTATGCTGCAGGGTATAGTGGTCCACGTCAACAAACCCGTTTTTATTGGCCAAGCCGCTTTCTTTTATGAAGGGCGGGAGCTTAAAGGGGGGAGTTACGTGCAGCATGGAGTACGCCACTGTTTTTTTGCTACCGGTTTCCAGGCACTCAAAGGTCGCCTCTTTTGCAAGGGCATCTATTTCCAGCAGCTTGTGTTTGTAAAAGACCTTGATCCTTTTCCGGTCTATTACTTTATTCAGGGCTGCAATATACTTTTTCACTTCACAGATGTTGTCCTTGGCCGAGAAAAAGATCAGGTCCGAGTCCTCGCGCACACCTTTTTTGGTAAAATACTCTTCCGCCAGGTACATTACTTTTTGGGGGGCGGAGGGGCATTTCACGGGTGAGCCGGGCAGGGTGAAAACAGCGTTGCCTCCCTGGAAATCCCTGATACTGCGCCAGGTTTCGTCCAGGTGTTCGTACGAATACACGCTTACGACGCCGTCCCGGCCTATTGATTCCCGCAGCCCCTTGATGCCCGACCAGTCCGGGATGATACCGGGAGCCAGGACCAGGTAGTCATAACTTATTTTCTTCCCCTGATCAGTAACAATATAATTTTCTCCGGGGTGCAGGGCCGCCGCAGCCTCCTGGAGAAAATGGACTTTGTCCGGGATTAAAGATTTCAGGTCGCGTACTGAGGCTTCCTTTTCTATGATGCCGGCCCCTGCGAACACCCACGCCGGCTGGTAATAGTGTTTGCGCGCGGGGTCGAGCAGGACGATATCAGCGCCCGGCCGGCTTTTAATTAGCCGTGAAGCGACCGCGAGCCCCGCGGTGCCCCCTCCGGTAATTAGTATTTGACAGTGTCGGTATCCCACCAAGTTATCACCTGTTTTTAATAGATTGGTTATTATTGCCTCTGTTGGTTTATTAATTTTCTATCTGATTCGGGAAATACCTTCACAAAACCCAATAATTCCAATATTCAAGCAATTTTTACAGCGAATTATTCCTTTTAAGATAACAGGTAATTATATATAATGAAACAAGATTTTATGAAAATTGAGTGGTAAGATTTTGAGCGAAAACAGTGAGCTGTTATATAACCTGGAAGACCGCCCGCCTTTAAACCGGACGCTTACATATGCCGTGCAGTGGCTGGGTTTTACCGTGGCCAACTCGGCGGTCCTGCCGATTGTAGTGGGAAGCGCTTTGGGACTTGACCAGGCCGGCATCGCCACCCTGGCCCAGCGCACTTTCTTTTTCCAAGCCCTGGCGTCGCTGCTGCAAGTCTGCTTCGGCCACCGCCTGCCTATTATCGAAGGCCCGTCCGGCATGTGGTGGGGTATTTTCATCACCCTGGCGGCCATGGCGCCGGGGTTGGGCAAGCCCCTGAGCCTGCTGCGCACCGACCTGGAGTTTGGCGTGATGGTGGCTGGAGTGATCCTGGTGGTTGTGGGCATGACCGGCCTGATCGGCAAGGCTTTGAAACTTTTTACGCCCGCTGTTACCGGCTCCGTGCTGGTATTGCTGGGGCTGCAGTTAAGCGGTACCTTTGTCAGGGGAATGTTCGGGATCAGCGACGGGGGGAGTATAGACCTGAGGTCAGCCTTTGTGTCGCTGGTTGTTGTGGCCATGGTCGTGGTGATCAACCTTAAGGCCAGGGGGTTCTTGAAGAGCATCGCCATACTGGCCGGCACCGCGGCGGGGTGGGCCCTGGCCGTGCTGGCAGGGGTCCCCTCCGGGGAGTTTATCAGGTCGGACGCGGTGGTCGCGCTGCCGCAATTATTTGCCTGGGGCACGCCGACTTTTGATCCGGGCATAGTATTTGTTTCGGTCCTCACCGGCCTGCTGGTGCTGTCCAACCTGGTGGCCAGCATCCTGGCCATGGAGAGGGTTCTGAATATAGAGCTGCCCCAGAAGTCATACAACAGAGGCGTGGTATTTACCGGCTTCGCCGATATCCTGGCCGGGCTGGGGGCGACGGTGGGCTTTGTGCCGTATTCGGCCGGCGCCGGCATGGTCGCCCTGACCAGGGTCGCCGCCAGGCTGCCGTTTGTCGTATTTGCCGCTGCCCTGGTGGTCATGGGCCTGCTGCCGCAGGTGGGCGCTTTTCTGGCGTCGATTCCCCCGCCGGTGGGCTATTCGGTGCTGCTGGCCTCCTTCTGCCAGATGCTCGGCTTCGGGCTGAAAGATTACGCCAGGCTGGAGTTTAACGCCAGGGACTACTTTGTGGTGGGGCTGCCGCTCCTTATAGGGACCGGCGTGATGAACCTGCCGGGCGGCTCCTTCGCGGGTATCCCCGCGTTCGCCCAGTACATCCTGGGCAACGGGTTTATCGCCGGCATGCTGCTGTGCATGCTCCTCGACCACGTCCTCCTGCCCAAAAAATAAACCGTGTCAAGGGGACGGTTCTTTTGACACGATCGTGTCAAGGGGACGGTTCTTTTGACACGCTTAGAGTCCGTAAAGAAAAAAATCGGTATCTGTAGCCACTGAGTTATTAGATATCAGGCGATTAACAAATATGCTTCGACCAAAGACAACGCCAAGAGCACGCTGATTGCAATTCTTCCCTTTGTTTTGTTATATGTAAACAGAAAATAGGCCCACCAGGCGAGCGCTAAAATAATCAGGTACCCGCCTATAGTGAAACCTGAAATGAAAGAAAGGATCATTATTGTTATGCCGATTGAGATAATATAAGATAATTCCATGCTAAAAGCAGTAAAGACCTTCCATATTATGCATTATACAAAAAGCCACAGCTTGCAAGCTGTGGCTCTGCTTTTCATGATTTTGTTACCCTGTAAGCTTGTTGAACCTTTTGGTCAGGCGTGATTTTTTACGTGAAGCTGCATTTTTATGTAAAATGCCTTTCGTAACAGCCTTGTCAATGGCAACTACAGCCTTCCTGAGTTTTAAACCGGCTTCATCGCGGTCGGCAGCTTTCATAGCCTCCTCGAACCTTCTGATAGTGGTCCTCAGAGCGGACTTGATCCTGGCGTTACGTATCGTCCGCTTGCGGGTTACCTCAACCCTTTTGATGGCGGATTTGATATTTGGCATGTTGTTCTCACCTCCCAACGGCAACCATTTTACCATGCGCAGAAAAAAAATGCAAGGGTTACCGGTATATCCTTTGATTTTTTGGTTAAAGCTATTTTTAGACTGCGAGAGACAGGAGGTGATAATGATTATGCAGTGGCTGGGAGTTATTATCAGGTTTGTTGTTTCAGCACTTGTTTTAATTGTCGTAAGCTGGCTTTCACCCGGTTTCGTGGTGAGAGGGGGATTTGTTGGAGCGCTGATTGCCGCTGTCGTAATAGCCGTCCTCGGGTATGTGGCCGAGGCTCTGCTGGGTGACCGTATTTCCCCGCAGAGCAGGGGCCTGGTGGGATTCATAACAGCGGCGGTGGTTATTTATCTGGCCCAGTTTATTATCCCCAACTTGCTCAGCGTGAGTGTTGTCGGAGCTTTAATTTCAGCATTTATTATCGGACTAATTGATGCTTTTGTACCAACTGCCTTGCGATGACAGCTCACCCACATAAACCCCCCGCTCCGGGCATAAAATTAATCAGCAAGCCCGAACGGGGGGTTTATCATGTATTCTGTTCCAGCCAGCAGGTACAGGAGGGCTTTTCAGGGCCGCCTGTACATTAAGGTTATTGGCATTTTATTTTTGCTCTCATACTGCCTCATCAAGATAATTCCCGCCATTTTCACAGCTTACCCTTCAGCTGCCGGCGCTATAAAGGAACTGCCTGGCAGGGTCCTGGAATCATACCGGGCTGAGCCCCTGCAGATTATAAAAGCAGCGCTGCCGATACTCCGCTGGAGCAGTTTTGAGGGTGACGGCGCGGTCCCGTCGGTTACGGAGGCTTTTTTAAGCTGCGCCGGAGTTGTGGGAAGGGTAAACCTGCTCAGCCCGGCCGCGGTCCTGCAGTCACAGATACCGCTGCTGGCCGCGGTTGAGTACCCGGATTCAGCCATTGTGACAGGCCCCGGTTTAGATGTAGGGGGGGGGAACGAGGTCCCCGCCCTGACCGGGGAGAGCCTGGTCTGTATATATAATACCCATACCGGTGAAACATACAGCCTCACCGACGGGGTCGAAAGGCTGGATGGGCGGCACGGCGGGGTGGTAACGGTAGCGGCCGCCATGCAGGAAACACTCGAAAGCAGTTATGGGATAAAGGTGGCCAGGTCTGACAAGATCAATGATACAGACTACAACTTGTCTTATCTTGAGTCGGAAAAAACGGCCCGCGAGCTCCTTTCAGCAAACCCGAAAGCCGGCGTTGTCTTTGACATCCACCGTGATTCCGGCAAGACCAGGGAGCAGAGTGTTGTAAATATTGACGGCCAGACCCTGGCGCCCGTACTGTTTATTGTTGGTTCAGACGCCCGCAGGCCTTTTCCGGCCTGGCGGCAGAACTACGCCTTCGCTGTTGACCTTTCAGACAGGATAAATGAAAAGTATCCGGGGCTTTCCCTTGGGGTCAGGGTAAAGGACGGTCTCTACAACCAGTCCCTGCACCCGCGTGCGGTCCTGCTGGAAGTGGGCACAACAGAAAACTCCTGCGAGGAAGCGGTCCGCTCCGCCCGGCTCATAGCTGGCGTGGTGGCTGACGTACTCGTTGGAGAATAAACCGTGTCAAAAGAACCGTCCCCTTGACACGATCGTGTCAAGGGGACGGTTCTTTTGACACGCTTAGCAAAGGGACCAGTTCTCGCGCAGCTACTTGGCACAGGGAAGCACAACTGTCCTAATGCGCTAATGTGCCTATGTTGACTGTTTTACAAGTGTTAAGTAAGGTCATAATATTAATAATACGGACGGGGACACGCTCGTTGAGGCTTGGACTTGAGAATATAGGGATAGATAATCTACGGATACTCGACGTCCACGGCTCACGACTCAGTCCCCGATTATGGAGCAATATCTATGGAATGGACAAGGTTTAGGCTTACGCTTCTGTTATGCGCCGCCGCGGTGGTCTGGGGAGTAACAGTCTCGGTTGCCGAATTCAATTACCGGGTCCGCCCGGAGGTCCCTTTATACGCGTTTAAAGTGGAGAGACAGGGTCCAGGTCTGTTTCAGGTTGATTTTCTCGGTGAGAGGGTCAGTTTGGCCCTGCCGCTGGACCAGGCCACACCATATACCGATTCAGAAAAGCTCAGGATATACCGGGAGCAGGCGGCCAGTTTTTCAGATAGTACAAGCCGCAGCGTTAAGGTTTTTTTGTCCGAAACATCGACAAAACTAAATGAGTGGATAGAGGTACTGAAAGAAGATTTAATCTTCTATTCTTCAAGTTGGGAAGACCTTATTACATTGGAAGAATAGTTGGACCTGTTGTGCGGCAGGTTTGCGTGGTAAACAGTTGATGCCCACTGTGAACATGTTAGGTGGCAGAGAACTGAAAGGAAAACTAAGAACGTCCCCCTGTTTCCCTTGCTGCAAAAGTGGGTATACTTCACAATAGGCCAGCTCCTCCATTAGCTTGTAGCTCTGTACTTTCGTAGTATAACCTACGTGTCGCTATTGGAGTGGCTGGCCCTTTCATTAAGTGTTTTATTTCACAAAGGAAACAAAAAGAACATTTCCCTGTGTTTGAATGCGACAACGAGCGTCCCCTGTGTCGCACTGTCACCAAAAGATTGATACCCACCTGCGACGGTGATATAATTATATGGTTGTTTATATATACACGGAGGTCCGTCAATGGAATGGGAGAAAGATAGAATCCGGAATTTTTGCATCATCGCCCACATCGACCACGGTAAATCGACCCTGGCCGACAGGCTGCTGGAGTACACGGGAGCGCTGAGCGGCAGGGAAATGACCGACCAGGTGCTTGACCAGATGGACCTGGAAAGGGAGCGGGGCATAACCATAAAAATGCAGGCCGTGCGTTTGTACTACAGGGCAAAGGACGGCCTGGAATACCAGTTGAATTTGATTGACACGCCGGGGCATGTGGACTTTTCCTACGAGGTCTCGCGCAGCCTGGCCGCCTGCGAGGGGGCTCTGCTGGTCGTTGACGCGGCGCAGGGGATCGAGGCCCAGACCCTGGCCAACGTCTACCTGGCCCTGGAGCATAACCTTGAGATCATCCCGGTGATAAATAAAATCGACCTGCCCAGCGCGGACCCGGACGGGGTTAAAAAAGAGATAGAAGACGTTATCGGGCTGGACGTGTCGGATGCGGTGCTGGCTTCAGCGAAAAGCGGCAGCGGCATCGAAGAGATCCTGGAAAAGATAGTGAAAATCATCCCGCCGCCCGGCGGCCAGGCCGGTTCGCCCCTGCGGGCGCTGATATTTGACTCGCACTACGACCCATATAAAGGCGTTATAGCTTATATCCGTGTCATGGAAGGCTCGGTGAAAACGGGCATGCAAGTCAGGATGATGGCCACCGGCAAGGTATTTGAAGTGAACGAGGTTGGCATCTTCAAGCCTTCCCTGACCAGCATAGGCGTGCTGCATACCGGCGAGGTGGGCTTTATCGCGGCCAGCATAAAAAACGTGAAGGACTGCCGGGTGGGCGACACTGTTACAGACGCCGCCAGGCCGGCGCCGGTGCCCCTGCCGGGCTACCGCCGGGCGACCCCGATGGTGTACTGCGGGCTTTACACGGCCGACACCGTCGATTACGGCGATTTGCGGGAGGCCATGGAAAAGCTCAGCCTGAACGACGCCTCGCTTACCTACGAGCCGGAAACTTCCGAGGCGCTTGGGTTTGGCTTCCGCTGCGGTTTCCTGGGGCTGCTGCATATGGAGATAGTCCAGGAGCGGCTGGAGCGCGAATACGGGCTGAACCTGATTACCACCGCCCCCAACGTCGTTTACCGGGTGACGACAACGGCGGGAGAAATATTAGAGATCGAAAACCCCAGCAAAATACCCCCGGCCGGCAATGTGGAATACATTGAGGAGCCTTATGTCAGGGCCACCATCATGGCCCCCAAGGACTTTGTGGGCGCGGTGATGGAACTCTGCCAGGAACGCCGCAGCGTATTCAACAACATGGAGTACATGGGCGTAAGCAGGGTGATGCTGACTTACGATATGCCGCTCAGCGAGATCATATATGACTTCTTCGACCAGCTCAAGTCGCGCACCAAGGGCTATGCCTCCCTTGACTACGAACTGGCCGGGTACAGGCAGTCCGACCTGGTCAAACTTGATATCCTTATCGCGGGCGAAGTGCTGGACGCGCTGTCAATCATCGTGCACAAGGACAAGGCCTACTACAGGGGGCGCCAGCTGGTGGAAAGGCTGCGGAGCCTGATCCCGCGCCACCTATTTGAAGTGCCGATCCAGGCCTCCATTGGCAACAAGGTCATCGCCAGGGAAACGGTGAAAGCGGTGCGCAAGGACGTCCTGGCCAAGTGTTACGGCGGCGACATAACCCGTAAGCGCAAGCTGCTCGAAAAACAAAAAGAAGGCAAGAAAAGGATGAAACAGGTGGGCAGCGTGGAAATTCCGCAGGAAGCCTTCATGGCCGTCCTTGGCCTGGGCGAAAAATAAGGGGGGCTTATTATGAGCTGCTATCTCCGGCACCTTAAACCGTTTTTAGGCGAACTGGGCATACAGCCCGCGACAAAAGAGGAGCGCCGGCGCGTGGATATGACTGTCAGGGCCGTGGTAGGCATGGAAAACGAGCAAAAATGCCCCGAGGTCTGGAAAGTAGTAAAGGTCTGGCTGCAGGACGCGGAAAAGAAACAGGCTCTGGCTGACGCGCTAAATAAATTATAATCGGTACCAGGTACCTTAGGGAGATCTGTAGGTGCGAATTTAGTCGCACATTGGCCGGTTGAAGCCGGCCCTACAATCATATAGATTTACATGAGGAATGCCAGAATCCCATGACTCACGTCTCACGACCCAATTTCCGGAGGTGTCCGGTCATGCCTATCGGACTTTATATACACGTCCCATTCTGCATTAAAAAATGCCTTTACTGTGATTTTACCTCCTACCCGGTGAGTGGCCGGGGGGTTAAGGTATACCTGGAGTCCCTTATCAGAGAAATCAACCTTTACGGATCAACGCTGGCTGGTGAGGATAAAATCATCTCCAGCGTTTTTTTTGGCGGCGGCACTCCGACCACCCTGCCGCCGGCTTCGTTCAGGACGGTGCTGGACGAGGTGCGGGCGTCCTTTTCCCTGGCGGCCGGCTGTGAAATCACGGCGGAAGCCAACCCCGGCACTGTTGACAGCGCGGGCCTGGCCCAGCTGCTGGAGGCGGGGGTGAACAGGCTCAGCATCGGCGTCCAGTCGTTCAACGACGGGCTGCTGGGTGTACTGGGCCGGGTCCACAGTGCGGGACAGGCGTTGGAAGCGGTGCGGCTGGCCAGGAAAGCGGGTTTTGACAACATTAACCTGGATTTTATATGCGGCATCCCCGGCCAATCGCTCCATGACTGGCGGGAGACGCTGAATAAAGCTGTGGAAATGGCCCCGGAGCATATTGCCGCCTACGGGCTGCAGTTGGAGAAAGGGACTCCCCTGGCAGAGGCGGCCTCCCGCGGTGAAATTTGCGCCTGTCCCGAGGAGACTGAAGAAGCAATGTACCAGGAAGCTATTGAGATTTTAACAGCGCATGGCTATCAGCATTACGAGATATCGAATTTCGCCAAACCCGGCAGGCAGTGCGCCCACAACCTGGTTTACTGGCTGAACCGGCCTTACCTGGGGCTCGGCCCGGCAGCCCACTCTTTTATCGGCGGGTCCAGGTTTTCCAATGATGCTTCGCTGGAAAGGTATTCTGACAGACTCTCCAGGGAAGAATACCCGGTAGAAAACAAAACGCTGCTGTCGGCGGAAGACGAAATGTCAGAGACGATGTTTCTCGGGCTGAGGCTTACCGGCGGCATTGATTTGGACCTTTTTCACAAACGCTTCGGCCGGCGGGCCGAGGATATCTACCGGCGTGAAATAGAAGGCCTGATCGATAAAGGCCTGCTTGAAATGTCCGGCGGCCGACTGTGTCTTACAAAAAAAGGACTGCCGCTGGCCAACATAGTTTTTAGGGAATTTGTGTGAATCCTTTTTCCCTATTCCCTTGACAAATATATAGAGGTTTGTTATTTTTTATTTAAGTGTTTTTAGCACTCAGCGTCATAGAGTGCTAACAATGAAAGGGGGTTCCGGTAATGGACGACCGCAAGCAAAAAGTACTTCTCGCCATCGTTCAGGATTTTATAGCCACCGCTGAACCCGTTGGATCCAGGACTATAGCCAAAAAATACGGGCTCGGAGTGAGTCCCGCCACCATACGCAACGAGATGGCCGATCTCGAGGAGATGGGCTATATTGAACAGCCGCATACTTCCGCCGGGCGTGTCCCGTCCGTGCGCGGTTACCGCTATTATGTGGACTACCTGATGAAAAAGCGTGAGCTGACCAGGGATGAGGAAGAGCTGATCCGCAGCCAGCTTGAAACAAAAGCCAGGGACGTGGGCCGGGTTATCCAGCGGACCGGAAACCTGCTCTCGCAGCTTACCAGCTATACATCAATGGTGCTGACCCAGCAGATGGGCCCGAACAATTTCAAGCACGTCCAGTTGGTGCAGATGAACCCTTCCCAGACCATGGTGATAGTGGTAATGGACAACGGGGCTGTGCACAACAGGATGATCGAGACTCCTGAAAGCATCATCGCCAGCGACCTGGAGACGCTTTCCAAAGTATTAAACGCCAAGCTGCAGGGCCTGAACATGGAGACCATAAAGATCACCCTGCTCAAGGAACTGTATTTTGAGCTGGGCAGGCACAAGCATATCCTGGACCTGGCCCTGGAACTGATCCAGGACAGCCTGGCTTTAAAAGAAGAGGACAAAATCTACCTCGGCGGAGTATTTAACATGCTCACCCAGCCGGAGTTCCACAACGTGGAAAGGGTCAAGACGATGCTGGGCATCCTGGAGCAGGAAAAGCTTCTCTGCGAGCTGTTGTCCGGCGAGAGCAGGGACGAGGGCGTTACCGTAAGGATAGGCGGGGAGATCAAAGATTACGATATCAAGGACTACAGCGTGGTGGCCGCGCCATACACTTTAAGCGGCCGCAAAATCGGCACCGTCGGCGTGCTGGGCCCGACCAGGATGGACTACGCGAAGGTAATCAGCGTGGTTGACTTTTTAACAAAGAATCTTTCCATAGCCCTGGACCGCGTGATCTTTGGCAGGGGGAGATAGGAGGTTACCGTATTTGAGCCTGAAGAGGGAAGCGGCATCCGGGTCGGATGTGGACGAGCGGCTGGCTGCCTTGATGACCAACTCCAACGCTGTCCGGGCTATTGCCAGCGCGGTGGAGGGAACTCTCGGCCCCAAGGGGCTGGACACCATGCTTGTGGATAAATTCGGCGATGTGGTTATTACCAACGACGGTGTGACCATATTGACCATGATGGAGGCGAACCATCCCGCGGCCAGGATGCTCATCAACATAGCGCGGGCGCAGCAGGAGGAAATCGGCGACGGCACCACCACGGCGACCGTGATGGCCGGCGCCCTGGTAAGCTCCGGGGTGGAGCAGGTGGCGCGGGGAGTCCCGGTGGCCCGGGTGATTGAAGGGCTGCGGGTAGGCCTGAATAAGGCGCTGGAGATTATGCGCGAGCAGGCGCGCCGGGTGTCCGGCCTGGATGACGGGGCGGTCCGCCAGGTGGCGCTGATAGCAGGCCGCAGCCACGAGGACATTGCCGACCTGGTGGTGCAGGCCGCGGTGATGATCGGCGAGGAGAAGCTGAAGGATAAAAATTTTAAGTTCTCAGATACAATTGTGGCGGAAGAGGGGGCTGATAATGAGGTCTTTATGGGCGTCATTGTTAACAAGGAACGGATAAGCCGCCAGATGCCCGGTGAATTGAGAAATATAAGCGTACTGGTTATTGACGACGCCCTGGAGCCGGAGGAGATCGACGAGGAAGCCCTGCGCACCGAAGCGGGCTTTGCGCGCTACATGCAGCTGCAGGAGGAATTCAGCGGCAATTTAAAAAAAGTTGCGGCGCTCGGCGTAGGCCTGGTCCTCGTGGACCGCGGGGTCAGCGACACTGCCGAGGATATCCTGACTGACGCCGGAGTGATGGTGGTCCAGCGGGTGGCCAACAAGGAGCTGCGCAAGGCGGCGGAACACACCGGCGCCAGGATGCTGAAGCGCACCGGCCTGAAAAAGACGCGCGAGGACTTGGAAAAGTGCCTGGGCCGGGCCGATAGAGTGTATAACGACGAAAAACTCGAGCAGGTCTGGATCCTGGGCGGCGGCGGTAAGCCCATGGCCACGGTGCTGGTGGGGGCCGCCACTTCGGAAGTGGTGGGCGAAAGGGAGCGTATCGCCAGGGACGCGGCCGCGTCGGTGCAGTCAGCCATCAAAGGCGGTGTGGTCCCGGGCGGCGGGTCACTGGAGCTGGCGGTAGCCCGCGAGGTGGAGAAAGTGCGCGAGGGCATCCGCGGCATGGCTGCTTACGGTGTGGACTGCGTGGTGGAAGCGCTGAAGCGCCCCCTGTCCCAGATTGCGGCCAATGCCGGGTTCAACCCGCTGGAAAAACTGGGTGACGTTATCGCCGCCCAGGCGGAAACGGGGAAAAACTCGCTGGCCATCGACTGCGACAGCGGCCAGGTGGCGGATATGCTTGAAAGCGGGATTGTAGACCCGGCCGATGTGAAAATATATGCCCTGAGGGCTGCCGGTGAGGTGGCCGAGGCGATACTGAGGATAGATACCATTATCAAGAAACGCGAGGAAAAGGAAATTGAGAGAGACCTGCAGTCCAGGGAAAGCAGCAAAATGTTTTAGCGAGGTGATTTTGAGTGGGCATGCATGATGAAGAAAAAGATCTGGAAAAGTTAAATGACGACTGCGGCGAATGTCAGCAGGACGGACCGGAAACGGTTTCTGCCGAAGGCGCCCAGGGCGCCGCGGAAGTAGAACCGGGCGGAGAAGCAGGGGGAACTGGGGGAGCCGGCGGGGAAGCGGCGGGTGAAAATGACCCCGCGGTCCTGCGAAAGATGCTGGCGGAACAAACGTCACGGGCCGATGAAAACTACGATCGCCTTATCCGGCTGCAGGCCGACTACGATAATTTCAGGCGCCGGACTCGCCAGGAAAAGGAAGAGATCTATAAATATACTTCCGAGAAGCTGGTCAGCGCGCTGCTGCCGGTACTGGACAACTTTGACCTGGCGCTGTCGGCTGAAGGCAACTCTATAGAAAGTTTTAAGTCCGGGGTGCAGATGATCTACAAGCAGTTGATGGATGTGCTGGCCGCGGAGGGGGTCGCGCATATTCCCGCTGTCGGCGAACAGTTTGATCCCCTGGTCCACGAGGCCGTGCTGCGGGCGGAATCGGATGAGCATCCCGACAACACGGTTATTGAAGAACTGCGGCGGGGTTATTATTTAAAGGACAAGGTGATCCGCCCTTCCATGGTTAAGGTAGTCAAGTCATTGTAACAATGAATTTAATATAACGGGAGGTATAAGCAATGTCTAAAGTAATAGGAATAGATCTGGGCACCACCAACTCCTGTGTGGCTGTGATGGAGGGCGGCGAAGCGGTGGTAATTCCAAACGCTGAGGGAGCGAGGACCACTCCATCGGTGGTGGGTTTCTCCAAGACCGGAGAGAGGCTGCTCGGGCAGGTGGCCAAAAGGCAGGCGGTGAGCAACCCGGACCGCACGGTTAGCTCTATAAAACGCCATATGGGTACCGACTATAAGGTTACCATTGACGATAAAAACTACACGCCGCAGGAAATATCGGCGATGATCCTGCAAAAGCTTAAGGCGGACGCCGAAGCCTACCTGGGCGGCAAAGTGGACAAGGCGGTTATTACCGTGCCGGCCTATTTCAGCGATTCCCAGCGCCAGGCTACCAAGGACGCTGGTAAGATCGCCGGCCTGGAAGTGCTGCGCATCATCAACGAGCCGACCGCGGCCGCGCTGGCCTACGGGCTGGACAAGGAAGAGGAGCAGACAATATTGGTTTACGACCTCGGCGGCGGCACATTTGACGTTTCCATCCTGGAGCTGGGAGACGGAGTTTTCGAGGTCAAGGCCACCAGTGGCAACAACCGGCTGGGCGGCGACGACTTCGACCAGAGGGTTATCGACTACCTGGCCACGGAGTTTAAAAAAGAGTCCGGTATCGACCTGCGCAACGACAAGATGGCCATGCAGCGCCTGAAAGAGGCTGCTGAAAAAGCGAAGATCGAGCTTTCCGGAGTGGCCACGACTAATATCAATTTGCCGTTTATCTCGGCTGACGCCAGCGGGCCAAAACACCTGGACATCAACCTTTCCAGAGCCAAGTTTGAGGAAATGACGGCAGACCTGCTGGAAAAAACCATGGGCCCGACCCGCCAGGCGCTTTCAGACTCCGGGCTGGAGCCGAAAGACATCGACAAGATCCTGCTCGTGGGCGGCGCTACCCGGATGCCGGCTGTGCAGGAAGCCATCCGCAAGTTTTTGGGCAAGGAATCCCACAAGGGTATTAACCCCGACGAGTGCGTCGCTATCGGCGCCGCCATCCAGGCGGGTGTCCTGGCCGGTGAGGTCAAGGACGTTTTGCTGCTGGATGTGACGCCGCTGTCCCTGGGTATTGAAACGCTGGGCGGTGTGTTTACCAGGCTGATCGAGCGCAACACGACAATCCCGACCTCCAAGGGACAGACTTTCTCCACGGCGGCTGACGGGCAGACCACTGTTGAAATACATGTGATCCAGGGTGAGAGGGCGATGGCCGCGGACAACAAGACCCTGGGCAGGTTTACCCTCACCGGGATCCCGCCGGCGCCTAGGGGTGTGCCCCAGATCGAGGTAAAATTTGATATCGACGTTAACGGCATCGTTAACGTTTCGGCCAAGGACATGGGCACCGGCAAAGAGCAAAGTATGACCATCACCGCTACCACTAAACTTGAAGAAAACGATATAAACAGGATGGTTAAAGAAGCAGAGCAGCACGCTGCCGAGGACAAGGAGCGAAAAGAACAGGTAGAGATCAGAAACCAGGCCGACAGTATGGTCTACCAGGCGGAAAAGACCATCAAGGACTTCAAGGACAAGGCTGACGCCGCGGCTATAGAAAAACTCCAGACTGCCACAGACGAGCTGAAAGAAGCTTTGAAGGGCACCGACACAGGAATGATTAAAACCAAGTTGGAGGCGCTGACCGGTCCTCTCTACGAGCTGACTGCTGCCATGTACCAGAAAACAGGGCAGGAGCAGGCGGCTCAGGGCCAGGCCGGAGATGGCGCCGGCACTGGCGGCGCTGCCGGGCAGGACCCCAAGGACAATGTCGTTGACGCCGACTACGAGGTCAAAGAAGACAAATAGCGTGTCACGGGGACGGTTCTCTTGACACGATCGTGTCAAGGGGACGGTTCTTCTGACACGGTAAGCGTGTGGACTGTTCCCGGTTGCGACACCGGGGACGGTCTCTGTTGCCGCATTTGGAATGAGACTTGAGACGTGAGATGTAGGGCCGGCTTCAGCCGACCAACGTACGGCTTCTGCCGCACCTGTTGCCCTCACATGATGAGCAGCTGGTTTCAACGCCATGGAGCAGTATTAATATGTCGACACTTTGCGGCGGGATAAATCCAGCCCTACAGCAAAATAACTTCAATACAACTCACGGCCCACGGCTCATTTAATGTTTCCGATGTGAAGTTTATATTTGTACCATTTCTGCAAGATCGTATATAATAGTATATCGTAGAGACTAGTATACCTTTTCAGGGGAATCATGGTTCCCCTTTGCTTTGTTTATTTTGACAAGGTGGTGGACTGATGGCGAAGCAGGATTATTATGAACTGCTGGGTGTATCCCGCAGCGCTTCCACGGACGAGATAAAAAAGGCTTACCGAAAGCTGGCGCGCAAGTATCACCCCGACGCCAATCCCGATGACCCCAACGCGGAGGCCAAGTTTAAGGAAATCAGCGAGGCTTACGTGGTCTTGAGCGATCCTGAAAAGAGAGAGAATTACGACCGCTTTGGACATGCGGGAGTTGACGGGCAGGGTTTTGGCGGTTTTAACGGCTTTGGCGACTTCGGCGGCCTTGGAGATATTTTTGAAATGTTTTTCGGGAGCTCCGGCCGCAGGCGTTCCGGCCCTGAAAAAGGCGCGGATATAAGGGCTGAGCTTGAATTAACCTTAAATGAGGCTGCTTTTGGCCTGGAACGCGAAATCAAGGTCGCGCGCACCGAGACCTGCGGCACTTGCGGAGGCAGCGGGGCCGCGGCAGGCAGCAAGCCGGCGACATGCAGCGCCTGCGGCGGGACTGGCCAGGTCCAGTTTGCCCAAAACACACCTTTTGGCCGTATTGTCCAGTCACATACCTGTGACCGCTGCCGCGGCACTGGGAAAATTATTGAGAAGCCTTGCCCCACCTGCCGCGGTACCGGGCAGACCAGGAGAATGCGCAGCATAAAGGTTAAAGTCCCGCCGGGAGTTGATAACGGTTCCCGCCTGCGCGTCGCCGGTGAAGGTGAATCCGGGACAAGGGGAGGCCCAAGGGGCGACCTGTACGTTTATATTCACGTTAAACCGCACAAAGTATTCAAGAGGGAAGGCGACGACCTGATCTGCGAGCTGCCCATTTCATTTGTCCAGGCAGCCCTGGGCGATGAACTGGAAGTGCCCACACTGGAAGGCACTGCAAAATTAAAAGTGCCTGAAGGGACCCAGTCCGGGACGATTTTCCGGATGAAGGGCAAAGGCGTGCCTAACGTGAGCGGGTTTGGCCGCGGAGACCAGCACGTCCTGGTCAAGGTCGTGACTCCGACCAAGCTGAGCGAGAAGCAGAAAAGCCTGCTGAAGGACTTCGCCAAAATGGGCGGAGAACACCAGAATATACCACAGGCTGACAAAAGCATTTTTGAGAAGGTTAAGGACGCTTTCATGGGTTAGCTTGCACAGAGTGCGAAAAGTGTGTCAAGGGGACGGTTCTCTTGACACGTTTTTATACTGAATTAGATAACGGGGAATTTCTTAATACCGCATAAGGGCTTACTGGTTAGGTTCCTGACCGGTACTTAAACCGGCACTCGTTAATGGAGCGTGTCAGAAGAACCGTCCCCTTGACACGATCGTGTCAGAAGAACCGTCCCCTTGACACGATATATACTGAATTAGATAACGGGGAATTTCTTAAATACCGCATAAGGGCTTACTGGTTAGGTTCCTGACCGGTACTTAAACCGGCACTCGTTAATGTAGCGTGTCAGAAGAACCGTCCCCTTGACACGATCGTGTCAGAAGAACCGTCCCCTTGACACGATATGGAGGATATGATTGTGGAATGGTTGGAAATCGCGGTGCGCACCCCTGCCGACGGGGTCGAGCCGGTTTCGGAAATTTTTATAGAAATGGGCGCTGGCGGGGTTGTTATAGAAGATCCCGCCCTTATTCTTCAATACGAACGTAAAACACATCCTGACGAATGGGCTGTCTCGGAACAACCGGAAGAGAACGGCCTGAGCCTGGTAAAAGCCTACCTGCCCTTGGAGGACGGCTGGCCAGGCAGGGTTGAAGAAATAAGAAGCCTGGTAAGCCAGCTGGGCCTTGCCCCCATGCCTGAAATAGCGACGCGTGCCGTGGCTGAGGAAGATTGGGCCGAGGCATGGAAAAAGTATTATAAGACTGTGCGTGTAGGGCGGCGGCTGGTGATAAAACCGTCCTGGGAGGAATATCAACCGCTGGAAGGCGATCTCGTCATCGAAATGGACCCCGGCATGGCTTTTGGCTGCGGCACCCACGCCACGACTGCGCTCTGCCTGACGCTGCTTGAAAAATATGTGCGGACGGGCATCACTGTGTACGACATAGGGACAGGTTCAGGCATCCTGGCCGTGGCGGCGGCCAGGCTCGGAGCGGGACGGGTGTACGCGGTCGACCTGGATCCGGTGGCCTGCAAGACGGCGGCGGAAAATGTCGAAAGAAATAATGCCGGCGGCGTGGTCAGCGTAAGACAGGGCAACCTGGCGGAGCTCCTGGAAAACGGGGCCGACCTGGTTGTCGCCAATATCATTGCCGACGTTATCGCCGGCTTTGCTCCCCAGGCCGCGGCCATTCTCAAACCCGGCGGGGTCTTTATCGCTTCCGGGATTATCCGGGAGAAGGCGGATATGGTGCGGAGGGCGCTTGAAGCAGCCGGCCTTTCAGTATGCGAGGACCTGGAGGACGGGCTGTGGATCGCCCTTGTGGCCAGGAAAGAGAGCTAATCTGTTGAAAATAGGGAGGTGTTAAGTAATGCCATTCGTCAATATAAAAATAACAAATGAAGGGGCCACCGCGGAACAAAAAGCCAAACTTATCCAGGGGGTCACCAGGCTGCTGGCGGACACGCTGGGAAAAAACCCGCAAACCACGGTAGTTGTAATTGAAGAAGTCGACACGGACAACTGGGGTATCGGGGGAGAGACCGTGACGAGCCGAAGAGCGCAGGGCAAATGAAAGAGACTAACGCCCCCCGCTTTTTTGTGGACCCCGGCAGCATTAAAGATGGCCTGGCCCGCATAACAGGGCCGGACGTGGTACATATAACAAGAGTCCTCCGCCTGGGGGCAGGCAGTACTGTTGTTGTCCTTGACGGCAGGGGCAGGTCCTACGAGGCTGAGATCCAAAGCTCCGGCAGGGACGAGGTCGTCTGCGGGATTATAAAAGAGCTTATGACGGCCCCGGCCTGCCCCGTGAAGGTTACCCTCGTGCAGGGCATTCCCAAGGGCGACAAAATGGATATAATTATACAAAAGGGGACCGAGCTCGGTGTCAGCCGGGTTATCCCCCTGATCTGCCGGCGGGCTGTGGTTAAACTGGAAGGCGAGCGCATGTCCAGGAAAGTTGAGCGCTGGCAGCGGATAGCCCTTGAGGCGGCAAAACAGTGCCGCCGCCCGGATGTGCCCGAGGTAAGCGAGCCGGCGGAACTGGACGGTGTGCTGGCCGGACTGCCGGAGCAATGTGTGGCGCTCATTCCCTGGGAGGAAGAAAATACAGTTTCGCTAAAAGATATTTTGTATAATAACAACGCGGTTGTGGAAATATATGTATTTATCGGCCCCGAGGGAGGTTTTACCCCCGCTGAGGTCGAACAGGCGCGGTCGGCGGGCGTCCGGCCGGTAACACTGGGGCCGCGTATTCTTCGTACAGAGACTGCCGGCATCGCTGTTTTGACAATGGTCCTCTGCCGGTGGGGAGATCTCGGAGGGATGGTCAATGACAAAGAAGAGGGTGGCGGTATACACCCTGGGATGCAAGGTCAACCAGTATGAGTCAGCCTCCCTGGCCGGGCTTTTCCAGGAGCGGGGTTACCAGGTCGTGGACTTTGCAGGCGAAGCCGATGTCTACATAATAAACACCTGTACCGTCACCCACCTGGGGGACCGCAAGTCGCGGCAGTTGATCCGCCGGGCCGCGAAGGCCAATCCTGACGCCGTGGTCGCGGTGACCGGCTGTTATGCCCAGGTTTCCCCGGGCGAGATCGTGGAAATCCCGGGAGTTGACCTGGTGGTCGGCACCAGGGACAGGGCAAAGCTGGTGGACCTCGTGGAGAAGGCGGTTAAAGGGCGCGCCCCAGTAAACGCTGTCAGCGAGTACGCGGACGGGGATGCATTTGAGGAAATCTATGTACAGCCAATACAGGGCAGGGTGCGGGCGTTTTTGAAAATACAGGAAGGCTGCAGTAATTTCTGCACCTACTGCATCGTGCCTTATGCCAGGGGACCGCTGCGCAGCAGGGATCCGGGCCGGGTAATAGACGCCGCCCGGAAACTGGTAGCCTCCGGCTACAAAGAAATTGTTTTAACCGGCATCCATACCGGGGCCTACGGCGTGGACCTGGATAACGGCATCACCCTGGCCGGACTCTTGAAAAGCCTGCTCGACATACCAGGGCTCGTAAGGCTGAGGCTGAGTTCTATCGAACCGCACGATATAACTCTGGAGCTGGTTGACATCATGTCAGGTTCAGAAATATTCTGCCGCCACCTGCACGTGCCGCTGCAGAGCGGTAATGACGAGGTCCTCCGGATGATGGGCAGGAGGTATACCTCCTGGGAATATCTCCGGCTGGTGGATGTCCTGAAAGAAAATATCCCGGGGCTTGGTTTAACTACTGACGTGATGGTTGGATTTCCCGGCGAAAGTGAAGAATATTTTCAGAGCACACTCGAGCTGATAAAAAGAATAGGGTTCAGCGGGCTGCATGTTTTCAAGTTTTCACCACGCGAGAGGACTCCCGCCGCCTGTTTCGACCGGCAGGTGGAACCAGCATTGAAAGATGAGCGCAGCCGCAAACTAATCCAGCTGGGCAAAAAATTAACGGCTCAATTTGCCAGGTCGCATCTCGGCCAGGATTTAAGCGTCCTGGCGGAGCAGCCTGTCCAGGATGCCGCCGGTTATTTTGAGGGACATACAGATAACTATATCAAGGTTGTTTTTCCGGGGACTGAAGGCCTGGCGGGACAGATTGTCCGGGTGAAGGCAGAAAAGGTGAAGGGGACTATAATCGAAGGCAGAATTATTGATCAGCAGGATGAAGGATTTAATTGCTGATATGTTGAATAAAAGTTATAAAACAAATTTCCTCAAGGGGGAGGTGGAAATATGTCGGATTGCATCTTTTGTAAAATAGCCAGCAAAGAAATACCAGCGGATATTGTTTATGAAGACGGGCATTTAGTGGTTTTTAAAGATGTTAAACCAGTTGCTCCTGACCACCTCCTGCTGATCCCGAAAAAACATTTTTCTTCGCCGCTTGATTTTGGCGAAGAAGACATTGAAACAGCGGGCCGGCTGATGGTAACCGCCGCGCGTATCGCCCGGGAGATGGGATTCGCTGAAAAAGGCTTTCGCGTGGTGTGCAACTGCGGGCGCGACGGGGGACAGACGGTTAGCCACATCCATTACCATCTTTTGGCGGGCAGAGCGCTCCAGTGGCCGCCGGGTTAGGCGCTGCCAGTGACTGAGACAACCTTTAGAATTGACAGATTAAGAAAGTAAATTTAGACTTTGGTTGACTCTTTGCTTTTAGCTGTTGTATAATGTTTAGTGTTTGTTTATGGAAAGTGATTTTAGACAAAGTTGTGTTTTATGGTTTAAGCGGAGGGAGGGAAAGTATTGTGGCGGAAGTAAAAGTTGGAAAAAACGAAACACTGGACAGTGCCCTCCGGCGGTTCAAGCGTACCTGTCAAAAAGCTGGTGTTCTGGCTGAAGCGAGAAAGCATGAACATTATGAGAAACCCAGTGTGCGGAGGAAGAAAAAATCTGAGGCGGCTAGAAAACGCAGATTCCACTGATCAACACAAAAACAATGCTTGGCGTTAAGCCAAGCATTTTTATATTATTGAGCTCTTTTTATTCTATTTGCAGATGTATTGAGGTTATTAATAATCAATTATTCTGCCGGGAGTACCGGGATCTTCATTAACGTCCTTTAGTGGATTGATAACCACAAGCGGTCGCAACTGCTCAACAATGTGGGGCTTAAGGCCCAATCCCTCTGCAAATTCCTCGATAGATTTGAAGCTGTTTTTAGATAACCGTAAACCTAATGCTTTTTTGGCAAGTATTACGCCAACGCCAGGCAGAGAGGCAATTGTTTCCTCGGGGTCATTGTTGATATCAACCAACGCAGACGGACCGGAAGGCGCGGGTGCGGAAGGGGGTGCAGTTTGTTGGTGGACTGAAGCGCCGGGAGTTGAAGCAGTCTGAAAAGGTGGATTAATACTGCCGGCAGACTTGGAATGATTTACTTGATACTCACGGGCAAACTGCTCTTTTAACTTATCATCCATAGTTTTTTCATTATTCAGGTAAGCGTCAAGCCGCAGTAGATATTCCTTGCGGACAAACAGGGCGTGAGCTATGGAACCCGCCCACAACCCAACGATGGAACCATATACAAGGTTCTTTAATTGAAAACTGTCCCCTACAATTGAGGGTGACGTTGTAATCATAAGAATCAAAGGGAGAGAATAAACTGCTCCCCAAATTATCCATTTACGCTGTTTAACCTTTGTCCCTATATAAAAGAAAGATATCCAGGCAAATATCATAAACAAAGTGAATACTATCCAAAATGAATTTAAGATCTCCCATTTCTTGCCTCTGGATGTTAAGGGCATCTATTTCACCTTTCCTTCCATATTTATTTCCTGAGGTGTCTCAACCTGCAATATTTCATTTTCGTAGTATTCGGCCGTATAGTTAGAATCTACCGTTTTCGCCTGTAGTAACTCCTCCAGAATGTGAATATAATCCGTACATTTCTTTCCTTTCACTCCCTGGACTTCGGCCTGGATACGACCGTCGGGGAAAACCTGAATTTTAACCCTCTTTGTCATACTGCACCTCATCGAATATTAAAGGTTAGCACAATAGAATTATCCTGTTGGATCTCCTCTGTCTCAAGAACAAAACCGTGCTCCTGCGATCGGGCCAGGAGGTTTCGGTACACCTGCTGCTGCACTTCTTTGGTATATTCGGCCTGCAGGTCGTTTATAAAACTCTGGGCGGACTCAAGAGAAATCGGTCCCGAGAATACAGCTTCAAATACTTCCTGTTGGTTGCGTTGAAATAATATCCGGCTTCCGTCTATATTGGAGTCAATGTTATTGCCAAGGCTCACATACCGGCAGCCATAATTTTGCAGCGCCTTCTGTAGAAGATTTTCGTCCCGGAACACGGTCTGAATGTTAAGTGATTGTGACTCCACATTTTCTTTTTTTATGTTGACCGCACTGACAATAGCAATGGCGATGGGCACCATGATCAAACCAATCCCCACGTTGATCCTTCTTTCTAAAGAATTACTTTATTTCCTTACTAAAAGACTATATAATTATTTTCTCTCTTTCTCCACCATATGGTAAATTCCTGCTGGAAATAAAGGATAATTTTACTATCTTGTCGAATGATTAGAAAAATTTCGTTCCCTCTATAGGGAAAATTAATCAAGGAGGATTTTTGTAGTGGTTGCTGATAGAAATTATGCGTTTAATATACAGCTGGCCAACCTCTTTAAGGCACGCTTTCCTTTTTTATATATTCCCACCTGGGAGGAAGATCGAGCCCTGGCTATTATCGCCATGGTGACTAAAGATGAATCCTTGATCAGAACCTCCCGCGCACTCTTTACCTGGACTATGACCTCAGGTATATCCGGTGAGGGAAATCCAGGCCGGGAGGAAACGAAATCTCCGCTAAAAGCGCTTGAGTACATCGAAAATTATAGTGAGCCAGCCGTTTTTGTGCTTAAAGACTTTCATGTTTTTTTCGGTGGTCAGGGCAGGACACCCGATTTCCAGGTTATTCGCAAGATTCGTGACCTGGTCCCGGTCCTGAAGCAGAGCTCCAAACCAAAAAACGTCGTTTTGGTATCTCCTTTTTTAGTTCTGCCGAACGAACTTCAAAAAGATCTAACCATTGTAGATTTTGACCTCCCCTCCTTTGAAGAGATTAAAAATATCTTGCGTGAAATGATAGACACCAACAAGCGCAGCGGAAGGATAGCAATAGAACTTGCGCCGGATGAAGAAGACCGGCTGGTGAGGGCTGCTTTGGGACTCACCTTATACGAGGCTGAAAATTCATTTGCGCGGGCAATGGTGGAAGACGGAAGCCTTAACATAGGAGACTTAGAGGTTATCCTGGAAGAAAAACGCCAAATTATTAAAAAATCTGAAATCCTGGAGTTCGTCAAAACTGATGTCAGAATGGATGATGTCGGTGGTTTGGAGAACCTCAAGCGGTGGTTGACAAAGCGCAACAAATCATGGCTGGATTCCGCACGTAAGTACCGCCTTCTTCCCCCTAAAGGGGTGCTGATTACCGGTGTCCCCGGCTGTGGTAAGAGCCTGACCGCCAAGGCCGTAAGCGCAATGTGGCAGCTCCCGCTGCTGCGTTTAGATTTGGGAAAGATATTCAGCGGAATAGTGGGCAGCAGCGAGGCAAACATGCGCCAGGCTATTAAAACCGCTGAAGCTATCGCCCCCTCCATTTTGTGGATCGACGAGATTGAAAAAGGATTTAGCGGGACAGAATCTACCGGTGACAGCGGCACCTCAAGCCGCGTGTTCAGTACCTTTCTTACCTGGATGCAGGAAAAAAACAAACCGGTTTTTGTCATTGCCACTGCGAATAATATCCATCTTTTACCTCCGGAGTTTATGCGGAAAGGACGTTTTGACGAGATATTCTTTGTTGATCTGCCCACATTAAATGAAAGAATTGATATCTTCAAGGTCCATCTTAAAAAACGTCTGGTTGAACCCCAGGTTATAGGCGAGTTTAAAATGGACGAAGATACTTTCAAAAGACTCGCTGACCTAACTGAAGGTTTTGTAGGGGCGGAAATCGAACAGTTAGTAATCTCCGCACTCTTCGAGGCTTTCTACGATGAACGCAGTATTACGATGGAGGACATAGAAAAATCAATAGAAAACACTGTGCCGCTATCTATCACTCAGGCTGAACAGATAGGGAGAATAAGGGAATGGGCGAATGTCCGCGCCGTGGCGGCTACTCCCCAAGCGGACCGTTCTGAATATACCAAAAAAACCGAACAGGCGGGGGGCGATATCCTTTCCTCCCGTGGCGGCCGGACATTGGATTTTTAGATATGAAAATACGTATTTATAAGTTTCTCACGAGAACCAGGGTGGAAGGACCGGGAGAGAGGGCGTGCATCTGGGTTCAAGGTTGTCCGATTCGATGCCCCGGATGCGCTCTTCCAGATACATGGCCTTTTGAAGGCGGTCATGATGTAGATGTTGAGGAGCTTGCCGGGGCAGTGCTAAACGAGTCTCATATTGAAGGGGTGACTTTTGTTGGCGGTGAACCCTTCGAGCAGGCGGAAGCTCTGGCGCAACTAGGCAGTGTCATGCAGAAACACGGCCTGTCCGTAGTTACGTTTACGGGCTATCTGTTCGAAATGATTAATAAATATGACCGCCCGGGGTGGCGTGAATTGTTATCGGTCACAGACCTATTGATAGACGGCCAATATATTAAGGAACTGTCTGATTTAAGCAGGCCTTGGGTTGGTTCTTTAAATCAGAGATATCATTTCCTGACCCCCCGCTACAAAGCCCTGCAGCAGGATCTCAGTAAGATATTAAACCGCATTGAGGTTCGAATAGGAAGCAACGGTGAAATATATGTCAACGGAATGGCAGATATAAAAAACATCAACCAGCTTTTTACCTCAATAAATGATTAAAACGGAGGAAGCTGGTTTTAAATAAGGGTGCTTTTGGCCTCTGAAAGGATTATCTTACTTTTATAATTACGGAAGGATCTTAAAGAAATAAAGCTCATCCCAGTAAGGGTTGAGCTTTTGACATTTTAAATTTAACAGTGTATGTTATTTTTAAATATTTTTGCTAAATTCTCTAAGGGCTTATGCCGGATGACATCCGTGGCATCTTGCGCCGCTCATGTTCAGCATTTTTGATAACCGCTTGGTTTCCTGGCAGACTGCCCAGAAGAGGCAGTTTTCCTCGGAAGCGGTAAAGTGGTCTCCGGTCTGCTCGAAGTTAACGGAATAGCAGCCGCCGGTGCATTTCCTGGAGCACTGCCTGCAGAAGCGGGGCTGATAGCAGATTGGCTCCTGGAAGGGCTTCAGCAGCTTATAGTCAATTCCCGTGTTCACATTGCCGACGATATGTTTCCCTTTTTCATCAGTCAGGCCGAGCATCTTTGAACAGGGGCTCACATCCCCGTTAGGCGCCACGGCCAGCGAGGTGCTGCCCGCCCGGCACCCCCAGCCCCGGTATTCATTTTCGTCCTTTTCAAACTCCTCGATAAAAATCGGGTAACCTTCGCGTTTTAAACAATGGTAATAACGCAGTATTTTTACCAGGTTCAGCCCGTACCGCTCTATCTGCTCTTTGCTCCAGCACTGCGCGCCCTGGGCCGGGGCGATAATAAACTGATTAACCCCCAGCCCCGCTATTACTTTAAAATCCTCCTCCATATCGTCTATCGCTTCGGTGCTTACTGTCATCCTGACCCCGACCCAGGGCTGGTAGCTCTTGATCAGGGGGATTAAATCAACAATTTTGTCCCAGGTGCCCTCTCCGCTTTTGGTCCTCCGGTAGCGGTCATGGTTTTTCCGCCCCCCGTCAAGGCTTAGGAGCATGTTGATTTTGTTGTGGGCGAAAAATCTTAATATTTCTTCGTTAACCAGGGTACCGTTGGACGTTATGGCCCAGGTCACTGTTATGCCGCGCTTTTGGGCGGCCTCCAGCGCGTAGGGGGTGATCCGTTTGATTAAGTCAAACTCCAGCAAAGGCTCGCCGCCGATAAAGGTGATATTCACAAACGGATATGCCGCCCGTTCCATCAGCAGGTCAACCGCGTTTTTGGCCGTGGCAAAGGACATCCTCTCGTGTGCGCCTTTATCGTGGATGAAACAGTAGGCGCAGGTCAGGTTGCAGTTGAAGGTAAGGTTCAGCTCGACAGCTGCCAGGCCTGCCCGGCCCGCGGCTGTTTCGTTTGCTGCCAGGGACGCCAGTTTTAACGCGTCTGCCGGGTCGATAAAAAACTTCTCTGCCAAAACAACGGCAAGGTCCCGGGGGGAGTACCCGGGGTTTTCCCCGGTATACTCCCCGATGAATTTTACCATTTCATTCTGCCAGGTTTGATGATCGGTTTTCTCCATTAACTTATTCCTTTGTTTCTTTTTTTTCTTCGTCCTTGCTGTCATCCTTTACTGAAAATTCCGTTGGCGCCAGGGGCGGTTTTTGCGCCATCGGTCCGGGAGGCGCTCCTACCAGCCCTATAAACTGCTGTCCGCTGCAAACGAAGCCTCCAGGTACGCCGCACTGCGATCCGCCGAACACAAAAGGTGAACACGGCTGGCCAAACTGGAATGGCCCGCAGGGCTGACCAAACTGGAAGGGTCCGCAGGGCTGCCCGAATTGAAAAGGACCGCACTGGAACAGGAAAGTGCAGGGCTGACCAAACTGGAAGGGCCCACAGCCCCCAAACGTGAAAGGCCCACAGGGCTGGCCAAACTGGAATGGCCCGCAGACGAAGATCGGGCAGCCGCCGCCTGAAGGAGGTGCGGGCGCGTAACTGCCGGGGCAGGCAAATCGAAACGTGCAGGTGTCAGGAGGCCGGCAGATATAGCTGCGGGCACAGCTGAAGCCGGGGAAGGAGGTGCAGGCTATTTGCGCCTGCGGGTCCTGGCCCTGGCCGGCCAAACCGGCTGCCGGCTGCTGCTGCTGCATCTGGCCGGGACCCACTATGCCGAAAAACTGCGTGCCGGCGCAGACAAAGCCGCCTGGTACGGTGCATGTGGAGCCGCCGCCCCCTGGTACATAACTGCCGGGGCAGTTGAAGGAAAAGGTGCAGGTGTCGGGCGGCCTGCAGATATAACTTTGGGAGCAGGTGAAGCCGGGGAAGGATTGGCAGGCTATTTCGGCTTTTACGCTGTCTCTTAACTTTTCCGCGATTTCATCCATGTTCAGAGTCCGGGAGGGTGTTTCCCAGACAATATATACAGCCTGAACAGGTATGGTGCCAATTCCCTCATCGGATTCAAGACGTACATACTGCTGGTCCGCCGACAGGACTGTTCCGGATATCTTCCTGCCGTTGGCCAGCTCGATAACGACTGTTTTGCCGGTGTTAGCTTTTAATTGCTCCAACAACTCAAAAACTCCTCTCGTGGATATATTATCCTTTTAACCTAAAATATGTTCCAAGCAGACGTTTTGTTAAAAAACATGTCGTTTGTTTTAATTTTTAAGTAAAAATGTGGCTGACAAAAGATCACAATCTCAAACATACAGGGCTGCAGTAAATGGATAGCCTGCCAATTAATAGTACTTTATGCCCCTTTGCAAGCATAAAATTTTTGCAGGAGGGGATTTTTATGGCTTTGCATGATTTAGGGAAGAAAGTAAAAAAACAGTTTTCCGATTTTCTGGAAATGCCTGGCGATGTAATGATGGACATGCCCAAAATAACCATGGTCGGCGATATCAAGCTGTATATTGAAAACCACCGCGGCATTATCGAATACAGCTCGACAGGGGTAAGGGTCAGCGTGATGGAAGGGGAAGTGGCCGTCGCCGGGGAAGGCCTGATGCTGCGCAACGTGCTGCCGGATGAGATCTGCGTGGAAGGTAAAATCAAGTCTTTGAGTTTTCTTTAATTTTAAAACGGGGTGTTTATTATGATGTTATTTAGGATGATGTCCTGGCTCCAGGGTTACCTGGTCATACACGTTACGGGGGAAGCGCCTGAAAGGTTCGTGAATATGGCCGCCAGCAGGGGGATCTACCTCTGGGATGTGGAGAGGCTGAGAAACGGGGCAGTTATGTTAAAGGTCCACCTGAAAGCGGTCAGGCCTTTGCGCCATATCGCCAGGCGCACGCGCTGCAGGTTTCGTATCCGGCAGCGTTCCGGCCTGCCGTTTTATTTTGCGGCGCTGCGCAGAAGAAGGGCCCTGGCGCTGGGAGCCCTTTTGTTTCTTACAGCACTATATTTTTTATCCTCGTTTATATGGTTTGTTGAAGTGAAGGGTAACGATAAGCTGGATTCGTCCCAGGTGCTGCAGGCGGCCGGGCAGGCCGGGCTGCGCCGGGGCGCGCTTAAATGGAATGTCGATCCCGCCGCGATAGAGAACAAAATTGTAGAACAGCTGCCCCTGGTTTCATGGTCCGGTGTCTATATTAAGGGCACCAAAGCTACCATTGAGGTGGCTGAACGAATAGTTCCCGCGGAGGAAAACAACCGGCCGGCCCACATAGTCGCCAAAAAAATGGGGGTGATCAAAGAGGTGCTGGTTATAAACGGCCGCCAGGCAGTGAAGGAAGGAGGCACCGTTTCTAAAGGACAGGTGCTTATTTCAGGGGAGATACTTCCTGTCGAAGAGCCGGTGAAGAGCGAGGCGGGAAAAAAAGCCGAGCCCCCAAAACCCTCGCGCTATGTGCATGCCAAGGGCATCGCCCGGGCCAGGGTCTGGTACGAGGGCTACAGCGAGGTCAGCCTGGTGGAGACGGGAAAGCGCCCCACCGGCAGGGAAGAAACCCGCGTCAGTATTAAATTCAAGGGCAAGGAAATAATTTTATCTGGAGGCCCAAATGAACCCTTTGAGCAGTATGAAACCAAGACTTTTGTCAGCCGGACGCCGCAATGGAGGAATCTTACTCTGCCTGTCGAACTTATAACTATGAAATATTTTGAATTGGCTGATTTCAGGGAGGAACGCAGCCGGGCGGCCGCCCGCAGGACTGCCGAGGAACGCGCCTATGCCGCGGCTGCTCAGTCCATGCCGGGTGACGCCAGAATACAGGAACGGTGGGTTGAGGAAGTCGCCACAGGCGATTCGGATAAACTGGTAAGGGTGAAGGTGGTAATTGAAACAGTGGAGGATATCGGTGAGGAAGCTGCCTTCAAGCCTTAAAAAGGAAGCCTGATATACAAGTTGTTTATTCAGTTGTGTTTTTAGTACTGCTTAAATTTAAGGAGGTACAATCTGATATTGGCGGAAAAGTATGATGCGAGGGTTGAACTGGATGACATAGGCGCGGCGGCTGAAATATTCGGCCGGAACGACGAGCACCTGTCACATATCGAGAAGACCCTCGGAGTCAGGTTTGTGGCCCGCGGCCAGGAACTGGTAATCAGCGGCGACAGGGAGAAAGTAGAACAGGCGGTTGAAGTGCTGAACCAGCTGCAAAAGTATTACCGGGCGGGGAACCGTCTGACGGCCCACGAGGTCAGCTACGCGATCAGGGCCGCGGTGAGCGGGGTAAAGGACTCACTTGGAAGCCTGGCGGCGGAAGTAGTTATGACTACACCCCGCGGCAAACAAATTAAGTTAAAAACAAAAGGACAGCAAAAATATATCAATGCCATAAAAAGAAACGACGTGGTTTTTGCCATCGGGCCGGCCGGGACGGGTAAAACTTACCTTGCCGTGGCTATGGCCATAAAAGCTCTGCGCAACAAGGACGTAAGCCGCCTGGTGCTGACCCGCCCCGCGGTGGAAGCAGGGGAGAAACTGGGCTTTTTGCCCGGCGACCTGCAGGAGAAGATCGATCCCTATCTCAGGCCGCTGTACGACAGCCTTTATGATATCCTGGGATTGGAGAACACGCAAAAATACCTGGAAAAAAACATAATAGAGATCGCCCCCCTGGCTTATATGCGGGGCAGGACACTGGAAGACTCGTTTATCATCCTGGACGAGGCGCAAAACACCACCCCGGAACAGATGAAGATGTTTCTGACCAGGCTCGGTTTTGGCTCGAAAGCGATCATTACGGGTGATATCACCCAGATCGACCTGCCCCGGGGGCAGGTGTCGGGGCTTATCAACGCGCTTAACGTGTTAAAAGATATCGCGGGGCTGGGTATCCATACCATGACCGGGGAGGATATTGTCAGGCACCCGCTGGTCGAAGAGATCATTAATGCCTACGAAAAAGAGAAATGAGGCACTGTAAAGGCGACTTTAGGGGAGTGAACCATGCTTGCTATCAGCGAGTTAAAGAATAGATTATCAGCCGTCCTGTCCTTTTTAATAAAGCAGCGCAAAGTGCGGCGGGGCAGTGCGGCGGTTTTGTTTTTGCTTCTGTTTACACTGATCATGGCCATCCAGTTCGTGCCGGAGAATTCCAGTGTGGTGGTCGGCCAGGTATCGCCCAAAACATTTAAGGCGCAGAAAAACCTTGTATTTGAGGACAAGGAAAAGACCTCTGAACAGCGGCGCCTCGCCGCGGAAAAGGTTGAAAAGGTTTATTCAAAGGACCCGCAGGTGAGTATCGCGGTACAGAAAGATATATCAGACCTTTTCGCCAGGGTGCGTGATATCCAGGGCGACAACAGCCTGGACGCCGCCGGTAAAACCACCAAACTCAAAGCGGCCCTGCCTTTTGTAATACCGGAAGCAGATATAACTGGCCTTGCTGATTTCGAGTCGAAAGACAGTCAGGCCGTGGAAAACTCAGTGAACAACCTGGTCGGGAACATCATGGACAGCAGGGGCGGGGTTGTCCAGGACCGCCTGGAAGAGGCCAAGAAAACTTTATATGACCAAGTCGAAGGGCTTGGACTGGCCGGTCCTTATGACAGTTTTTCCAAGGGGGTCGTAGGCCGCTTTTTACGTCCCAATACGTTTGTTAACTATGAAATGACACAGCAGAAGCAGGAACAGGCAATGGCTTCAGTACTCCCCACCATGATCTCCGTAAAGGAAGGCGAGAAGCTGATCGGGGAAGGTGAGATCGTCACTGAGGAGCAGTATGTCAAGCTCCAGGCGCTTGGTTTAATAAGGGAGAAACCACCCCTGACTTCCGTGCTGGGCATTTTTTTGCTTGTGGCCATGCTGATGACTGCCGCCCTGATTTATCTTTACCAGCAAAACCGGGAAATATATGAACATGCGGGCCACCTTTACCTGCTCGGGATTATTGTCCTGGTCGTGATGGGTGTTGGGAAAGCAATTATCGCTATTAATGTTACCCAGTGGCCTGAGTTCGGCGCCCAGTTCGGCTATATGGTGCCGGTTGCCGCGGCCGGGATGCTGATATCAATACTGCTTGATTCAAGGCTGGCCGTGCTCATGGTGGCGGTGTTGAGCCTGTTGCTGGGGGTTATGACCGAAAACCAGCTGCGTTTCGGTTTGGTGGGGCTTATTGGCGGCATAGCCGGTGTTTACAGCGTTTCCAAACTCAGCCAGCGGGGCGACCTCGTGCGCGCGGGTTTTTACACCAGCGGCGCCAACGTGGTGGCAATATTCATAGTGGGGCTCGTGAACGGGAGTCCCCTGGCGCTCCTGCTCTCGACCAGCCTTGCCCTCGGCGTGCTCAACGGCATTTTGTCGTCGATCCTGACCAACGGATCCCTGCCGTTTCTGGAAAATACATTTCATATTACTTCGCCTGTGCGGCTGCTGGAAATATCAAATCCGAACAACGCCCTGTTAAAGAGGCTCCTGACGGAAGCCCCGGGGACCTACCACCACAGCATTATCGTGGGGAACCTGGCCGAATCAGCCACGGACGCGCTGGGGGGCGATTCTCTTATGGTCCGGGTGGGAGCGTATTATCATGACATCGGAAAGAGCAAGAGGCCCTATTTCTTTATCGAGAACCAGATGACCGCGGATAACCCGCATGATAAAATAACCCCTTCGCTCAGCACGCTGATCCTGACGTCTCACGTTAAGGACGGGGTGGAGATGGCCAGGGAACATAAACTGCCCCAGGGCATCATCGATATAATTGAACAGCACCACGGCACCAGCCTGGTATCATATTTTTACCACAAGGCCCTGGAAAACGACCGGAACGAGACTGTCACCGAGGAAGAATTCCGGTACGAAGGGCCCAAGCCGAGGACCAGGGAAGCGGCGATAGTGATGCTGGCGGATTCGGTTGAGGCGGCGGTCCGTTCCCTGCAAAACGCGACCCAGGGTCGGGTTGAGGGGCTGGTCAGGAAAATAATCAAGGACAAGCTAAACGACGGCCAGCTGGAGGAGTGCGACCTTACTTTTAAAGATCTCAATGTTATTGCCAGCGCTTTTGTCCGGGTCCTGTCGGGGATCTTCCACAGCCGGGTGGAATACCCGGAGATGTCCCAGGAAATTGAAAGGAGAAATACGAATGGCGGTTCTCGTAAACAACTTGCAGGAAAAAACGGCAGTTGACGATAACACGGCCGCTTTTCTGGCTGACGCGGCAGGTAAAGTTTTAAGCGCCGCCGGATATGGCGGGGATGCTGAAGTGGGCCTGGTTTTTGTCGACGACGACTACATCCATAAGTTGAACCACCAGTACCGGGGCGTGGACAGCCCTACGGACGTGCTTTCCTTTGCCATGATGGAAGGAATTCCCATGGCCGGCGGGGAAGAAGAAACAATCCTGGGCGACGTGGTGATTTCCCTGCAGGCTGTCGGGCGGCAGGCCAAAGAATACGGCCACAGTTTTCTGCGCGAAGCGGCCTACCTGACCATACACGGGGTCTTGCACCTGCTCGGGTACGACCATATTGATGAAGATAAACGAAAAATAATGCGCCTGAAGGAAGAGGAAATAATCGCCGCCCTGGATTTTCGGGGAGCGAAGTAAATATGAGACCATTTTGGATTTATCCGTTGATGCGAGGTAAGGGTGCCCATGAGCCTGCGTAAGTTTTTGAACAGTTTTAACTATGCGGCGGCCGGAATAGTCCATTCAATTCAATCACAGCGCAACATGAAAATTCACATGGCCGCGGCCCTCCTGGTTTTAGGACTGTCAGTTTACCTCAGGATCAGTTCCCGTGAATTTTTAATAATATTCTTTGCGATCACCCTTGTGATCATGGCGGAATTGTTCAACACGGCGATTGAGGCTGTGGTAGACCTTTACGTACAGGATTTTCACCCCCTGGCGCGGACGGCCAAAAACGTAGCGGCCGGCGCGGTCCTTTTGGCTGCGCTGAACTCAATTGTGGTTGCCTATATCATAATCTTCCCGCGGCTGGAGGGTTATTCTTTTTACCTCGCGCCTAAGATAAAAGAAACGCCGCTTAACGTGACCCTGATTGCCCTGGTTATTGTCGTATTGGCCGTGGGTGTGGGCAAGGCTTTTACCAGCAAAGGGACTTTTGTCAGGGGAGGCCTGCCCAGCGGGCATACGGCCGTGGCTTTCGGCGGGGCGACCGCGTTAACCCTGCTGACAGGCAATATCATCGTGGCCACGGTTTCTTTAGTCATGGCCCTGCTGGTGGCCCACAGCAGGCTTGACGCCGAGGTGCACACAATGTTTGAGGTTATTACCGGCGCGCTCCTGGGCATACTGGTCACTATGGCGGTATTTGCCCTGGCCGGCTGGTGACAAAACCGTGTCAAGGGGACGGTTCTTCTGACACGATCGTGTCAAGGGGACGGTTCTTCTGACACGATCCAGAGCAAGAAAACGGAAAACGTGTCAAGAGAACCGTCCCCTTGTACAGATGAATGGGGACACACCTCTATTTAGAGCCTGCTTTTGGGCCGAGGAATGTCCCCGATCGGTATGCCTGTCCTGTAAGAGAGGGACGTTTCTGTAGGCAAGCATTGCTAGACATGAATAAGGTGGGTATACAAAGTGATTTTTCCTATTGAGAAACTGATCAACGCCGCGACCGCGGCCAGGGAAAGAGCATACGCGCCCTACTCGAATTTCAGGGTCGGCGCCGCCATCCTGACAAAAGAAGCCCGTTACTACACCGGCTGCAATATTGAAAACGCGTCATACGGGTTGACCTGCTGCGCCGAGCGGGTCGCCCTTTTCAAGGCTGTTTCCAACAATGAACGGTTCTTTGAAGCTATCGCCATAACGGTCGGCACAAGCGAATTCTGCCCCCCATGCGGCGCCTGCCGCCAGGCGCTGGCGGAGTTCGGGGCGAATATTAAGGTTTATATGGCCAACAATGAGGGACAATATGTCATGAAGACTGTGGACGAGCTGCTGCCGGACACGTTTAGATTAAAAGAGCCAAATCAGGCGGGAGACTGTCCGGAGGTCGAGAGAACAGTGACTAAACTGATCGAGCCGGTCAACCGCTGAACGGCAAAGGCGACAGCGTGTCAAGGGGACGGTTCTCTTGACACGATCGTGTCAAAAGAACCGTCCCCTTGACACGCGCGCGTGGTCGGCTAAAGCCGACCCTACAACTATTGAGCGAAAAGGTGGTCTCGTTTGTCTAAAAAAGAAGGTTTTAAGTCCGGTTTCGTGACCCTGATCGGTAGGACCAACGTCGGTAAATCCAGCCTTTTGAACAAAATTGCCGGCCGGAAAGTGGCTATCATGTCAGATAAGCCGCAGACTACCAGGAATAAGATACTGTTCGTTTTTAACCGGGAGGGATCCCAGGTTATTTTTTTGGACACTCCAGGCGTCCACAAACCCAGGCACAGGCTAGGCGAACAACTGGTGCAGGTGGCGCTGCAGACCCTGCGAGAGGTCGACGCGATCCTGTTTTTAGTCGAGGCTGACCAACCGCCCGGGCCGGGTGACAGTTTCATTATTAAAAAGTTCCAGGATATCAAGACCCCGGTTCTGCTGGTAATCAACAAGATCGACCTGGTCAGGCGGGAGGAACTGCTCCCCCTGATTGAACAGTACAGCAAGCTCTACAATTTTTCTGAGATCGTGCCGGTGTCGGCGCTGACAGGGGAGAACCTGCCCAGCCTGCTCGAAACGCTCGAAGGTTACCTGCCGCCCGGGCCGAAATATTACCCGGACGATATTGTTACCGATCGCCCGGAGACCTTCATCATGGCTGAGCTGATCAGGGAGAAGGTGCTGCAGCTCACCAGCCAGGAAATTCCCCACTCGGTGGCGGTGGTGATTGAAGAGATTAAAACGCGGCCCAACGACGTGGTGGCCGTCCGCGCGGTAATTTATACGGAAAGAGAGTCTCAGAAAGGCATCCTCATTGGGAAGGGCGGCCAAGTGCTGAAAAAAGTAGGCCAGCTGGCGCGGGAAGAGATGGAAGGCTTGCTTGGCTCAAAGATATTTCTCGAGTTGTGGGTAAAAGTCAAGCCGGGCTGGCGAAATAAGGAAGACCAGCTGTGGAGTTTTGGCTACAGGGGTGAGGAGTGACGTACTAAAGGCATTTGTACTATAAAAAATGATTATACCGTTAGCTCATTGAAGTTTTATATCATAAATTTTAATATTCTTGTTAATCCGGTGTGAATATATAAATAAATCTAATATTAATCTTGTTAATCTTTATAATCTTGTTAATCCTGTGAAAGATTCGGCTTGTCATCTGCCCCAGCGCCGGAGAAGGTCGTTCTCGATGCCCAGCAGGTCCAGGGCCCGGCCGGCCGATTGCTTCACTATATCGTCCACCGCCGCGGGGCGGTTGTAAAAAGCCGGCACCGGCGGCATAATCGCCACTCCAATCCTGGCCAGTTTGAGCATGTTCTCCAGGTGGATCGCGCTGAGCGGTGTTTCCCTCGGCATTAAGACAAGTTTTTTGCCTTCCTTGATGGTTACGTCAGCAGCCCTGGCGATAAGGCTGTCGGAGAAGCCGCACGCTATGGACGCCAGTGTTTTCATGCTGCACGGGGCAATGACCATGCCGCTGTGGACGAAGGAGCCGCTGGAAACTGCCGCTGCCATGTCATCAGCCGCGTAACAGCGATAAGCCAGCGCCGCTACCTGTTCGGGCCGGTAACCGGTCTCCAGTGTAATTGTCTGCTCAGCCCAGCGGCTTATGATCAGGTGGGTCTCGATCTGCCGGAGTTTTAAATATTCCAGGATGGTTATACCATACACCGCGCCTGAAGCCCCGGTTATGCCGACTACTATCCTCAAAACTGTCAACTCCCAGGTGAAATTTATAATTGACAACTATTTTTAGCATTTAGCTGGAAAGAGTAAATATATTTGTTATAGTGTCATTATTATAAGAACATTATATATATTTTAAGATTTTTTTCCACCCCGAAAAATATTGAACACGGGCGGGCATTATGAAACTGTATAAAGTCGACGCGATTGTACTGAGGTCTATAGAGTGCGGCAACGGTGACAAGCTGCTGGTCATTTTTTCGCGGGAACACGGCAAGATGAAGGTCATGGCCCATGGAGTGACTAAACCGTCCAGCAGGAAACGCGGCTCCGTGCAGCCTTTCACCTATACCAAATTTCTAATCCACCGGGGCAGGGAACTCGACTCTGTCAGCCAGTGTGAAGGGATTGAGATGTTTCCCTTTCTCAGGGCCGACCTGGGGATAATCAGCTATGCGAGCTACCTGGCCGAACTGGTCCAATGCCTCATACCGGAAGGAGAACAAAACGAACCGCTCTTCCGCCTGCTCCTGGAGACAATGCGCCTGATGAAAGAGAGGGAGGCTGAAATACTAACCCGCTCCTTTGAGCTTAAGGCCGCCGGGCTGATGGGCTACCTGCCCGTGCTTGAGGCCTGCGCGCACTGCGGGGAACCTCCGGCCGGAAGTCTTTTTTTCAGCGCTGAGACCGGCGGAGTGCTGTGCGAGGCATGCGGCGCCGGTGACCCGCGGGCTGTTCCCGTCAGCAGGGGTATGGTGGAGACGTTGAAGGCGCTTTTAAACTGGCCCCAGGACAGGCTGCGCCAGCTTAAAATCAGCCCTGCCGACAGAAAGCGGATTAAAACTTTGTTATACGATTACCTGAAATATTACCTGGAGCGGGACCTGAAGTCAGCTTCCTTTATAAACCGGTTTGCCGAAGAGCCTTGAGGATGTATAAAAATTTGCCCGCCGGGAGTAAATAATACCAAGGAAGGGGGATATAAATGACCAGTGAGCTGGAGAAAATCGACATACTGAGGGCCCGCCTGGACATCAGCTATAAAGAAGCGAAAGAAGCCCTCGACGCGGCAGGCGGAGATGTAGTCCAGGCGCTGATTGACCTAGAAAAGAGAGAAAGCGATTTTGGCGAATACTTTCAAGATAAGGGCCAAGACGTGCTGGGGCGGGTAAAAGGGTTTCTGCATAAGGGGCGTGATTACCGGATTAAAATTAAGCAGGGGGACAGGGTGGTTTTTGAAGTCCCCGCTTCCCTGGGCGCGCTGGGGATCCTCGGGGCGCTTGCCAGCAGCGAAATTGCGTTGGTTGGAGCGCTGGGCGCGACTGCGGCCATGGCGAAAAAATATACCCTGGAATTTGAACGCAAGCCCGGTGAGGGCGCCGAAAACTGCCCCGCAGATGAGGAAGAAGATATTTAACGTCCCAAGGGCATTGACTTTAAACCGTTAATTTGATAAATTGGTAAAAAAATAAATGGGCGATGAGGAAAAGGTAGCCGGACGGTTGTTTCGAAGAGAGCCCGCTGGTGGTGAGAGAGGGCAAACAATGCCGGTGAAAGGCGTTTCCGAGCTGCGAGAGGAACACCAGATTCAGTCGTGGGTCGTGAGTCGTGGGACGTGGGAAGAAAACCACGATGACGGCTGGTTTGGTTAGTAAAGCTTGCGCATGAAAAAGTGGGCTTTTTCTAATGTCCGGTATCTGGAGCCGCGGCGGAGGACAAAGCCAAACAGGGTGGAACCGCGGGAAAAACTCCCGTCCCTGGTAGCAATACCGGGGCAGGGGAGTTTTTTAGTTATTGTTTAATAACATTTGGATACAAGGAGGCAGGACATGAATTTTCAGGAACTCATCCTAAAGCTGAACAGTTTTTGGTCCGCACAAAACTGTATCATCCAGCAGCCTTACGATGTGGAAAAAGGAGCCGGCACCATGAACCCGGCGACTTTTTTACGGGCGCTGGGCCCGGAGCCGTGGCGGGTGGGATATGTTGAGCCGTCGCGCCGCCCCACCGACGGCCGCTACGGGGAAAACCCCAACAGGCTGCAGCATTACTACCAGTACCAGGTGATTTTAAAGCCCTCGCCGGACGACGTGCTGGAGGTCTACCTGGACAGCCTGAAGGCGATCGGAATTGACCCGGACGAGCACGATATCCGCTTTGTCGAGGACAACTGGGAATCCCCCACCCTGGGCGCCTGGGGGCTGGGCTGGGAAGTCTGGCTGGACGGCATGGAGATAACCCAGTTCACTTATTTCCAGCAGTGCGGCGGCATTGACTGCCGGCCGGTTTGCGCGGAAATAACCTACGGCCTGGAGCGGATAGCCATGTTTATCCAGGGAGTCGACAACGTTTATGACATCACCTGGGTGGACGGGATTACCTACGGCGACGTCCACCACAAGGGCGAGGTGGAGCATTCCCACTATAACTTTGAACTGGCGGATACCGGTATGCTGTTCAAGCTCTTTGATTTATACGAGAAAGAAGCGCAGAGCGTTATCGGAAAAGGTTTTATCCTGCCGGCTTACGACTACGTGCTTAAATGCTCGCATGCTTTTAACCTCCTGGATGCGCGCGGCGCTATAAGCGTAACTGAGCGCACAGGTTTTATCGCCAGGGTGCGGAACATGGCCAGGCTGTGCGCCCAGGCCTATGTCGAGCAGCGTGAAGCCATGGGCTACCCGCTGTTGAAGAGGAAGGAGGCGTAAAAGCATGGGTGACAGCAGCAGGGATTTTTTACTTGAAATTGGTGTGGAAGAAATGCCGGCCAGGTTTCTCGATCCGGCCCTGGCTGAGCTTAAGGAATTGGCCGCGGCGGCCTTGAAGGAGCATCGCCTTGCTTTTAAAAACATGACTGCCTGCGGCAGCCCGCGGCGCATCGCGCTGTTGGTGGAGGGAGTGGCCGTCAGCCAGGAGCCCCTGGAAATGGAAGTGAAGGGACCGGCCGTAAAGGTCGCGTACAAGGACGGAGTCCCGACCAGGGCGGCCGAAGGCTTTGCCGCCAGCCAGGGAGTAAAGGTTCCCGACCTGGTGCAAAAACCGGTCGGCCATGTGGATTATGTCTTTGCCGTGAGAAGAGAAGCGGGCCGTCCGGCCATGGAAGTCCTCCCGGCGATAGTTCCCGGCCTGATTACAGGGCTGCATTTTCCCAAGCCGATGCGCTGGCGCGACCTGGAGTTCCGTTTTGCCAGGCCGATCCGCTGGATAGTATCTCTGTTTGGTAAGGACATAGTGGAGTTTGAATTTGCCGGGCTGAAAGCCGGCAGGACTACATACGGCCACCGTTTCCTGAGCAAAGAACCCCTTGAGCTGGGCGAGCCGGCACAATACATCGGGACAATGAGGAAGAACCATGTCATGGTGGATGTGAAGGAGCGCAGGGACGAGATCTGGCGGCAGGTGTGCAGGCTGGCAAGTTCCGTGGGCGGTTTTGTGGAAGAGGACGAAGATCTCCTGAATGAAGTAAACAACCTGGTTGAGTACCCCACAGCCCTGATGGGTGAATTCAGCCCTGATTACTTAAAGCTGCCCAAAGAGGTGCTGGTTACTCCCATGAGGGAGCACCAGCGCTATTTCCCCGTGGTGGACGCTGAAGGCAGCCTCCTGGCAAAATTCATTGCCGTAAAAAACGGCGCCGCCGATCACCTCGATATTGTCAGGGCGGGAAACGAGAAGGTGCTGAGAGCCCGCCTGGCTGACGCCAACTTCTTTTACCAGGAAGACATAAAGTCACCCTTAGCCGGGAAAGTGCCTGAGCTCAAGAAAATTGTTTTCCAGGAGAGCCTTGGCACGGTTTACGACAAAACAGTCCGGGTGGGTGAAATAGCCGCTTACCTGGCTGAGGAACTGGGGGCGGGCGATGAGGACAAAGAAACCGCCCAGCGCGCGTCCATTCTCGCCAAGGCTGACCTGGTCACGAACATGGTCTATGAATTTCCGGAACTGCAGGGTTACATGGGCCGGGAGTACGCGGTGCGCTCGGGCGAAAGCGACGCGGTGGCGGAGGCTATTTTTGAACACTACCTGCCGCGTTTTGCCGGCGACCGGCTGCCGGATACCTTGCCTGGAAAAATACTCAGCATATCAGACAAGATAGACACTATTGTGGGATGTTTCGCTATCGGCATCCAGCCGACAGGTTCCCAGGACCCGTACGCGCTCAGGCGGCAGGCCCTGGGCATAAGCAATATTATCCTGGAAACCGGGGCGGCTCTTTCCCTGAAAAAACTGATTGAGACAGCCTACTCCTGCTACGAGGGGAAAGTCCTGCTGGTACTTTCCATGAATGAGGTCATAGAAGAAGTCACTGAATTTTTCAAGCAGAGAATTAAAGGGATCCTGGATGACCGGGGCTTTTCTTATGACACCGTGGACGCGGTGCTCACCACCGGCTACGATAATTTATACGATGTCCTTCTGCGGGCAAACGCCCTGGCTGAATTCCGCCAGGAACCTGATTTCGCTGATTTGCTAACAGCTTTCATCCGGGCCAACAATCTTTCTAAAAACGCCGACACCCTGCATGTTGAACCGGAGTTACTGGAAGACTTCTCCGAGAAGTCCCTCTACAAGCTTTTGTCGGAAGTGGAGGCTCGGGCCAAAGCATATCTTGATCAGCAGGACTACCGCGGCCTGCTCGGAGCTATCGCGACCCTCCAGGCGCCGCTCGATAAATTCTTCACCTCCGTGATGGTCATGGTGGACGACGAGAAAGTGCGGGACAACCGCCTGGCGATGCTGGCCAACCTGGCCGCTCTAGTGAAACAGGTGGCCGACCTGAGCAAAATCGTAGTAACCGCGTAAAGCACAACGTGTCAAGGGGACGGTAACCGTGTCAAGGGGACGGTTCTCTTGACACGCTTTCGGACCGCGACAGTAGGGACGGTTCTCGCTGTCGCAATTTGAACTAAGGAAAATCTCTTGTTATGTATGGCCGGATTTATCCGGCCATACAATGGGTTACATACATCAGCCCTCAAGCAGGCACCGGACAGAGGTGTGTACCCGTACCTAAAATGATGTGTCTCATTCCGCTAACGGCTGAAGCCGCACCTGAATTCCCGTCTCTTATACTTTTAATTCAGACTCTCAAATTAACGCTTACAGGAAATGTATCCAGTTCATCCGCGACAGTGGGGACGGTTCTCACTGTCGCAATTACGTGTCAGGGGGACTGTATCTCCTGTACCGTTTTCTTCATACAACGTTATCGCACATTTGCCAGTAACGCTTATTTCTGTTACACGCTAGTAGATTTGGGGTAAGGTATCTGCCTTTCTGTTTCAGTGGCAGGTTTTTGATTTTTTAAAATGCGACAACCCATGGATTGAACCGGGCCAAAGGCTACGGTCTGAAAAGTGTCCGCATTCAGGCCAAACTAACGGCCCTGGCGGTAAATTTGAAGCGGATAGCCAGAATGGTATCCGCCTCAAAGGGTTTGTATACGCTTGTTTTTAGGTTGCAATACTGTATGTTGCTGATTAATCGGGATTATTTGATTAGGGGACAAGCCGAGGCGACCTAAAAAGGGTACTTTTTTAGCAGCCTCGAACCGTCCCCCTTGACGCGATCGTGTCAAAAGAACCGTCCCCGTGACACGATCGTGTCAAGAGAACCGTCCCCTTGACACGATTGAACCGTCCCCTTGACACGATTTTGCGGTAACATGGAAATTAATTTTTCAACTAAAAAGGGATGGAAATTATCCGGAAATTAATATATATTATATATGTGTTAAAACAAATTAGTATGTCATATATGCTCTACAAGGAGCGATGGATTTGAAGCTTACGAAGCGGCAGGAAAATATCCTTGAGATCGTCAGCAACTACGGTCCAATCACCGGCGAGCGCATCGCCGAGATGCTAACCCTGACCAGAGCCACGCTCAGGCCCGACCTGGCTATACTGACAATGTCAGGACTGCTCGAGGCCCGTCCAAGGGTAGGGTACTTCCACAGCGGAAAGTCCCGTTACAGGGTTGTTGCAGAAAAACTGAATAGCGTTTTGGTCGACAGTGTCAAGTCAGTCCCGATAGTTGTCAGTGAAAAGTGCTTCGTCTACGACGCGGTGGTCACCATGTTTATCGAGGATGTGGGCACTCTTTTTGTGGTTAAGGAAGGAGGCCTGCTGGAAGGGGTAATATCCCGCAAGGACCTTCTGAAAACGACCCTTGGCGGGCATGATATTCAAAAACTTCCTGTCAAGGTGGTTATGACCAGGATGCCCAACCTGGTCCTCACGACGCCGGAAGAAACGGTATGGCTGGCCGCTAAAAAAATAATGGCCCATGAAGTCGACGCCCTGCCCGTGGTGCGCAAGGTTAGCCTTGCAGATGGAAGCGAAGGGCTGGAGGTAGTGGGACGTTTGAGCAAAACCAATATTACCCGGCTTTTTGTTGAACTGGGAGAAGGGTATTAAGGGGGTGTCCAACATTTCTGATAAAACTGTAATTTACATCGTGTCCGATTCCGTGGGTGAAACCGCGGAGCTGGTGGCCCTGGCCGCGGCAAGCCAGTTTAATCACGGCAGCGTGGATATACGCCGGGTGCCTTATGTCAATGATCCCAACGAGATACCTGAGATTGTGGAAGAAGCCAGCCACTTCAACAGCCTTATCGCTTACACCCTGGTCATTCCGGAATTAAGGGACGTCCTGATCCACGAGGCGGAAAAATGCGGCATTCCGACAGTGGATATTATGACGCCGATGCTCGATGCTCTGTCAGCTGTTATCCACCGCCAGCCGAAGCTGGAGCCCGGTCTGGTCAGGCGGATGGACGACGAGTATTTTCGCAAGGTCGAGGCGATCGAGTTTGCCGTCAAGTATGACGACGGCAAGAACCCGAGGGGAATTATCCGGGCCGACCTGGTCGTTATCGGTGTGTCCCGCACATCCAAAACTCCGCTCTGCATGTACCTGGCCCACAAGCGGATAAAGGTGGCCAACGTGCCGCTAGTCCCGGAAGTGGCCCCGCCCAAAGAAATTTTTCAGCTGCAATCTTATAAACTGATCGGCCTGACCATCAAGCCCAAGCACCTGCATGAAATCCGCAGGGAAAGGCTGAATACCCTTGGCCTGACCTCTAACGCCGACTATGCCAGCATGGAACGGATACTGAAAGAGCTTGAATACGCCGAGGGCATTATGAAGAAAGCAGGCTGCCCCATTATCGACGTGACCAATAAGGCAATAGAAGAGACCGCAACCAGGGTTATGGAGATTTACTACAGGGGTGAAAGGCATGGCAGATAAATACGTCTACCTCTTCGAAGAAGGGGGAGCCGGAATGAAAAACCTGCTGGGGGGTAAAGGCGCGAACCTTGCTGAAATGACCAACATCGGCCTTCCCGTACCCCCCGGCATTATTATTACAACCGGGGCCTGCAAAGAATTTTCCGCTTCGGGGCAAAAGTTCCCCGAGGGCCTGGAAGAGCAGGTCAAAGATAAAATCAAGATCCTCGAAAGCAGCCTGGGGAAAAAATTCGGCGACAAAGCCAACCCCCTGCTTGTTTCCGTGCGCTCGGGCGCGCCCGTTTCAATGCCCGGCATGATGGACACCGTGCTGAACCTCGGCTTGAATGATATTACAGTGGGCGCTCTGGCCGAAAACACCGTAAACGAGCGCTTCGCCCTGGACTGCTACCGCCGTTTTATAACTATGTTCGGCGACGTGGTCATGGGCATTGATCACAGTAAGTTTGAACGGATCCTGGACCGGCAAAAACTAAAGGCCCAGGTTAATTTTGACAACCAGCTCTCGGGCGGGGAATGGCGGGAGGTAATTGAAGAGTATAAAAAGCTTATAAAGAGGGAAACGGGAGACGACTTCCCACAGGACCCCATGAAGCAGCTCTTCATGTCCATCTACGCCGTTTTCAATTCCTGGAATAACGATCGCGCCGTTGTTTACCGCAGGATTAATAAGATCCCGGACGAGCTGGGCACAGCTGTGAACATACAGGCCATGGTGTTCGGCAATATGAGCAACGACAGCGGCACCGGCGTGGCCTTTACCCGCAACCCTTCCACCGGAGAGAAAAAGCTTTACGGTGAATACCTGATTAACGCCCAGGGCGAGGACGTGGTGGCCGGCATCCGGACACCGCAGCCCATAGCGTCCCTGCAGAAGGAAATGCCTGTCATATACAGCCAGTTCGAGGAAATATGCAGGCGTCTGGAAAACCACTACCGCGACATGCAGGATATAGAGTTTACCGTCGAGCGCGGCAAGTTGTGGATACTGCAGACCAGGAACGGCAAAAGGACCGCCCAGGCGGCGATAAAGGTAGCCGTGGACATGGTGAACGAGGGACTTATCACCAGGGAGGAAGCTGTATTAAGGATCGAGCCGGCACAGCTTGACCACCTCCTGCACCGGCGCATTGACCCCGAGGCCAGGCTCAACATCGTGGCCAGGGGGCTGCCTGCCTCCCCGGGCGCCGCTTCCGGCATGGTCGTTTTTGACGCGGACCTGGCGGAGAAGCTGGGCCAGGAAGGCAAAAAACTGGTCCTGGTCCGCACGGAAACAACCCCGGACGATATTCACGGGATACTGTACGCCCAGGGCATACTTACCTCAAGAGGCGGTATGACCAGCCACGCCGCGGTGGTGGCGAGGGGAATGGGCAAGCCGTGCGTATGCGGGTGTGAAGCCCTCCAGATCGACTACGACAAAAACGAGCTCAAAGTCGGCAACCTGGTTATAAAGCAGGGCGATATCATTTCCATTGACGGCTCCACAGGAAATGTCATCACCGGCACCGTGCCGATGATTGACCCTGGATTATCCGCGGAGTTTCAGCAGCTGCTGGAATGGGCGGACCAAATCCGCTCGCTCGGAGTGAGAGCAAACGCGGATAACCCGGAGGACGCCGCCAAAGCGAGGGGCTTTGGCGCCGCCGGCATCGGCCTGACCCGGACTGAGCATATGTTTATGGCCCAGGACCGGCTGCCGGTTGTGCAGGAGATGATCCTGTCAGGCACCCTCAGAGAGAGGGAAGAAGCTGTTAATAAACTGCTGCCCATGCAGCGGGATGACTTTTACGGGATTTTAAAAGCCATGGACGGCTTGCCGGTAACCATCAGGCTCCTGGACCCGCCGCTGCACGAGTTCCTGCCGGACGCCGAGGAACTGATGGTGGAGATTACGCGGCTGAAGCTGACCGGCGGCGATAAAACGGAAATCAGGGAAAGGGAAGAACTCCTGCGCAAGGTCAGGTCTCTTTCTGAACACAACCCCATGCTGGGCCACCGCGGCTGCCGGCTGGGGCTCACCTTCCCGGAAATTTACGCGATGCAGGCCAGGGCCATTTTCCAGGCGACGGCCAGGCTGGTTGAAGAAGGCCTGAACCCGATCCCGGAAGTGGAGATACCCCTGGTTATCGAGGTGAAAGAGCTGGCCTACCTTCGTGAACTGGTTGACAGGGTAGCCAGTGAGGTTAAGAAAGACTCCGGTATTGACTTCCATTATACCGTGGGGACCATGATCGAGATTCCCAGGGCGGCCCTGCTGGCTGATGAAGTGGCTTTGGAAGCGGATTTCTTCTCTTTCGGCACCAACGACCTGACCCAGACAACCCTGGGTTTTTCCAGGGACGACGCGGAAGGCAAGTTTATGCGGGCTTACCTCGACCAAAAAATACTGGCTGACAATCCCTTTATGGTGCTTGACCGCAAGGGTGTCGGCAAGCTGATGAAGATGGCGGTGGAGTTGGGCCGCCGGACCAAACCCGACCTGCTGATCGGGATCTGCGGCGAGCACGGCGGGGAGCCCAGTTCGATCGAGTTCTGCCACAGCATAGGCCTGGATTTTGTCAGCTGTTCACCCTTCAGGGTGCCCATAGCCAGGCTGGCCGCCGCCCAGACCAAGGTCAGGTCCGACCGCTCCGCCAGGCAGGACTACAGCACGCTTTAGCAGTAAATAATAAGGGAGACCTTTCTAAGGTCTCCCTTGCGGCGGCTGTACGGTTCTCAACTGTCGCAAAAAATTAAGGAATGCGACACCGGGAACCGTCCCCTATGTCGCACAAAAAAAGAGTGAAAGAAATGCGACACCGGGAACCGTCCCTATGTTGCAGGAATTTTTTCTGGAACGTGTCATGAGGACAGTTCTGTTGACACGCTTTTGTTTGAAGATTTAATAATAGTAATCGTGTCAACAAAACCGTCCCCAAGACACGCTCCGAGATGGGTTTCTTTCCTTGAGATAGTGTCACGAAAACCGTCCCCTGTGTTGCAAAATAAGAGTATGCGACACCGGGAACCGTCCCTATGTTGCAGGAATTTTTTCTGGAACGTGTCATGAGGACAGTTCTGTTGACACGCTTTTATTTCAAGATTTAATAATAGTAATCGTGTCAACAAAACCGTCCCCAAGACACGCCCCGAGAAGGTTTTCTTCCCTGGAGTTAATGTCACGAAAACCGTCCCCTGTTACCTGAAGGAGATGATCGTTTGCGGCAGATGAGGCTGTTTGTGGCTGTGAATTTCCCATTTGAAATAAAAAAAGCTGTCGGCTCGTTCATCCAGGACTTAAGGAAGGTCAAGGCTGATTTAAAATGGGTTGAGCCTGAGAACCTCCACCTTACTGTGCAGTTCCTGGGCAATGTCAGCGAGGAGCAGGTACCAGACGTGACTGAGGCGCTGAACAGGGGCGCCGCGGGAATAGCGCCTTTTTCCCTTGAATTGAGCGGGGTCGGCGTATTTCCATCCAGGGAAAGGCCCCGTGTTTTTTGGGCCGGCGCCGCCGGTGACACTGCAGCCTTGTTGAAATTAAGCCGGCAGGTGCAGCGTGAGCTGAAGGAGCTGGGTTTTGACCCCGGAAAAAATAAATTTTCACCTCATCTGACATTGGCCAGGCTGCGTTCTCCGGCGGGATTCTCGGATGTTCTGGACAGGGCGGAAAAGGCAGCGGCAAACAAGGTGTTCGGGTCCGCCAAAATATCAACGGTGGACCTCATGTTAAGCGAGCTGGGCCCCAGGGGGCCGAAATACTTCACCCTGGCCAGGGCTTCCCTGGCCGGCTCACCTTAAGGCATATTAGGCAACCGCATGGCATAAAGTTTATTTAACACGGTAGGAGGGGGGATTGCCAGTGTTTATCCTGGCCCTGAACGGCAGCCCGCGCAGAGAGGGAAACACTGCTTTTTTGCTGAATAACGCTCTCGAAGAAATAAAGGCGACCGGCGTTGAAACCAGGCTGGTCCAGGTTACAGACGGGCTGGCAGATGTCAAGAACCCCTACTGCCTGTACTGCAGCACCCCTTGTGACGGGAGATGCTATAAAAACACCAGGCTGGCCGAAATGTTTGACCTGATGCGCAGGGCCGACGGGATCCTGATGGGAAGCCCGGTGTACTTCGGCACGGTGTCCGCCCAGCTCAAGTCCTTCTGGGATAAGACCAGGCTTTTAAGACGCGAAAAATATCTTCTCAATGTCGCGGGCGGCGCCCTGGCTGTCGGCGGCTCCCGTTTCGGGGGGCAGGAAACCACCCTGCGCGCCCTCCAGGACATGATGTTATGCCAGGGTATGATCGTGGTGGGCGACGCCCACAGGGACGACGACGCGGGGCACCAGGGCGCCTGCGCCCAGCAGCCTGCTACGGCGGACCTGCCCGGGCTGGCCCGTTCCAGGATTCTGGCCAGGCATGTCCTCGAGGTGGCGGAGGCCACATCGCTCCTGAGGCGGAAAAGAATTGACGCATAATCCCCGGTGTATTTTTGCGGCTGCCGGGGTTCTTCTTTTTATTAAAAAGAATATTTCCAGCAGGATAACAGTCCTTTTTGGTAGAATCTTTTTTAACCATTTTAAAATCCGGGATAGGACGGTGGCTTTAAATGGACATCCGCCTTCGTTCCGAGGAATTGGAGCGCCAGATTTTATCCCCCCGGGCCTGCTTGAGCAGCGCCAGCCGCGGCCGCCTTGCCGCCGAAGATGAATGCAGCGTGCGTACCGCTTTCCAGCGCGACCGGGACCGGATCATACACTCAAAGAGCTACCGGCGCCTCAAGCACAAGACACAGGTCTTTATCATACCGGAGGGCGACCATTACCGCACCAGGCTTACCCACACCCTGGAAGTGGCCCAGATTGCCCGCACAGTGGCCAGGGCGCTGAGGCTCAACGAAGACCTGGCCGAAGCGGTGGCCCTGGGCCATGACCTCGGCCATACCCCTTTCGGCCACGCCGGCGAAAAAGCGCTGAACGCTGTTTTTAAGCCTGGTTTCAAGCATAACGAGCAGAGCATCAGGGTGGTAGAGCTGCTGGAAGGGGGACGGGGCCTTAACCTGACCTGGGAAGTGCGGGACGGGATTTTAAACCATACCGGCCCGTTAAGGCCGTCAACCCTGGAGGGGCAGATCGTAAAAATTGCCGACCGGGTCGCTTATATCAACCATGATATCGACGACGCGATCCGGGGAGGAATACTCAGAGCGGACCAACTACCGGCTGAATGCCTGGCAGTCCTCGGCAAGGAACACCGGGACCGGATCAACACGATGGTGCTTGACCTGATCCACACAAACCTCGCTGATACCGCTGAAATAAAAATGAGCCCTGCGATCCAGGCTGCTACCGACAAGCTGAGGAATTTTATGTTCGATAATGTCTATATCGGCTCGGAGGCAAAGCGGGAAGAGACCAAAGCATGCCATGTTGTCCAGCACCTTTATAAGCATTTTATGAAACATGACGAACTCCTGCCGCCTGAATACCACCGGCGCATCGCTGACGAAGGCGCCGACAGGGTGGTTTGCGATTATATAGCGGGCATGACGGACAACTTTGCCATCCGGATATACCAGCGTTATTTCCTGCCGCTCCCGTGGATATTGTAGGTCCGCAGCCGCCTCTTATTTTAAAAAACATCGAAATAAAGGATAATTTATTGATATAGCGAAACTTTCAATTAATGAATGCATTTTTCGTTAAGATAATTAATAAAAATTCGGAAGGACTATAAAAATATTTGTTGAACTATTTTAGCAATACAGGTTTTTTGGAAGAAGAAGGGTGATCTTAGGTGGGCTTTATACCCGATGAGATAATCGAAACAGTCCGCCTGCGTTCAGATATTTTGCATGTAGTATCCCGCCATGTCCAGCTCAAGAAAAAGGGTAAAAATTATACCGGTTCCTGTCCCTTTCATGATGATCGCACGCCTTCATTCACTGTTACGCCCGACAAGCAAATTTTTCACTGTTTCGGGTGTAATGTCGGCGGCGATGTTTTTAAATTCCTGATGTTAAAAGAAGGACTGACCTTTTTTGAGGCTGTAAAAACACTGGCTGAACAGGCGGGGATAGTCCTTCCGGCGGATGACAGCCCGGCTGCCCATAAAAGAGACGCCAGGCGGGAGAGCTTAAAACAGATCAACAACCTGGCCAAAGATTTTTTTATTAAAAATTTACAGCATTATGAAGCTGCCGCCGCCAGGAATTATTTGCAGGGGCGGGGGCTCTCACCGGAGGTGCTGGAACGTTTTCAAATAGGGTTTGCCCTGCCCGGGTGGCAGACATTACTCGAATACCTGGGTAAAAAAGGCTTCCAGCAGCAGGATATAGTGGAGGCCGGACTTGCTGTCATCAAGGCTGAAACCGGCCGGACCTATGACCGCTTTCGCAACCGGGTCATGTTTCCGATCTGGGACGCCGCCGGGCGGGTGGTCGGCTTTGGGGGCAGGGTGCTTGACGATACTCTGCCAAAGTACCTGAACAGCCCGGAAACAGCGTTTTTCAGCAAGAGCCGGACGCTTTACGGCCTGTACCAGGCCAGGCAGCACATCAGAGAAAAAGGATATGTTGTTGTTGTCGAAGGTTATATGGATGTTATCACCGCCCACCAGTACGGGGCAGCAAACACGGTAGCCTCGCTCGGCACCGCTCTCACCGTGGAGCACGGGCGGATTTTAATGAACTACAGCCGCAATGTGATAATTGCTTATGACGCTGACGCGGCCGGTGTCGCGGCCACCATCAGGGGACTGGATATCCTGCAGGATCTCGGATGCGAGGTGAGCGTGGTAAGCGTCCCCGACGGTAAAGACCCCGATGATTATTTAAGGCGATACGGGGTTGAACCCTGGGAGGAGTTAATCAGGCGCGCGTCTTCCCTAATTGAATACAAACTGCGCCATGCCGCCGGCAAAGGAAATGTCAGGACGGTAGCGGAAAAATTGGAGGTTATGCGCCAGGTGTTTCCCAGCCTGGCATCAAAGGGTGGGGTTGAAAGAGAAGAGGGTTTGAAAAAGATTACCCGTGCTCTAAATTTAAGCTGGGAGACGGTAGCGGGAGAATTAAAGAGATTTGAGGAAAATTTGAGTAAAAAGTGGACAGATCCGGATAAAATTGTTAAAAACACGCATACTATTATACGAAAAGAGGAAAAATTTGATGCCAGGGGGAAGTCTGAATCAGTACTCTTGCGTCTGGTTTTGGAAGATCCTTCTTTAGCGGAAACAATCCGGTCTGAAATTGGTGAAGTTCCATTCAAAAACCATAATTATCAAAGGATTTTTAAGAATTGTCTTGAATTATATAATAAACCGGGTTACCGACCCGAAGGATTGTTTAACATACTGGATAATGATGACCAAAACCTTTTAAGTCATATCTTAACACTGGATATTCCGGGGGAAAATCCCATAAAAATATTGAAAAGCTACATTGACTCTATTAACCGGTGTATTCGCCAGGAGCGGAGGGAAGAGATCCTGGAAGAAATAAGGGATCTGGAAAAGTCGGGAAACAGCGCCATCTATAATGACCTGCTCCGGGAACTGGTGTTATTAAAAGGGATAGATGAAGCTGAGAAGGCAGGCGATCAGGATCGCGCTGCTGGTTTTTTGAACGAGTATAAAAAGTTATTTAATTTTAATAACGGGAATCACCTTAGAGAGGGGAGGGATAGCATTTGAGCGACGATATCGTTTTTGAGGGAGTAAGGGAATTGATCGAGAAAGGCAAAAAGCGCGGTATACTTACGTACAATGAAATTATGGACAGTCTTCAGGGGATCGACCTTACACCTGAACAAATAGACGAAATTTATGAGAAACTGGCAACCCTGGGCATTGAAGTAGTCCCGGAGGCTGCCGATCTTGAGCCCCTTGACAGTGCGGCACTGGAAACAACAGAGGAGGAAGCGGAAGCGGAAGCGGAAGTTGACCTTACGGTTCCTGAAGGTGTCGGCATTGATGATCCCGTGCGCATGTATTTAAAAGAAATCGGCCGTGTGCCCCTGCTGACGCCGGAAGAGGAAGTGGACCTGGCCAAGCGCATGGAGGAAGAGGACGAAGAGGCTAAAAGGAAGCTGGCTGAGGCCAACCTGAGGCTGGTGGTCAGCATCGCCAAGCGCTATGTGGGCAGGGGGATGCTGTTTCTGGATTTGATCCAGGAAGGCAACCTGGGCTTGATTAAAGCTGTGGAAAAATTTGATTACCGCAAGGGGTATAAATTCAGCACTTACGCCACCTGGTGGATCCGCCAGGCCATAACCAGGGCTATCGCCGACCAGGCCAGGACGATCAGGATCCCGGTCCATATGGTCGAAACCATTAACAAGCTGATCAGGGTGCAGAGGCAGCTGCTGCAGGAATTGGGACGCGAGCCGAGCCCCGATGAAATTGCCAGGGAGATGAATATATCCGAGGATAAGGTCAGGGAAATACAGAAAATTGCCCAGGAGCCTGTATCTCTGGAAACACCGATTGGCGAGGAAGAAGACTCCCACCTGGGTGATTTTATAGAGGACCATGACGCCAGGGCTCCCGCGGAGGAAGCGTCTTTTACCCTCCTGCGCGAGCAGCTGGACGAGGTTTTAAAAACCCTGACAGACCGTGAACAGAGAGTGCTGCGCCTGCGCTTCGGCCTCGACGACGGCCGCGCCCGCACCCTGGAAGAAGTGGGGCAGAAGTTTGGCGTCACCCGGGAGCGGATCCGGCAGATTGAAGCCAAAACTTTGCGCAAGCTAAGGCACCCCAGCCGCAGTAAAAAATTAAAGGATTATCTGGACTAAATTCTCAGTAAATACGTCATTGACTGAGGACACAAAGTATCGTATAATAGTCTCTGTGCCGATGTTCCTCGATAGCTCAACGGTAGAGCAACCGGCTGTTAACCGGTAGGTTGTAGGTTCGAATCCTACTCGGGGAGCCATCTTTTGGGCCCATAGCTCAACGGTAGAGCATCCGGCTCATAACCGGCTGGTTCCAGGTTCGAATCCTGGTGGGCCCACCAGTTCAGAAGTCGGAAGCAGGAAGTCGGAAATCGGAACAGAGGAAATCAGAGGCCGGAATAAAAAGAATCAGGCACAGCAGAGTTTTAGCAAGCAGTCTGACATCCGACATCAGACAACTGACATCCGAAAGTTTAAAAAGAGGAATTTGGCGAAGCCTAATTCCAACAAACAGTCTGATATCCGACATCAGACGACTGACATCCGAATACGGCCCCTTGGTCAAGCGGTCTAAGACACCGCCCTTTCACGGCGGTAACACGGGTTCGAATCCCGTAGGGGTCACCATATATGGGAGTTTAGCTCAGCTGGGAGAGCGCTTGCCTTACAAGCAAGATGTCGGCGGTTCGATCCCGTCAACTCCCACCACAAAAGGCTTTAGCGCCGAAAGTAATTTCGGCGCTAAAGCTTTTTATGATCTAAAAACAAATAAAATTTATCCCTCTATCTTATCCAATTTTCATTAGTTTAAATTATTTTACTTCGGATAATTTAAAAGTGAATAATTCCGGATGTGTAATGTATGATTAACGCCAAAGCACAAAAACAACCCCGTTTTTGTGCTTTGGCGTTCTTAGAGATAAATTTATCTACCAGCCGGATAGAGTCTTGTGCTTTGAAAACAGAAAGGGGCTTTTGTTTTGATTGCGGGAAATATGTTAAATGAATTTCCGGCTCTATATAATTATTTTAAGGTAATTACAGAAGGCTGGAGTATGCCTTCTGTAATTAGAAATCAGAATTAATAAGGAGTTGGTAATTTTGCGAGAGAATCTTGCCAAATTGGTCACGCATATCAATGTGCTGAACCAGAATCCGACCGAAACATCCCCGGAATATATCTTTTTTGACGCGCTGCTGACCGACGAAATGATTGACACCGCACTGAAGATTGAACTCCGTACGCCAACCTATATCGACCAAATCGCTGAGAGAATCGGCAAGCCTCTGGAATATACCGCGAAACTGATCGACGAGATGGTGCATATCGGTATTCTTGAGTACATGACTGATGACAAAGGTGTGGACCGCGTTTATCTTCCTATTTTTGTTCCCGGCAGTATGGAACTGGGAGCAATGGATTATTGGCGTACGGATAAGTACCCGCAGATCGCCTGGGCCTTCCCGGCCTATATTCAGGGTCTGAACAAGGGGTTCTCCAAGTACTTTCCCATGGGCACCGGTCTTGTAAGGGCGCTCCCGGTGCAGAAGGCAATCGAAAATGACAGTAAGAAGGTTGACCTGGAAGAGGTTTCCCACTGGATTGACAAATACTACCCTTCTATTGCCGTCGCCCCTTGTGAATGCCGTCATACCCGCCGGATGAACGGTGAAATCGGGCATGACCTGGAAGGTGAATGGTGCATTGAACTCGGCAGTTTCGCCGAAAGCTGTATCCGCACCGGCAAAGCAAGAAGGATTTCTAAGGAAGAATGCTATGACATTTTAAGAAAAGCGGAAGAAAACGGCTTTGTCCATGAACTTACCAATGTCTATGGACCTGAAGAGTCTACTTTTATCTGCAACTGCCATTGGTCCTCCTGCATGGCGTTGCGTACTTCCTGGTACTGCAACACCCCGAACATGGTTTGTTCAAATTATTTAGCCGGTGTTGACAAAGAAAAGTGTGTTGCCTGCGGCCAGTGTGTGGAAGTATGCCCCCAGAATGCTGTTAAGCTGGGACAGAAACTCTGCGAAAAGAAGCCTGTGGAAATCAAAGGCGCTGTAGTTCCGGGAAATCCTGAATACAGTGAAAAGAACTGGAGACCCGACCTGCTGACCGAACGTGATTATGTTGTTCCGGAAACCGGCACTGCTCCCTGCAAGACAAATTGCCCGGCGCACATTGCTGTTCAGGGGTACATTAAACTGGCTTCCCAGGGCAAGTACCTTGAGGCGCTGGAACTGATTAAGAAGGAAAATCCGCTTCCCGCGGTATGCGGCAGCATCTGCAACCGCCAGTGCGAACAGGTTTGCACCCGCGGCGATATCGATGATCCCGTAGCTATCGATGAAATCAAGAAGTTCATTGCCGAGCAGGAAATGAAGGCTGAAACCCGCTTTGTCCCTAAGAAATTGTTTGACGAGGGCAAGAAGATTGCAGTAGTCGGTTCCGGCCCTGCCGGCCTGTCCTGTGCTTATTACCTGGCGGAACTCGGCCATGATGTTACTGTATTTGAAAAAGAACAGAAGCTCGGCGGCATGCTCACACTTGGTATTCCGTCCTTCCGCCTGGAAAAAAGCATTGTGGAAGCGGAAATCGATATCCTGCGTGCCATGGGCGTAAAGTTTATTACCGGAGCAGAAGTCGGTAAATATGTCACTCTGGACGAACTACGTACGGCCGGCTTCAAGGGCTTCTACCTGGCAGTAGGCGCCCAGGGCAGTCGCAAGCTCGGTATCGAAGGTGAAGACGCTGAAAACGTTATTCCCGGAATTGATTTCTTAAAGCAGGTCAATCTCAGCCGGCAGGCAGATCTGGCCGGCAAGACCGTAGTTATCGGCGGCGGTAATGTGGCGGTCGATGTGGCAAGGGCCGCTGTCCGCAAGGGCTCCGTAGAGGTTGCGCTTTACTGCCTGGAATCCCGCGAGGACATGCCTGCTACCGCGGATGAAATAGAAGACACTGAAGCAGAGGGCATTTCCCTGAACAACGGCTGGGGGCCGAAGCGTATCCTGACCGAGAACGGAAAGGTCGTCGGCGTGGAATTCAAGCGCTGTCTGTCCGTCATCGATCCGGAAACCAAGCAGTTCAACCCGAAGTACGACGAGAACGACACCACCACTGTAGCATGTGACAATGTCCTTGCCGCTATCGGTCAGTCCATCGAATGGGGCAGCCTGCTGAAGGGCAGCAAGGTTGAACTAAACAGCAACAATACGGCAAAGACCGTGCCGATTCAGGATGTCCTTACATTTAAGACCGCTGTGGCAGCCGGCCTGGAGCCCGAAGAATACCACCTGCCGACTCCCTTCGAAGTTTACCAGACCGCGGAACCCGATGTCTTTGTCGGCGGTGACGCTTATTCCGGTCCGAAGTTTGCCATCGACGCCATTGCGGCAGGCAAGGAAGCGGCCGAATCCCTGCACCGTTATGTCTGGGAAGGCCATAGTCTTGTGCTGGGACGTGACCGCAGAAACCTCCGTTATCTTGATAAGGAAAACGCTGATCTCAGCAGCTATGATAAAGTGCCGCGCCAGCGTCCCCTGGTCAGGGAAGAAGCTGTCAAGACTTTCCATGACTCCCGCACCACCTTTACCGAAGAACAGGTCAAGAAAGAGACCGACCGCTGCCTGAGCTGCGGCGTCGCTTATGTTGATGAAAATATCTGCATCGGATGCGGCCTGTGCACCACCCGCTGCAAGTTTGACGCCATCACTTTGCGGAAAGAATATGACGCGTGGGGTATGCAGTATGAAGATCTGCTGGCTGCACTTGGTCAAATTCTGGCAAATGAAAAGAAATAAAAAAAATTATGCATGAAATTAGCGTTTTATACGAAATGGTCCAAATGGCAGAAAAAATTGCGGTGGAGAACAATGTTAAAAGGATCGAATCTATTTCTGTTGAAGTCGGAGAGCTTTCCGGAATCCTTCCGGTATTTCTTGAAAAATACTATCCGATTGTGATTGAAAGCAGAGAGATCCTTAAAGGGTCAACACTGTTGATCCAGAATGTCCCCGGCCAGGCTCTCTGCCGTGAGTGCCAATCATTATATAATGTCATGAAGAACGAAGGCAAATGCCCGAAATGCCGGAGCCGGAATAAGACTATCCTCGGCGGCAGAGAATTTGTGCTGAAGAACATTATGTTCCGGGAAAACGATTAAACAGACCGGTGGTGTAAAAAATCTAAAGGTGCTGATGTTATGTCGGAAATTAAATTAATTGAAGTTAAGCAGAGTATATTCGCTGAGAACGACCAGGCGGCGGATGAACTGCGCAAATATTTGAAAGAAGCAAAGACTTTCATGGTCAATCTGATGTCTTCACCTGGCGCGGGCAAGACCACTACATTGGTACGCACTATTGAAATGCTGAAAGACGAAATGAAAATCGGCGTCATGGAAGCCGACATCGACGCCATGGTGGATGCTGAAAGAATTGCCGCCACCGGGGCCAAATCGATACAGCTGCATACCGGCGGCATGTGCCATTTGGACGCGGACATGACGCGGCAGGGCCTGGACGAATTCGGCATTGCAGGTTTGGACCTCGTGGTGCTTGAAAACGTGGGCAACCTTGTTTGCCCGGCGGAGTTTGATACGGGCGCCTGCCGGAACGTTATGATCCTCAGTGTGCCGGAAGGCGATGACAAGCCGCTGAAATACCCGTTGATGTTCCAGGTCTCTGACTTAGTGCTGATCAACAAGATTGACGCCAAGTGTGTTTTTGATTTTGACGATGATACGGCTGTCAGGAGAATTCGTGAACGCAACCCGAAGGCTGAGGTGCTTTTTATCTCCGCCAAGACTGGTGAGGGCTTCGACAAATGGTGTGACTGGATCCGGAAGAACGTAAAGGAGTGGCAGGCATAAACCGGCAGCAAGCTTTTTAGATCAATAAAAGCGAGGGGTGCAAAATGTACTCCTCGTTTTCCGGTTTATTAAAATGCCTTAATATTTTAAGTTTCATATAATTAAGGCTTGAAATATATCTGTCATCCTTCATATAATTATAACGCTGAATAGTCTATTCATATCAGCTGCCAGGAAGGGTAAAGACGCCCGGCAGCGGAAAAGGAGAAGACTGATGCAACAAATTAAGAATTTTATTATGGCTTTCAGGGGCCATTCGCCCAGAGTGATCTCCATACCAAAACATAATACGGTTGTGACCAATATTGACAGGATAACCGTCAATACTGATTTTGTAAAAAACACGCTTTATATCGGCTATGAATCACAGATGCAAAATACCCTGCGTTTTCTGAATGGAATAACGCTTTTTTTAATTGAAGATATAGACGATTTCAGTATTCCAAATAAAAATGACAACTGCATCGTGGTTTTTCCCCGGGACACAGACCTGGATGAACTCACGGAAAAATGCGCTTCGCTGATCAGCAATCAAAATCTCGTCTTTGAAGATACGTACATCCTGCTTGACGCCTTCCTGTCGCAGGAAAAACTGCAGGATATTATCGAGGTGGCGGCGCAGACCATCAACAACCCGATTGCCATTCTCGACAACAGCTATAAAGTTATAGCCAGCTCCGCAACCTGTACCACAGATGACTTCCAGTGGAATGACATCATATCGCGCGGCTATTGCTCTTATGAATTCATCACCATGTTCAGCAACATAGAAGAAATAAAAAACGAAACCAAACTGAACCAGCCGTTTTTCACCGGCTGCCTGGCCAGTCCGCTCAGGCGCTGCATCAGCAGGCTGACCGTCGGCTGGAACCATATGGGTTATTTGCTGTCCATCGAGGCCAACGGGAGGATTAGCGAGCGGAACCTGATTTTTTTGCAGGTCTTGAGCAGGCTGCTGGCCAAAATGATTGACGCCGGCAACAGGGCGGTGGGCGGAAAACTGTATTCCGATTACGGCAGCGTTTTGCTGGATTGCCTGAACGGCAACTTCAGTGACCGGAAAACGCTCCTGGACTGCATGAAAAACACCAGTTTTAAGCTGAATTCGCGGTACTATATCCTGGTGATCGATATCGGGCTCTATAACAACACCTATGATATCCGGGTCGATCACCTACGGGAACACATAAACCAGGTTTTTAAAGGCGCCATCTCCGTCAGCTATATGAACGACGCGGTGATCCTATTTGAAAGCGGGATGACGGAAAAGGAGATGATGGAGTACCTTTCTAAGCACCGGGACTACTACGCCAAAAACAAGTTGCGGATCGGCTTCAGCGACAGTTTTGACGACCTGTTCCTGAGCCGCAAATACCACGACCAGACCATACGGATCCTGAAGCTGCTGGCGAAGCTCAATCCCTCGGAGTGCATCGTGAGCTACGAGGACTATAAACTATATGACCTGATGCTATCCGGATTAAAAAAATATAAGATGGACATCAAGGGCTATATCAGCAGAGAGTGCGCAAGTATCATCGAATACGACCAGCAAAACGATACCAGGTATTTCGAAACACTCTATTACTATATTCAGTTCAACAGAAACCTGAAGTGCACGGCGGACAAGCTGTTTATTCACAAAAACACCGTTTCTTACCGGATCAGCCGCGCCAGGGAGCTGTTTAATATCGACCTCGAAGACGCAGAGGTCAGGCTGAAATTCAGCTATTCCTATATGCTGCAGGAATTGCTGAAAGCTGATCTGTTCGATTGAAGGAAGGATGAAAACACTGCATATGAGTATTTACAGCGAACTGGCGGACCATATTGATCAAATATACGAAAATCCTTGCCGCAAGCCCCATGATGAAAGCAGGGCTTTTGTCAGGATATTCCGCCGGCTCTTATCTGAAGAAGACGTAAAGGCTGCGATGAGCCTGGACGAACAGGAAATTACTGCCGAGGAATTCGCTTCCAAAACGGGGTTCTCCCAGAACGAGGCCGAAAAAATGCTGGACAGGCTGGTCCGGAAAGGGATCTCCTTTGCCACATATAAAGATGGCGGGACTTTCTACCAGCTGGCGCCGTTCTGCTCCGGCATCCTGGATTTTCTGCTCAATGACGGGCTCGACGTTGAGATAGCACAGTACATCCAGGATTATGTGGATGAGATCAATGAGTTTATCCATGGGCCGGAACGGAAAACATCCGCCGGCCGTTCTGTGCCGATAAATGTTACCGTACCTGCCAACCCATATCATGCTTCTTTTGCTGAAGTGCTTTCTTATATAGATAAGGGTTCCGTTTATTCCGTGTCTGACTGCTTATGCCGCAGCGCCAAGGAAAAACTAGGACAAAGCTGCGGCCACACCATAAAAGACATCTGCATTCAGATCGGCCCATACGCGGAGTTCTTTATCAGGACGGGTAGAGGCCGCCCCATCTCCCGGGAGGGAGCCGTCGAGGTCCTGAAAAAAAGTGAGGCGGAGGGTCTGTTCCATGAGATAGTTAAGCCGCAGAACAATGGATCGTCATACTTTGTATGCAACTGCTGCCCCTGCTGCTGTATTTCCATGCGGACAGTCATTCCCGGTGTTGTTTCCCGCATGGAGTCAACATCGGCTTATATGGCGCAGGTGGATGCTGACAAATGCAGTGGCTGCCTCGATTGTATCGACAGTTGTCCCGCCGGCGCGATAGATATGGAAACAGGCGCCATTGCGATCGATCCGGCAAGGTGCATCGGCTGCGGTATGTGTACTTTCTTTTGTCCCCCTCAGGCCCTCAGTATTATTGAAAAGAGATGAAAAGCTTCGGCAAAGGCTCTTTGTGCTACGGGCATAAAGTGCCTTTTCTATATGCGTTTTTCATCACAGGAGCATATAGAATGATGTAGTAAGCACACAATATGGTAACTATTTTTAAAAGGTCTGTACATGTTCATCTTTTTTGTGTCTGTGTATAATTTTCATAGGATGTGCAAGGAGGTTTCTGTACAAGATTGCATGAGATGGGCGTGGTCATAGAAATTGTTCAAATTGCCGATGCTAAAGCAAAAGAGGAACACGCCCGTAAAGCAAAGCGGCTTGTGCTGCAGCTGGGCCAATTGAGCGCGCTCGTACCGGAACTGGTAGAGGCCTGCTACCCGGCGGCGGTTACCGGGACGCTGCTGGAAAACGCGGAGCTGAAAATAGAAGTAATTCCCGCTAATGGACTTTGTCTGAAATGCAGGCGTGTATTCAATGCCGTGGAAAAAGAGTTTAGATGCCCTGAGTGCGGCAGTGAGGAATGGGATTTGCTGTCAGGGAAAGAAATAATCATCAAAGAAATACAGGTTTGGTGACGGACGGAGGCAATCAAACATGTGCTTAACCTGTGGGTGCGGTGAGCATGACCATGACCACGATGTGAGAATACTGCAGACGATGAAGACCGCCTTTGACAGAAATAATCATATTGCTTCACGTTTGCGTGAAGAGTTTAAGGAAAAGTGCGTCCTGGTCCTGAATCTCGTCAGTTCTCCGGGCGCCGGCAAGACCACGCTGCTTGAAAAGACGGTGCTGGCTCTGTCTTCCGAGTATAAGATGGCTGTGATCGAAGGAGATCAAGAAACGTCCAACGATGCAGAAAGGATCAAAAAGACCGGTATTTCCGCCTACCAAATCAATACCGTAAGCGGCTGCCATCTGGAGGCCGGCATGGTGAAAAGAGCCCTGCCCAGTTTTGACCTTGATGATCTGGATATTTTGTTTATTGAAAACGTCGGGAACCTTATCTGTCCCACAGAATACGACTTGGGCGAAGATTTCCGGGTGCTGGTTTTGAGTGTAGCCGAGGGCGAGGACAAACCGCTCAAGTACCCGGGGATATTTATGAGTTCGGACATTTTCCTGCTGAACAAGATCGATCTGGTGGACATCCTGGAATTCGACATTGAAAAATGCCGTAAATACTTAAAGAGAATAAACAAGCGCGCTGTTACGTTCGAAGTTTCCGTACGTAAAGGCGCCGGCATGGATAAATGGTATGGATGGCTACGGTCCGCTGTGGCCCAGAAGAAGCAGAAATAAAGACGGTATTTCCTATATAATCCGGCTGAAACATTGGTTAGTCAACTAAATGATCCGGAAATGAGAAGCTGCCCTTTAGTGGTTGTTTTATAAAACACTGTTGAGCAAAACGCGTTGGGTGTATACACCATAAATAACTTATGCTGGGTGATGCTAAAAGCCATCAATTTGGACTTGAATTTCAAGTTTTATATAAGGCTGATGATTTTTATTCAAAAAATCAAGAAAGAGGGTGCTTTTTTTGAAAAAGGAAGCGGCTGATATATATGTTAAACTGAGGGACCGTATGAATTCAATCGCCTTCGGCTACGGTCCGACCAAAAGTGGTGTGGAATTCGCCCTGCTGAAAAGGTTCTTCACCCCGGAAGACGCGGCTTACGTCCTGGAAATGGAACTCGATAAGTTCTTCACCGCCGGCGAGTATGCGAACTTTTCCGGCAGAGAAACAGCCGAAGCGGAAAAGATCTTGGAAGACCTGAGCATGAAGGGCCTCATTTACAGGAGGCGCCGTGAGGGTGAAGTAAATACTTACCGGGTGGCTCCCGTAGCGCACGGATTTCTTGAATTCAATGTTGACAATGTCCACAATGACATCAAAGAAGGCAAAGCCGACTGGCTCCCGGATTATGGCGCACATGTGGGCGAAATTTGGGGCAAGCAGTGGTTCGGAAGCACCGAAGTCCCTTTCTTCCGTTCCATACCGGTCAATACCAGCCTGGTTACTGGCAGCGAAGTCCTGCCTTATGACGACGCCATGGACCTGATTAAATCCAAAAAGCTGTTCGCCGTTTCCAAGTGTCTGTGCCGGATTTCAACGGCCGCGGGCGGAGGCTATGACGATCCCCGTAAAGAAGTCTGCCTGGCCTTTGACGATATGGCCCGTTTCTATATCGACATTGGGATCGGTCGGGAGATGACCGAGCAGGAAGCATTGGATATGATCAAGGAAAGTATCGGTATGGGCTTGTGCCTGCACGTGGCAAACTCCAAGGAAGGCGAAGTCATGTGCAGCTGCGATGTCAACAGATGCGGCCTGCTCCAGATGACCAAAATCTTTGGCGGCGCCGCCACCGCACATGTTTCCCACTACAGGATCAATGTTGACCGCGATAAATGCTCCGGCTGCGGCACCTGCGTTACCAAGTGCCCGACACAGTGCTGTTCCCTTGATGACGAGAAAAAGTCTGTCAACGAAGCTGACCGCTGCGTCGGCTGCGGCCAGTGCGTCCCCGTTTGTCCAAAAGGCGCCAGAACCCTGGTCAAGAAGAGTGATGATGAGATCATCGCCCTGCAGGATACTATATTCGACGCTTATGAAAAAATGCAAGCCATCCGCAGGGAACGCGGCGAAATCTGATACCGAACCCAACCTGACGACGATTTTTGAATCCATCCCGGGCCAGTGTTTCCTTCTGTATTGGTCCGGGTATGGATTCTGAAATTATATAAAGACATCCGTTGTATACATCTATCTTATCGAAGGTGCGGCTTATGCATGAATTATCAGTCACCAAAAATGTGTTGCAGCTTGTTATCAGGCACGCCGAAGCCAACAAAGCCAGAAGGGTAGTCGGTGTAAAGCTGGAAATCGGAGAGATGCGCGATATCGTGGAAGACCTGATGCAGAAATGTTTCCTGTATTTGGCGCGAGGTACGGTTGCCGAGGGCGCTGCCTTGAAGATCAATGTGATTCCCCTGACCTGTAACTGCCGGGCCTGCAATGAAGTTTTTCCGGTCGATTGGCGTAAAGGATTTGATCATATGTCCTGTCCGAAATGTGGTGGCGCCAGCCTTGCCCCTTATACCGGCCAGGAGTTTTTTATCAAAGAAATAGATGTGGTATGAGTTCAGGAGGTTGTTTTTATGCATATACTAGATGGTTATCTCAGCCCCCAGGCCTGTGCTGTAATAGGCGCAGCTATGCTCCCCGTTTGGGCAGCAGTTTTTTGGTTTTTGTCAGCTTAATCTTCCTGGGAGGTGACAGGCTGTTTGTCCCACCAACGGGCTTGATCCACGAACCCAGCGCTGGCTGATAAACTTAATCAAACAGCGAGGATCACCATTTGGTAGCTGTTGGCAAATCCGCCGAAGTATTAAGCCGCCGGGAATTACTGCTCAGCGTGAATTTAGTGGATGAACATTTTCATCGTCACTCACATGACGGCGATCACCGGCATTACCATGCTCACGAGTAAAATACAAGGAGGGAGTATAAATGATTAAATTCACAATTCTATATCCTTATGCAGAAGGCAAGAAGTTTGACATGGATTATTACATTAACAAACACTTACCGTTATGCCAGAAACTAATTGGCGCTGCATTTAAAGGTGGAGGAGTTGACGCTGGACTTGATGTCGGTGCCCCTCCTGCCTTTATCGCCATCGGCTATCTGTTATTTGATTCATTGGAAGCCTTTCAAGATGCATTTCCCCTTGTCCAGCAGTCACTTACGGAAGATATCGTAAATTTCACTGATATAAAACCTGTAATGCAGTTTAGTGAAGTAAGAATGTAAATTTCCATGCTCTCTTGAAGAGAAATATGGCAAACCTTTTTGGTCCTGATCGCCATGGTAATAATTGGTTTTAGAGCTCTTATTGGCTTGTTCCCCAAGTTGTGACAAATTGTTGAAATCAAAAAAATCCAGTACTTTAGTCATTTGAGGAAGTTAAATACAGGTAAGGGCATAAGGGGTTCGATCCCGTCAACTCCCACCACAAAAGGCTTTAGCGCCGAAAGTAATTTCAGCGCTAAAGCTTTTTTGTGTCTAAAAATTTATTTTGCTCTAAAGCTTATTTCAGAGAAGTTTTTTTATCTAACCGTTATGAGGCTTCCTACAGGGTTTTAAATTTTATATTGTCAATTGGAAAGGAAGATCATAAAATTATGTCGAATTACATTTGAGGTTAATATTGGCAAATCGTATTAGAAGGTTCTCTTTTAGGAAAAGGGATTTTACGAAAGTATGCCTCTGGAATGTGTAAAAAAATTTATATAAAATGATGATGATCTTGTTAGTTCAACTAGTGTCTATAATGGGTAGTTGATTTTTTGTGAGAGAAGGAACAAAAAAGGTAAACAGCCTGTTAACAAAATAGTAAATTTATGATAAATAGAAAAAGCCTACTATACCAGTCTTAACAAGGTGCAACGAAAGGATTATACAATGGGGAAAGGTGTATTCCAAATAGAGCTCAATACCTATGTTCTTGGGATATTAAGAGATAAAGTGAATGAGCAGCGTAATATTTCCTATGAAAAAACTTTCGATTTTAAAGGCCAAAATAAATATATAAAGCATCGGGCATGGGATAAAATATGCGCTATAATGGATAGGCTTGATGACACTGTCTATTACTTAAACGACCTTAAGTTAAACACCGGAGTATATAGCCGTAGCGCATTTGATTTTTATAACTTTATGAATAACGCATCTGTAGTAGTAGATTGTGTAAAAGAACTTGTCAACATTTTTAATGTGTCTGATAAAGTAATAAGGGAGTCAACAGATATTTTTAGTCAGCTTGGCAATGACGGAAAAGGAACAGATGAAAAGTATTTTGAATACTTGCGTTCTTTATGTTCAGTTCACCCTATAGAAACAAGCCGACACAGAAGATATCAAGATAACGATTTTGAATGTAGTCCATTTGTAGTTTGGAATGACGGAAGAATATGGTGCGATGATGATTGCGACATTTATGCAGTTGTATATACAAGCAAAGACAGAGATAGCAATAAAAGAGTACAAATATATATTTCCAAAATATTTAAATATGTTAAAACAAGATTGGATTTTATTGCAGAAATAACGAATGCCATTGACAAATATCAAAAACAAGTTATTTCTGATTTGAGAAACAGACCTATAAAAAAAGAAGAAGAGTTTGATAACTATATTGATTATCTGAAGAATCAAAATAAGGAATTGGAAGACCGGTATGGCTTAGAGGTTTATCATCCATTTAATTACATTATCAATTTATTTGAACTTAAGTTATCAGACACACACAACCGAAACAAGATAAATTCATACTTAAATGCATTAAAATATGCTATCACATTTGAACATAACAGCATGCAAAATATGAGTTACGTGGGATTTGAAAATAATGGATTGTTATATCCAGAAAAAAATACAGAAACATCTTTGTATATTGAATTATACTCACCTTATAGCGGAAGTGACGAACAAAGAAAATATGGATATAATCTTGAAAAAATCAGTTATCTGAGCTATGATGCAGACTATGGCAATAAGCAATGGGCGTACATACAATTAAAAGAAGCACGTGTATTCCTCGAAAAATATGTTTCATTTGAAGGTGCAAAGGGTGATTTTGAGCATTATGCATTAGTTAAATTAGCATTGTATTTGGACTGTTTGGAAAATAAATGCTTAATAAATAAGAATATTCCTAACGACTTAAAATACCGCAGAAGGCTACTATCAGATGACGAATTAAAGGAATTATTAAGTGATAAATAAAATTTGGATTGGATTATCCATATGCCTATTAGGCTAATAATCGGCAGTTTGGCATTATAAGTTTTGTGGCAATAAAAAGCAGATAATATCTGGCTATATGGTAAAGTGAATTTTTTACAGTGTTTAAGTTGAGAAATTGATGCATAGCAAAAGCAGCTGTTATCAGGATAACATGAGAAAGAGTGGTATATTGGAATGGAAGAAGGGGTATGGGCAAACCCGGAAAACTTTTTTGCGGTTTTTCGCTGCACTAAAGAGATACATGCTAAGGATTTTTTAGGAAAAGGAGAAATTAAATTTAATACACCAAATTCTTGGGTTAAATATGCTTTTGAAAAAGGCGAGGGACGCGGAGACAAACTGGAAGGAACAATGGCAACATTTCATATGTTTGATATCGAACAAGCAAAAAAGTTGAATGAAAAATATAAGAATTACTCAGATTTGATGCGTGTTTCAATTGGCGAACGTGTTTACTTAAAAAGTGCTCGGGATATGGAATTGCCATGTTTTTGCTTTTATATATTAAAACAAAGTATGTTTACATGTCCAAACATAGAAGGAAAGCACAAGTTAACAGCAACGGTACCAGCATCATACTTCAGAGATTTTATGGACAATTTAGATCCTCGCGAAGTAGAAAAATTAGATCAAAAGGATAAGCCTGCTGTTATTATTGTTGAAAATTATCAGGAGTTTGAGCAAAGAATCGTCATAGGGCTTATGGCGCTCGGATTAAAAAGAGAAGAAATAATTATTACGCGGGTTAAATATTATGATTTTGAAGGATATGGTCAGTATGGTTGGTGGGACTTTGGTCAGAAGCCGCCTATGGAATTAGCTATTAAAGACAAACGATTTGAATCACAGAGTGAAGCAAGAATAATCATTAATACGGACGATATAAGAATTAGAAGGATTCTTGAAAAACCGATCGAAATTGGCACATTAAAAGACATTGCTTTGGTAAGTAATACATATCTTCATGAAGGAATGTTAATAGAATTAACTGCAGATATAAAATTATTAGATTAATGGATTGTCTATCACAAGTATGCTAGCTTTGTTAAGCAAAGCTTAAGCCCGACCATCGCATTAGGGCGCAAGGGCGTCGTGAGTGTGGGAACGACAATTCAGCCATTGGAAGGAGGTACTTATGTCATTTTCACAAAAAGTCGCTGAGGATTTATTAGTGCAAGCAGCACGATTTTGTTGCCTGTGTAGACAATATAAGGGGACAAAAATCGAAGTTCATCATATCATTCAAGAAGCGAATGGAGGTAGTGATGAACATGAAAATGGAATTCCACTCTGTTTTGATTGTCACGCAGAAGTTGAATCATATAATACTAAGCATCCTCGAGGACGAAAATTTCAACCTTCTGAATTAAAGCGTCTTCGTGATGATTGGTTCGGATTGGTTGCTTCTGGGAAAGCACCTTCAGCAGCAGTATCTCAAGACGAAGACACAGAACTAATTCGCTTTTATTCACAATGTTTTGATAGGCCTGCATTTCAAGATTATTTTCAACAAGAGGGTACTATGGAAGCCTTTGATAAAGCAATTGAAGATACAATTACTGCTATTAATACTGGATGTCTACTATCTCGGGATGGAAAAACGTTAGCTATGGCAAAAGGGAAATCCTATTTACATAATCAGCAATGGCGTGATCAAATGGACGTGATTGTTGATATTTTAAAGGCTATTCGCTCAAGATATAAACTTGCAATCCAATTAGGTCAGATACAAGTTGGTAATGGAAATCATAGCCGACAGTTTTATTGTTTTCATGATTCAGAACTTGCACAATGGATGGATATGACTAGGGCGGAAGTTCTTCAGTTATTTTCTAATATATGTAAGGAAGCTGGAATTAAAACGTTAATCTTTCCAAGAAAACGTTGGAGAAATAGGCATTACTAATATTCTGAATCATCGTATACAGTGCATTGCCGTGAGGTTACGGGTAGCTGTTCTCACAGGTGGGTACGCCTATCTCCCGTTGGGGGTAAAACGTTACCATTAAAGAGCTTCACATAATTCTAAGTCAATTATACGAAGTTAGGCTCGTGAAAAAGCCCAAGCAATCTTTACAGCTTGAGCTTTGGAATGGCAAAAAAGCAGCCTAACTTTGGATAATTCGGATAGCACGAAACTGCGGTGGTA
>NZ_JBMGJC010000015.1:0-96198 GCF_048984525.1 Pelotomaculum propionicicum
ACACTCATCATTTTAACAGAAAGCAGAAGGGTGTTGCTTTGCTTAAGCATTGAATCCCACCCGCATAGCGGGCGGTTTTTTGTTCTCCTGGCTAAAACCATGCCAGGAGAACTTACTGAAGTATAATCTGTGTGTCAGGGGGACGGGGTTGTTGACACCAAAAAAAAGTGTCAACAACCCCGTCCCCCTGACACCCCCCTGACACACCTGTTACTTCCTGAGAGGAGGGACCGGTGAAAACACCGGGATATTTTCAACATCCACGCCGGCCATCTGGAACCAGGGATCCCTCTTTTCAGGATCAATGACTTCAGGTTCTTCGGTTGACCGCCACACAAAATTACACCCGCCGCAGACGTATACCTCCCAGGCCTTGCTCCCGTCCGGCGCTTCCGCCACTTTGGCGGCGTTATCTTTTAAACAGCGAACACATTTCATTGTGAGAATCTCCTTTCACGCCTATCTGGCAGCCTTCTGCAAGTCCAACAAGATCTTTTGATACGGGTCCGCCTCGGGCATCCGCTCCACCATCCGTACCTCCCTGGCGGTTTCCGGAGCGGCCGGGGTAGTCGCGTCAATGATCAGCTTGCCGCCCATGCCCGGAGGTTCGGAGCACGGGTCCAGAGGCATCCCCGGTGTGTTGGGAATTATAATTACGTCTTTTTGAGGCCGTACCCGTGTAGACAACGCCCACATCACCTGCACCAGGTTAAAGGGGTCCACATCCCCGTCCACCAGGATGATATTCTTGGCATAATTAGTGCCATGCGGGGTCGAAGCCAGCCTCATGGCCACCGTCTTGGCATAACCGCCAAAACGGTTGTCTGTGGCGACGATGACGGTAAGGCCGTGCTGATAAATCGCATTGACGGCTTTTACCTCCGGCATGGTTTCCCTTAGTTGGAAGTAGAGGGTCGTGCTGGTGTTAAGCCCGAGCAGGGTATCATTCTCCGTCCACGGACGGCCAATATACAGATTTTCAAAGATCGGGTCCTTCCGGGTGGTAACGGTATTCAACTTGATCCGGAACTGGCGCTGGGATCCTGAATAGCTCCCCGGAAATTCGCCAAAGGGTCCTTCAACGAAGCGCTGCCTTGGTACGAACTCACCCTCGAGCACGACCTCGGTATAGGCCGGGACATCCAAACCAGATGTGAGTGCTTTGGCCAAAACCAGGGGCGCCCCCATGAAGGATGCCGCGTATTTGTACTCAGACTGGTCGTATTGCAGGGGCGCGCTGGCCATAAGGCTGACCACAGGGTGTACTCCCAGGCATATCGCGACAGGGAGCGCTTTTCCCATTTCTTCAGCCTTGCGCAGGTGGATTCCGCCGTCATGGAACGGCAGCACCTGTATTCCCAGGGTGTCGGGGCCCTGGATCTGGACACGGTATATCCCCACGTTCTGTTTATCCACACTGTCGGGATCCTCCGGGTCCCTGGTAACTATTGAAGCCTTGGAAAGGTAAAAGCCGCCGTCATATTTATTGATACGGAATAAAGGCAAAATTTCATAAAGATTAATGTCTTTGGTGATTTTTACTTCCTGGCAGGGTGCTTCCTTAACCCATTGAAGCTCGCCGTCGCTGCCGCCCGCCCAGCGTTTTACAAATTCAAAAAACTGATCTTTGAGCGGAGTGTCCTTGTCCATCCCCAGCATGACGGCATTGTTTGCCCATGTGCCAAGTACATTCACCACAAGGCGCTTGCCCTTATAGCCCTTGATATTTTCGAGCAGCACAGCCGGGCCTGTATTTCCCGCCGCTATATCCAAAGCCGCCCTGCAAATACGCCGTATGTCCGGCTCGGGCATAACCTCATCAGTATAATGCACCAGCTGCCCCGCTTTCTCCAGTTTCTCCAAAAATCCCCGCAGGCTGTTTTCCTCCATTGATACCACTCCCTTGTGCATACTTCGCTTTTCTTTAATTCCTTACTGCTGGTACCGCGTTAGTGGGCATTGATGTCTAAGTTACCTACTTAACTATGGAAAACATAATATTGCTCTCAAATAGCAAATAGAAGCCACAGAAGCATCTTTTCTTCCTGGTTTTTATGGCTTTGTTCACCTTCTATTTTACCAGAACAAAAGGGTGGTTTTTCTATTCATAAGTAAAAGAACTAGATATTTTAAGGCATTAAAGTTTAATAAGTGCGAAATATTAGTTGCCAACCCTACATCGAAAAAGGAGCTCCGAAATGCAGAATGTACCCACGACTCACCACTCATGTCCCACGGCTCAAATGCCAAGGGGCTCAACACCATGGAGACAACATGCTACTTGCGCCCTGGTTCTTTGTTAATTTGATTTGGGTGTTCTTTTGTATTCAATAAATTGGGAGGTAAGGGTTTGGCCAGTGCCAAACCCCTGCTGAAAAGCCTGCGCGGGTTACTTTTAAAAATGGTATAAACCATCAGGTAGAAACCTGTCAGCAACAGGCCCACGTACAGGCCCGATCCCTGGCCTGGGATTAACGGCATGGTTGCGATGACGGCGACCAGTCCGGCAATGGCGAACCAGGAAGTGTACGGAAAGCCCGCGAGCTGGCAGTGGCCTTTGGGAGGACAGCCATATATTCTTCTGTGTTTGTTATGGGTGATTAGAATGATGGCGTAAACAAAAAGCAGGGAAAATCCGCCGGAACTGACCAGAAACAGGTATATCTGCCTGGGCAGCAGGTACCCTAAACTCACCGAGGCCAGCATGGCGGCTCCCGAGAAGAGGATGCCGCGCAGGGGGACATCCCCCTTATCCACTAAAAAAGCAGGAGCATGCCCGGCGTCCGCCAGGGAACGGACCATCCTGCCCAGGCCGAAGGTGGCCGCCAGCATGGTAGAAATGATCGCCGTGATCATAATAACATTAATGGAGCCGGCCGCGCGGCTCAGCCCTCCGCTGGTCAACGCCGCCACCAGCGGGCTGACTTCCTGGGACAGGCCGGCTGTCGGGACGAGAGGCAGCAGGACCGCAATCACAGAACAGTACAGCCCTATAAGCACTATTACCGTGTAAATAATTGCTCTCGGGATTGTTTTATGGGGGTCCCGCGCTTCAGAAGAGGCCAGGCCGATTATTTCAAAACCGGCGTAACTGAACAGGACGATCAGCATGCTCCCGGCAACACCCCTGATGCCCCCGGGGAAAACCGGTTCTAATGCCAGCGCTCCCAACCCCACCGGCGCTTTTCCCGGAAAGATCCCTATGATCAGAGCCAGGGCCAGTCCGGCAAAGCCTGCCAGGGCTGCCAGTTTCACAGCGGCCAGGCTGCTTTCCAGGTGGCTTAAAGTCCTGGCCCCGAGCAGGTTGAGGAGGGTAACCCCGGCCACAATGATCGTTGCCAGCGCCGGCAGCGACACGCGGGGTATCCATGCCTGTATAAATACTGAAGCAGCCGTTGCCTCACTGGACATGGCCAGCACAAGCCCGGTCCAGTAGACCCAGCCGACAACAAACCCCAGCCACGGGCCAAAGGCCTCCTGGGAGTACGCCTGAAAAGAGCCGGGGCGCGGGTTTGCCACCGCCATCTCGGAAAGGGCGGACAGAATAAAATAGACGAGGACGCCTCCCAAAATAAATGCCAGAAATATGGCCGGGCCGGCCGCCCTGATCGCAATGGAAGACCCTAGAAAAAAGGAACCTCCCACCACCGTTCCGAGAGCCAGCATTGTCAGCTGCCAGGCTGAAAGGCCGGCTTTTGTTTTTGTATCCATGCCCTTAATATGGTCTGGAACAAGTCGAGTTATGTGCCTGTACCGGGTACCTAAGTTATTAAGTTTTAGAAAATTACAAAACTTAGGTACCGGGTACCTAAGTTTTGAAGTTTTGATGTATAAAAAACCTACAGTTCTCTTACGGCGCACGGCCCGGTGGCGCATTTGCCGCAGACGTCGCAGAGGCCCAGGTCGCTGTAATAAGCGTCCACTTCCAGGCAGCGCCCATAGCATTTATGCTTGTCCAGCCCGTCCCGCGTCAGGGCGCCGGTGGGACAGTTCCGGACGCAGGCGAGGCATTTGCCGGCGCTGTGAAAAAGGCATTTTTGCGTTTCCGGGCGGGGCGTCGGGTCAAGCGCCCGGTCCAGGACGATGCTGCCGACGCGTCCCGCGCAGCCGGCGGCCGTTATCAGCATGTGGTGCAGGCCGAAGGTGCCCAGGCCGCAGATATAGGCCACATGCTTGTGGGACCAGAAAGAGACGAGCTTATCCGGGTCAAAGTTATGTGTGGGCTGCTGCCAGTTTGCCTTTACTCCCTCAGACGTTAGCGCTTCGGCCAGCCTCTCACAACAAAGGCTGATCAGCCGGTTCGTTTCAATATACGCCCCCGCCCATTCCCTGGCGACGTAGGGGTGCTTTTTATTTACCTCGACCAGCTCTTTGCTGAATGGTATGAAAAAGGCCGCCACCGATTTCGCTCCGGCGAGGATGTCTGAAGGCAGCAGGTGGCTGGTCCCGACCGCCCTTTTTAATTCACCGAAAAGAGAGTCGTCCGCCCGGGCAAATCCAATAAGCGGGTCGCGGTAGAGGCCTTGCCTCCCGTTTTCTGATATTGTTTTGCATAACACATCATTAATTAATGCTTTCATGAAAACCCCCCGGTTATTATTAAATTTTTAAACGTTTTTATTTATTAGACATCCATACCGCTGACGCGGCGCCGATAAATGGAAAAGATAAAAACAAATAGACAGGATTAACAAGATTTAAATAGGATTAACAGGATTTAAAATAAATTTATTTTGTTTTAACTAAAAAGAATTATTTAATCTTGTAAATCTTTATTAATCCTGTAAATCCTGTCAATATGTTTACCTTTGAGCCGGGTTTATGTTTCCACCAGGATTTTCTAAAGGAAACCGGCCGGCAGGCAGAGAATTTGATAATAAAACGATAAACGGAGATATCTGTGGAAAGAAAAGACACATTATTTAACCCTCTTGCGGCTGTCTTACTGGGTGTGGCGGCCGTCGCGTTTTCCTCCATTTTTACCAAGCTCGCCACCGCCCCTCCGCTGGTGATAGCGTTTTACAGGCTGGCCTTCACGGTTGGCCTGCTTACCCCGCTGGCTTTAAATTCCGCCGGCCGCCGGGAACTAAGGGTCATCAAGAGGAGCGATCTCGGTATGGCAGTCCTTGCCGGCGCTTTTTTGGCCCTGCATTTTTCAGTTTGGATAACATCCCTTAATTATACTTCCGTTGCCAGTTCCACAGTGCTGGTTACGATGCAGCCCCTCTTCGTCTTCACAGGCGGGGTTTTATTTTTGCAGGAGAAGATCAGCGCGAGAGGGATGGCGGGAGCAGCCATAGCCCTGGCCGGCAGCGTATTGATCGGCATCAACGATTTCCAGTTGGGCGGCACGGCATTGAAAGGAGACATACTGGCTTTCAGCGGGGCTTTTTTTGTGGCCGTGTACATGATGATCGGCCGCAAACTGAGGTCAGGGCTCTCACTTTTTCCTTATGTTTTTGTGGTATTCGGCTCTGCCGCGGCCGTCCTGCTCATATTCAACCTGGCATCCGGGACCCGGCTTTACCCCTACCCCGCTTTGGACTGGCTCTGGTTTTTCGCCCTGGCCGTAGTGCCTACAATTTTTGGCCATACCGTTTTTAACTGGGCGCTCCGCTATGTCAAAGCCGCGGTTGTTTCGGTCAGTATACTCGGCGAGCCGGTGGGGGCGACCGTGCTGGCATATTTTATTTTTCGGGAGATACCCGGCTTGCTGCAGATGGCCGGCGGCATTACCGTTATTTTCGGCCTTTGCCTCTTCATTTCCTCTGTGAAAAATCAGGTTTTAGATCCTCAGACCGCTAAAAGCAACACCACTAAGGATGAACAGTAGGTTCGATTAGTTCGGTTCTTAAAACAAGGTTTCTCCTTATGTTGAAAAAAAGGTATTGCCGGTAAAAATGTCGAAATTGTAACTAATTTTATTAACAATTTTAATAAAGGAGGAGATCGGAGAATTGAGGAAAAGGATTTACTTGTTCGCGCTGGTCGCGCTGCTGGCAGTGGCGCTGCTGGCAGTTGGCTGCGGAGGCTCTAAAGACGCTCCCAATGCCGCGGGGGGAGACACTATCAAGATAGGTTTCCTGGGAGGAAAAACCGGCGCCCACGCCCACTACGGCATTGAGACCCTCAAGGGTATGCAGATGGCGGTGGAGGATATCAACAAAGCCGGCGGTGTCCTGGGCAAAAAACTGGAAATTGTTGAAGGCGACCACGGCAGCAACAGCAGCGAGGCCGCCAATGTAACCCAGAAAATGATTACCCAGAAAGTTTCCGCCATAGTAGGCGACCCGACCACAGGCATAACCAAGACGGCAGCACAAATCTGCCAGCCGGCCAAGGTGGTGCTCCTTTCAGCGGGAGCCGTTGGCACCGGTGTTGTTGAAATCGGCGACTATATTTACCGTGACACGCTGCTGGACGCTGTAGCAGCCCCGGCTGTCACCAAGTACCTGACAGAAGAACTCGGGTGGAAAAAGGTGGCCCTGGTAACCACCACCGGCCTGTCCTACAGCGAAAGCCTGACTGCTATTTTCAAACCGGCGCTGGCTAAATACGGCGTTGAAATTGTGGCGGAACAAAGCATTATGGAAAAGGACACCAACTTCAGCGCCCAGGTTACCTCACTGAGCCAGAAGAGTTTTGACGGTGTTATATTTACCGGTTACTACAATGAGGGCGCGTTGTTCATGAAAGAAATGCGCAAGCAGGGCCTGAACCAGGTTATGGCCGGCGGTGACGGGCTCCTCGGCAAGGAACTTTATGAATTAGGAGATAAAGCTGTTGAAGGCAGCATGGTTTACGCCGGTTTTGCGGTAGACCCCAAAAACACCGCCGGTATCACCAAGGAGTTTATTGAAAAGTACCAGGCCCAGAACAACAACAACAAACCGGATATGTTCGCGGCCCAGGGCTACGACGCCGTGCTGATGCTGGCCGAGGCCATGAAGAAGGCCAACAGCAGCGACCCGGCCGTGTTTAAAGAAGCGCTGGCCAAGACCAAAGATTTTAAAGGCGTGACAGGCACGATCACTTTTGACGCTAACCGCGAACCGATCAAGAGCCCTGTCTACCTGCAGGAAGTTAAAGACTCGCAATTCATTGTTAAAACTGTGATACCGACAGCCTAGTTTTCGTATTTAGTCTGATTCAGAGCCGGGCAGCCTGCCAAAGGCTGCCCGGGTACCTGTTGACAAGCAAAAAACCTGTTGTCCGGGCTTTCGCCCGCTTTACCGGCGCCTTTTTTACGTCCTCTGCCGCTTGCTGCGGCTTAAATCAGGAGGTTTATAAATGTTTTTTCAGCAGTTAGTAAACGGGGTAACCCTCGGCTCTACTTATGCCCTGATCGCCCTGGGTTACACCATGGTCTACGGCATCATCCAGCTGATAAATTTTGCCCACGGTGAAGTCTACATGATAGGCGCTTTTGTGGGCCTGATCATGGTTGCCGTATATAAAGTCAATTTCTTTATTGCCCTGCTGGCGGCAATGGCGGTCTGTGTTCCCCTGGCGGTGCTGATAGAAAGGGTGGCCTACCGCCCGCTCCGGAACTCCCCCAGGCTCGCTCCCCTTATCTCCGCCCTGGGCGTTTCCATATTCCTGCAAACCCTGGTCACCCTGATCAAAGGGGACCCCAACCCGCTGGGCTTCCCCCAAGTGATCCAGGATACACTCTATACCCTTGGCCCGGTCAAGTTTTCCCTGGTCCAGGTTATAATACTTGTCGTCGCCAGCCTGATGATGGTTTTTCTCGAGGTCACAATCAAGTACACTAAAATCGGCAAAGCCATGCGGGCTACCTCCGAGGACTATGAAACCGCGAACTTGATGGGCATCAACGTTAACCACGTGGTGTCTTTCACCTTTGCCGCGGGCGCCGCCCTGGCTGCAGCCGGCGGGGTGCTGGTGGGCATGTATTTTAATTCCATCAACCCTTTTATGGGTGTCAGCGTAGGCCTTAAATCTTTTTGCGCTGCGGTTGTAGGGGGGATCGGCAGCATCCCCGGGGCGATGCTGGGTGGCCTGCTGTTGGGTATAGCGGAGGTTTTCGGCGTGGCCCTGGGATTTGACACATACAAGGAAGCAATCTCTTTCGGCCTCTTGATTATTGTTCTACTTTTCAGGCCTACCGGCCTTCTGGGGCATCCCATTCAGAGGAAGGTGTAGGCAAATGGAAGGTATTTTAAGCATTTTTACCAACCCTTATTACAACCAGGTCCTGACCACGATGGGAATTTTCCTTATTGCCGCTTTGGGTCTGCACCTTATTACCGGTGTTACAGGTCAGTTTTCCTTCGGCCACGCAGCATTTCTGAGTATCGGAGCTTATTCTTCCGCCTTAATGAGCATCTACCTGCACACCCCGTTTCTCCTGAACATGCTCGCGGGAGGTCTGATGGCCGCCCTTTTTGGAATTTTGCTGGGGATCCCGAGCATGCGCCTGACGGGGGACTATTTGGGCATTACTACCCTCGGTTTTGGTGAAATCGTAAGAATTGTTTTTATAAACACGAAAATTACCGGCGGTGCCATGGGTCTTGGGGGCATACCCAAAGAAACCAATATCGCCCTTGTTTACCTCCTGGTCGTACTGACAGTCTTCAGCCTTTACCGTATCCAAAATTCACGTTTTGGCCGGGCGCTGGTGGCAATCCGGGAGGACGAAATTGCGGCCGAGACCATGGGCATCAACGTTTACTGGTACAAAATCAAGGCTTTCGCGGTAGGCACCTTTTTTGCCGGGGTCAGCGGGGCTCTTTTCGCCCACATGATGCAGTACCTAAACCCTTCAGACTTCGGCTTCGCCAGGTCATTTGACATATTGAACTTCGTGGTGCTGGGCGGCCTTGGCAGTATCCCCGGGACCATCCTGGGCACAGCGGTGCTCAGCCTGGCGCCCGAATTTCTGCGCTTCGTCAAGGAATACCGCATGCTGATCTACGGCGCCCTGATGATCCTGATGATGATTTTCCGCCCGTACGGTTTGCTGGGCAATGTTGACCTGGTGCGGCTCTTCAAAAATATCTGGCTGCGCAGGACCGGCAAAGGTACTGTATCCGGTGACAAACAATAACCAGAGGTGTGCATATGCCTGTTTTGCTTGAACTTGATCAGATGACAATCAGATTTGGCGGCCTGACCGCGGTTAGTGAGTTAAACATGAAAGTGGAAGAAGGAAAAATCGGGTCACTGATAGGGCCCAACGGCGCCGGCAAGAGCACGGTTTTTAACGTTATCACCGGTATTTACACTCCCACCCAGGGCACGGTTACCTTTAAAGGCAAAAATATAACCGGCCTGAAGCCATACGCGATCACATCCCAGGGCATCGCGCGGACCTTTCAGAACATACGATTGTTTAAAAACCTTTCGGTGCTTGATAATGTCAGGATCGGACGCCACAGCCGCGCCGGCGCCGGTATTTTCGGGGCGCTGACCCGCCATCCGGGGGTAAAGCGGGAGGAAAAATCAATAGTGGAAAAGTCCATTGCCGCCCTTGACCTGGTCGGGCTTGCCTCAAAAAAGAACGAGCTGGCCAGGAACCTGGCCTACGGAGAGCAAAGGCGCCTGGAAATAGCCAGGGCGCTTGCCGCGGAGCCGGTGCTTTTACTCCTGGACGAACCGGCCGCCGGCATGAACCCGCAGGAAAAACAAACCCTGATGCAGATGATCTTAAATATCAGGCAAACCGGCGTGACCATCTTGCTTGTGGAACACGATATGAAGTTTGTCATGAACATTTCCGACTGTGTTGACGTCCTTGATTACGGGTGTAAAATCGCTTCGGGCACCCCCGCGGTGGTACAGCGGGACCCGGCGGTTATCACTGCCTACCTCGGGAAGGAAGTGGTCTGATCATGCTTTTGGCGGTTGAAAACCTGCATGTCTCTTATGGCGGCATCCGGGCTTTAAAAGGTATTTCATTCGAAGTCGCGGAAGGGAAAATTGTCGCCCTGATCGGCGCCAACGGGGCCGGCAAGAGCACCACCCTGAGGACCGTCTGCGGCCTGGTGCGCCCTCAGGACGGACGGATTGAATACAAAGGGGCTGTTATCAACAAAGTACCCCCTTACAAAATCGTAAGCATGGGGATTTCCCTGGTCCCCGAAGGGCGGAGGGTGTTTACCAGGCTGACCGTGCTGGAAAACCTGGAAATGGGGGCTTATTCCCGCAGCAGTTCCCAGGAGGTCAAAGAATCCCTGGCAAACGTTTTCAAGAGATTTCCCCGGCTCCAGGAAAGAAAGAGCCAGCTTGCCGGGACTCTTAGCGGCGGCGAACAGCAGATGCTGGCCATGGGCCGGGCGCTGATGTCGAGGCCGCAGCTGCTCCTGATGGACGAACCGTCCATGGGCCTGGCCCCTATGCTGGTGGAAGAGATATTCTCGATCATCAGGGAAATAAACAACACCGGGACAACCATACTGCTGGTCGAACAAAATGCCCATATGGCCCTCTCCGTCGCCGACAGCGCTTACGTGCTGGAAACAGGGGAAATAGCGCTCTCAGGCCCCGCCGGGGATATGGCTAACAACCCCGAAGTCAGAAAGGCCTATCTGGGAGAGTAAAGTAATAACTTAGGTACCCGGTACCTAAGTTATGGAATATTCAATAACTTTGGTACCGGGTACCTAAGTTTTGGAAAATTCTAAATTTGGTTGCCCCAATCACTCCTCAGTATGGCCAGGACCACCTGGTCACGGAAGTTCCCCTGGGTAAATTCATATTCTCTCAGTACCCCTTCCTGTTTGAAGCCTAATTTCTCAAGAGCTTTAAGGGACCTGTAGTTACCCACTGTAACAAAGGCTTCAATCCGGTTAAGGCCAAGGTCCTCGAAGCAATGAGGAATAACTATATTCATTACTTCCTGCATGATACCCCGTCCCCAATATTCCCGGCCTAACTCAAATCCAATCTCAGCACGCCGGTGTTCCGCTTTCATATTGTGGTAACCACAGGTTCCCAGAACAGACCCGCTTCTTTTATCTACAATGGCCCAGCGCCTGCCCTCCCCTATTTCCGGAAGAATGTTTAATAATTCAACCATTTGCTGAGTTTCTTCGATACTTTTAAAAGTAGCATTCATGTATTCTGTTACCACTTCATCCGACCAATAACTGTGCAGCGTTTCGAGGTCGCCATCTTCTATTTTTCGAAGGGTAAACCGATCTGTTTCCAGTTCAAGCAGCCCGTACATATATGTTACCTCCCTAAAATGTAAAAGGAGGTTCTTTTGCCACTGACGCGATAATCTCCCCGGCCAGTTTTTCCTCCTCTGGTCTCCCACTGACAGCGAGCCACACCGAGCCTTCCGCCCCACAAACGCCGCCTGCCGCGACAAGCTCGGCGGCCGCGCCGGAAAGGATGGAAACAGCCTCGATTTCGCTGATAACTTCGCCCGGAACCGGCAGCAGCCTTGCCCCGTGAGCACCGGGCGCATTGAGTTTCGCGGCCAGCTGGTCAAGGTTGCCGGAAATCCGCTTCTCCAATCCAACCGGCAGCAGCAAACGCACCCTCCTTCCGGCAACAGCCTGCAAAGAAGCTCCAATTGTGCCGGCCCGGCGGTCACCGATGAGGACGGCAGCCCTCTTTTGCGACAGGTCTAAAGAATTGGCGCCTTTCAAAATAATGTCGCCTTCCCTTAGATCGTCGACAACATCGAAAATGGTCTTCCCCTGCCGCCATTCACCCTTAACTATGACCACGTCGCCGGGAAACCCGGTTTCGTCCGGAAGCCTGCCTGTTTCAGTCGCCGGCATGTGGGGAGGAAGGGTTATGCCGCGAAAAAACCGCCTCCGGCTGAATTCTTTTGCTTGTCCGGCTTGCGCCAGAACCTCCTCGGCGACAAAGCCGTTGGTGGTTCCCGCGATGATGACAATGGTACCGGAGCGGAGAGCCACCTGGACCGCGGGGTGAGCAGCCACCGCCCTGGCGATTAACCTTTTGCCCGCCGCCGGTGTCAGAACTACCTGGAACATGGCCTTCCCTCTTTCTTTTCAAAAATTAGCACACGGGGACGGTTCTCGTGTGCTTACCTGAAGATATAATTCCTCCAGCCGTATTTGTGAAAAATGGGGTCCAAATACCCTTCCCGCACAAATTTAAGCCCGGCTTTTTTTGCTTCTTCAGTTATGTATTTTCTTGTATACAGGTAAAACGTCCGGTTAAGGACTCTGCCGTCCACCTCAAGGTTGCTGAATTTTTCACTTATTCCTTCACCGTCAACGACTATGATTGCGGCATAACCGTTCCCGGTCAGAATACTCCTGATTTTTTTAAGGACCGTGCCGATCTCGCCAGGAGCCAGGTGCGGCATCGATCCGGCGGCAAATACACCGTCAAAACTGCCGTACCTCCCATCAAGGTCCCGAAAATCCATCACCTCAAACCGGCACTGGGGGCACCTGGCCCGGGCTATGGAAATACACTCCCCGCTAAAATCCACCCCAAGGACTTCCGCGCCCGTTTGAGCAATCCGCATGCTTTCATGCCCGGGGCCGCAGCCAAGGTCGAGTACCCTTGGTTTCGCCGGAAGCAGAGAGACAAAATCCAGAACCGTGGGTTTTAATATCTCTTCCCCATACCACTGATCAGCTGTTTCTTGCGCTGTCAGGTCGTAAAAAAGCTTAATATCATTGGCCATAAACGGCCTCCTGCAAGGAAAATTATTAAGGTTTTCTGCCTTCCACTATCGCCACTACTCCGCCGCACAAGTTAAGATAACGGGTTTCGACTAATCCGGCTTGCGCAAATATTTCAGCCAGGTCTTTTTGGTGCACAAAACCCTTTGCTGAGCTGTATAAGTACTTGTATGCCTTTTTATTGCCGGAAAACAGCTTCCCCATAGCGGGAATCGCCCTATCGAAACACAGCCAGTACAGTTCCTTGAAAACCGGTGTCACCGGCTGGGCCATGTCCAGAGATACAACCTTTCCTCCCGGTTTAACAACACGCGCCATCTCCCGGACTACTTTAAAAATGTCAGGGACATTGCGCAACCCCCACCCCACGGTGGCACAGTCAAACACGTTATTTTCAAAGGGCAGGTCCATGGCGTCTCCCTGGACCAGCCGTATATTGTCCTTAAATTCAAAGTCCCTTATGTTCTGCCGCGCCACGTCGATCATGTTTTCCGAAAAGTCCAGCCCGGTTATTCTGCCCGCCTGCCCTGCCGCCCGCGCCTGCTCCATGGTCAGCATCCCGGTGCCGCAGCAGACATCCAGCCCTGTCCCGCCTTCTTTTAGTTCCGAGCGTTTCACTGCCAGCCTGCGCCAGGACTTGTCCAGACCAAAAGTCATAAGCGTATTCATCAAGTCGTAGCTCTTCGCTATGGAATTAAACGTTTCCTGAACGTACTTCGTTTTACCCTCTTTACCGGTTAAATTAGCCAAAAAGCTGTCCTCCGATCTCTCTTACTCTGAGGCTGTAACATTGCCTTGCAGTTGGAAAGCATCAGGCTTTATTATAAAAAAATCCTGCCCTGTAAAATGAATTTATTATTCGTATGTTCTGCATTTTTTATCTCAATACCTTTTGAAGCCCCATTAAAATTATATTTTCTCTTCTCATAGTGATTCCTTACCCATCCCGTCCTGAAAAATGCTTGTTTTAAATAATCCAGCAATAGGTTATTTAGCTTGCGGCTGTTTTGGCCATGATAAATCCTAAGGAGGTGTTCAAAATAAAAATTTCTAAAAATGATGACCCGCACCTTATGGAGGGTATCAGGAGATGCGACGTGGCCATGGACCCGGAAGATTTGCCGCTGTTTTATTTTGGCGAAGACCCCGGCGTAACTGATAACGATTGGTGGCAGTAAAAACAACGCGGCAAGGGATGATCCCTTGTCGCTTTTATTATGTTATAACAAAAATCATATTGACATAATATATGTGTTATAACATAATAATAATATACAAAATCATACGTTATACGGGAGGAGGGCCGCATTGTACCGGCTTGCTGATTGACTGATAAAAATTAAAACCATTAGAAGGAGTGTTTTAGATGGCTTTACCCTTTACCGTCGACCAGTTTTTAGGCGTCTTTCAAAATTACAACCTCGCCATGTGGCCGGCTCACCTGGTTGCGTACACTTTAGGCTTGGCGGCGGTTTTTTGTGTCATTAGGAAAAGGTCCTATTCAGACCGGCTGGTTAATCTTATCCTGGGGATATTTTGGGTCTGGAACGGCGCGCTTTACCATATCACCTATTTTAGCTCCATCAATAAAGCAGCTTACGTTTTTGGGTCATTTTTTGTGATACAGGGGTTGCTGTTTATTGTGGCGGGTATGTTAAAAAATAAAATCTCATACGAATTCACCCCAAGCGTCGTCTCTGTAACGGGCATCCTGTTTATTCTGTACGCCATGCTGATTTACCCTTTGGCGGGCTATTGGCTGGGCCACGGCTATCCCTTTTCTCCTTCTTTCGGCCTTGCCCCCTGCCCCACTACTATTTTTACCTTTGGGATGATGCTGCTGGCGGTTAAAACACTGCCCAGGGGAATAATAATAATACCCTTGCTCTGGTCGCTGTTTGGCTTTAGCGCGGCGTTCAGCCTTGGCATTTTGGAGGATACGGGACTCCTGGCGGCAGGAATCCTGGGTTCAATAATGCTGCTAATTAAAAAAAGAGCCGGCTTGCCTGGAAATCATGGTAAAGATGGCCCTTCAAGAAGCGGTGTATGTTAAAGATGTATTTGAAGGTTAGGAGAAATGAAGGCATTACCAGCATCCTGTTATTTATTTTTAATGCTTTCTTAACTGAAAAACAGGTTGATGAATTGCCTCTGAAAACAATATTAAGAATACTGGCGCCCTTCAATAAAAATGAAACCGCGGTCAGGATGGGGCTGTCGAGAGGAGTTCAAAACGGACTTCTGATCAATTTCAAGAAAGAAAATGAGGTATATTACCGGCTGACGGACCAGGGCCGAAATGCCCTCCGGTACTGGTGGAATACAATACGGATATTTCAGCAGAGAGCTGCCCTGCAGCGTGAGGAGTGGAACGGCAAATGGAATGCCGTATATTTTCCTGCCGGCGCCGCGGAAGAACTGGCACTATCTCTAAGGAAGCTCGGCTACGGATCTGTTGAAAGGCACATGTGGATTTCCCCGTATGACGCTTCCGGTCAGGTATCAGCTCTGGCGGCGGAAATTGGGATGGCCGAATCCCTGTACCTGTTCCTGGGCGAACTGGCCGGCGGCAGGCGGTTGGCGGAAATTGTCACGGAAATGTGGCCGGTTGAGGAGTTGAACAAGAAGTATAAAGATTATATTGCCGGCCTAAAGCATGCTGTCGGTGAATTGGATACAGGACCTCCCAGGGGTGGCGCGGTCCTTCCGTTTTTGCACAAGTACGGTCTGCAGATTTTTGGCATCATGCAGGAAGACCCCCAACTGCCGCTGCAGCTGCTGCCACCCGACTGGTCGGGGTTACAGGCGGTCCTGCTCTTCATGGAGACGAGGAAGCAGCTGCTGCCGGAAGCAAACGCTTTTATCGCTGATACAATCGACGAGAAGGGATAAAATTTAAAACAAGAATATTATATTTATTACAAATCTGGCGGATGATCGACCCTGCGATATGTTCCGCTTATTTTGTTTTCTTTGGTATCTTTGATTCACAGGGCACACTGACCTGACATTTTCCACAACCGTACCTTGGCTTGTACATAACAGCTGTTTTATCTATAAATTTAGAGCATATACTGTGATCTTTTCCGTTTTCCAATGATATTGCCCCGACTGGACAATTTTTTACACATTTGCCGCACATTGAGCAGTACTCATTTAAGTCTTCGTACTCTCTCCTGTCAGGTGTTAAATATAATTCCGTGATTAAACTGCCAATTCTCCCGGCCATTCCTTTTTGTGTTATTAACCCTTTGGAAAGACTGAATGTCCCAAGTCCACATACAAATGCAACATGTCTTTCCGACCAGTTGCTTGTATAAGATGATTCGGTATTGCACCAGAACCTTTCGTCCAGTGCAGGCACAAGACTTTTATATCCCGCCTTCAATAATTCAGAATTCAGATGAGCACATAACTTGTTTATAAAAACCTGCCCTTCAATACGTCCATGAAGCCATTCTTCGGAAGGCCATGCCATATCCCTTTTATTCCCTTTTTTGACCGCTTCGGTAAACGGCAGGAAAAAGGATATAACAGTTTTCGCTTGTGGCAGCCATTCTTTTGGAAGCAGGAAATGTTCCCCGATTACTGACTGCTGTTTCAATAATGCAAAGCACTCATCATCTGCAGCGCCAAAGGCAAAGATTGGCGCCTCGTAAATTTTCAATTCAACAACGTTTTCCGAAATGGCTATTTCCCTGGTTATATAATTTTCTTCTGAATTTTCAACAAAGTACTCTGCAGCTTTTATTAAGTCTTGCTTGTCCATATATTCATTTCTCCTTGCAACTATATGAATAGTTGTGCTTTATGTACTATTTAAAGTTTACATTAAAATCCCTGACAATCACACGGAAATTTTTTACACAAGAATATTGTTCATTGACTCATTTTAAAATAATTTTATGCCTTCCTTTCACAGATTTCTAAATTATAGAGAGGGGATACTACAGATTTTGTAGAATTTATATAAAACGGATAATATTTCTCGGGGGGATTTTCTATGTCCAATAAGATTGAGTTTGTCAGAAACTATAATGATTTAAGTACCGACAAGGGTTTCCAATTCGAGTTTTGTTGTGACAGGTGTGGAACCGGGTACCGCACCCGCTTTAAGGCCTCGGTTACCGGTACTATATCCAGTGCTATTGATGCGGCCGGTAGTCTTTTTGGCGGCATACTGGGTAGGGCCTCTAACCTCAGCGATCGTGTTCATTCGGCGGCTTGGGAGAAAGCGCACGATGGGGCTTTTGAGGAGGCCGTTAATGAATTAAAGCCGGACTTCATTCAATGCCCGCGCTGCTCTTCCTGGGTCTGCCGAAAAAGCTGCTGGAACACCAAGCGGGGGCTCTGCAAGGAATGCGCTCCGGATTTAGGTGTGGAGATGTCCGCGGCGCAAGCAAGCCGTTCTGTTGAAGAAGTCTGGGCACATGCCAAAATGTCGGAAGAAGATAAAAAATTAAGCGAAAGCAATTGGAGAGAGACCGTGCGGGCTTCTTGCCCCGAGTGCGAAGCGCCACTGGCCAATAATGCAAAATTCTGCCCGGAATGCGGCGCAAAACTCAAGACTGCAAGTAATTGCCCCGGTTGCGGCTCTAAGATCACGACGAAAGCAAAGTTTTGCCCGGAATGCGGCGAAAGGCTGTAAAAGATCTGTTGTTTTAATTGTGCTTTTACCATATAAAACCCACCTGTTTGGACGCAGGTGGGTTTAACTTATAAGCATAAATACAAAAGGAGCAAGAGTTTGAGATACTCTTGCTCCTAACTTTATTAATGAATACGGTTCACTTTATATTACCGGCACACTGGTAAGCCGCTGCCAGGGCGCCGGGCACACCGCCGATCTGCATCGCCCAGCAGGAGCCGATATAAAGGTTTTTCACCGGTGTTTCCACATTCACGCTCATTGGGCTTTTATAAAACTTCTTCCTGGGGTTCCAACTCCATGCGGAGGTAGCTCCATCCGTGTTATGGGTGTACCTTTCATAAGTCAGCGGCGTGGCGGCGTCTTTGTATTCAATATATCCCCGCAAGCCGGGAATCATCCTGGACGCGCTGTCTATCATGGCTTCCATCGCTTTTTCCTTTAATTGTCCATATACCCCCTTGTCTCCGCCGCCCCAGTTGTTCATCCAGCGGTAAGGCACCATGGTCTGCAGCATCAACGAGGATTTCCCCGCGGGAGCAAGTTTGGGATTAAGCATTGACGGCGAATAAAGTGAGACAGATGTCTTGCTGAAAAACTCTCCGTCTCCGGAATTGTAAATGTCGTAACCGGGTTTATAGCCAAGAGGAAACACATGAGGGACCTTCATATATTTGCCAATTTCTTCGTTGGACATATCCAACCCCAGATATACAGTGAAGAACCCCTCAGAAACAGCAGCACTGTTGATATTATCCTGGAGCGTTTTAGGAATAAGGCTCTTGTCGTCTAAAAGCTTCTGGAACGTTTTCTTATAATCCCCGGCAGAAATAACATAATCCGCCTTATAAACGGTATTATTGCAGGAGACTCCAACCGCGGCCCCGTTTTTGGTGATTATTTTATCGACATAGGATAACAGCTTCAAATCCCCGCCCAGTTTCCTGAAATTTTCCGCGAGGACGTCAGCCCAGGACTGCATACCGCTTTTCACAGTCCAAAGGTCGGTAAACATCGTTACCAATGCGGCTCCTACGACCATGGCCGGCATATCCGGATAACTGATTTCGCTGAACAGATGGAACAGCTTTGAGTCTTTCTCGAAAAACCTGGCGGCAAACTCCGATGACGTCATGTCGCCATACTGCTTTGATATTTTCATTTGCCTGGGGGCGCTCAGGATATAGGGAAGCATTGATTTTAACATTGCCAAACCACTGTATAAAAAGGGCATGGGTTCATCCACGTACTTCATTGCGGCGAGTATTTTGTCCAGCTCTGAAAAAGCCTTGTCCAGCTTTTCTTTGTCGGACGGAAAACCTGAGTAAATCATTTTTTTATAATCATCGTAATTATCCGGAGTTCCGTCGTAATGCTCTGAAACGAACCGCACTCTCATTTTTACAAAGTCTATCTTTTCCAATACTCCGATGTCCTTCATTGCCTTGAATACAGATGATGAAGCTTCAAAGGTAAGGGTGCCGCTCTCAAAATAATAACCCTTCCTGTAAAACCCGGCAGTATATCCGCCAGGCATGCTGTGGGACTCAAATATGGTTACTTTATGTCCTTTCTTTGCCAGGAGGTTGCCGGCAATCAGACCGCCTATACCCGCACCGATGATTATTACCTTTTTCATTTTTCCCTTACCCCCCTTAATTGCTTCCTCTTTTAGCCCTTTTTTTCTTTTATTAAACCATATGCCGAGACAATAACAATAAAACCAATAAAACCGATATATACCCAATCAGATGTTGTCCACGCAGAACTATATCTGGTGAAAAACACCCACAGTAACCACAAAGAACCTAAAATTACAAAAATTAGGTTAATTTGTCTTGGTAACAAATAAAAAACTCCCTTATATAGATTAGTTGTTTAAAGTCACCGGTTTTTTACGGGAAAAAGCAACTGCTTCCTGTTAATTGAGCCTGATATTATATGAGACTCTTACTCACTGTAGATATAGTAAAATTATACCATAAAAAGTAAAATGAAGCGCGGGAATTGGACGGTTAAAAAATTAACGGTGCGTTAGAGAATTCCAAAGAATATAGTTCGCCTATTAAGAAAACATATGAAATGTAACATATCATATTCTCCAAAGGGGTGGGTCATATGAACCCATACGTATTTTACTTTGATCAGATAGACAACACCCGTTTGCCTGATGTGGGAGGCAAAGGCGCCAACCTGGGTGAAATGAGCAGAGCAGGATTTCCAGTTCCCCGGGGATTTTGCATTAGCACACGCGCTTATAAGGAGTTTATCGCGGCCAGCACTGAGATGGACGGGCTGCTGGATTCGCTGGACCGGCTGCAGCCGGATCAACTGGACGAAATCGGCAGGCTGGGGCAGCGGATCCGGGACCACCTGATGTCAGTTGCCGTCCCCGAAACGGTTAAATCGGCAGTTATCGAAGGGTGGCAGAAGTACGGGGAAAACCGGGAGTTTGCCGTCCGGTCCAGCGCCACGGCGGAGGACCTGCCCACGGCTTCCTTTGCCGGCCAGCAGGAGACCTATTTGAATGTGAAAGGCCCCGATCAATTGCTGAAGGCCGTACAAAAATGCTGGGCTTCTCTGTTTACCGACCGGGCTATTGCATACCGAGCCCGGAACGGATTTGACCACCGGGACGTTTTTTTGTCTGTTGTCGTACAGCAAATGGTCTTTCCCGAAGTGTCGGGGATCATGTTTACGGCCGACCCGGTAACCGGCAACCGGAGGGTCGTGTCCATTGACGCGAGCTTCGGCCTGGGGGAAGCGCTGGTCTCGGGCATCGTCTCAGCCGATTTATACCAGGTCAAAGCGGAGAAATTGATCAAAAAGAAGATCGCCAGAAAAGAAATCGCCATCTATGCCAGGCCCGAGGGCGGCACGGACAACGTGGAACTGGCGGAAGAAATGCAAACAGCCCCGTCTTTGTCTGAAGAACAGGCGGTCAAGCTGGCCTTGATGGGACGAAGCATCGAAGGACATTTCGGCAGCCCGCAGGATATCGAGTGGTGCCTGTCTGACGGTGAAATATATGTTTTGCAGAGCCGGCCTATTACCACGCTCTACCCCGTTCCGCCGGCTGAAGATAATCAAGTCCGCCTTTTCCTGTCATTCGGCCACGTGCAAATGATGACCGAGGCCATCAAGCCCCTGGGGATATCGGTTCTGCGGACTTTTATTCCCCTGGGCAAAAGTTCGCCGCCGGGAGAGAGCGACCTCCTGGTGGAAGCCGGCAGCAGGCTGTATTCAGACGTGATCACCCGGCTGCTTGAATATCCGTTTTTAAAGAAGCGGCTGCCCGAATTACTGCTCAACGTCGATGAAATGTTCAGCCGGGCGGTGCGGGAATTCATAGAAAGAGAAGAGTTTCAGGCAGCGGCGCGGCCCGGTAAAAGAATCAAATTCACTTTGGTAAGAAAGGCCTTCCCCACGGTGCTCGCCATCCTAAAAAATATCCTGCACCGGGAAAATGACCAGGCTATTGATATGATGAACCGGTTTATCGCCGAAAAAGTCGATGAAAACAGGAAACTGCTGCTGGAAGTATCCGGCTCGGCCAGGATCACACGGATACAGGAAATGCTGAACACGATACTGTCGATGGCTGTTGCCAAAGTAGCCCAATATTTGCCGACCGCGCTTATCACGTACAAGCTCATTGAAAACCTGTCCCGCCGGTGGCTCGGCGACACGGCCGAGATGGGCGGCATCAGCAAATCCCCGCCGGGTAATGTGACAACTGAAATGGGGCTGGCGCTGGGGGATGTAGCCGACGCGGTGAGAAGCCATCCGGCAGTGATCGAATACCTGGAGCATGCGTCTGATGAAAGCTTTTTTGAGAATTTAAAGGCTGTTCCCGGCGGAGAAGAGGTCCTGCCGGTTTTTCTGGGATTCTTCGAACGTTACGGGATGCGGGGGACGGGGGAAATAGACGTGACCCGCCCGCGTTGGCGCGAGGTCCCGACCCAGCTGGTCCCCGCTATAATGGGCCATATTAGAGGTGTCAGGCCCGGGCAGCACCGCCTTGATTTTCTGGCGGGTAAAAAGGAAGCTGATCTTGCTGTCGAAAGGCTGCTGGAACGACTGAGAAAAAAACCTTTGGGCTTCATCAAGGGCAGGATCATGCGGCGGCTGATTAAGGTCCACCGCTCTCTGATCGGGATCAGGGAACATCCCAAGTATTTCATTGTGCAGAATTTCGATCTGATCAAGCAGGCTATTTTGCAGGAGGGCGACGGCCTGGCCGCGGCCGGAGTCCTTGAACAGCCGGAAGATGTTTTCTGGCTGTCGCTGCAGGAAATTAAAGAAGTGTTAGAAACACGGCGGCTGGACCGCGATTTAATCAACCGGCGTAAAGAAAAATTCCAGCGCGATGAGAAACTTGCCCCTCCCCGGGCTATAACCAGCGAGGGAGAAATCATCACAGCCAAACCAGGGGCCCACGTGCCGCCGGGCACGCTGAGCGGGAGCCCGGTTTCGGCAGGAAAGGCTGAGGGCCGGGCCCGGGTGATACTAAAACTGGCAGAGGCTAAAATGGAAAAAGGAGATATACTGGTAGCGCCTTACACCGACCCGGCCTGGACGCCGCTGTTCCCGCTGGCGGCCGGCCTGGTGACGGAAGTCGGCGGCCTGATGACCCACGGCGCGGTGGTGGCGAGGGAATACGGCATTCCGGCGGTGGTGGGGCTGGACAACGCGACCCGTAAAATCCGGGACGGGCAGTTGATACGAGTGGACGGCACCCGGGGCTTTGTGGAGATCCTTGAGTAAAGCAAACGGTATTGCACCGTGAGGCGACGACTGGCCAAGAAACGCCCAAAATCACTCAAGGGCACGTTCAACAGCCCCTTTGGCATGGATTACCGTGGTATCAAAGAGCGGAACAGCTGAATCCTCTTGCCTTACCAGCAGACCGATTTCGGTACAACCCAGGATAATTCCCTCCGCCCCGGCTTTTGTTAAACTCTGAATTATATTTTTATAGCGGTCCCTGGAATCCTGCTTGATGCGTCCAAGGCACAGCTCCCGGTAAATTACCCTGTTGACAAATTCCCTGTCTTCACTGCCGGGAACCAGGACCCTGATCCCTCTTCTCTCCAGGCGGGATTTATAAAACTCCTGCTCCATAGTGTACCTTGTCCCCAGGAGCCCCGCGGTTTTAATCCCCCTTGCCAACACCTCAGCCGCAGTAATATCCGCAATGTGCAGTAACGGGATGCCAATGTTTGCCTCGATCTGTCCGGCGGTTTTGTGCATTGTGTTGGTGCAGAGCAGGATAAAGTCCGCTCCGGCCGCTTCAAGGCCACGGGCTGCCTGAACCAGAACGTTTCCCGCCTTTTCCCACTCGCTGTTCCTTTGAAAATTCTCTATTTCCTCAAAGTCTACACTGTAAAGGATGCATTCTGCGGAATGCAGTTCGCCCAGCCTGGCCTTAACTTCTTCATTGATAATCCGGTAATATAAGGCTGACGACTCCCAGCTCATCCCGCCTATCAACCCGATTGTCTTCATGTATTAACCTCCAATCTGACCGTTCGGCTATATACCTGAAAATTAATTAAACGTCCGGCAAAGACTATGGTCTGACATGCTTATCAAATATTCTCAGAAAATATTTCTGGCTGGATAAAATTATTATAGTACACCTGTAAAATTTTAATCAATATGTCTATATTAATACTGTCCCCCTGCTTCTTACCCTGGGAATAAAAAACAACAAACCGCTGCTTGACCTTGACCTTGGGTAATGGTTTATGATGGACTATGAAGGGAGGCGAGCCCGTGGGTTATACGGTTAACCAGGTCGCAAAACTGGCAGGCGTAACGCTTAGGACTTTGCGTTACTACGACAAAATCGGGCTGTTAACCCCGCATACACGGACGGAAGCGGGTTACAGAATTTATTCTCAGGAAGATGTGGATAAGCTTCAGCAGGTCCTCTTTTTCAAGGAACTTGATTTCCCCCTGGCCAGGATCCGTGAAATACTGGATAATCCCCTGTTTGACAGGCGGGATGCTTTGAAAATGCAGTCTGATTACCTGGAAAAGAGAGCGGCCAGGTACCTCAAATTATCTCAGCTTGCCAGAGAAACATTAAGCAATTTAGAAGGAGGTAATAAAATGAATAAAAAGGATATGTTCAAAGGCTTTGACTATGATCAGATGCTGGAGGAGCAAAAGCAGTACGAGGACGAAGTAAAAGAGCGCTGGGGAAATACTGACGCGTATAAAGAGTCGATGGCAAAAACCGCAAAGTACACCAAAGAAGACTGGGAACGGATAAACGAGGTGCAAATGCAGAACCTCAAAGACCTTTGCGAACTGTACAACGCAAAAGTGCCTCATGACGACCCGCGGGTACAGGAAGTAGTCGACAGGTCAAGGAAATTCATCAGCGATAATTTTTATGATTGTCCGCCGGAAGCTTTCAGATGTATGGGACAGATGTATGTTACCGACGAAAGGTTTGCCGCGTATTACGATAAGTTTGCCCCCGGCCTGGCCTCGTATTATAATGATGCCATTCAATATTATTGTACGAAAAAGTAGCGTCACACGTTGACCTTTATCCCTGCGAAGTCTATAGAAAAAAAGTAAAGTAACCGACAAATAACCTTTCATTAGTGAAGGGTTATTTTTTATTGTAAAAGAAATATATACATTAATCAGTTTAATATGGTGGGGAATAGTGTGAACCGGTATGATCTTCGCAAAAAAGTATGGGTACGGGCGGGTGAGCTAATAGCGGAAAAAGGGTACGTCAGCCCGGTAGACCTTCTGGTAAGAATGGAACGGTTAACGCCGCAACAAGTGGAAGACTGGCGTTTCCGGCGCATCCCGTATCTAGAGCGTGTAGCCAAAGGCAATTTAAGCAAGATGAATACGATTTTGCTGGCCCTTCGGGAATTTGCCCGGTCTGCGGAACTGAAACCATCTTTAACCGCTTATATGTCATGGGGTAAAGGACCGAAGCAGAGGTTGCGCTTTTCCAAGTACAGAAACCCTTCTGTGGAAGAAAAGTACTCCACTCACTATGTATTAAACAGGAGAGGGATAAATTAATTTGGATGATACGATAAGAGGCCGTCAACAGAAAATCCGTTTTTGTCAGGCTGCCCAAAACTTTACCAATAAAGCAAAAAATTTAGCGTCAGTACAGGAGGTTGTTCTGTGCGGCTCCATGGCCAGTGACGATCCATATCCGCTGGACATCGATTTGGCTGTCGTTTTAGATGGTTTGCACGAGCTTTCACAACTGGCCAGGTTTTGCAGGCAAATTTCTTCCGTCACTCACGCATGGGAGGTATTTGTGTTCAATACCGGCCGGGAGTACCTGGGTCGAATATGTCATAAACGGGAATGTCCGGGACTGCGGTATTGCGATGCACCCGATTGTGGTAAAATTCCTCATTTGCACAATGTACGGGGGTTTCGTTTTAAGCCGGCGCTGTTTCTTTCCCCCCAATTGCAGATTCTTTGGAGCAGGAATGAAGAGAGCATCCTGCTCTCCTGGCGCAGGGAACTAAACTTGAGAAAATCTCAAGTCAAATCTTATGAAGCGATCCGCTTGATCTGCCGGGAATGTGGGAATAGATTCATTTTTGAAGCTTCGGAGCAAAAATTTTTTGCAAAGCGGGGCTGGCAGGAACCAAAACGGTGTGAGTCCTGCCGGGAGAAAAAGTGGTTGCGTAACATGGGAATCGATCCGGAATGGCCAGAGGAAGACGAGGATGAAGAATGATGAAAGAATACCATGATTTCAAGCTGCTATTGAACGAAATGAACAAGTATATCCGTGATTACATAGCAGACCGTGGGCTCGCATATTATGAACAAGGGCTGGTTGAAAATGTGCGAATCAAGGAACCATGGATTCATGCCACCGTCCTGGGCAATTACGGGGATTATGAAGTTCAGGTTCATATGACCGATTTCAGCAAAAGCCGGTGCGGCTGCCCTTATGATGATTACTGCAAACATATGGCGGCAGTTGTTTTTTACGTTACCCGTGGATACGCTGATCAGCCGGCTCGCAATGAACCTGCCGTGTTTTCCCGTGCGGGAGCATCCGATAAGGCAGGCACTTCCGAAACCCTTGAACAACAGCCAGTCCGTCAACCAGGCAACGATCTTCAACAACACCTGAAAGACATGGATAAAGACTACTTACTAGAAACCATAACCAGGTTGGTGGAAATCGAGCCATCAACAGAAGAAACACTTCGTCTTATCCTCACTGAGCGTGAACGGAACGCAGATTTGCATTCTGATAAGGTTCGCCAGTTGGGTCTGTATAGCTCACTCGCTTACCATCAAAAAAGATTTCCATCCATTTTAAAAGAGTGTGAGTCCCTGTTTACCAAAATTGACACTGCGGATGAAGACAGCTTCGACAGATATGGATACTGTGATGATGACTATGATTATATAACCGTATGGGACTTTACCAAAGGTTTAGAGATTTTGCACCGTTATGGTCAGGAATTATTGAAAATGGTTACCGCAGAACATTACATACCCGGCATTATGGGACTGCTGGCCGCGGTGACTGAGCTCGAAGATTGGAGCGCCAACTACGAAGATGAATATGGCGAAAGCGATCTTGTAGATTTCTGTTCGGAATTTGAGGATTACCTTTGGGAAGCGCTGGAACGCGTGCGTGATTACCAGCTTCATGACCGGCAAGCTCAAACATTCTTAAAGGAACTCATAGATTGGGTTATGCTTCAATGCAAAAAGCTGGACGATTTACCTGTCTGGACCTCAGTTTTGAATAATTGCATCCCGGATAATAGGTATCTCTGGCATCTAAAGGAAAGGATCATTAAGCTCGACAGGGATTTCTTACAGAGCGCCCGCCTTGATGATGAAAAGCATCGCAGTATTCTAGTATCCTGGTGGGTGGAATTGTGTTTATCCTTGGGGCTGGAAGAAGAGGCGAAACAAACTGCGGGCATTCTGGAAGGCTCATCCCAGTCTGAGGCTTCCATAGCGTATAGTTTTATACGATATTATGAAGGATTAGAACGCTGGCCAGAGGCGATTGTGGCAATGCAAACCATTTTGAATACTGGCTCCAAGATTAATCCCCACGATTACCAGCGGATTATCCGTTTGTATGAAAAAACCGGCAACGCCCAGGGAATGAAAGACTGGTACGAAAAATGGTTCCTGTCCTACCCCAACTTTGACCTGTTTAAACAAAGCGTCGCTCTCATAGAAAATGACGCTGATAAAGAAGCTAAAATCCAAAGATGGCTGGAACATTTGGAGCAAAACAGAGAATTTATACTTTTAATCAGTATTTATCTTAACCACCTGGTTGACATCGATAAAGCCTGGTCCGTATATCTCAAACACAAGGTCTTGCTCCGGGTGGACGAGCCGGTAATACTCAAACTTTTCAAGACGATGAAAAGCGATGCGCCGGCAAAGCTGATTCCTGTTTACCGTGAGTTAGCGTTAAATAATATCAGCAACAAGAACCGCTCGGCATACGCCAGGGCAGCCAGGTGGATGAAGGATTTAAGAGAAGTATGCGGGTTATCCGGAAACGAGGAAACTTGGACAGCTTTTCACAGTAAAATAATGACGGAATACCGACGGTTTCGCGCCTTGATGGAGGAAATCAGGGCAGCGGGGATTGTTTAAACAAAAAAGAGCCCGGCTAGTTTTTTACCAAACTGAAGGAATCAAGCGATGACGTGTTTTAATAAAATATAACATCTCATCTGATAATTATTTTTTCAGCAAATACTTCCATGTGTTTCTCTTTTGGCTGCGAAACTGGTAAAATAACCTGGATCGGAGCTTTTTTCATACAGGAGGAACATATGCGGTACAGGACACTGGGGAAAACAGGGTTGAAGGTCTCCGTGGTCGGGTTCGGCGGCATACCTATCCAGCGGGTTTCAGCCGGTGAAGCCGCTGCCATTGTAAACAAGGCCCTGGACCTGGGCATCAATTTTTTTGACACTGCCCGGGGATATAATGACAGCGAAGAAAAACTGGGCGCCGTTATAAAACTGAGGAGAGGCGAGGCCGTGGTCGCCACAAAGTCCATGGCCAGGACCAGGGAGGCAATGGCCGCGGACATCAATAAAAGCCTTGAAACGATGGGCCTGGAATACATCGACCTGTACCAACTGCACAATGTAAAGAGCAAAAAAGAGATGGACAGAATTTTAAGCCCGGACGGCGCGCTGGCCGCTCTGTTAGAGGCAAAAAAAGAAGGGCTGGTCGGGCACATCGGCATCACGGGGCACCTCAAAGATTTTTTGGCGGAAACGCTGCAAGTGGAAGAAATTGAAACGGTACAGTTCCCTTTCAACGCGGTGGAAACCATGGGTGTGCCGGCGCTGCTGGAACGGGCCGCGGAAAAAGGGACGGGCGTCATTGTGATGAAACCCCTGGCCGGGGGCGCTTTAAGAAACAGCAGCCTCGCCCTGCGGTACATCCTGGATCATACAGTGACTACTGTGATACCGGGTATGGACTCGCTGAAACAGGTGGGAGAAAACGCCGGGGCGGGAAGCGGCCCGCTGGCACTGACCACGGACGAAAAGAAAACACTGGACGTGGAAGTCAATACCCTCGGCGGGGAATTCTGCAGGCGCTGTGAATACTGCAAGCCCTGCAGCGAGCGGATCGACATCCCGACGGTATTTTTGCTGGACGGCTATTATACCAGGTATAATTTGCAGGACTGGGCCAGGGACCGCTACCAGGGCTTAAAAACCAAAGTGGACGCGTGCAACGACTGCGGCGAGTGTGAAGCAAAGTGCCCTTATGACCTGCCCATACGGCGGATGCTGGCGGAAGCGGCGTCCCGCCTGTCGTAACATCAAAAAAATAACTTAGTAACTCGGTACCAGGTACCGGTTACTAAGTTATCTCCCCGAATTATTATCTATACTTAAATCGTTTGCTTGCCTGTATCCCGCCGCGGGGTCCCAGGATTTGAGACCAGACCATTCCCTTGATAAATTCCCGCTGGCTTATCCCACCTTCAAACAGTTCCGCCGCGCCGCAGCGCCCGTCAAGCTCCCGGCGGGAGCCAACGTCCCTGCCGCGCTCGGGTGGGCTCTGCCCGGCCGGCTCTTTCAGCATTCCTACAGTTCTGGGAACATCGCCCGCCGCAGTTAAATCACCGCCACCGCCGCGTCCGGCCGGAAATCCCGGCAGGTCCGCCTCCGACCCGCCTTCGCCCGGCTCGCCGGCGGGAGCACTTTCCAGAAACAGGTCATCCTCGTCGTAGGGCAGTTCCTTCCGGGGCAACTCAAACTTGCCCCGGTATCCTGAACGCTCCATCAGGCGCCCGACGCTCCTTAGAATAATTACCACCATAATAATCAGCCATATATATTTCACAGCAACACGACCTTAGTATTACTTTTTATTGTCAGGCATTAACGGGCTGCTTTCTCCCTTGCCCTGGCCCATCTTCGAAAGCGAGTCGCGCATCTGGGTGTCCGCCAGGATGTTTTGCAGGTTGTAATAATCCATCACTCCAAGCTTGCCCTCGCGCAGGGCATCGGCCATGGCCAGTGGTACCTGGGCTTCCGCTTCAACCACCTTGGCGCGCATTTCCTGAACGGACGCTTTCATCTCCTGCTCCCTGGCCACCGCCATAGCTCTTCTTTCCTCAGCCTTGGCCTGGGCGATTTGCTTGTCTGCCTCAGCCTGGTCGGTTTGAAGCTGCGCCCCGATATTGCGCCCAACGTCTACGTCCGCGATATCGATTGACAGGATCTCAAAGGCTGTTCCGGCGTCAAGGCCTTTGCTCAAAACAGTCCGGGAAATCAAGTCGGGATTCTCCAGAACGTGCTTGTGGCTTTCCGCGCTTCCCACGGTCGTGACCACGCCCTCGCCAACCCTGGCCAGTATAGTTTCTTCCCCTGCGCCGCCGACCAGACGGTCGATATTGGCCCTTACGGTCACCCTGGCGATAACTTTGACCTCGATACCGTCTTTGGCCACCGCCGATACCAACGGGGTCTCAATCACCTTGGGATTCACGCTCATCTGCACGGCCTGAAATACTTCTCTGCCGGCCAGGTCTATAGCCGCCGCCCGCTCGAAAAGCAATGGTATAGCCGCCCGCTCAGCGGCAATCAGAGCGTTGACCACCCTGTCCACATTGCCTCCGGCCAGGTAATGAGCCTCAAGCTCGTTCACACTGATATTAAGACCGGCCTTGATCGATTTAATCAGCGGGTTGACGATCCTGGCCGGCGGCACCCTCCGCAAGCGCATGCCGATAAGGGTAATTATGCCCACCCTGACCCCGGCTGCCAGGGCTGAAATCCACAAACCTACAGGAATAAAGCTAAAAATTACAACAACGCCGATCAGGACCAAAAAAATCATTAATAGGGTTGCAATGGCTCCAGCACCCACTTACATCACTCCTTTAAATTTTTATTAGTCGGGTTATTCAAAAGCAGCTATCTCCTTCACCACAACCCGCGTGCCCTCCACCTTGATCACCTTTACCCGCTTGCCGGTGCTGATAAATTCACCTTCAGTGACCACATCCAGGCGGCTTCCTTCTATATCCGCTGAACCCGCGGGCCTGAGAGGGGTTACAGCAATACCTTCCTTTCCGGCAAAAAGCCTCAGTTCCGGCGCGGGGGCCACATACCCCTCTTTGCTATCCTGCTTGTTTTGCAGAGTTAACTTGTACCACATGTTATAGCGGGACATCAAACGCAGCCCCAGAATAAAAATAACGATAGTCGCTATGAGAGCCAGGACGAGGGCCGCCGTTGCCTGGGTGACGTCCACCGCGAGCAGCAGCACCCCCCAGCCCACCAGGATGAGCCCAACGATACCGGCCACCCCAAAACCGGTGAAAACGAGAGCTTCCAGCACAAATGCTATTATACCCAGCAATAACGCAAGAAAGGCCAGCCAATTGACTAAAGCTGGAGTCATGGTTTCCGATCACCTCCTGTATTGAGGTCTTCCTGATTTATTTTATCACAGCAGTCAATGCCCGCAGTAAATTAGCTTTCAAAGGATCACCAGCCGCCTTTCCGGTATGGCCAGTTTTTAGATTATGGTTTCTGCATCGGAGGTCTTACAAGCGATGTGGAAATGCCCATGCGTAATTAAAATGATATCGACAATAGCTCATGAATAATTTCTATACTGCCGGCACCAAATGTTTTACATTAATTTACATGCAACCGTAATAATGCCTCCGTGGAAGGGTTTTGCTGAATATTGTCGAAAAATACATAATAAACAAAATTATTATAAAACTCTTTATTGAGAGAAGGTTACTGATTTGTTTCTTAATATTAATGCGATAATCGGGGATGAATCAAGGTTTCCATTGGAACACAGGATCCTTAATATAACTTTGTTATTTAGCTCTGTTATTTGCTTTCTAAGCGGCTTTGTTAATTACTTCATTAGTTTAAATACAACAATTGCAATTTTTAGCGGCATTGTATTCGCATATCTTTATTATTTATCTATTGTCAAACAACAATACGTTATACCACTGTTCCTGGGCTTGCCCATATTTATATTTGTTATTAATCCAATTATGTGGTTTGTTGTTGCAGGAACCCAGGGCAGCTATCCATATTTCATAATATTATTATCTTCTGCAATAGCAATCTTGCTCTCAGGTTCGAGGAGAGTTATCTTTATATGTTGCCTAATAATAGTAACTATTGTGCTTATTATTTTCGAGTACAACCATCCTGATTTAATCAGAGGCTTCAGTGCGGACTTATATAGATTTATTGACATTTTAGGTGGATTAACAGTTGTTATTGTGACCAACACATTGTTGTTTTCCTTGGTTCTTAACAGTTACAAAAAAGAACATAAAAAGGCGGGAGAGTACTTAACACAGCTAGAAAAACAAAGTTTAAAAATTGAATTTCAAGAAAGTTTGAAAGTTATCAACGAGCAGCTTAAACAAGAAATTGCTGAACGTGAACAGGCTGAGAAGATGCTTCGGGAATCCGAAAAAAGATATCGCAACCTGGTGGAGAATATCAACGACGTAATTTTCACCTTAAATACGCAGGGCACCATTACGTACGTCAGTACTGCTATTGAGAAGCTGTTCCTATACAAGGCTGACGAAGTCACAGGCAAGCCTTTCGATTTCTTCATACACCCCGACGACCTGACCCTGGTTCTAAGCAGACTCGAACGTGTTTTGGCCGGAGATGCATTGCCAAGCGAGTTTCGCGTAATTGATAAGAACGGCGAAGTTCACTTCGTCCGTACTTCCAGCCGCCCGTTATTGATAGAAAACCAACTGGTAGGACTTACCGGTGTCTTGGTGGATATTAGCGGACGCAAACAGATGGAAGATGAATTAAGGGAACACCGGGACCACCTTGAGGAAATAGTGGATGAACGCACAACCGAACTAAAAACCGCTAACGAACAACTTCAACAGGAAATTGCCGAGCGCAAGCAGGCCGAAGCTCAGCTGAAACATCTAGCCACACATGACTATTTAACCGGAATACCCAACAGGTTTTCTTTCGAGGAATCCCTGAAGAACACCGTGGCAAAAGCAAAGTGCGGCAAGGATGGTTCCCTCCTTTTTATAGATATTGATAATTTCAAGCTGGTCAACGATACAAAGGGCCATATCGCTGGAGACCATTTATTAATCAATGCAGCCAGGATTATCAAGGAAAACATCCGCAAAAGCGATACCCTGGCGCGTCTGGGAGGAGACGAGTTCGGCGTGCTGTTGGAAGAGACAACCGTTGATGAGGCCAGGCTCGTAGCAGAAAAACTTCGCAAAAAAGTAGAGGACAACGATTTTTGTTTCACTAATTACGGATGCTTTAACCTGAGCATCTGTATCGGTATTGTAATGATAGACGGGTCCCTGAATTCTCAGAAGCTTTTAACTCTTGCGGACACCGCACTCTATGCGGCCAAGGAAAAAGGCCGCAACCGGATAGTCTTGCTGGATCCAAACGAGGAAACAACCACCAGGTTATCGGCAATCAACCAATTGGTCGCCCAGGTTAATATGGCTATCAAGGAAGATAAATTCGTGCTGCACTTTCAGCCGGTGGTACAGGTGGACAATGGAAAAACTCTGTACCACGAGGCTCTCCTGCGTTTGCTGGGAGAAGAAGATAAATTGATTTCACCAGGGGATTTTATACCGGTAGCCGAACGATTCGGTTTGATGCCTCAAATTGACCGCTGGGTGGTCGGCGAATCATTGAATATCATGCGGCAAAACCCAGGTCTATGTTTATTTGTCAACATATCGGGGTTAAGTTTGAGCGATGAATCCTTGCTGGGATACATCGAAGAAATGATCACGCAGTGCGGTATGGAACCTTCGAGAATAGGTTTCGAGATAACAGAAACAGCGGCTGTGAAGGATATGTCATTAGCCCGTCGCTGGATCGAAAGGCTGAAAAAAATAGGGTGCCGGTTTGCACTTGATGACTTTGGGATAGGTTTTTCATCTTTTTCATACCTTCAAATGCTTCCGGTTGATTATATAAAAATCGACGGTGCGTTTATTGTTAACCTGGACAAGGATCCATCCCACCGCGCTCTGGTAAAGGCTATGAACACCGTAGCCCATACTCTGGGAAAAAAGACGATTGCGGAGTATGTGGAGAATGAAAATGTTTTAGAGACCTTGCTAAAACTTAAAGTTGATTGTGCTCAGGGCTATTTCTTAGGTATACCCAAGACTTTAGATAAAAGGGATTTACAGGATAAAGCATAAAAAATTTTCACATGGCTTATTTATAAAATAAAAACTTGTTTATACTCCCAATCGTGCTTGATATGAGATATATAAACAAGCTATAAAAAAATCTGTAAAACGATTTAAATCATGTTAATCCTGTCAATATGTTTAAAGATGCAGGCTACAACCCGGTCCTGATCCGTTCGATGGCCCTTTCCGTGTTAGCCCTGGTGGCGAAAGCGGTCAGCCTGAAATATCCCTCGCCGTGGCTACCGAAACCGGCGCCGGGGGTACCGACCACGTTAACTTCCCGCATGAGCTTGTCAAAGAAATCCCAGGACTTCATATTGCCGGGGGTCTTAAGCCAGATGTAGGGGGCGTTTACTCCGCCGAATACCTTGTAGCCGGCTTCTTCCAGTCCCTTCCTGATAATCCTGGCGTTTTCCATGTAGTAGTCGATGGTTTCCCGGACCTGTTTTTTGCCCTCGTCTGTAAAGACTGCGGCCGCGCCGGCCTGCACGGGGTAGGAAACCCCGTTAAACTTGGTGGTCTGCCTTCTCAGCCACAGGGGGTTGAGGCTGTGCGCCCGGCCGCTGCCGTCATATGCCTTTACCTCTTTGGGCACTATGGTGTAAGCGCACCTGGTGCCGGTAAAACCTGCGGTCTTGGAAAAGCTCCTGAACTCCACCGCCACCTCGCGGGCGCCCTCGATTTCAAAGATGCTGTGCGGCACCCCATCTTCCCGTATGTAGGCCTCGTAGGCGGCGTCGAACAGTATGACCGACCTGTTTTCCCTGGCGTAATCCACCCAGACCTTCAGTTCATCCCTGGAAATGGTCATCCCGGTGGGGTTGTTGGGGAAGCAGAGGTAGATCATATCCACCCTGGCGCCGGGGAGGGGCGGCTTCATGCCGTTTTCCTCGGTACAGGGCAGGTATACTATTTTCTCAAACTGCCCCTGGCCGTTTACCGTGCCGGTCCGCCCGGCCATGACGTTGCTGTCGACATAAACCGGATAGACCGGGTCGCTTACCGCCAGCACGTTATCGATGCCGAAAATCTCCTGGAAGTTGGCAGTGTCGCTTTTAGCGCCGTCGCTTATAAACACCTCGTCAACCGCCAGTTCGACTCCCCTCGGCCTGAAGTCGTTTTCTATTATTTTTTCGCTCAGGAACTCGTACCCCTGCTCCGGTCCGTAACCCCTGAAGGTTTCCTGCCGGCCCATCTCCTCCACGGCCTTTTTCATGGCCTCTATCACGGCAGGCGGCAGGGGTTGGGTGACATCACCTATGCCCAGCCTGATAATATCCACGTCCGGGTTATCCTTTTTGAAATGGTTGACTCTCCGGGCTATTTCCGAAAAGAGGTAACTTCCGGGCAGTTTAAGATAATTCTCGTTTACTCTCGCCATAAAACTAAAAACCCCCTCTGTCCATGAAAGCAACTGCACTTTAAATTTAGCAGGTATTATATAACTAAACACGGCAAATTACAATTACTTTGTATGAAAAATAAAACACTTAATTCAGTGGCAGCGGAGGGCGTCAACAACCCCGCCCCCCTGACACCACCAAAGTATACACCCACAGGGGACCAAAGTATACATTTTTAAAAAATTATGGATATGTGGAGGATTAAAAATATTGCTGGCAAATACTTTATTTACTGGTTTTTGTCATCCGTTGACTAATTAAAATATGGAAGGAGGACATCCAGCACTCCTCAAGTATGGTTTCAATCAGAGTAACAATTTTTAATGAGGTGATTTAGAACATGAGAAAATTTCTGTTACCCCTGGCCGTTATCCTGGCGCTCCTGATTCTCCCCCTTGGCGCTTTTGCGGCAGATCAAAGCAATATTAAGGTAAAAATCAATGATCAGGTCCTTTACTTTGATGTCAACCCCATCATCGACAACGGCAGGACCCTGGTACCTGTTCGCGGTATCTTTGAAAATCTGGGCGCTGACGTGCAGTGGATTGCGCAAACAAGCACAGTCCTGGCCACCAGGGGCGACACGCAAGTGAAGCTGCAGATTGGCAATGCCAACGCTTATGTTAATGACCAGGTGATACCGCTGGATGTCCCCGCTAAAATCGTGAACGGCAGCACCCTGGTACCGGTAAGGTTCATTTCGGAAAGTCTCGGGGCCACGGTTGGCTGGGACAGCGGCAGCTCCACCGTGCTCATCCGGGACGCAGGCGCCAAATCCATAGACTATAAAAAATTGTATAACGCATTCATGAGTTCCCGGCAGGCTGAATTTAAATTCACGATCAAAGAAAATATATCACTGATGGGCCAGACCTTAAACGCCACCGGTTCAGGCAGCGGGGAAGTAAATAATAACGACGGGCATATCAAATTAAACCTTTCCATGCCGGAGCTGGGCGGCACAATGGCGATGGAGCTGATCATAAAAGGCGGAAATATCTATATGAAGATAGGCGATACTCCCTGGACCACTTCAAGTATAGATTTGTCCCAGGCCACCCTGGACTATGAGTTGCTTTCAGAGGCCATGCTCACAGAAATCCTCAAGGAAAGCGCAGTAAAACAGGAAAACAATGTTTCAATAAACGGAAAGTCAACCACGAAGTATACGTTAAAAACAGATGAAGAACTGCTGACCTCGGTTATTAACAATCTGTTTTCAGCAAGCGGTCAGTTCAACACGATGAATAACCTGCCATCCATATCGGCAATAGATTACCTCATAATAATTTACATTGACGATCAGGACCATATTGTTAAACAACAGGTCCAGGCAGAAATGAGCGGTACCATACCGGACCTTCAAACTAATTTCGACATTAACGCAACTGGCGATATCGATTATTTCAACGTCGGCAAGCCAGTTACAATCACTGCTCCAGCAATCGATATGTAAAGGACACATTGGTACCCGGTACCTAAGTTATTAAGTTATTGTATTCGGTATGCGACAGCGGAGAACCGTCCCCACTGTCGCATTTTTATAAAAAATGTTGAGGTAAAAAATGAAAGCAAAGTATTTGGTGTTTGCCCTAATTGTACTTTTAATGTTTACAGCGGGCGCTCAGGCCGCTCCTGATCCGCCTGCCTTTCAGGATATTGAAGGCTCTTTTGCCAAAGACGCTATTCTTAATTTGACTGGGCAGGGAATCATAAGCGGACTGGGACCAGGTGAATTTGGCCCCGAACAGGATATCAGCCGCGGCCATTTTGTTGTTCTTGTGGCCAGGGTGCTTGGAGTCCAGCCCTATTATCCGGACGCGCCTGCCTTTTCAGACCTGCCCCTTTCGGCGCCGGAATCCGGATACGTGGAAGCCATGGTCAAACTCGGCCTGTTAGCGGGTACCGGAAACAAGATCATGGGGGCGGATGATCCGATCAAACGTCAGGATGCGGCTGTTTTGCTGACCCGCGTGCTGCCGGGGGAGAATATTGAGACGCCTTTGCCAAGCGGCAGGTACCTTGATGACAGCCAGATTTCCCCATATGCAGTAAAAAGCGTGGCTTATGTAACCCTGAAGTACCTGATGAACGGCAGCGACAACCTTTTTCACCCGCGGGAGGAGTTGACCAGGGCGGAAGCAGCCGTGATCGCCGGCCGTTTATTGAAGATCAGGAAAGGACAAGCCCTGACCGCTTTACCGGTTGTATCCTCCCGGCAGATGCAGATAAGAACTGGAGAAACCAGGAAAATTGAAACGGACCAGTCCCAAAATCCACTGCCTTTCACAACAGTGTACGGGCTTGACGACCCGACTGCCGGCTCCATTTCCCCGGACGGCGCTTTTTCGGCCGGTCCGGAACCCGGCAAAGCCGCCATCACGGTTAACGCGGGATACAACTCTTACCTGGTCCATACCAGTATTACTTCCGCCGGCAGGTCAGGAAAAACAAATCCTGTTGCTCCTGTTAGTTTGCCCGAAGAAGACCTGACCAAAAGGGCAACCTACTTGGTGGAAGCGCATTCGCCCGACCAGGGATTCCGGCAAGCTGAAGAAAAGGGTTACCCGGGGCCAGAAGGAGGCCTCACTTCCCGGGAAGAAACATGGACGGGCTTTTATCGCCAGCAGGGGCGGGATATTTTGGTTGATTTAAAGAAGCCCTGCGCTGTTACAAAAATCTCTCTGGATTTTATGCAGGAAGCCGGGTCCGGCATATACCTTCCCCAATATATGGACTGTTCGCTGTCGGCGGACGGCAGGGCGTGGTACCACCTGGGGCGGGTCGCTCACAGCGTCTCCCCGGCCGAACCGGCAGTCCAAATCAAGGAATTCACCCTGGCCTTTCCGCCGGTGACCGCCCGCTACGTTAAGCTAAGCTTTCCAGTGGACGTCTTTGTATTCGCCAGGCACCTGGCCATAGGAGGAGTACAAGGCCAGCCGCAAAAACCGGAGGTCCTGGCCCGTGAAAAACAGCCCGGGCCGAGCGCCGACACCTACTTGCAGATACCGGACATCAAACACATTTTACTGGCTTTTTCAGGCAGCCACGGTGACCTGGGCACATGGACCTCCGGGGATTTTTTGCCCATGCTGGCCTACGTTGACAAGAGTTACAGCATAGAGGGAAAAATGTTTGACACCATACTCTTTCTCCCCTATCCCGACCTGGCCTGCACCAGGGAAGGTTGGGACGCCTACGCGGAAGATCTCTTCGCCCCCGGAGCGCAGCTGTCAGCCTTGGAGGAAACCATGGCCCGTTTGAATAAAATACCTGAATACCAGGGTAAAGTAAACGTCATTCTTACCGTTCCCTATCCCGACGGGCAGCAGGAAAGCTTCGGCATCCTGGAAAGCGGCGGCAGCAATCTTTGTTTCAGTGAAAAGAAAGCCGGCAAGGTTAAGGCGGCCGAAGATCGCCTGCTGGCTGTACGCTGGTTTTACAACAACCTGATGGACAGTTGGGACCGGGCGGGATTTAAACACCTCAACCTAGCCGGCATTTACTGGTACAGGGAGAATATGGACCCGACCACACCCGGTGACGTCGAACTGGTGCAGGACACTGCCCGGCTTGTGCGCAACGACGGCCTGAAATTTTTCTGGATCCCGTTCTTTGGAGCGCAGGGCTATGACGTTTGGAAATCATACGGTTTTAACCATGCTTTTTTGCAGCCCAATTATTACGCCGGCAATGTCCCTCCGGACGAGCGCATGGATAATGCCGCCGAACTGGCAAAACGTTATAACCTTGGCCTTGAGATAGAATGCGACGAGGGCATACTTTTTTATAACTCTAAATACTACAACCTTTTTTACAAGCAGCTCAACAAAGCGAAACAGCTAAATATGGATAAAGAGATGTCCATTGCCTACTACGCGGGTTCAAAAATCCTGGTACGCGCCTGGCGCAGCGATAATTACAAAATACGTTCCATTTACGAAGATATGTACAAATGGCTTAACGGAAAATACCAGGCGCCGGCTGTTCCATAAGCCGGCGCCCATTATAAGAATTAAACATATCACATGATTAACAGGATTTAGAATAAATTAAAACAATTATTTCAATTCTTTAATCCTGTAAATCTTAATAATCTTGTAAATCCTGTAAAATTTTTTATCAGGCGCTGGCGTCCGCAAACTGGCTGTTGTAGAGCTCGGCGTAGAAGCCGCCCCTGGCCAGGAGCTCGCTGTGGGTTCCCTGCTCGATGATGGCCCCGTGGTTCATCACCAGGATCAGGTCGGCGTCGCGGATCGTGGAAAGCCTGTGGGCGATCACAAAACTGGTCCTGCCTTTCATCAGGTTTATCATTGCCCTCTTGATCAGTATCTCGGTCCTGGTGTCGATGTTGCTGGTAGCCTCGTCCAGGATCAGGATGGCCGGGTCGGCCAGGATGGCCCGGGCAATGGTCAGAAGCTGCTTCTGGCCCTGTGATATATTGGAGGCCTCCTCGTTCAGGACGGTGTCGTAGCCGTCCGGCAGCGCCCTGATGAAGTGGTCGGCGTTGGCGGCTTTAGCCGCGCTGATAACCTCCTCCTCTGACGCCCCTTCCCGGCCGTAAGCGATGTTGTCCCTGATGGTCCCGTTGAACAGCCAGGTGTCCTGCAGCACCATGCCGAACATCGTGCGCAGGTCCCCGCGCTTCATATCCCTTATATCCACGCCGTCGACTGTAATACGGCCGCCCTGCACCTCGTAGAAGCGCATAATCAGGTTGACCAGGGTGGTCTTGCCCGCTCCGGTGGGGCCGACAATAGCGATGGTGTTTCCTTCCTTAACATCTATACTGAGGTCTTCCATGAGAGGTTCGCCCTCTTTGTAGCCGAATTTCACATGTTGGAACCTGACCCTGCCCCGCGGGAACTCGATCACCTGTGCGTCTTCCCTGTCCGGTTCCTGCTCCTCCTCGTCCAGGACCTCGAATACCCGCTCCGCGGAGGCGACGGTAGACTGCAGCACGTTGGCTATGTTGGCCACCTGGATAATCGGGTGGGTAAATTGCCTGGTGTACTGGATAAAGGCCTGGATATCGCCGATTTCGATTTTCTTCTGCGCCACCAGCAAGCCGCCCACGACGCAGATTAAAACGTACCCGATATTGCTGACAAAGTTCAGCGCCGGGAAGATGACGCCGGACATAAACTGCGCTTTCCAGCCCACCTTGTACAGCCTTTCGTTGATCTCCCTGAACTTTTCTATGGATTCTTCCTCCTGGCCGAATGCCTTGACTATTTTATGCCCGGCGTACATCTCCTCGACGTGGCCGTTAATCTCCCCGACGCATTTCTGCTGTTCCGCGAAATACTTCTGGGACCGCTTCGTGATCTGCACGGTTATCAGCATGCTCAGGGGCAGTGAAACCAGAGCGATCAGGGTCATCAGGGGACTGATGGACAGCATCATGACCAGGATCCCGATCACAGTGACCAAAGAAGTGATCAGCTGAGTCAGGCTCTGCTGCAGCGTCGTCGCAATGTTGTCCATGTCGTTGGTGACCCTGCTCAGGATCTCGCCGTAGGCGCGTTGGTCGAAATATTTAAGCGGCAGCCGGTCCAGCTTGTCCTTGACGTCGTTGCGCATCCTGTAAACAGTGTTCTGGGACACGCTGGACATGATGTAGCCCATCACGTAGCTGCACAGGGCGCTGATAATATAGAGCGCCACCAGCAGGAGGAGGATCTTCCCTACGTACTCAAAATCAAACCCAGGGATGGGCTGCTTTTTCAGGTTGTTGATCACCGCGGGCGGCATATTTTCCTGCATAGCGGTATAGAGCCGCATGAAATAGGCATACTTGGCCAGCACCCCGTCAGCCAGCTTGGTCGTGGCCTTCCCCAAAATTTTGGGGCCGACAATCGAAAAAATGGTGCTGGCGACAGCCAGGAAAAATACTGTGATAAAGCTGTACTTTTCAGGCTTCAGGTACTCGGCCAGCCTCTTCAGGGTGCCCTTGAAATCCTTCGCTTTTTGTACCGGCCCCATCATGTGGCCGCCAGGTCCCCTTGGTCCTCCCGGACCCCGGCGGGCGGGCCTTTGTGTATTTTGTTCGCTCATAGCGTCACGCAATCTCCTCTTCTGACAGCTGGGAGGATACAATTTCACGGTAAACCAGGCATGAATCCATAAGTTCCCTGTGTTTGCCCATGCCTGCAACCCGCCCTTCGTCCAGTACGATAATCCGGTCGGCGTCCATCACCGTTCCCACCCTCTGGGCGACAATAATTACGGTGGAAGCGGCGGTCTCTTTTCTGAGCGCGGCGCGCAGCCTGGCGTCAGTCTTAAAGTCGAGGGCTGAAAAACTGTCGTCCAGAATATATATCCCGGGCTTCCGGACCAGGGCGCGGGCGATGGAAAGCCGCTGCTTCTGCCCCCCGGATAAATTTGTCCCGCCCTGGGCGACTTCAGATTCGTATCCATCCTTCATCCCGGCAATGAATTCGCTGGCCTGGGCGATCTCCGCCGCGCGGGCGATCTCTTCAGGTGTCGCGTCAGCCTTGCCGTAGCGGATGTTTTCTGACACGGTCCCGCTGAAAAGGACCGGCGTCTGGGGCACAAACCCGATCTTGGCCCTGAGCTCTTTTTGGCTTACCTGCCGGACATCCACGCCGTCTACCAGGACTGCGCCGCTGTCAACATCATAAAAGCGGGGGATCAGGTTAATCAGGGTGGACTTGCCCGAGCCAGTGCCGCCAATGATGGCGGTCACCTCTCCCGGTGATGCGGCGAAAGATATATTGCTGATGGCGGGCAGCTCGGCGCCGGGATAGCTGAAGGTGACGTCCTGAAACTCAACGTAACCTTTCTTCCCGCTGCTTTCCATACTCCGCGGCGGGTCGGCTATGCCCGGCACCATGTCCAGCACTTCGTTCACCCGGGCAGCCGAGGCCTGGGCCCGCGGCACCATGACAAACATAATCGTCACCATGATGATGGAGAACATGACCTGCATCGCGTACTGCATAAACGCCATCATGTCCCCCACCTGCATCATGTTCTGGCTGATGCGGTGGCCGCCAAACCAGATGATGGCGACAGTGGTTAAATTCATAATGACCATCATCACCGGCTGGACCAGAGCCATTATTTTGTTGACCCTGATAGCGTTGTCGGTGAGGTCGCGGTTGGCCGCCTCAAACCGTTTGTTCTCGCTCGCCAGCCTGTTGAAAGCCCGGATCACCCTGATCCCGGTAAGGTTTTCGCGCAAGACCAGGTTAACCTTGTCCAGCTTGACCTGCATTGCTTTAAACAGGGGGACGATAACCGTGGCCAGGCCGCCGATCAGGAGCAGCATGACCGGCAGCACCACGGCCAGGATAATAGTCAGCTGAGTGTCCTTGGAATAGGCCATGATGATGCCGCCCACGCACATAATCGGGGCAAAAACCATAAAGCGCAGCCCCATGATCACCAGGGTCTGCACCTGGATAATGTCGTTGGTGGTCCTGGTGATCAGGGAAGCGGTCCCAATCTTGTCGAATTCATGCAGGGAATAGCTCTCCACGCGTGAAAAAACACCGTCGCGGATATCCCTGCCGAAGCCCATCCCTATTATTGAAGACAGGTAGCTGCCGATAATGGAGCAAATGCTGCTCACCAGCGCCACTATCAGCATGTAGCTCCCGTATTTCCAGATGTAGCCGGTATCGCCCTTCATCATGCCGTTGTTGACGACTTCCCCCATCAGCGTGGGAAGGTACAGTTCCGCTATGGACTGGGCGAAAAGGACCAGCATGACCCAGAACAATGGCCAGAGATATGGCCGTAAAAACCGGAATAATTTTACCATCTATATCAATCTCCGCTTAGTTCAACTAGTTGATAACAACCGGCTTATTGTCGGAAAGAGCGCCCACATTGGTTACCGCGACTTTCTCACCCGCGCTCAGCCCGTTTAAAATTTGGGCGTTCTGATCATTCTTCAGCCCTACTTTGACAACCCGCTTTACAGCGGTATCGCTGTTAATCACAAACACGCAGCTTTCCCCGCCGCCCTGCACTACCGCTGACGCCGGGACCACAATTCCTTTTACCTTAATACTCGTCGCGGCGCGGGCAGACAACCCGGCTGTAAGGCCGCCGCTGTTGTTAACGGCGATTTCCAGGGGGAACACCTCGCCGGTGCTGACCGCGATAGGCCCGATGCCGGATATGGTCCCTTTGAGCCTGCTGTCCGGGTAGCTGTCAATGGTAACGTCCATTTCCCGGCCGACCGACAAAAGCGGCAGCAGGTCCTGTGAGACAGTGCTTTTTAATTTCAGGGTCGAAGTGTCGACAATTGAAATCACTGCAACGTTTGGCGTAACCACCTGGCCGGCGTTCACGTTCTGGACGGTCACGATCCCGTCTAAAGGGCTCCTGACCGCAGCGTTGTCGATCTGCACCTGGATGTTTCTGATGTTGGCCCTGGCGGTGCTGATCGCGGCCTGGGCCTGGGCCTGAGCAGGGCCGGAAGCGTTTTCATACTGGTTCCGCGCGATATTCAGCTTATCCGTGATATCGTCCATCTGGCTTTGCGATACCGCGCCGGACTCGTAGAGGACCTTGGTCCGGTCATATAGTTTCTGGGCCGCGTCCAGGTTTATTCCGGCCAGTGAAGCCTGGTTGACAGCCGCCTCCGCCGCCGCCCCGGCCGACTGCAAGCCGGCTTCGGCCTGCGCCAGCTGGGCGCTCAGTGTATCAGTATCCAGCTGCATGAGGATGTCGCCGGCCTTTACCGCGCTGCCGACACTGAAGCCCAGGCTGACCACTTTGCCCGATATTTTACTTGCAATGTCGACAGAATGGACCGGCACCAGGACACCGCTCAGTTCCAGCGTTGTTTCAAGTTCCTGGTTTTCGGCGGCTGCCGCTGTCACCGCCACCGCCCCGCCCCCGTTCCGGCCGCAGCCGGCGGCGGATAACAATAGGATTACAGCCAGGAGCGACGCCAGGATTTTTTTTGTTCGCTTACTCATATACAAACCTTCTTTCACTGATTGATATGGATTTTCACGGTCGCGTTCATGCCGAGCATGAGGGTCAGGTTGTCGGCGCCGGTGATGGCAATTTTCACCGGGATCAGCTGGGTGACCTTGGAGTAAGTCCCGCTGGTGTTGAGTGACGGAAACTGGCTGAATGCCGACTGCGTGGCCTGCCCGATGCTCTCGACATAACCTGTGAAGTGTTTGTTGGAGTACGCGTCAATTTTGATATTTACTTCCTGGCCCGGCTTGATCTTGATAATATCGGTCTCTTCGATGTTGGCCTTGATGTATATATGGGAGGTATCAGCTATAGTCGCGATCTCCATACCCGGCGAAACCACCTGGCCCTGGACCACATTTGAAAGTATGACTTTGCCGTCGATCGGTGATTTGATGTCTGCCTTTGAGATGATGGCGTCAGCCGAGCTGGCCAGCGCCTGGGGGTTCATGGCGGTGCTGGTCACCATCATGCTGACGTCCTGCTTTCCAAGCACCTGCCCGATCTTGACGTAGTCCCCCTCCCTGACGTCCCAGTTTTTAATTTTGCCCGTTACCTCCGGGGTCAGCGTGATGTAGTCTGATGTGATCTGGGCGTTTTCTGTGGAGAAATAGTTGATACTTTCATAAACGTAGTACGAGAGCCCGGCCGCTCCGCCGGCGAGGACGATTACGGCCAGTATAATGAGAATTTTTTTCAGGTTTTTCATACATTGACCACCTTTTGTTCTACAGATTTACTCAGGTTGCAGATAAAGTACGACCGTGTCCGAAAAGCATTTGGGGTAGTTGGCCCGGGTTTTTCCTCCGCTCTCTTCGCAATTTTCATGCTGCCGAAAAAGCGTACTTTTATCCACCGCTGCAGCAGACTGCCATACGTTGCATACGCGGCTATTTAAGCTTTTCTGCATGCCTGCACGCGCTATAAACCGCACCCAGTGCTCCGTTCGCTCCGGATAAACGCCCGGCCCGGCGAGTCAAGCCTTTTCGGACACTGCTGTTTGAGGTGGGGACAATAGGACCGCCCCCCATGTCAGTCCCCTTGTAGGGTCGGCTTCAGCCGACCATATGCGACTGAAGTCGCACCTACTCTGCATTTTTTAAGATCTCGATAATTCTTCTCAGCATGTAATCCAGCTCTGCCAGTTCTCCGTCCGGAAGCAGCCTGAGCTTTTCCATCAGGTCAATTCTTATTTCCGCAAATATTTCTCTAAGCATGTTTCTGCCCTGTTCAGTTACCTCTATACGCACAATGCGCCGGTCGTTTTCATCCTCTTTTTTGGCCAGCAGGCCCTGGTTGATCAGTTTATTAACAAGGGGAGTCAGCTGCTGTTTTGATATCTGCATCTCATGAGCCAGCTCCGACATCGACAGGGAGCCCTTACGGTACAAGGTTGAAACCGCAAAATGTTGAACATGGCTCAGGTGGGAGCGTGTTTTCTGTTCCAACGGCCTGAAAAATTTGTCCCTCATATAAGCCAGAAGCGTAAAAAAACTGCCGGCAACGTTTTCTAAGTCGCTAATTTTAACACCTCCCTGACATGTACTTTTACCAATAGAAATAGTATATTATGAATAAGCTCGATAGTAAACATTTATTTACTATTAACACAGTGTAGTATTTTGCGGAGTTGGGCAAAAATGGTGAAGAAAAAAGGACGTCACCCTGTTTCCCTTGGAAACAATAAGGACGTCCTTTGTTTGCCCTTGCCTGGCTGTTTAATCTTTACCACCAATAGACTTGCTCAATGATTTCCCCCCGACGCCAATGTTGTCAAACTGGTTTTCTTTCAGGTAAACAACAAAAGCGTCAGGAGAGATTTTCAAAATATCACTGGCGACCCTGGTAAACTCCGCTATAAGGGCCTCCTTCTGATTTTTATCCATCTTGCCTGCTTCAAAAGTGATTACCGGCACTAGCAATCCTCCTTTAATACACCGCAATAACTTAATAACTTAGGTACCGGGTACCTAATGCAATGCTAATGCGATTGAACAATTTGCCTGAGTTTTCCCCATTTCGGCTCAAATATTTCCTTCTGCATTTCTTTTAAATTGGGAGAAATCCTGGGTTTGAAATCCATAACAGCCAGGACGTCTTTTTCCAGGTCGAGGCCAGGCGCGATCTCGATTAGAGTCACCTCTCCGTTTTCCAGGGTGAAGACGGCGCGCTCGGTGACATAGAATACTTTCTGCCGGTTTTTCTGAGAATTCTTGCCGCTGAAGGTAACCTGGGTCACTTTCTGCACGAATTTTTTAATATCGCCCTCTTTCAAAATATGGATCTGGCCGTCTTTCACCTCGTATTCCGCGCCGGCGGTCATGGTGCCGACAAAGACCACCTTCTTGGCGGTCGAGGAGATATTGACATAGCCGCCAGGCCCTACAACCCTGGTGCCAAACTTACTGACGTTGGTGTTGCCTTCCTGATCAATCTGGGCGGTTCCCAGAAAACATATGTCAAGCCCGCCGCCGTCATAAAAGTCAAACATGCTCGGGTGCTCAATTGTACATTCCGAGTTCCAGGTAGCCGGGAAATCAGGTCCTTTGGCCGGCATGCCGCCAAAGTTGCCTAACTCTGTGGTGAGTGTCATCATTTCGGTCACGCCTTCCTCGGCGGCAACACTGGCCACTCCGTCAGGCATGCCGATGCCCATGTTCACCACCGCGCCGGGGCGCAGCTCCATAGCCGCCCTGCGGCCGATAATCTTGCGCTCGTCAAGAGGCAGGGGAGGTACGCTGCCCAGGGGCGTCCTGATATCGCCGGAGAGGGCGGGGTTGAGGTAGGTTACTTTCGTTTGCAGGTGGTTTTCAGGTTTGGCGACGACAACGTAATCCACCAGGACTCCCGGCACTTTCACACTCTTCGGATGAAGTGTGCCGGGTTTGCTCACATATTGTACCTGGGCAATGACAAAACCGCCGTTGTTTTTTACCGCCGTGGCCAGTTGCAGCGCTTCCAGGAACAAACACTCCTTATCCATTGTAAAATAGCCGTTTTCGTCGCAGGTGGTGCCCCGGATAACGGCTACATCGATGGGGAACGTTTTGTAATACAAGTACTCTTCCCCTTCAAATTCAATCACTTTCACCATATCGTCCTTGGTGATTTCATTGACTTTGCCGCCCTCCAAACGCGGGTCGGCATATGTGCCCAACCCCACTTTGGTGATCACGCCTATTTTTTTCCCGGCCATCTGCCGCCATAAATGGGTCAAAACTCCCTGGGGAAACAGGTGGCACTCAATTTTATTTTCAAGCACAAGTTTGCCGTACTTGGGAGACTCGCCTATATGTCCCCCGATGTGCTTTCTGACCATACCCTCATGGGCAAAATGGTTGAAACCCCTCTCCTTGTGGTCGCCGCAGCCGCAGCTGTGCGTGATAAATAAATCCCTTGGATGCCCGGTTTCCAGAAAGCGCTTCTGCATGGCTATGGCCATTTCTTCGGCAAAGCCGCACAAGCCTGCTGTAGTCCAAGCCACACACGCGCCGTCCGGAATCAGCTCGGCGGCCTTTTCGGGACTAATAACTTTGGACATCGAGCTTTGCTCCTTTCAATTAAGAATTTGCTTTTAACTTTTCCCAGGCAATCTTAAACCATACCGTATAGATATCCGGATTTTCCTTCATGTCTTTCTCTAAAATATCTTTTGAGACCCACCTGTAATCAGCTGCCTCATCCGCATTCTTTTGGGGTTCCCCATCCCATTTACCTACGAAAACATGGTCATATTCATTTTCTGTTAAGCCATTTTCAAACTCGCATTTATAGATAAATGAAAAAGCTTCCACCATCCTGGTATCGAAGCCCATTTCTTCCCACAGCCTTCTGTGCGCGGCTTCCTCCAGGGATTCGCCCGGTCGCGGGTGGCCGCAGCAGGTGTTCGCCCACAGCCCCGGACAATGATACTTCCCCTTGGCACGCTGCTGTATTAACAGCTCACCCCTGGAGTTGAAAATAAAGATTGAAAACGCCCGGTGCAGCTTCGCATCCCTGTGGGCGTCAATTTTTTCAGCCGCCCCGACCGCATTATCATTTTCATCTACCAATGTAACATATTCCTTCATAATGCAACCTCCGGATATACTAGAAGTATGCCTGAATCGGTGAAGCTTTATAATAATAATGTACCCGGTACCAAAGTTATTAAGTTATTGTCAATAACTTAATAACTTTGGTACCGGGTACGGCAAATAAAATTATCTTATTTCAAAAAGCCCTCTAAAATGGTGTCCTCGGCTTCTTTTTCTGAAAGGCCCATCGTCATCAGCTTGATCAGCTGTTCACCGGCGATTTTACCGATGGCGGCCTCATGCACCAGCTGGGAATCGGCATGCTGAGCCGATATTTCCGGGATGGAGCGGATTTTAGCCTCCTGCATGATAATCGCGTCGCACTGCACATGGCCGCGGCAGCGGTTCAGCCCGATTACCCGCGGGTAGAAAATCTGCTGTGAATTATCCCTGGCCACCGAGCGGGATATAATCTGCGTGGAGGCATCCAGTCCCGCCAGTTCAACCGTTATTCTAGACTCGGCAAACTGGTCCCCGTCGGTAAGCATCCGCTCGGTTACATACAGGTGACCGTTATCGTGCACCCTCGCCTCTGTTTCGCGCATCGTATTGTCCACACCGCTGATCTGGACCAGCTCCATCTCAGCGTGGCCGTCTTCTTCAACTTCAACTATGGTCCTGGGGTTAAGGATTTTTTTGCCGCCGCCTTTCCCCTCGCCATAGTGCTTTTCCACGTAACGCATCCTGGCGCCCTTACGGACGATGAAATTATGCACGCCATCGTGCTGGGCGTTTTTATCACCCGGGTTATGGATGCCGCATCCGGCGATAATGGTTACATCCGCGCCCTCACCGATATCAAAGGTATTATAAACAAGGTCGTGCAGTCCTTCAGCTGTCAGGATCACCGGGATGTGCACGCTCTCCCCTTTGGTGCCGGGCTTGACAATAATATCGATCCCGGGCTTGTCTATTTTTGTCCTGATCTCGATATTGGGAGTGACGCTGCGGTCAACACCGACCCCGTTTTTACGGATATTATAAGCCCCTTTCGGAGTGCCGTGCATGTCAGCGACCATTTCTAATATGTGTTTGTCGATACTGTTAAGCATTTTCAACCACCCTTTCGTCGCAGCCCGTGCGGCATGAGCATGCCGAATCCTGCATAATCAGGGGCCAGATCTCATCCTTTGTGCCCTTATGCTTTATAACACCGTCGGCAACCAGGATAATCTCGTCTGCCAGGTTAATGATCCTCTCCTGGTGGGATATTAAAATAATGGTTGTGTCATACTGCTCGTGCAGGTCGTTGAAAGTCTCGATCAGCCTGCTGAAGCTCCACAGGTCGATGCCTGCCTCTGGCTCGTCGTAGATGGCGACCTTCAGGTCCCTGGCCAAAAGCGTGGCAATCTCTATCCTCTTCACCTCGCCGCCGGAAAGGCTGGTGTCGACTTCCCTGGCGATATAATCCTGGGGACAAAGCCCCACTTTGTAAAGGAAATTGCAGTCGTTGCATGTCCTGTCTTTTCCGGACGCTATTTCAAGCATTTTACCCACAGTCAGGCCTTTGAAACGGGGCGGCTGCTGAAACGCGTAGCCTATACCCGCAAGAGCCCGCTCGGTAATACTGTGTGATGATATATCCCGGCCGTTCAACAGGACCTCGCCGGAAGCAGCCGGGTAAATGCCCATGATCGCCTTGGCCAGGGTTGACTTGCCGCCGCCGTTCGGCCCCGTTAAAACATACAGTTTATGGTCTTCCAATTTTAAATTGATATCTCGCAGGATTTCAACCGTCCCGTTTTTCCCTTCCAGGGATACTCTGAGGCCCTTGATTTCCAACATGAACATCACCTCTATTTTAAAGCGTTATCATTAGTTCATATAATACCGGCAAATATTTTCTAAACTATTAACAAACTATTAAAAATTAATTTTAAAATATAAACTTTTCATAAAAACACTAAACCACCCGGCAAGGTGGTTCTAAACTTAGTACATTTGCTGCAGAGGGAGGTTCTCGGTTGGCGCAAAATTTTCAATAACTTAATAACTTAGGTACCCGGTACCACTATAAAACATTTTTCATCTTCAGGTTCTGGTCGATTTCGATGGCGCCTTCCCGTACCAGTTTGATAAACAGGTGGGCGATGGCGGGGTCGAATTGTGTCCCGGCGTTACTGTCTATCTCGTTCAGAGCTGAAATAACACTTAAGCTGGCTTTATACGGGCGGTTGGAAGTCATAGCGTCAAACGCGTCGGTAATCGCCAGGCACCTCGCCAGCAGGGGAATATTTTCACCTCTCAGTCCTCTTGGATATCCTTCTCCGTCCCATCTTTCATGGTGACCGATAACAGCAGGTATCACATGGTTCATGGAGGGCAGGTGCTTGATAATGGTTATGGACATTTCCACATGTTTTTTAACTATGTCATATTCCTCGTTAGTCAGCCTGCCTCTCTTGGTCAATATATTTTCCGGTATGCCTATTTTACCGACGTCATGCAGCAGGGCTGCCTCCCTGACAATCTCCAGGTGCGATTTGTCCAGTCCCAGCGCGCCTGCCAGGACAGTGGCGTAATCAGCAACTCTTTGAGAGTGGCCGAAGGTATAATGGTCCTTGGCGTCAATTGCCGCCGTCAGCGCGTATATGGTTGCGGAGAAAGCATGTTTATTGGAAGCTGAATCATTGTCATCACCAAATAAGTTACCGGCCGAAGCGTAGTTCGGAGTATATATAACAGTCTGGTTCTTACCGTTTCTTTTCGCGGTATACATAGCCAGGTCAACACGTTTTAGAAGTTCTTCGGCATTGGCGGCTGCATGGGGATAGGTGCATACACCAATGCTGGCCGTTAAGAACCGCTGGGTAACGTCAGTAGTGTTAAAAAAGGTCCTCTGTATCTCAATCCGTATGGTTTCAGCCATGTCAAAAGCCCTTTTCGAATCATAATAAGGCAGTAGAATGGCAAATTCCTCACCGCCGTAACGGCAGACAGTGCCCTTTTGGCCTACAATTCTCATCATGATGGCGGCAACCATCTCCAGCGCTTTATCCCCTTCCAAATGACCGTACAGGTCGTTATAAAGCTTGAACAAATCCAAATCAAGCAGCAGCAGGGACAGCTCCGCCGAACCGACTTTTTTCACCTGCTCCGACAACGCCTTGCGGAAATACCTGTGGTTATAAAGCTTGGTCAGGCTGTCGGTCAGCGCTTCTGACTGGGCGCGGCTGAAAAGCCTGGCGTTATCGAATGCAACAGCGCTGGAGACGCCCAGATAGGTGAGCAAATCCAGGTCGTCCAGCGTGTACGCTGTACTATTATTCTTCCTGGTTAGCATCAGCATACCGATTAAATCGTTTCTGCTCTTAATCGGTATGATCACTTCAATATCCAGATCACTGATAACTTTTCTCTCTTTGTCCCACATGGATTTAAAAGAAGGATGGAAATACAGCTCTTCCCTGGAAAGGCTGGTGTTATTGCATATGAGCCATTTAGCAATTGGGTTGTCAAAAGAGATTACAAAATCGGGCTTGAATATTTGAGAAGACGTGCTGAATACGTAATAATGGGATTTTTCCTCATGTTTTAACATAAGGAGTATTTCTCTCGCGTGGATAGCAAGCTGAACAGCCTCGATTAACTCTGAGGCCATATCCTGCAGGTCCAGCTTATTTGAAATGCTGAGACTGAAATTTTTCAGCGCCTGCCGCTTGGAATACTCGGCTTTATAAAACATCTTATCTACCAGGCTGCAGGTGAACCTGTACAACGGCTGGAAAACGACAGCCACTAACAGGGCTGATAAAGTAACAAAATATGGTGTGATATTCTGGTATGAATTACCCAATTTCCTTTCAACAAAAAATACTGCGTAGACATATACACAGGTAAGGAGTATAGCAAACACTGAATAAACAATGCCCTTTGTCACCATTAAACGCAATTCCAGCATACGGTGTTTGTAAATGGCGTACATAATGAGGACGGCGTTAATGAAACATGCCAGTATGTCCACCGGGTACTTTCCTACAGCTGAAAAAATATTTAAAAGTACACCTATGAACAGGACCGATATGCCGGCAATAATAGGGCCGACACGTCCGTAGGTAGTTTTCCCCTCGCTTACATTTTTGCGCGCTTTTAAGATCATGGAAGTAATGAGGATGGATGTAAATACGTAGATAGGTGTCGCCATCTTGCCTAACACGTAGTAATATTCGATGGACGTGTACTGTCTGCCGTTATAGGTCACGGTTGTTGTAATCACGCTGGCGTCTATGACTACATAGCCCAACAAGTTTAATATGATTGCGGTAACTGTCAGGATACCCCAGAAAACCATTTGAAAAAGATTGAGAGAGTTTGTAAATACTGAAATAAAGTAGTACAGCAAAAACGGAACAGCAATCATGCCCATAACCATGACCCTGTCCCAAAACAGCACTCCAGGGTAAAGCTGCAGCCCCATAAACAATGAAGCAGCTGTCCATAAAATCAGAGCGGCTAATACCAGCATAAATAAGCGGATGAATTTATCCTTCTTGGAAAGGGATAAAAACAGCATCAATATACAGTAGCTGGTTAACGATATTATTGGCACTGCCCAGAAGAATATTTCTAAAAACGGCACTAAAACACACCTTGCCCATTTCCATTTTCGCCGCGTGCGATTTTTAATACCTCTATCACATCAAAATGCGAAGGGTTCATTTTTCTTAATCTCCGGCCAAATGTGTCAGCAAACCTGCTGATTGTGCCGGCAGGTATGATGGTTATAACCAGGGGGTCGATACCCAGCAGGTATTTTAAATCATTATAATCGGTGTCAACATACCGGAAATATATTGAAAGGTGCTCTTTGATAATGTCTTTGGCCACAGCGCTGTGCAGTCCGTTAAAACCCACCTCGACATAAAGGTGCAAAAAAGCTCTGTTACACTCATCAAATTCTTTTAATGCAAACCAATCAGCAATATCAAGTTTGGAGAGAGTTAAAGCCTCGTTTATGGTTCCCTCCGTAATACGGGTGAAGCCTGCCAAATCTATAATACCCGGGTGGCGGTCAACATAGGCGAAGTGCGGCAGGTTAACACCGTCATCTTCTTTACTCAGCGACAGGCACTTAAAAATATCACCCATCCTGTAACGGGCAAACGCTCCCCCTTTAAAACTTGAAATCACCAGCTCATATTCATTCCCCGCCACCAATTCATCCAAGAGGTACGTATTGGGGACATAAGATTCATCGTCGATATTCTTTTCCAACTCTGACTTTGGAATAAACTCATAAAAACAGGCATCGGGGAAAAAGACCATGCCGTCCTTACTCCACGTTTCCGTGGCAATACAGGTGGGTTCCGTGCCGCCGAAGATCTCCAGGGGCCTGACCCCCCAGTAGTTTTCTATCTTTTTTCTTATGGCCGCGGTATCAGTGCCCGCGCAAATCAGCCCTTTAAGAGTCCAGATATCCTTTGGCATGATTGGGACTTTATTCTGTTTGCTGTTTATCCAGGCTTTCAACAAGCGGTAACTCATTTTAGGAGTAACCTTTAAAATATTAAATTTTTCACCGGAGCCGCTTCCCAATGTGAAGGTATCGCTAATTTTTGCGATAACGCTGCTAAGGCCGAAAAAAAGGTCGACACCTTTCTGCAGGCCCATTTTAAAACCAATTTTATTTCTCTGTGAAAATCTCATGGCCGCCGCGTCTTTGGTTGGCGGCATGAAGTTCATCCACATTTCACTGGATATGAGATGGGGCACCAAGCCTGTAAGGTAAGGCAGCTGGGCCATGCCGTAGAGAAAATTCTCTCCTCCCCTTAACGTAAAGCGGCCTTTTTTATTACTGGTGGCCAGGATCATACATGCTATAGTGTTGACCTTGTGGGTTTTTAGCATATTCTCGGTATATGGAGCCACTTTTACCGGTTTTTTGCCGCCTTCCCAGGTGGTCTCTATCCACAGCACGGGCTTTGACGGTAAAGCCGAATCCACTTTGGGCAGTAAAATATCAGCGTAGTCTTCATACCCGGTAAGGGGGACCACCTGCCTGTATTCAGCCACACTGGCTGGTCTTTTGCCTTTCATAATACGCCTGCCAAGTTCACAACCGGCATACAGCTCAAGCTGCTCCAGCATAAGACGGTTTTGGATTTCCATGAATTCAGGCACTGAAAGATCTAAAAACCCGCAATACCGCTGCCAGATCTGATCGTATTGTTTTTTACGAAACTTTTGCTCCAAAGTCATCGCAGATCCCCCTGTTTAAAGGTGAAGCACTTTTTAATACTGGCAGGGTTGGGAATTAGAAACGGGACCTTGCTTTTATACTGTTCATATCCATTAATAGCCGAGGGGAAAAACCAGCGGTCCTCAACATAAACGTAAATTATATCCATGATCGTCCAGACGATTCCCGCCCACATCATTATGGCTTTACCACACGCAAGCCAGAGAAAAAGATAGAAAAAGAAAAACCAGATCACACCCGGATGCCGGCAGAGAGCGTATAGCCCCCGGTCAACAACAGTGTTTCCCCGTTCAGCCTCCCTGTAAGTTTCACCAAAGGGCAGTGCGGCAAATAATGAATAGAGGAGCATAAAAAGCGATGCAACCGACAGCAATCCAAAAAGGACTTTTAGAGTGATTGTAGGTTCAAAACCCTCATAATCTCCCAGCAAAATACCCGCTGTGGAGGCAGACAAAAAAGCAATGCCGGCGGCAAAACTTAGGTTAAGACCTTTCTTTCGAAACTTAGCTTTATTAAGGTCGAAAATGTAAAAAAATATAAATGCCAGGCAGCCGGTAATTATAAAAATCATATTATACACCTGCTAATAGATATTGGTATTATTTCATATAGATAGAAAGAATTCCTGCATTCTTAAGTATCAAAATATATATTTCACGCATTTACATTATTTGCCATGGCTTATGTATAAAAAAATATACCCCGCTTGAAAAACGAGTATATCATAATTTCTGACAATGATCATCGCCCATTGTTCTAATTTTTGACTACCGCAATAGCAATACTATACTTTTTATTAACTATCTCCCAGTTCGCGGTTATAAAGCCACACTCTGCCAGAATTTCGCGAGTTTCTGTTTCTGAATAAATCCTTACATCTCCTAAATAATTTAAGGGGGAGTCTAAAAACAGATTTATGAAATACCTTTTTGGATTTGGCCACCACGGGTCAGCGATTATCATTCTTCCACCCGGCGTTAAAACACGCCTGATCTCATTAAGCACCTTGGTTGGCTCAGGAAAATGGTGGAAAGATGAGTTACATACCGCCAGGTCAAAGGAATTATCCGCCCATGGCAAATAATCAGAATCCCCGACAACAAGTTGAACACGACTGTCCAATAGTCCAGCGGCTTTCTCTATCATATTCTCTGAGAGATCTATTCCACAGGCCTGAATATCTTTATATTCACTGATCACCAGCGAAAGCATGGCGCCAGTCCCGCAGCCGATATCCAGTATTGACCTGAACGGCTGCATTTTAATTCTTTGCATCACTCCTTCATACATTAACCTGCAGAATTTTCCGTCAAAAGTATCAAAAAAGTTTGACGCCTTTTTATCGAAATATTTTTTGCTTCTTTCCTTGTAACAATTTACTTTATAGGACATCAGATCACCTCAGGTACTTGAAAATAATTGCCATAACAGGAATCTGCGGTAGTTTTCTAAAGCTTATGATCCGGCTGCCCTATTTTCCTGATCTGAAACCGCACAGAACAATATTAATGTCGTCGTCGGCGAGATAGAAGTAAGCTATTTCGGCAAACCGGGAGCTGTTTTTTAAAGCGGGCGGGTTGAAGTTGTTTATGTCTTCATTTGCTCTATTGTCCTGGTTCCCTTCGAGGCCGGCTTGCTCTGAAAGAGTTCCGGTTTTGATTGTATCAGTAAGATACATCGCCAGTTGGTCGTGGAGATATGAGATCTCCCCGCATATAACAGGGTTATAAAGCGCGGTATATTGGTCGAGCCTGTTGAGGGATTGGCTGGTCAGGCCGTAATGCGCAAAATAACCTGAAACAAGCAATGATATAAAGGCTGCCGGTATGATCAGAGTTAATAACGTTAATAACGCTGCCTTTCGCAAAATATAACACCACCCTCAGCCTATTACCCTTTGTCCCGTAGTGCGCCGGCAAGCCCGATCAAGCCGTTGCAGAGGGTATTAAGGGTCATGGCTCCAATGACAAGGTAGGCCCCCGCCAATAAGACCTGCAGGCCAGTTCCTTTAAGAGCGCTTTGCAGTATTCCATAGGTAATCCATAAGATGGAGAAGGCCGTGAAAAGGCCATCTGATAGGTTAGGGACTGCAAGACAGTGACGGGCGATATAGGCGTTGAACTCTCCCGCATAATTCCGGAAAGTTCGAAAGATCCAATAATATCTATAGAAAGGTATTAACATAAACACCACTGCTTTTACAGGGGTGACTGAAGCATGACCATCCTGGATGGCCGCCCATGCCTTATAGAGAAGGACGAGCCAAACAATACCTAAATAAGTATAAGGAATTATGGCGTAAATATATAAATCTGCCGACAAATCCCGGTTGCCTTTTAAAAGAGCGACCCAGCCGGAAAACAGCATGATAATAATTAAGGCGCCGCCGGCAGTCCATGATCCAAGGTAGAAACCTTTGTGTATTTTTGTCATCCGGCTTAATTCCCCCTGTGCCTTTACTAAAACGCTCATTAGGGAATAATTGGCAATACTAGCCTCTATTGGTGTAAATACGACAATTAGCAGCCTTTTTCCTTTAAACTTTTGTCCTGGCTATGTCCATAGTTCTCAGGTCCTATGTGAATAGGACTAACAGGTAGCCGTTTTACGCTTCTTGGAACAATAATCAGGCGGGTGAAGATCACCCGCCCACACCGTAAAAGTAACAAACGTCTCAGAAAAAGGTCTATGGGCAGGCAACGATTGACCTGGACCACAGGCATTCGGCACAGGAAGGGCTGTTCCCCCAGCAGTCCATTTCATTGCTGTCGGCCATTGTACAACCTTCCAGGAACTTGCAATCGGTACAGGACGGAAATTTAAAATTCTTAACAGCATGGCTGAAACTAATATAGCCTGAATCTGCCCATATATCTTTTAAAGTTTTGTCGTTTATGTTGCCAAGGTAACAGGGGATCATTTCTTTCTCCCTGCCGTATATGAAACACCGGTACGAGTGCATAAGGGCGTAACAGGGACTGACATTGCCATTAAAATTAACGCTGAAGGATTTATCCTCAATAAATTTACAGTACCGTTCGGTCCTGAGCTTCATAAAAGGCATCTGGGCCTGCAGGTTCATCAGCAATAACTCAGTGTCAAAAATATTTCCCGTATCGTCAATATCATAAACAATTTCATCCTTAAGCGACTCGTGGTAAGGCAGTAGGTTTGTGACAATCACCTTGCGCACTTTCATTTCCCAGGCCATCCTGACCAGTTTGGGCAATTTATGAAAATTGCTCTTCATGGCTACAAATTCTATGCCCAGCTCCGGTTTCTTCACACCGAGCTCTTTCTTAATCCTGTTCAAGCTTTGTACATTGCCTAAGACACTATTAAAATCAGCCCCCTGGCGTATTTCATTGTATTCTTCTTCATCCGGCCCGTCCAATGACACATAAATTCTGTCAAGCCCCAAACTGATTAGTTCTTTAATCACATCGTCAGTCAATAAAGATCCGTTAGTGATGATTTCCACCCTGAGTCCCCGGCCCTTAACTGCCTTGAGCATGTCCAGTATCTTCAGGTGGCTGAAAGGCTCGCCAAACCCTCCGAAGTGTACTGTCTCCAGGTACGGCAGCCCCCGCAGACTGTCCAGAAATTTCTCAAAAGTCCCCCACTCCATTTGTCCGAGGTCCTCGTTCCAGGAATTTCTGATACAGGTAACACATGAAAAATTACATTGTGTAGTGACCTCCAGGTATACTTTTTTTACATCCGGTACCAGGGGGACCATTTTATACCCGTTTTCCGTATTGAAGAATAAGACTTCCTGCTCATGGTCAAAAGAAACAGGCAGTTTGACACGGCCGTCTTTGGAAACCTTGAGTTTTTCCCCGGCGTCAAAAAGGTTTGTGGCTAAATTGCGCAATTTTTCTTTCACTATTAACACCCCATTAAGCTGCTGTTCTATTAGCGTTATATTTAAGACTTGAATTTTTTATCTTGCAATAAATATGCCATATTTTTTCAAATGTGCTTATCAGCCGGCTCCCTGCAATTCATGGTTAAAATATTTTCGCTTGAAGCTCAGGGCCACGTTGACAAGGCCGATCATCACCGGCACTTCGATCAGGGGACCGATTACCGCGGCGAAGGCCTGGCCAGACTCAATACCGAATACCGCCACGGCCACCGCGATGGCCAGCTCGAAGTTGTTGCTGGCGGCGGTGAAAGCGAGCGTCGTGCTCTGGCCGTAATTGACGCCGAACGACTTGCTGAGGAAGAAGGACAGGAAGAACATGATTACAAAGTATATCAGCAGCGGTATGGCGATCCTGACCACGTCACCCGGCAGGGCGATAATATAATTGCCTTTTAAGGAGAACATCACGACGATGGTGAATAAAAGGGCGACCAGCGCGAGGGGGCTGATCTTGGGGATGAATTTTTTTTCATACCACTCTCTGCCCCTGGCCGGCATCAGGGTAAACCTGGTGATAATACCGGCAAGGAAGGGAATGCCCAGGTAAATGGCCACGCTTTTAGCCACTTCAGCCATGGAGATATGGATGGCCATCGACTTCATGCCCAGCCACTGGGGAAAGAGGGTGACAAAAAAGTAGGCGTATACTGAAAAGAAGAGCACCTGGAAAATTGAGTTCAGGGCCACCAGCGCCGCCGCGTATTCCGAGTCTCCTTTGGCCAGGGAGTTCCATACTATGACCATGGCGATGCAGCGGGCCAGGCCGATGATAATTATGCCCACCATATATTCGGGGTAATTTTGTAAAAGTGCTATAGCCAGAAAGAACATTAAAACAGGTCCGATAATCCAGTTCTGGACCAGGGAGAGCACCAGGACCTTGACGTTTCTGAAAACCTTGCCGATCTCTTCATACTTGACCCTGGCCAGCGGCGGGTACATCATCACGATCAGGCCGATGGCAATGGGGATCGAGGTGGTCCCTACCTGGAATCTTTTTAGGAGGTCGGCTACTTCCGGAACAACATAGCCCAGCCCCACGCCAAAAAACATGGCCAAAAAGATCCATAACGTCAAGTAGCGGTCAAGAAGGGACAATTTAGCCGAAGCTTTTTCTGACATTTACTCAAAAACCTCCAGTAAAATTTAAAATTTCTTTTCATGAATTTCCGTTTCGCAAATTTCAGGCGCGCAACCCAGTTCCGCGCAAAGGTTAGGATTTTGCCTGAGCCGGGAAGGTTTTGGCGAAGAACAGGAAAAACAAGAAAGGTCCTCAAGGAAGTTGTTCATTTGATTTAAACATTCTTTTAATCCTTCCTTATTCAAGGTGTAAAATACATTTTTCCCCTCCTTATGGCTGTTTATAAGTTTTGCATTCACCAGGATTTTTAAATGGTACGCGATGGCAGGCTGCGACAGGCCGATAGCCTGGATAATCTCGCAGGCCCCCATTTCCTGGCTGGCCAACAGCCTTAGTATACTTTGCCTTTGCAAGTCTCCCAGTGCTCTTAAGCTGTTTATCATGGCAATCTCCTTTCTCCGCAGATTGGGTCTTTATTCTTAAGTTTTACACGTTTTTTACGTTATTTTTGCTCCTCTCTTTATCCAGGTGGATACGGTATTTTAATATAAACCCCAGCCCAAACAAAATCACAAGACCGGAGTGGAAGGCGTTATAATACAATACCTCACCCCTTGCGCCTGAAAAGAAAGAAATCCAGAAAATCGGACAAAAGAGACCGACGAGCACAATACTTTGCCCAAGCTTAATCCGGAATAGTAAATCACGCTCCCGATCGCTCAGTCTCGCCTTGTCAATGACCGGCTCACCCCGAAGCAGACGGATTGCTTTTTTAAACAACATTGTATATGGACAAGATGAACCGAAAGAAGAAATGAGATTTACTATTCTTTTCATTTAAAACGATACGCCTCTTCTTCTATACATATTTAAATACTTAAATATATGATAGTGTATGAAAATTTTATTTGTCAATAAATTTATTGACATTGATTTATACATACTTATTATAAGTAATTTCATCAATTGACATAATTTATATATAGCCATATAATGTATATATGGTCTATGTATATAACTTCTATGTGTTGATGGGAGGGAGTTTCAATAATAAAGTACGAATCGCAAGAATACTGGGCCGGCTTGATTAAAATGAGCCTTTCCCGTTTTTTTATCCTTCATGTCCTGCACAGGCAGCCCCTGCACGGCTATGAAATCGCCAAACAGGTGGCAGGGCTTACAAATGGCTGCTGCGCTCCGACGGAAGGCAGCCTTTACCCGGTATTAAAGGAATTTACGGACGCCGGGCTGGTAAGCCTGCTGGCCGAAGTTGTGTCCGGACGGGAGCGCAAGGTATACACCCTCACCCCCAAAGGGGAGGAAGCCTGGCAGGTGGCTTCCCAGGCCTGGGGCGAAGTGGCGGATCATATTTTGAGAGCTATAAAAAAACAATAACGCTTGAACAAGTTTTAGAAAACATCAATTAATTGATTGGAGATATGGAATATAAATGAATGTTGAAAAAAATGGTCCGGCGCCGGAAATACCCGAAAAACAATCAAACAGTTTTGCGCTGCCTGTCAGAGCATTGTTGTACGGTTTGCTTTTCTGTTTGGTCTACAGCCAATTAGACCGGTTTGCCAACTGGTTTGCCTATGAATTGCTTGGCTTTCCCAGCGGCAGCCACCTGGGAGGCGCCATTGCCTTCTTTATAGCTGACGCCCCCAAGGTTTTGATACTTCTGATCCTGATCACGTTTATCGTTGGGATTATCCGCACCTATCTCTCGCCTGAGCGCATACGATCGATATTATCCGGGCGGGGAGAGGTCATTGGCAGTATTCTCGCTGCGCTCGTCGGCATTCCAACGCCGTTTTGTTCCTGTTCTGCAATTCCCCTGTTTCTGGGCTTTCTACAGTCAGGAATACCGATCGGCGTTGCGATGGCCTTCCTGATCTCCTGTCCTGTGGTCAATGAGGTGGCGCTGGCCCTTCTCTTTGGCCTGTACGGTTGGAAGATCGCTGTTCTCTATGGTTTGCTGGGAATGGTGAAGGCGGTAATCGGAGGGTTAGTTATAGCCAGAATTCACCCCGAACGCTACCTGGAACCATGGGTGGCAAAACTTCTGGCCGAAGAGTCAAATAACGGGTTGGATGAAGGCTATAGCGAGCTATCGGCCCTGACATGGGGAGACAGGATAGCTGACGGCTTTAAGGCTGTGCGCGAGATACTTGCCGGCGTATGGCATTACCTGGTCGGCGGCATCGCGCTTGGAGCGGCTATTTATGGCTATATGCCCGTCGATTTTGTAAGTGAGTACATGGGCAAAGGAGCGTGGTGGAATGTGCCTGTGGCAGTGCTGCTAGGTGTACCGCTTTACGCCAGTGCCGTTGGCGTCATTCCCATTATACAGGCATTTATGATTAAAGGAGCCGCCCTTGGAACCACACTCGCTTTCATGATGTCCGTTATCGGCATCTCCATACCGGAGCTGGTGATGCTTCGGAAGGTTATTAAATTCCCGCTCATTTTGATCTTTATTGCTATTGTGGCACTGGGCAGCGTGGTAGTCGGTTATGTGTTTAACGCATTAATATAAAAAAATGAGGTCTTCTTAAAAATCATGTTGAGGAGGTATAGCATGCTGGTAAAAGTGTTCATGTCGTGCTGCGGAGGAGACAAGGTCCTGGACACAGTTAATGAAGCCGTCCGCTTGTCCGGGATCAACGCACAGGTTGAGGCTGTGAAGGATTTTGCCGAAATAGCGAGAGCCGGCATAATCTCGACGCCTGCTATAAAAATTGGCAGCCGGGTAGTTGCCAGCGGCAGAGTGCCGAAAGTACAGGACCTGGTTGCCTTGCTTACTAAAGCAGCTGCCAAAGATGCCTGAGAAAAAGGGCTAAACCCCTGCTATCCGTGATGAAAATAACCCATCTTGTTTTTACACCAAGATGGGTTAGCATTTTAATAATCTTTTGTTGTTCATACACACAATTTACCTGTCAAACTATTCGAACCGACTGCCGGCTACACTAAATACTTCTTTATTTCTTCAACTCCCATTACCCTGCCCACGACTTTAACCTGATCGTCGACAACCAGGGTGGGCGTCTTCATCACACCATAGGATATAATATCCTTAACATTTTCAACCTTTTCCACTGTTGCTTCGATATTTAATTCCTTTAAGGCGGTTTTTACATTGGCTTCCAACTTCCTGCAATTCGCACAGCCTGGACCTAATACTTTAATATGCATTGGGGACCCTCCTTTTAATTTTTATTCAACTGCAGTTTACACGGCATTGCCTCAAATACTTTTCTTTGTCAGCAATTCCGTTTTGATCTTTACACAACAGCGGATAATCATCTAGATTTTCTAAAATGTTGTTGATAATGCTCATTAACAATTTATTTTCATTCTTCAGTGAATAGAAGACAAACTTTTCTTTTCTCTTATCCATAACAAGGCCGGTATCTCTTAGTTTGGCCAGAATTTGAGAAACCTTCGGCTGCAAAACGTCCATGATGCCGCTAAGCTGACAAACACAAAGTTCTTGCTGCGCCAGAAGTATAACGACCCTCAGTCTTGTTTCATCAGATAATATTTTAAAAATTTTGATCGACTGGTTCATAACCGCCTCCCTTTCCGGTGCCGAATGTATACAACACTAGATTCAATTGCAGTTAAACATCCCCCTGCGTTAAGTTTTATTATATCATTTCGAACAAGTACCCGTGCAGCGATTTATAAACCAAAGTACAGCCGCCAGTACTGCAAGCGCTGCCAGCAAAAACAATATCAGCATTGCTACGCCTGCGCCGTCTATCCACATACCGTAAATTAAGCCGGAAATAGTGCTGAAAATAGCTACAAACACAACATAGACCATCGTCCTCAGCCGCCCGATAATTGTCGCGGTAATAAGAACGCTCTGCAAGCTAAGCTCCGGGTCTGCCATCAGGTAGGCAAGCAACGGTCCTTTGTGCATTCCAAGGCTGAGGAACATCTTGGCAATAGGCACTTCCACCAACGTTGGGAAATACATGAATATGCCGAAAACAACACCGGCCAGGTTTCCCAGCAGAGAGTTTTCACCAGCAATCGCTTCAATCCATTCCGGCCTTATCAACTCCCTGATTACTCCTACCGCAAATACACCAATGACAAGAAGAGGGAAAATTTGTTTTACAAATTTCCAGGACTCCCAGAGAAAGTTGATTGTTTCATCTTCTGTAAAACGTTTTTTAAGCAACCAGAAAACAATGGCCAGACAAATAGCAACGCCTATAAATTTACCGTTAATCAGAATGTCCAGCCCGTTGGCATGCGGCGCCATACCTACGGCGGCAACAAGGAGCGTAAGGGCGACAAGGGACAGGCAGATATAGGTCCAGCGGCTGATCCCGTCAAAAATGTTTTCAAACCCCTTCCATGCGGCCCCCCCGATAAGCAGTAAAAAGAAGATCAAAACAGCGCCCTGGACGGAGACGCCCTCCTCTCCTTTTGCCGCATCAAAAGGTATAAGCTGGAATAGAAACTCCTGAAAATGCTCAACTCCGGAGATTGGCAACGTTAAAGTGGCGTAAGTATTGGTAAGAAGCCCGATTTTAAGCGTGCCTGAGAGCAGCAGGGCAACTAATATGCCTAAAAAGACCTTCGCCGCATTGCTCATAACACCCATGCCTGAAAACATTTCGTCCGTTGCTTCATCATGGGCAATATCTTCTTTGCGGAAAATAAGCGCCATAATCATGCCAATGCCGATACCAAACAGCAGAGAAAGGAAAAACCTGGCGAAAGCCAAATCAGTCCCGATGATGCCACCTGTGTAAATTAAGGCAAGGATATTGGCTGCCGGCGCAAAGAACAAAAATGCAATCGCCGGGCCGATGCCGGCGCCTTTTTTATAAATCCCGGCAAACAGAGGCACAATGGTACATGAACAGACTGCCAATAATGAGCCTGAGGCCACTGCCGCCGGATAGGAAACATATTTGGGGCTGTTTCGCCCGAGAAATCGCGTTATGGATTCTTTGGGAATCAGCGCTGTCATTGCGCCGGCGATAAAAAAGGCCGGCAGCAGACATAACAGGACATGTGCGGCAAGATAGGACGCCAAATTACCCAGACCGCTTTGTATAAGGGCTGTGAAAGTATCCATTACAGACTCTCCTCATTTGAAATCTATGACTCGATAATATTCTTGTTCTAAATTAAATTGGTTTTATATAAAATGGTAATTTAGCCTAAAAATTTTGTGTTAGGACGTTTTCAATATAACATACTAATTAATTAATAAAGAGCAGGGGCCAGCATAAAGCTGGCCCTTTAGTTGCTACTTCTGGCAATCGCAGGAGACATTGCCTGCCAGGATATCCTTCCAATCGGCTATTACGTCATGAGTCCAGCAGTCGTCAGCGCCTGCTGCCTCACGCATGGTCAGCGCCAGGATGTAGGTTAACTCCTGCACGGTGGCGCCGGCCTCCAGTGCCCCCTTAAAATGCTTGAGGACACAAGGTTTGGACCTGCCTTTAATGGAGAGGGCAAAGCAGATAAACTGGTAAGTCTTTTCATCAATAAACCTTTTCTCCTGGTATAGAGCATCCAGTTCATCCAGCTTCTCTGCAAACTCCGGGAAAAATTCCGCCAGCATTCTCATTAATTTTTTCTCCTCCTTCTTAATTTTTTAAATCAAACGCTTGTATTTATAAACATTTTTTATCTGAAAGAACAGTCAATCGCCGGTTTCACATATTCACATATGTGCATATAAATTATAAGACGTAGAGCAAGCTTATGTAAATAGTTTTTATAGAATTGTTTTTTATAGTTTTATGACCGTTTGCTTTTATTTAAGGGAAGTACTTATGTGTAAAAGCATAGTTGTATTATCAAAATATTGCATGTTACAATTGCACCATCCAATTATCGCGCGGTTGATCAATAGAAATAAGAGCAAGAAACACACGAAGGCCTGAAACGGTGGTGAGAAAAATTGGTTAGCATAAGTAAAATCTGGGAAGATTTTAAAGAACCATTGAAGCATTTTATCGCCGGCCGCGTCCAAAACGAGTACGACGCGGAAGATATCCTGCAGGAAATATTTTTTAAAATTCACAGCCATATCGGCAGTCTTAAAGACGAGGACAAATTACAATCCTGGATATTTCAAATTGCCCGCAACTCAGTAGCAGACTATTACCGCCGACGCAAATCCGGCTCTCAGGTATCCTTGATTCCCGGGGATATAATGCATGAACCCGCGGAGATAACTGACGGGGACCATGATATTGTTAAGTGCCTTCGCTCCATGATTAATTACCTGCCCGATAAATACAGGCAGGCCATTATGCTGTCCGAATTCGAGGGCCTGACTCAGCGTGAACTGGCCGAAAAACTCGGCCTGTCGCTGTCCGGCGCAAAATCAAGGGTCCAGAGAGCCAGGAAAGAGCTGAAAGGGCTCCTTACGGACTGCTGCCAGTTTGAGTTTGACCGGTTGGGCAACATACTTGACTACCGGCATAAAAGAAAAAACTGCCCCCACTGCGAGGCAGATTAATTTTAAATTTTTGCGTCCTTTTTGCAAAACCTCCGTCTTTATAGGTAAAGTATAAAGATCTCTAAAACCAAGGGGGACTAGTCAGTGAGAACGCTAAAAATTGAATGGAGACACCTCGATGTGGCAGGTGATACCTGCGACCGCTGTTACGACACGGGGGAAAACCTCGCCAATGAAGTTAAAAGACTGAACAGGGCTCTGCAGCCGCGCGGCATCAATGTAGAGCTGACCGAGACCAAGCTTGATGACACCAGCATTCCTCAATCAAATACCATCCTCTTTAACGGGATCCCCATCGAAGATATTTTGAATATCGAGGTGTCAGAGAACTACTGTGATTCCTGTACAAATTTGCTGGGTACCGATACTTACTGCCGTACGGTTATATTTGAAGGCAGCGAGTACGAAGATATCCCCGCCAAGGCCATCCGCCAGGCGGCGTTCAAAGCGCTCGGCATAGAGGAAGCAAAAGCGCCGGCGCAAAATGCAGGCTGCGGCTGCAACAGCAGCAGTTGCTGCCCTCCACCCTCAAAATTCGAGGTTATCAAAACTGATACAATCTGCTGCGCTCCCCGGGTGACCGGCGCCCAATCGACCTGCTGCACTCCCCAGGTGACCGGTGCCCAATCGTCCTGCTGCACTCCCCAGAGTGCGGTGTCACCGGCAGCCGGGTCTGAAAAAAGGCATCTGGACATTGAATTTTTGTTTCTGGACCTTAACGTCTGCGTCCCCTGCCGGGGTACAGACTCCAGCATCGAGGAAGCCGTCGCGGAGGTCTCAAGTGTCCTGGAAGCAACCGGCATCGAGGTTAATGTGCAAAAAATTCACGTGCAGACTGAGGAGCAAGCCCTGGCGCTGGGTTTTGTCAGTTCCCCCACCATCCGCATAAACGGCCGCGATATACAGCTTGAGGTAAGGGAAAGTTTGTGCGAGTCCTGCGGCGACCTCTGCGGTGACGACGTGGACTGCCGCGTCTGGGTTTACCGCGGCAAGGAATACTCTGTGCCCCCCAAGGGGCTGATCATCGAGGCGATCCTGCGGGAAGTGTACAAGGAACCGGGTGAAGATGCCCCGGCGCCACCCCGCCCGGCAGAACTGCCGGATAACCTGAAAAAGTTTTTTGCCGCCAAAAGCGTGTCAAGGGGACGGTTCTCTTGACACGATCGTGTCAGGGGGACGGTTCTTTTGACACGCTTTTTATGCAGTGAAGCGGCTGGCATCAGCCGCTTTCACATATGGGGAAATAACCTGTAGTCAATATGTTAACTATTCTGCGCACACGAGAACTGTCCCCCTGTGCGCACCGGGGGGAAATTACCCCCGTAAAAAATTTCAATTACAGCCTGTTCCATATTTCCATAACAGTTGAAAATCTCGGGTATACCTTTTAACGTAAGCCTGGTTTGGCTCAAATCAAATATTGACAAAATATTGTTGACTGCTCTTACCGTTTTACAATCTGTCCGGGTCCTTAGATATGCCAGTATGTCGGCCCCTTCCAGCCAATCCAGCTCCGTGTAATAATGCGGGTCGTATTCAATAATTGTACATTTCTTCTCTTCGATTTTTTTACCGGAAAGCGACGAAGCAATAAACACTTTTTCAGAGATATCGTCCATGGGCATGCTGTAACCGGCGAATATTATATGCTTCGCATGCTTTATTAAAAGGCCCATTTCCTTTTTAATCTCCTCGAGCGGAGCTATGGGTCTCTTTTTTATTACAGTTTGCAATTCCAGCGGCATATCGTAGGGATGGGTCTTTTGATCACAAAACGGGCATTTTATTACTCCCGGGTCGTTTTCCTCACCCTCGTTATAATGCCAGCCCTGCTGCAATTCTTTAATTAGCGAGGGGCCGAAAACAAGAGCAGAGTGCCTGTCCCATACATGCCCGAATGAAATTACCAGCTTTCCGCATTGAGGACACTGCCTCGAACCGAAAATACCGTGTGGATAAAGCAGCTTGCCCATCCTCATGATCCTTGATGGATAGTCGCTGTCGTTTATTTTTATAGCTTGGGTCTCATTGGCGGAATACAAAATTATATTGTTGTTTTTATCAATTTTACGGGTGGCAATTGTTGTCCCCAGGTCCATAAACAGGCGCAGAGGCAGGTTTCGTATATATGGAGGGTTATCATTTCTGTTTTTGTGGGCGTTGAACAGGGCCCATATGATCAAAGGATCCCAGTTGAATGAAACTATGGCGTAGGAAAAAAGGTAAAAATCCCGCGTGTCTTCTTTAAAACCCATTTTCTCATACTCGCATGCTTCCCTGATCATCAATTCCGAAAGAGTATCGGCAAAGTCATGATAAAACTGAGCTTTACTGATCCTGGCCTGGGTATCGCCCTGGACGGCCACTCTTTGTAATTCTTCCGTCAATAATTTCAGGCAGTTTTTCGCCGCACTGATCCTGGGCTGCTCGATGAAGAATTCTTCTCCTTTATCATTGAGTGTTTCAATCCCAAGGTTGTTATCAATCAGCTGGTCAATCAGCGTAAACAATTCCTGCAGTTTTAAGTTGGCCTTAAGGCCGGTAACAAGATCCAGGGACTTTGGGCTGCTTTTTGCGATATACCTGAGCGCTTCAAGATCATAGGCCCTGTATAACTTATCATCGCTGCATAATTGAGACAACAGCTTATTGAACCCTTCCTTAAGCCGGTCTGAAACAGAAATTCCCGGGAAAAGCCTGGAGTAATCCAACCTGAAGTCCGGGTATGGCTGCTCTAAAATATGAGTCAGTGCCCGGGCAATGTCGCTGTTGGTAAGAAGGCCGGCGCTTTTTGTAGCACCCGCTCCCCATAATACTACAGTCTCCGGCCATGCGTTTCCCATTTATAACACCTTTATCCGAAAGATTTATATCACCAGGCCTTCTGCCTTTACCACATTCTACCGTATTACTCATGTTCACACAAGAGAACGGCCTGGATCGTGTCAAGGGGACGGTTCTCTTGACACGCTTTTTCGCCCCTTTTTTACGCTTTCTTCTGCTGGCGCTGCTCTACTTCAGACCAAAACAAATAGACCAGACCAATCACACCCAGAGATAAACTGATTTCAGTCAGAGGCGTGTTTACAAATTTTAATGAATCCTGTACTAGATTCTGCATACCGCTTAAAGTTTCTATTTCAGTTTCTGAGACAAAGATCGCCGCGCTTAGATACCTGACGCAGAATGTTACAACAGCCAAAGCAATAAACCCAAACCCCACACCTCTCTTAGACATAAAGACCCCTCTCTTAACGAATTTTATTTTAATTTTGCCCAGGATATAACTAATTATGCATTCTAAGGAAACGCGTCAAGGGGACGGCTCTTTTGACACGCTTTTCTACCCTTTAAATCTTCTTATAATTTGTAAATTATATACAAGTATTATGAAAATAATCGGGTATGCTATTCCAGAATACCAAAATCCCCACCCATTATAATAAAGCATTCCTGTTTTGATTGAAGCCCACTCATAAATAACTCCAAATAATGTCCAAGCCAAAATGTAATAAACCTTGTAACGTATTTTCCTCGAAAAAGGATAGTAGCTGAGGAAAATGATGGATAGGGCAGGGAAGATACCAAATATTAAGGGGATATATACCCACTGAACCCCCTTTTCAAAGTAACTATACCAATCATATTTCACGTCTAAATACAAGTCAGTAAGCAAGTTAAGGAGTACAGCAAAGATTGAGGTAGTGTAAATTTCGTGATTCGTCATTTTTTTGGGGGTTAGAAACGCAATAAGATTAAAAACTACAATTGAAATTAATAGGAAGATATATGCTATTTCAATACCCCCTTGCCTTTATTAGTATAGTCTTAGTCAAGTTATGATTCTTTATAACATCCGATATTTATCAATAAAAAGTGCACCTCAAAAGTTAGACGTATCTAACTATTTGGGGTGCACTTCCTGAGAGGCTGATGTCAGCGGATTATTTCAGTTCCTGGAACAATGCAGTGCTTAAATATCTTTCCCCGGTATCCGGGAGTATCACTACGATCAGTTTGCCTTTGTTTTCGAGCCGCCTGGCGACCTGCAGTGCAGCAAACGCCGCCGCTCCGGATGAAATACCCACCAACAGGCCTTCCTCCCTGGCCAGCCTCCGCCCGGTTTCAAAAGCCTCTTCATTTTTAACTTTGAAAATCTCGTCGACTATGCCCATGTTCAGCACGTCAGGCACAAAGCCGGCGCCAATACCCTGGATTTTGTGGGGGCCTGGCTTGCCTCCGGACAGCACCGGGGAATCCAGCGGCTCCACGGCTATTGCCTTAAATTCCGGTTTGCGTTTCTTGATTACTTCACTAATACCAGTAATAGTGCCGCCGGTACCGACACCGCCTACCACAATATCCACCCTGCCGTCGGTATCCGACCAGATCTCTTCAGCAGTTGTGAGCCTGTGTATCTCCGGGTTGGCCGGGTTTTTAAACTGCTGGGGCAAAAAGGCATTGGGAATCTGAGATACCATTTCTTCCGCTTTCCGGATGGCGCCTTTCATTCCATCAGCGCCCGGAGTTAACACAAGTTCGGCGCCATAAGCTTTTAAAAGGTTCCGGCGCTCAACACTCATGGTGTCGGGCATGGTCAGGATCAGCTTGTAACCCCTGGCCGCGGCCACGAAAGACAGGGCGATGCCGGTATTGCCGCTTGTTGGCTCAATAATGACACTGTCCTTATTAAGCAGCCCCTTCTCTTCCGCCTCCTTGATCATACTGTAGCCAATCCGGTCTTTAACACTGCCGGCGGGGTTGAAGGATTCAAGTTTGGCAACAACCTCCGCTTCCAATCCCTCTGTTACCCGGTTCAATTTAAGCAGAGGAGTTTTTCCGATTAAGTCAGTAAGGTTGTCTGCAATTTTGGCCATTGGTATTACCTCCCTGGTTTTTGTTAAATTAAAGTCTAATAAATACTTTCCATTATCTTCTCTTTTAATAAGCCTGACATGCAAAGCTGCTTATTTTAAAACCCTCCCTCCGAACATAGGACAGTATCTATGCATTACTTTAAAACATACTAAATCAATTGGTTTATTAAATATTATATTTCAGTAATTATTTTGTCAATATAAAAAATAAAAAATGCATACTTCAGCCATAAAAAGTGCAACCCCAAAGGTTAGATCAGTCTAACCATTTGGGGTGCACTTTCCTGAGAGGTTTCTTATTAAAGGTAAGTATTGCTAATATTTTTCCTATAGTTCCAGAGTTTCATTCATGCTTCCCATGCGGTAACCGCGCAGATCAAGGGTGATATAATTGTACCCTATGTCTCTGATACTTTTTTCAATCTCAGCAGATTTTTCCATTACCAGTCGGATGTACTCCGCCGGCACTTCAATTCTGGCCAGGTTACCGTGATGCCTTACCCTTACCAGCGGCACCCCGGCCTTCCGGATCACTTCTTCCGCCGCTCCCACCTGTTTTAAGCCTTCCAAGGTTATCTTTGTCCCGTAGGGAAAGCGTGAGGCCAGGCATGGGTTGGCCGGCTTATCAGCAGTGGGCAGCCCGAATTCTCTCGAAAGAGACCTTATCTCATCTTTGGTCAGGCCTACATCTTTCAGGGGGCTCCGAACACCCAGTTCCTCGCCGGCACGGATGCCTGGCCTGTAATCGCTGAGGTCATCGGCGTTAAGTCCGTCTACAACGACTTTAATACCCCGGGCACGGGCCACCTCGAGTATTTCTCCGTATTCATTTTTCTTGCAGTGGTAGCAGCGGTTAGGGGGATTGCTGGCAAAAACAGGGTTGTCCAGATCCTGGTTTTCAACCATTATATGCTCTGCGCCGATGGAATTGGCCAGTTTAATAGCTTCCTCCATTTCACCGGGCGGGTATAACTCCCCGGTAATGGTCACAGCTAACGCTTTTCCCTTTAATGCTTCAAACGCCGCTTTAAGTAAAAAAGTGCTGTCGACCCCGCCTGAAAACGCGACGATAACACTTTCACAATCCTTCAAATTTTTAATTAAACGGTCGTATTTTTTTTCCAGGCTCATTATATACGCCTCCTTAAATTTAAAGCATAGTAATTTAATTAACTTACTATGATTATATAAGTAAGCCTACTTACGGTCAAGCCTGGTAAGGATCAAATTTTAGGGAACTAATGGCAGACCCCCTGCCGGGCTGAGATATATTTGTAATATGTTTGCAATAGTTTTGTAAACTATTTTTTATATGATAAAAAATGTTATTAGTCTGTTAAGACATATAACCTATACTTTTTTGTTTTGCTTTGAGTTTTTGTAAAAATCTAATATGAATGGAGGATATGATGAAAATTAAGCTATTTCTTTTGTTCGCTTTTACTATGTCGGCTTTAATTTTCCCACCGGCCACATCGTTTGCAGCCGGTAATAACCATGATCCTTTACACATGTCCGGGTCTGCCGGGCACAACCACAGTATGGATATGACTGATCACAACATGGATGAAACGACTACCCCTGAGATGCCCGATATGTCCGGACACAATATGGATATGCCGGCTGAGCCCAAGCCAGATAGTGACACCCCGGGCGCAGGTATCGAAGAACCAGGTCACGGCGGTCACGCAAACAGTAATTCCGGCACCGGTTCTGAAAAGACCGAAGTTAATCGCGCGGGCCTGTTGGGTGGCTTCGGTCTTCTCAACGGGCTAATTATTATGTCAGCCGTCTTCTTGAGAAAGAAAGCAGCACCTGTTGAAGGAGGCGGCAGGAATGAAAGATAAACAGTTCAAAAGTAATATCATTAAAAGTGTTATGGCCAAGAAATGGTTTCCCGGGGTTTTTCAGTATCCTACCGCGCTTGTCTTTGCGCTGATCATCTACGAGCTTCTTTTTGGCCCTCTGTCACCGGGAAAAAATTTCGGCAGCGCCATGACCTGGGTCCTTTGGTGGCCTTTAATACCACTGGTGTTTTTGCTGTTGGGACGTTTCTGGTGTGCAGTCTGCCCATTTGCGACACTTAGCGACATAATCCAGAAATGGGTCGGCAACAACCGTCCTGTACCGGTTTTCCTGAAGAAATACGGGATCTGGATCATAGATGCCCTTTTTATCCTGATCACCTGGGGGGACCATATCTGGGGCGTCGTCGAATCACCTCGTGGTTCAGCCTTTTTGCTGCTGTTTCTGACGACAGGTGTTATCGCCGCCGGGGCTTTCTTCGAAAGGCGTGCCTGGTGCCGGTACCTCTGCTTTCTCGGAGGGCTCTCCGGTAACTATTCCCGTGCCGGTATCCTGGAATTGCGAGCCACTCCTGATAAATGCTCCAGGTGCAGGACCATGGCGTGTTATAAAGGCAGTGACAAGGCCGCGGGCTGCCCGATGTTTGAAGTACCGAAAAAAATGGACAGCAACGCTTTGTGCAATCTCTGCGGCAACTGTGTAAAATCATGCCCCAATGACTCGATCCGGCTGTCATTAAGGCCGCCTTCAAGAGAGTTGTGGTTTATCAAGAACCCGCGCTTTGAAGAATCCTTCCTGGCAATTGTGATCATGGGTATAGTGCTGGTCCAGAACATTACCATGCTGGATGTCGGGACCAAGCTGCAGGCTTTTATTCAAAGTATTACCGGGATTAACAGCTACCCCCTTACATTCACAATTACCTTTATCATTGCCATGACGATACCGGCAGCGGCGCTTTTTCTTACCGGCTGGCTGGCGGGGATATCCAATGGTAAGTCCGCGGTGGTAAACTTTACACGATTTGGCTACGCGCTTATCCCCCTCGACCTGGCCGGGCATATGGCGCATAACCTGTTCCACCTTCTGGCGGAAGGCAAATCGGTGCTATATACCTGGTTAGCCCTGTTCGGCGCAAATATTCAAGATTCGGCGGCTATTACAAATACTGAAACAATCCAAATCCTGCAGTTTGTTCTGGTCTGCCTGGGCGCTATAATATCCATATACACGGCATACAGGCTATCCCGTTCAAACAACCCGGCCAACAAGGTTATCTCATCACTGTTGCCCGTTGCCGGCCTGATCCTGGTACTGACTTTCGTAAACCTCTACCTGTTCACGCTGCCCATGGCGCACAGAATGTAACGTAAAAAAAAGGCCGGTTTTGTTTTCTGAAAACAAAACCGGCCTTTACCTTTTACCACAATGTTATCTTACTGCTTTTTACACCAAGAATAATAGATTTATCCTTTGACGACATGGACTCTAAAATATTTATCTGCCTGAAATACCTTTTTTATAACATGTCCTTCTTCTTTTAAGCTGCGTGGAACATTAAGGATGGGTTCACCTTCATCCAGTATGATCTCCAGGATTTCTCCATTCCCGATATCTTCCAGGGCCAGCTTTGCTTTTACAAAATTAATGGGGCAGCAGACTCCCCTCAAATCAATAGATTTTTTAATCTCCATCAAGTATCTCCTTTAAGGATTTTGCAACACCCGCTCTTTCCATGGTATAGCCGAACCTTTCTTTTTTTCTCCCGTTCTTTTTGTAAAATTCAAGCGCCCTGTCTATATATCTGAAAAGATCTTCACTATTCTGGATCATCGTTTTGGCCCTGGTCCCCAACCTGGGTTTCTTGCCCATCGTACCGCCCAGGTATAAGGTATAACCCTTTTTATCAACCCTCCATGCTTCCCCGCTGCAATTGATAATGCAAATCCCGCATAATATACATTCATCCACCTGCAAAAAGTAAGAACCATCAGCATCACTGGTAATTGCCCCGGTCGGGCAGATATTCACACAAAGGCCGCAATCAGTGCATCTTTCCTTATCCCAACCGGGCAACACGCCTCCCATTATACCGACATCATTTTCAATGGGCTTGGAACAGTCGTTGGGACATCCTGAAACCCCAATTTTAAACTTGCCCGGGGCCTTCTCCCCGAAATATTTCCGGTCCAGCTCGCCTGCCAGTTCCTTTGTATCGATAATCCCGTACCGGCAGGTTTTGGCGCCGGGGCACGCCATAATGCCTCTTACCCGCGGGCCGCACGCCCCCAGCTCAATACCCGCCCTCTCCAGTTCCTCCCTGGCCTCTATAACCTTATTTACATGGATATTGTGTATTTCGATACCCTGCCTGGCGGTAAAATGGACTTTCCCGTCCGCATATATTTCAGCTATCACCGCGACAGCTTTTAAACGCTCAGCGGTCATATCCCCGGCGACAGTCTTGATACGGATTAGATAAAAATCTTTCTGCTTTTGTTTGATAACACCTATTTTGCTTAAATCACTTATTTCGTTGATATTCATAGACTACTCCCTGTTAAAAGTTAAATTTGAGAGGGATAACACCCCTCGTTCAGGCTTCAATATTGATTATACACCTATCTCCTTAAGTCGCAGATAATTTGCTTTTCATCCTGTGGTTCAGTGATTGTCCGGTTGTCGCCGCATACTGCGCATCTTTCGTTTCTTTTTACCTCAACCACTCTAAAATTCATGGTGAAAATATCAAACACCAGGAGTTTTCCAGTAAGTAAATCTCCTATACCCATGATATATTTTAACGCTTCTGAGGCCTGTATGGTCCCCATAACGCCGGCGACTGACCCCAGAATACCCGCCTGGCTGCATGTTGGAGCAGCTCCCGCAGGCGGAGGCGCCTCAATAATACACCTGTAGCAGGTGCTGCCGGGTATATAGGTCAGGGTCTGCCCGTTAAACCTCAATATCCCCGCATGGGAGAAAGCCTTGTTGGCAAGTACGCAGGCGTCGTTTATCAAAAACTTGGCTGCAAAATTATCAGTACCGTCAACTATAAAATCGTACTGGTCAACTAATTCCCTGATATTGGCGGCCGTAACCCTGTAAGGGTATGTTTCCACTTTGATATCAGGATTCAGCGCAGCCATTTTTTCCCCGGCGGAAATTACTTTTTCTCTTCCCACATCTTCTGTAAAGTGGATTATCTGTCTCTGCAGGTTGGAAAGGTCCGCTTTATCCCCGTCGGCTATGCCGATAGTGCCGACGCCTGCCGCTGCCAGATAAAGCGCGCAGGGGGAACCGAGTCCGCCCGCTCCGATAATCAAAACCCTGCCGTTTAACAGCTTTTCCTGGCCTTTTCCGCCAACTTCCTTTAAAATGATCTGCCTGCTGTAGCGCTCAATCTGGGATTCGTTTAGTTTCATAATATAATCTCCATTCAGGCATAATGTTGTCAGATTCAATTTGGCAAGGTGCTTTTGTTGGCTCCTCGCCCATATTATAACTATTGACATTATTTCACGCCAAATACAAACAGAAAAATAACCAGCAGGAATACGCCTAAACCCAATGTATAGGAAATCAGTTTTTTCTCGATTGGAAGCAGGTCATACCATTCATCCTCCTGTACCGCCTGCCATTCATCTTCCCGTGCCGCCTGTTGTTTAATTATTTTATTTTCAGTTGTACCAAACCCGGCTTGTGCCATATCAATTCCTCCCCTTCTTAAAAGTCTAACCTAGCCTATTACCGGTGGTGTAACGCCGTGGTAGAAAACCCAGGAGATAAACAATCCAACCCAAAGGATAAAGAAAAACAGGCTTACGGCATACGTCAAAACAATACGTCCCATACCTGCAGCCAGGAGCTTTCGGACATTGGTAATCAACCCAATTGAGAAAAAACACAGGGCGAAGAAAATTGTCCTCAAAACGTTGGCTTGATCCGAACCCGCCTGGGCGCTTTTAACAACTCCCGGGTTAATTAAGCCCACTACAAGGAGGATTAGGAAGGTTAAAGCAAAACCAATGATGAATTTGGGGAAGCGGTCCCATATTTCTCTGATTGAAATCTTAGCACTTGGTTCATTGCTGCTGCCGCCGCGCTTGTCGATTCGGAAGACAGACCATATTACTGCCAGGATAAAGGCCCATATACCAATAAAAATGTCAATAAATAGTTTTGCGGTGGTGGTTGCCATTAAAATCCACCCGTCTTCCCAATTGATTCCCAGTTCTTTAAGCGCTTTTGCCCTGACCAGTGAATCGGTGATAGCACCGCTAGCCATTGCCCCGCCGTCACTCTTAACCGCCAGGCCCATCCAGGCTCCGGCTACCATTGGTTCCTGAAAAAGCATGGATTGTGCAAGCCAGGGTAAAAAGAGCAGCTCCAGTGCCACAAATACAATAATTACAGATGCGATAACAGCCGGAACATGCGGACGGGATCGAATAGCCCCACTGGTGGCTATGGCTGCTGAAACACCACAGATAGAGATGCCGGACGCCAGGGGAGCCGCCCATTCCGGAGTAAATTTAAAATATTTGCGGGATATAAAATAAACTACCGGCCAGTAAATCAGATAAGCCTCAAGGACTGCCGCAATTCCCCGGGTTATTACTGTACCTGCAAGTCCCAAAGCACCCACAGTCTTGATTGCAATAGCAGCGCCAAGGATAACAATGCCTGTTTTAATAAACCATTCCGGTTTAGCTGCCTCTTCCAGAAACCTGGCCAACCCGGTGAAAAAGTTTCCAATAATTAGCCCAATAATTAAGGCAAAAACGAACCCCATTTCGCCAAGGCTCAAAGACCAGGGTATTTTTAAACCTGCTTGTTTGTCAGGTGTGGCGGCTATGTAAGCGTTATTGCCCAGAATTATGCTTCCGAAAGTAACCCAGTAAATAATTGTGAAACCAAGAATAAACTTTTTTACGTTAGATCCCATTGCCCTTGCACCGGCGGTAGTAATGACCAACAAAAAAAGATAAGTTAAAAGTGCGGAAACAACGCCTGATAAACCCTGATAAGCCTTTGACATGGGTGCAATTGACTTGGATATGTCTACCCAAACATTCTGTTTTACCACCCAACCCAACAGGTCAATACCCAAAATAGGTCCCAGCCCTAAAACAAAAATAAACAACCCCAGCCACACGGCCCACCAGTCTTCACTCTTAAGCAACGGGTTTTTACTAAAGGTTTCTTTTTCAGCCTTACTCACTTATCTCACCCTTTCATATTGGATATAAATAATTTATTTATTAGAGAGGCCTCAGCTGTGGCGCCTGGAACAATTACTCCCCCGCAGTACGGGGAAATTACATAATTCACAGGAAACATGTTAGTTATAGTATACTTTAAATAAATACTAAATCAATAGGTTTAATATAAATTATATTCTGTTATTTTTTTCTAGAGAAAAATAAAAATCTGTTGCAAGATATTTCCTCACAGCAGATTTTCTTTTGTGTTTTGTTTGGCATTCAAGTCAAACGTTCACAAATTTGTTGGCATGACTTTGCGCGGGTCATGCGAATTTAAAAATTTGTTAGTTTTCCGTAAAGATTTCGTAAAACCTCAACCTTACAATTATTGAAAAAATACCAGATCGCTCAGCCAATTAACCGCTTTAGAATAATATTTGAAGGAGGGGCAAAATGTTCAATCTTTCAAGCTACGGCTTGTGGCTGCTTGTTTTGATTAATTCTTTAATGTTAATCACCTTCTGTTTCATCCTGATCCGTCCGCGCACAACGCGCGAGCGCGCTTCCTTTGCTGCCCTGGTCGGGTTTCTAATTGCTTTATTCACGGAAAAGTACGGGTTTCCCCTGACTGCTTACCTTGTTTCAGGGCTGGCGGGCGTTTTTTACCCCGGATTGGACTTTTTCTCACAGCTATCGGGAGGTATCTGGTCCGCTTTGCTGGGCTTGCAGGTTAATCCGTTCGCGCAGCCGCTCCATTCACTCAGCGGCATAGTAATTTTCACCGGCATGCTGATACTCTATTACTCAGCGAGAATGCTGCACGAAGCTAAAAAAGAGAACCGTCTGGCCAACACCGGCCCTTACGGGGTTGTGCGCCACCCCCAGTACGCGGCGCTGATGGTTTTTATGTTTGGATTTGTCCTGGAATGGCCCACTGTTCTAACCCTGGTAATGTTCCCCATCCTGTTGACGATTTACAGCAGTCTCGCCCAGCGTGAGGAAAGCGAATCACTGGAGCGTTTCGGTGAAAAGTACGCGCTCTACGCCGCTTCCACACCGGCCTTTGTCCCGCGTCTTCGCAGCGTGTCAAGGGGACGGTTCTCCTGACACGCTTTACTTCACTTCGTGTCAAGGGGACGGTTCTCTTGACACGCTTTACTTCACTTTAATAAGAGCGTGCTGACACTGTTTAATTCAGGTGTCAACCGGCGCTTTGATCAAGAAAAATTTGCCCACATCTACTTATGTCGGGCAGTCTTCTTCTTGCTTTCTGTATACGGGGCAAATAAACTTACATCTTCATCATCGGGGCAGTGTGCGGCGTTACGTTAATTTTTGAGACGACAAACAGAATTTCCTGCGCGAAAGCCGACTCCTCCTCCTTGAACGGCACAATCTCACGGCCGGTCCAGGAAAACCCCTTTTCAATCCTGACATTATTCGCATCGGCCCATTCCAGGAAGTCTTTCGCCGTGAAGAGGTGGATATTGGGCGTGTCGTACCATTGATAGGGCAGGTTTGATGTCACCGGCATCTTCCCCGTTGATAAAAGCGAAAAAACAACCTGCCTGTGCCCGAAATTAGGAAAGCTGACAATGCCGGCGGACCCTACCCGTAACATCTCCTCCAGCACGAAAAGCGGCCTTTTTACCGCCTGCAGGGTTTTCTCCAGGATAACGTAATCGAAAAAACGGTCGGGCAGACCGGCCAGCCCCTCGTCCAGGTCGGCGTGAATGACCGGCACACCCCTGGCAATTGTTTCAGCCACCTGGTCAAATTCCTTTTCAATGCCCAGCCCCTGCACATCCTTATAATTAATCAGCTTAGACAGGAGTTCGCCGCTGCCGCAGCCGAGGTCAAGCACCGAGCTCCCTGCCGGGACAAGGCCGCAAATAACCTTATGGTCAAAACGGCAGTTTTTATTTATTGTCAAACTGCCCACCTCCCCCCAGGAAATTCCGCACCAAAAGCGTCAGCTTATCAACCTCAAGCAGAAAGGCGTCATGGCCGTACGAGGATTGAATATTGGCGTAGCTCACCTGTTTTCTGTTCCGGCCCAGGGTCAGCGACAGGTTTTTCATGTGTTCCGGCAGGTAAAGCCAGTCTGAGGAAAATGACACCAGTAAAATTTTGCTATTAATCCTTTCGCATGCTTTATCCAGGTCTCCGCTGCCCCAGGCAGACGCGTCAAAATAGTCGGCGGCCCTCGTAATATATAAATAACTGTTAGCGTCAAAGCGCTCCACAAATGATTCCGCCTGGTGCCGCAGGTAGCCCTCGACCTCGAAGTCCGCTTCAAACTGGAACCCGGGCCCGCTGCCGCTGCGGAACCTGCGGCCGAATTTGCGTTGCATGGAGATCTCGGACAGGTAAGTGATGTGGGCCAGCATCCGGGCGACCGCCAGCCCCTGGTCGGGCGAGGCACAGTCATAATAGTCGCCGTCTCTAAATTCGGGGTCTGCTGTAATCGCCTTGCGAGACACGGCGTTGAAGGCCAGACCCTGGTCGGTAAGCCACGCTGTTGAAGCGATGACGATGGCCGATGCCACCCGGTCAGGGTAAGCCAGGGCCCACTCCAGCGCCTGCTGCCCGCCCAGGGAACCGCCGGCCACGGCAACCAGCCGCTCAATGCCCAGGTGGCTGATCAGCCGCTCCTGCAGCCGCACCCAGTCCCCCACCGTAACAAAAGGGAAACGAAGGCCGTACGGCCCGCCTGTTCCCGGATCAATTGAGGAAGGCCCGGTGGTGCCATAACAGCCGCCCAGTATATTTGAACAAATGATACAGTATTTTTTCGTGTCAAAGGCCTTTCCCGGCCCGATCATGCTGTCCCACCAGCCGGGCCGCTTCGCCAGCCAGGGTCTCCCCAATTCTTCAGCGTCATGATACCAGCCGGCCGCGTGGGCGTCGCCGGAAAGGGCGTGGAGGATAAGGATGGCGTTGTCCTTATTCTCATTCAGCTCCCCGTAAATTTCATACTCAACCTCGACCGGCCAGATCTCCCTTCCGCACTCAAGAGGAAGCGGGTTTGCCTCACCGGCAAGCCTGACTTTCCGCGGGGCTACATAGCCCACGGAAAAAGGGGACTCGGGGCCGTCGACATGTTTTGGCGCTTTTTCTGTGAGCAGGTTGAGCGCATCACTCATCTTTATTACCTCCATATTTCAAGCGTGTCAAGGGGACGGTTCTCTTGACACGGTTCTTCTCAGGATCGTATCAAGGGGAGTGTTCCGTGGACCGTGTCATGAGGACAGTTCTGTTGACACGCTTTTGTCTTAAGATTCAATATAAGTAATCGTGTCAACAAAACCGTCCCCAAGACACGCTCCCATGACACTGTTTTACAACCGGAGGCGTGTCACGAAAACCGTCCCCCAGACACGGAACCGTTCCGTTGATTTTCAACCTTCGATCACCTGAAGGAATCACCAGGTACGTCCCTGAGATTCCCGCCTTGTCGAACGTTTTGCGACAGAGAGTACCGTCCCCGTTGTCGCACGATAACCTTTTAGGCTTTTTTCAGGGCCTGGTCCAAATCTTCCAGCAAGTCGTCGATAGTCTCAATCCCAACGGACAGGCGAATTAAATCCTCGGTTACACCGGTTTCCAGCTGTTCTGCCGCTGTCAGCTGCTGGTGGGTCGTTGAGGCCGGGTGAATGACGAGCGACTTGGCATCCCCGATATTCGCCAGCAGCGAGAAGATCTCCAGCGAGTCGATAAAGCGCCTGGCCGGCCCCTGGCCTCCCTTGATCCCGAAGGTCAGCAGCGCGCCGAAGCCGCCGCGGTAGTATTTTTTAGCCAGATTGTGCGACGGGTGGCTGGGCAGGCCTGGATAATTTACCCATGATACCTGAGGGTGCTGCTCCAAAAATTTTGCCACGGCCAGCGCGTTGCGGCTGTGCCGCTCCATCCTTAGCGGCAGGGTTTCCAGACCCTGCAGCAGCAGGAAGGCGTTAAACGGGCTCAGGCACGGACCCAGGTCACGCAGCAGGTGCACCCTCGCCTTGCCTATAAAAGCCGCCGGCCCGAAGGCCTCGGTATAGACCACGCCGTGATAGGTGGGGTCGGGCTCGGTAAACTGCGGGAACTTACCGCTGCCCCAGTCAAATTTACCCCCGTCCACAATAATTCCGCCGATGGAAGTGCCGTGCCCGCCGATAAACTTGGTGGCAGAGTGGATAACAATATCCGCGCCGTGCTCGAGCGGGCGGCAGAGGCAGGGCGTGGTTACGGTGTTATCCACGATAAACGGGATGCCGGCTGCGTGGGCTATGTCCGCCACCGCCTGAAAATCGATAACATCCAGCTTCGGGTTGCCGCTGGTCTCGGCGTACAGCGCCTTTGTGCGCGGCGTAATCGCCCGGCGGAAATTATCCGGTTCTTCCGGCTCTACAAACGAAACATCGATCCCGAAACGGCTCAGTGTTGCTTTGAAGAGGTTATAAGTGCCGCCGTACAGGCTGTTGGCTGACACGATATGGTCACCCGCGCCGGCCAGGTTGGCTACAGCCAGAAACTCCGCCGCCTGTCCCGAGGCGGTCGCCAGGGCGCCCACACCGTTTTCCAGCGCAGCTACCCGCTGTTCCAGGACATCGTTGGTCGGGTTCATGATCCGGGTATAAATATTTCCGTTCTCCTGCAGCGCAAAAAGGTTCGCCGCGTGATCGGAATCCCTGAATACATAAGATGTCGTCTGGTAGATGGGCACCGCCCGCGAGCCGGTTGCCGGGTCTGCTTTTTGGCCGGCGTGAACAGCCAGGGTTTCAAATCCTTTTGCTCCAATTGTCATGATTGCATCTCTCCTTTTTTAAATGTCTTTAAATTTAAAAACCCCTTCACTAAGAAGAGGTTTATAAACTCTCTTCTTATCTATCCGGTATTCCGGAGGAAATTGGCACCTTTCAAGCTGCGCTTGAGGTTGCCGAAGGTTCATCGGGTCCGTCCCTCCCCTTCTCTGGATAAGAAAGTAATATTATTTATTTATATTAATCTTATTGGTTTAGTAGAATTATATTTAAAGGTATCCCCTTTGTCAACAAAAATTTTAGGCGTAATTACTGTGTGTGCGCGGGTATAAATATTTTAAGCGCTTTCTGACGCAATATAAAACTTCTTGTATCTTTGCCCAGGGTTATGCGCAGCGAGCCGTGGGCTTCCTTGGGCGGCACTCCCATTGCAGTCAGCACGTGTGAAGGTTCGAGTGAGCCGGATGTGCAGGCTGTTTTAATCTGCAACACGTTTATGGTGGGTGTATAAGCTGAGCCTGCCTTCCCGGGCAAAACCGACGACGGTTATTCCCAGCTGGTCCGCCAGTTTTACCGCGAGCTCGGTCGGTGCTGAGCGGGAGACAATTACAGGTATGCCCATTTTGGCGACCTTTATTAGTATCTCTGAAGAAATGCGGCCGCTGAAAACTAAGATTTTATCAGCGTAGGGAATACCGTCCAGAAAACACCTGCCGAATATTTTGTCAACGGCGTTGTGGCGCCCGATATCCTCATAAAAAAAGACAACACCGTCACGGGTGCAGAGAGCCGCGCTGTGGGCGCCGCCGGTTGTTTTAAACACCCCGGAAAGCTTTTCAAGCTGGTCTGTTAAGTAAAAAATATCCCGGGGGGCAATATGTAAATCCGAATCTACCTGGGCGACCCCCCTGGTATCGTTTATAAAGTAAAAAGAAGCCCGCCCCCTGCCGCAGCAGGAAGTAACAAACCGTTTTAAAAACATCTCCTGCGACGTGGATTCACCGGCTGTTTCAACCCAGATGAGCCCGTCATCCTCGTTTATCAGTATGCTCTTCAGGTTTTCCCGCTTGAGGAGCACTCCCTCCGAACACAGGAAACCCACCGCCAGTTCTTTGAGTTCGCCCGGCGAGCAGACGAGAGTCACAAATTCCTGGTCGTTCAGGTAGAGTGTCACGGGCGCTTCCCTGACCACAACGTCCTCACCTTCCGTGAAGCTCCCGTTTTTGTAGAATGAAACCGGCAGTTTAACAATTTTATCGTTCTCTTCCAGCATGCTTTTTCTCCACCTTTTATATCAAATGTAATACATATCCGCGTCCCTGGAGCGGCGTAACTTCTCATCTTCCTTGCACAGGTCCGCCAGGGTGGTGTTGTCCAATACGGATGCAATCGCTTCCCTGACTCTTCCCCACATCGTCCTCGTGACGCAAAATTCCGATCTTATACAGTTTTCCGGGTCTTCTTCACTTACACAATCTGTGGGGCCAAGCGGTCCCTCCAGGCACCTGACGATTTCACCGGCTGTGATCCTGGCGGGTTCCCGGCTCAGCAGGTAGCCGCCCTGGGCGCCCCGCACGCTGCGTACCAATCCCCCTTTGCGCAGCACGGTCATCATCTGCTCCAGGTAGCCTTCCGAGATTAACTGCTTTTCCGCGATCTGAAAAAGAGGTGTCGGTACGTTTGGATCATAGTTCAACGCAAGTTCCAACATGGCCCGCAGACCGTACCGCGCCCGCGTAGAAAATTTCAATCAATATACCCCCTCATTTAAAATAAATTAAACCTATCATACTTCTTGTCTATAATCCCTACTAAATTAATGCTGTTTTTTTTATAGTCTATCTTATCGCACTTATATTTGTCAACGAGGGACAGGGAGATGAAGTGTCTTAACGGTTTTGTAAGGCTTTTGTAACAATTTTGTTACATTAGAAAGTTATAATTTCAGATCAGGATTATTGGCAGGCCCCGTATGCAGTTTTATTTTTAAGAAAGGATATACATTATTACAGAATAGAGGCATTCAAATGAAAAAAGCTGACGTTTTGGTTGTTGATGATGAACATAAAATCCGTGAAGTTGTGCGCATGTATCTTGAAAAGGAGGGCTTTTCCGTTGGGGAAGCGGCAGACGGACGGGAAGCCTTGAATAAAATCTCAGCCGGCAAATGGGACCTGGTAGTGCTGGATTTAATGATGCCCGGTGTTGACGGGTGGGCGGTATGCAGAGAGATCAGAAAAACGGCGTCTTTACCTATAATAATGCTGACCGCCAGGGATGCGGAGGTGGACCGCATCGTCGGGCTGGAACTGGGGGCCGACGACTATGTGGTTAAACCTTTCAGCCCCAGGGAGCTGGTAGCGAGGGTGAAAGCCGTCCTTCGCCGCACCCGGGATGGACAGAAGGATCCCGGTGAAGCTGACCAGGCGTCTCTCAGCTATCCCGGATTGTCCATTAATCCGGATTCCAGGCTGGTGCTTGTAGACGGCAAGTCAGTATATCTTACGCCCAAGGAATATGAACTGCTCTACCAGCTGGCCAAATCACCCAACCGGACCTTTACCAGGGAGGAACTGCTCAGTACGGTATGGGGTTATGACTATTTCGGGGACGCCCGGACCGTTGATACCCATATAAACCGCCTGCGGGACAAACTGGTGAAAATATCAGGCCGCACCTCTTTTATTGCCACGGTTTGGGGTGTCGGCTACAAGTTTGAGGTAAAAAATGAATTATCTCAATAAAAGCATACTGGTAAAACTCTGGCTGGTAATGGTGGCCTTGTTTTTAGTGGTCCTATACTCAACGGGCCTTGTACAAACACACAAATTAAAAGATATCTACTACAACCAGCAGCTGACACAGATGATAAAGGAAGCACAGCATGTGGCGGCCAGCGAAGAGCTTTTTAATAATCCCGATCCCCACTTGCTGGCGGTACTGGCTGACGCGCTCGACAGCAATATAATGGTAACAAATGCTGATTTATATATTGAGCACTGCATTGGAATGGGCATGGACCTGAGGGGTGTCCAGGCAGAGAAAATAAATGTCTTTGAGCTTCACGACATACCTTTTGTTGAGCGAGACCTGCAATCTGTGATGCAGGGGAATGAGATCTTCCGCAGGGGCCCCTATCATTTTCTGAACACTGAAGTGTTGACCGTAGCCGTGCCCGTCTATGAAAACAGCCAAATAAAAGGCTCGGTAATATTCAGCGCCCCGCTCGCCCCGGTCGAGGAGCGGATAGCGGAGCTGCAAAAAATCACAATCTACGCCGGCATAGTCGGTATTGTGCTGGCAACATTTTTGGCCCTGCTGTTATCCCGGACACTCTCCCGCCCCCTGCTTAACATGAATCAGGCCGCCCGGGCGATGGTTAAAGGTGATTACTCGCGCAGGGTAGAGGTAAGGTCAAATGACGAGGTGGGTGTCCTGGCGGAATCACTGAACTCGCTGGCCACAGAGCTTCAGAAAAAGATAGAAACCCTTGAGCAGCTGGACCGGAACCGGCGCAAATTCGTCGCCAACGTATCGCACGAACTGCGCACGCCTCTTTCCATCATCCAGGGATACACCGAGGCCCTGATTGATGGAATGGCCGGTTCTGACGCCGACAGGCGGAAGTACCTGGGGAATATCCATGAAGAGATCCTCCGCCTGCGCAGGCTGGTTACAGATATACTTGACCTGCGCCGGATAGAGGCGGGCGGCCGTGAAATGGAGATGGGCTTAGTTCCCCTGAATGAACTTGCAGCGCAGGTAGTGGAAAAGTTTCAGCCTCTGGCCGGAGAGAAAAAGATATTAGTTTCCCAGACCTATCCCGCTATCCATTCCACAGTCCGGGGCAACCGGGACCAGTTGGAACAGGTTTTAATCAATTTGCTGGACAACGCCATACGGTATACGCCTGACGGGGGCAAAGTAATGGTATCGGTTAAGGACTTGGGTGATAAAATGATGGTTTCCGTAAGCGACACCGGCCCCGGCATACCTTTGGAGGAACAGCCTCAAATATGGGAACGTTTTTACAAAGTCGACAAATCCCGGGCCAGAAAGGGCGGGGGGACAGGCCTGGGGCTGGCCATCGTGAAAGAGATAGTTGAAGCTCACGGCGGCACCATCGACGTCGCAAGTAAACCCGGGGAAGGCAGCACGTTTTACTTTACTGTCCCTAAACATTAAACCGTGTCAGGGGGACGGTTCTCTTGACACGATCGTGTCAGGGGGACGGTTCTTTTGACACGCTTTTTATTGAAACAAAAACAGGCCAGCAGTTTTTATATTGCTTGTTAAATAAAAGGACCAGGGTTTTTTATAAAACCTCCTGGCATCTCTTTTTCATCATGACAGTTGTTCAGCATCTATACTCAAAGTGGTAAGACTCTGGTTTTATGAACCAGACAAAGGAAGCACGAGAACCGTCCCCATGCTTCCCTATGAACGGAGATGCCTGAACTGTCTCAACATGATGCGAGCATTTTTTCTCTTTTATTCTCATACATGAGGTTGTCGACGTGGCGTAAAAACTGCTCTATACTACTATATTCCGAACTATAAATATCAGCTCCAAAGCTGCACTCAAGTTTGTAGCTTTTCCCGGAATTTTTGTTGTGTTCCGAAAAAGACGCGTTTATTCTGTTAATTGTTTTTTCTAAGTCTACATTTGACTCACAATCCAAAATTATTAAAAATTCATCCCCGCCCATACGGACAATAATATCATTTTTCCTTATTACCCTTTGAATTATTGCGATTGAGGTTTTTATGGCCAGGTCGCCTTCAACATGACCATAACTATCGTTAATATTTTTGAGCCCGTCTATATCAAAATAAATAACCCCAAATTTATCGTTGTTTTTCTGTTTTAATCTTTGAGAAATATAGTAATCAAAAGAGCCCCTGTTCCAGACGCCGGTTAAAGCGTCTAGATGCACCATCCTCTGCTGCAAAAAAATATATACGATAACGAGTGAATACGCGGTACCGCTCCACATAAGCAGAGTACCATAAAATAACGTTTGGACAAGTCCTCCAATTAACGGTAATACGCTGAACATACACAGTGGAACAAACTCCTGTTTTACAATTTTACTTCTGTTTATAACAATCAATATGAAGCCATAAAGTATGTAAAAATATGTTATGGCCGCATTTATGTTAAAAAACGGTCCCCGGTGATATACGTTTGAACTATCGATAAAAAACACAAAATTGTAAACCGGAGATAACAGCGTGAATAAAATGCTTATCACAACAGGAACCAACAATATAATATTGCTTTTTTTTACGGCAGCTTCGTCGGAGACAACCAAATTTTTTATAAGGAAATACCAATAGTAAGTCAATATTGGAGCAACTGCAAATAAGCATATATGCAAAAAAACGGACATTGGAACCAGCCATTGCTCCGGACGCTTATTGATAATGCATGTTACCGTCTCAAAAAAAAGCTGGACTATAATTATCAATGATACTATTAAGAAGACTCTGTTTAATGAATCCTGCCTGTCAAGACGCTTATAAGCGTTCAAAGATACCAAACCCAATAAAACCATGGCCATAATGTTTATGTCTACTCTTAAGAATACATCCATCACTGCCGCTCTCTTCCAACCTTATTCTTAAATTCAAAAATGGCTCTATTTCAATATCGTCAAATACTCAGGCAATATTAAGTAATGCCGGACATGGAAAAGAAAAACCACTCGAATCCAATCGAGTGGTTTCTGTTACCTACTGACCGGCGTAATTAGGAGTGAAAAAATCTCTGTATCTCAGCCCCTCTATATTCAGAGATTTGTATGGGGAGTTGTTATCCGCCAGGCATATCACGGCCCCACCCGGAGCAACGACAGCTCCGTCCTTAAAAACGTAGACCTTAATCCCATCAACAACAACTTCTTCATAACTTTCTGGCTCGGAAGGTTTATATTCAAACACAAGGGGCTCGTTGCTGTAGCCGCAGCAGCTGGCCATACCTACCGACTCCACGGTTATGGCGTCAAACTTGCTTAGAATATAGTCCCTGGCTTCTTTGGTAATCTCTAATTTGATCATCTTTTTTGCCTCCTTGAACAGTGATTTTAGCAATTCTATACACACATTATTAAATGTCACCGGCATTCCCTATTTTTTAATCCAGGTTTGCGTTTACCTTGTGCAATAACATTTCGAAATCCTCTGCTTCGCCGTCAGTTAAATCACCGTAAAGCAATGCGTCGATCTTTTTAGAAATATCATCAAAAACCGGTTTCAGTTCGTTTCCTTTACCGGTTAATTTTATATAAGTTACCCTGCTGTCCGTGCAGCTTTTTTCCCTTTCGACAAAACCGTACTCCACAAGCTTGTCTACTAATACAGTAACCGTTGGCTTGGTCCTGTTGATCATGTCAGCCAACTCCCTCATAGTGTATTTATCCCCTTTAAAAAGGACCACTAAAATATCGCCATGAGAAGGAACAATCCCTTTAATGCCGTGGTTTTCGAGTTCCCTGACGATAAACTTGTTTGCTTTTTCTCTTATTCTGCTTATTAAAGAAAGCGCGTTTCCTTTTTTCATACTTATATTATAGTTAGACGTCGAACTATAGTCAAGCAAGGGCTGGTTTATGCCCTGGACTATAATGTGAAATTCCCGTTCCACAGGGGGAACGGTTCCAGTAAGTTTCCTTAAAATACAACTGGCTAATGTCTCGTTCTTCGCCTGAAATAACCAACCGGACCGGGTTTTCCGACAGGCGCTTTCTTTGTTGCAGCCTTGCTATCTGCCGGTTCTGTCTCAATTAAGGGATAGGGATGATCTTCGATTACAGGTATTGACTTGGCGATGAGTTTTTGAATATCTTTCAGATACGGCTTTTCTTCCGTATCACAAAACGAAAGCGCCACTCCTCCGAGTCCGGCTCTTCCAGTACGTCCAATCCGGTGGACGTATGTTTCCGGGATATTGGGCAGGTCATAATTAATGACATGTGACAATTCTTCCACGTCTATGCCTCTTGCAGCTATGTCTGTCGCTACCAGGACCCTGGTCTTTTTAGCCTTGAAATTATTCAAGGCCAGCTGCCTGGCCCCCTGCGATTTATTCCCATGAATAGCTGCCGCCTGTATATCTGCTTTGGCCAGGTCTTTAATGATTTTATTGGCTCCATGCTTTGTCCTTGAAAACACCAGCGCCGAAGCAATCGCCTTGTCTTGCAGCAAGTGAATAAGCAGCAGTTTCTTATCTTTTTTCCCGACAAAATACACTGCCTGCTCAATAATGTCAACGGTAGATGAAATAGGAGTGACTGCCACTCTTACAGGATCTATTGTAATTGAATTTACCAGCTTTGTAATCTCCGGCGGCATGGTTGCAGAAAATAACATCGTTTGCCTTGTTTTAGGCAAATGCGATATGATTTTTTTCACGTCGTTTATAAACCCCATATCAAGCATCCGGTCCGCCTCATCAAGCACAAAGAACTTTACTTGACGGAGGCATATAAATTTCTGGTTGATCAGGTCAAGCAACCTGCCCGGAGTGGCAACCAGAATATCCACCCCCGCTTTCAAGGCATCCGTCTGGGGTTTTTGGGTCACACCACCAAAGATAACAGTATTTTTAAGGCCTAAATATTGCCCGTAAGCCGTAAAACTTTCTCCGATTTGAATCGCCAATTCCCGTGTAGGAGTGATTATTAAAGCCTTAATTATTCTTGGAGCCTTTAAATTCCTTTGTTCTTCAGAAAGGAGCTGCAGTATGGGAATGGCAAACGCGGCTGTCTTCCCGGTCCCCGTCTGAGCACACCCGATCAAGTCTTTTCCTTCCAGCAAGGGCGGAATAGCCTGTTCCTGGATGAGAGTGGGTTCCGTATATCCTTCTGTCTTTAACGCCTCTCGAATAGGTGAAATGAGATTCAGTTTATCAAATGACATATTTTCTCCTTTTATAATGATCTGTCCTGAAGGGCTTTTGCCAATTCCTCCATTTCCTTTCGTGCCAAATCGTCACAGCCGGCCAGCGACTCCAGGTGATGCTGCATTTCATGCAGCACCGTATCTACAATCTCAGCTTCCCAGCACTCTTCAGATTCATCTTCCAGCAGTTCCACAAAAGATCCATAATAAAACATGATGAAACAGCCACCGATGCCGTCCTCAATGTACTCACCCAATATGTAGTACTCGCCTTCACGCTTATTGCCCTTCCGCAAGTTAAAACCGCCGGTCAAGTCCCGGAGGAAACAATCCGGGATGCGGTCTACGGCTTGATCGAGCATGTCAGCGAACTGGTCAAAAGATGGTATGGCCATTTAAATTCCTCCGCAGTATCCAGGGGACATTCGAGACTTCTGATAAGTCACTTTTTTAAAATGAACGGGGCCTGAGAACTGTAGGTGAGGCTTTAGCCTTACAGCCCTTCCGCTATTACCACATTCTACAGCATTACCCATCCCAGCACAAGAGAACCCCTGACCATTGGCCTGCCCATCAGACCACAAGATGCCAATTCTTTTCAGAAAACTATCCATTAAGCAAAAAACGTCCTTTTGTTTCCACTTGCTTCCCCTTCTACGGCTTTTACTTCATGGCCTTCCATTATATGTAACAAAAGTATGATGCCTAACATATTCTACATACAAAACCATATATATGGAGGCTGTTTTAATGAGCGCAAAATTTACTGCCCTGTCACAGGCGTGTGAAACCATCTGTATCGAAGTGCCCAAAGTCTATGATTTCTGTTTTGAGCGCGATACCCGCGAAAACGTCTGTACTCCCCTGGGCAAATGCAGTCCTCCGGAGGGCGCCGTGGTAAGGTGCACCATCAACTCCGCCACCTGCAGCGAAGTAAGCCGCGGCGAGCCGGATGCGGCGGGGCGGGCCGACGTTACTTTCGCCTTTGCAATAAACTATACGCTTGAAGTTGTCAGTACCACCGGCCAGGTCGTTTGCAGGGCCAGGGACCTGATCTTCAGCTTTACTAAAACAATATCTCTTTGCGCGCCGGAAGGGACCTTTACCAACTGCACAGTCGTCAATTCCGCATGTACCTGCATGATCCTCGGCGCCCAAATCTGCTGCACCTTCGACCTCTGCACGGTATTCCAGTCCCTGGCCATAGTCAAAATACTCGTACCCAGCTTCGGTTTCTGCACGCCGGAGTTATGCGAGCAGGTTTCACCCGCTCCCCCCCTTGTTTGCCCGCCGGACTTATTCCCGCCCCAGTGCCCGGCAGGTAAAAATGAAAAGTGGCGGTAAACCCGCACCCGCTGTAACCAGCTGAATCCCGGGAGGCTAATGGCCAAACTGTGGTGTAACAAGAAAATCTTTCAGGAATAGAATAAATTACGATGGCAGACATAACTGCGCGTGTGACGGGGTGACATTTATGAGAAGACGGGCGATTATGAAACGTCTGCTATGCTGGCTTTTTATTGTGCTGGCCTGTTTTCTTGCGGTCAGCTGCGGCGCCAGGGACTCAAAACCAACCATCCGCATCTATTCTTCCGTCAGCCTGAAAGACGCTACCTGCTATGCCGAACGGTTTGAAGAACTGTACGGGGTTAAAGCATTGATCTGGAAGGGCTCGGCTACGGAAGTGCTGACACGAGCCCTGGAAGAGTGCCGGGCCGGTAAAATCCAGGCGGACGTTGTGCTGCTAAATGCCCGGAAGATGTGGGTAGCCGACCAGGAAGGAATCCTGGTCCCTTACCATGAAAAAACCAGGCACCCTTATTTGATAGAGATGATTACCCTGGCATACAACACCAACGAGGTGAAAAACCCGCCCAGAACCTATTGGGATATCTTCAGCCCGGAATACGCAGGCAAAACAGCGCTTGAGATTGATACGCCCGAGTGGGAAACCGGCCTGGCCGGTATTCTTGGTGAAGATTATTTTACCCTTTTGCACCAGAAGCTCATAACAAGGGAAATACGGGGGGTGGACGGCCGCAGCCTCCTGTCCGAAATGGTTGTTTCCGGGGAGATCCCCATGGCCATAAACCTGGGCAACAATTATATGGAACGGGCCAAAGCAAAGGGCGCCCCGGTTGACTGGGTCGCCCTGGAGCCCGTTGTGGCCTGTTCCGAGGAGGCCGCCCTCCTAACCGGCAATCCGGACGCCGGCAAATTTATTGATTTTCTCCTGTCGGAAGAAGGACAGCGCCTGGCCCTGGAAACCGGGAAGGGCGTACCCGTGGATACGGATCTGGAATCTCCCCTTGACACAGGGTTTAAAACTGTTGTCCCCCGGTTTGAATAAAGGAGATTTATTCATGGATGAGAAAAAGGCGGTACTGTTAAACAGCGGCGGGCTGGACAGCTTTCTGGCCGGGAAATGGCTTGACGCCAACGGCTACATAATCCACAGCCTTTATATACACTGGACTGTCGGGGGAACAGTGTACAATCCCCTTGTTGAGCAGGCCGCCCTGGAAACCTCCGACCGCATCCATGCCGTTTCTCATACTATTTTCCCCCTGGCAGGGGACAGCCTGTTTGGGGAATACAACAAGCTGCCCCACAGGCCATGCTGCAGCTCAACCATGTATTACGCCATTGCCGGGGCCTATGCCTATAACAAAGGATGCCGGTACGTCGCCTCCGGGCACATGTACTTTGATAAAGTAAATCACTATGAAGAGGACTACTTCCAGGCCATAAACACTCTTTTTAAAGCCCATTATTACGGAAAGAACGATAAGGCCGTCCAGGCCGGCCTGGCCAAAAGGGAGGACATCACCACAGGCCGGCACTTTGAATTGCTTCTCCCGGTTTTTCGCCTGCAGGACACCGCGGGCTTTATGGCCTCGCTGGGAATTGGGCACGACGAACTAAAACACACCTATTCCTGCGCGCTCTATCCTCCCTGCCAAAAGTGCCACAAATGCATACGCAGGGGTCAGTTGGGCCTGGAGTGAAGCAAAAGTGGTTTCAGATGAAGAGAATACCCGGATACATCCTGCCGGCGGCCGTGACGGCGGGGCTGTTTTTTTTAGTGCTGCTGCCGCCCGTCTACCTGTTCATAAATAGTTTCACAAATTCCGGCGGCGCTCTTTTCCCGGGTGGATTGACCCCGGGCAACTACATCCAGGTGCTGCACCACCCTGAAATAACTGCTCTCCTGGCAAATTCACTGCTCTTCGCCTGTGGTTCAGCCTGCCTGGCCTGTGCCACCGGGATTACCCTGGCGTGGCTGTATGAAAGGGCCGGCCTGCCCTACAAGTTCCTGATCTTTTCCCTGGTCCTGATCCCCCTGGTTGTCCCCGGCCTTCTCTTTACAATATCCTGGGTCTTTTTGCTGAGCCCCAAAACGGGTATTATCAACCATTTCCTGGTGTCAGCGGCCGGGCTGCCAGGCCCGCCTTTTAATATTTATTCCTTCGGCGGCATGATCTGGGTGGAAGGGCTCACCAATACCCCGCTTGTCTTCTTACTAATGAAGGGAGTATTCTCCGCCTTCAACCGGTCCTGGGAGGAAACAGCGTATCTCTCGGGCGCCAGTAAAAGACAGGTGTTTTATTTCATCAACCTGCCCCTGGCCAAACCGGCGCTTTTCTCAGCCTGGCTGCTGGTTTTTATCAAGGGGTTTACCGAGTTTGACGTCCCTGCTGTGATCGGCCTCCCGGCGGGATACCGGGTCATTACCTCCCACATCTATACGCTGCTGCGCAATTATCCAGTGGATTACGGGTTGGCCAGCGCCTTCTCCATGCTGCTGGTAATTATCATCATCCTGGCGGTCTGGTTAAATAAAGGCATTTTCAGAGAGTCCCTGCGCTATGCCACCATCAAAGGCGGGGGCTTCCGGCCGCAGGCCGGGGAGAGAGGCCTCCGGACCCGCCTGGCTCTAATTGCTGTCCTTCTTTATTTATTTGTAAGCACGGTCATGCCTTTTTTAATTCTGTTGTGGTCGTCCCTGCAGCCTTACTACGGGCTGCCGGGGACAGAGTCCTTGAAAAACCTCACTTTTGCCAACTATGTCACCCTGTTTCGTTATCCCAACATAAGCGGCGCCTTCCTGCGCAGTTTCTGGCTTTCCATAACCGCGGGCGCCATCGTGATAGCGCTGTCCGTTATGACCGGCATGTATACGGTCAGGTCAAGGCTGCCGGGCCGCAACTTGCTCGACGGGCTGGTAACGCTGCCGATGATTTTTCCCGGAATTGTCCTGGGGACGGCCATCATCCTGGTTTATCTGAGGCTGCCGCTGCCGGTTTACGGAACAGTCCTGCTGCTGTTAATCGGTTATGTCACCCACGGGCTGCCCTACGGCGTCCGTTATACCAGTGCCGCGCTGGTCCAAATTCACCCGGAACTGGAAGAAGCCGCCCTGGTGTGCGGGGCCACCAAACTGCAGCAGGTATGCAGAATCACGCTGCCGCTTTTAAGGGCCAGCCTGGTCAGCGGCTTTCTCTATATCGTTGTCCTGACCATGCGCAACCTTTCTATAGCCCTGCTGCTGTATAAACCGGGCAGCGAGGTTTTGTCCGTGGCGGTATGGGACCTCTGGAATACAGGGGGTTATGTCACCCTCAGCGCGCTCGGGTCCCTGTTGATTATAATCCTTCTCTTACTGGCCGTTCTGGCCGGGAAACTGGACATACCGGGGTTCGGCGCGGTTGATTACAGGAGTGGTGGAGCAGATGTTATTGATAGAAGGGCTTAGCAAACAATTTATCCTGAGAAATGACCGTATCAACACTGTTGACAATATCAACCTGACGGTCCGGCCGGGTCGCGTACTGGCCCTTTTTGGCCCCTCCGGCTGCGGCAAGACCACATTACTGCGGCTTATTGCAGGCCTGGAGAACCCTGACCGGGGAAACATCCGCATCGGGGATCAGATTGTGTATCATTTCGGCGGGAAAATCAATATCCCCCCTAACAAGCGAGGTATCGGGATGGTTTTTCAGTCATGCGCCCTCTGGCCGCATTTTAATGTTTACGAGAATGTCGCTTTTCCCTTAAAGGTCGTCCGCAGGCAGTACGGTTACTCGGCCCGGTATATACGGGAAAAAGTCATGTCGATGCTGGACATGGTCCAATTAAGCGGTTATGGCAGCAGGTTTCCCGATAAGCTGAGCGGCGGGCAGCAGCAGCGAGTGGCCCTGGCCCGCGCGCTGATCAGGGAGCCGGACCTGCTTTTATTAGATGAACCTTTGTCCAGCCTGGATCCGGGATTAAAGATGCAGTTGCAGAAGGAATTAATAAGGATACATGAAAAAACAAAAATAACCATGGTTTATGTGACCCATGACATTAATGAGGCCCTGGAAATCTCCGATGAGCTGGCCATGATGGAAAAAGGCAGGATAACGGAGATTCGCAAGCGTAATGAACCGTTATAGTTACGAACTGTATGTATACTGTGGAACGGTATATTCGTTAGTGGCCTGCCCATCAGACCACAAGATGAATTTGACTGCAGCTGACTTGGGTTCGGGGCACACTGTGAAAAACACGTTTCTTCGCATATGTATCAATAAATACATACATGCTACTCAAAAAGACCAGAATTTTTTATGAAGGGTGTTTAACTTTGGAAATTAATTGGACAGGCATATTTATTATACTTGTACTTGTTTTAATTAACGCCTTTTTCGCAGCAAGTGAAATAGCGGTAATAACCTCCCGCCGGTTAAAAATAGAAAGATTGAAGGATGACGGAAACAAATCGGCGCAAGTACTTATCGGACTAATGGATAACCCCAGCCTTTTTTTGGCAACAATTCAGGTCGGTATAACATTAGCCGGATTTTTAGCCAGTGCTACCGCCGCGGTTGGTTTGTCAGCAGCCATCGCGCACATATTTAGAGAAATGGGTATTCCAGCAGGTATATCCAACACTCTGGGAGTATTAATCATTACTATAATAATCTCTTATATCACATTGGTCTTTGGGGAACTGGCGCCTAAGCGACTGGCCATGCAGTGGTCCGAAAAAATAGCGTTAACAGCAGCCAGACCAATAAATTTAATCGCCAAAGTTACCACCCCGTTAACACGTTTCTTAACTTTTTCCACAAATATAGTTGTAAGGTTGCTGGGAGGCAACCCCCAGCACCGGGAAAAAGAAATAACAGAAGAGGAAATCCGACTCTATATAACGGAACACAGGACCCTTCCTGAAGAAGAAAAACGTCTGATTGAAGCTGTTTTTGATTTTGGAGATCAGGTTGTGCGCCAAGTCATGGTTCCAAGAACAGAAATCTTTTATATGAGTGCCGATGACAGTATTAAAGAGGCCCTGGGAAAGGCCTGTAAAGTCCGCTACTCCGTAAGCGCCAAATAACAAAGTGTATAGAAAAAAAGCAAAAACCAGTGTAAACTGAGTTTTTGCCCTATTTGCAGGCTTCCTGAACCTCCAGACTCCAAGGAAGATAATCTTCAAGGAATTCCGGA
>NZ_JBMGJC010000016.1:0-83347 GCF_048984525.1 Pelotomaculum propionicicum
ACACTCATCATTTTAACAGAAGGCAGAAGGGTGTTGCTTTGCTTAAGCATTGAATCCCACCCGCATAGCGGGCGGTTTTTTGTTCTCCAGGCTAAAACCATGCCAGGAGAACTTACTGAAGTATAATTAATAACCTCCTGTTAGGAGGTTATCTGAGTTTAATTTCTTTTATGTCCAGGCTTATGTCCAGTGACTTTACCGAGTGGGTCAGCGCCCCGGAAGAGATCAGGTCTACTCCGGCCTCAGCCGCGGCGCGGACGTTTTCCTCAGAGATCCCGCCCGATGCCTCGGTCAGGGCGCGCCCGGCTATCAAACCCACGGCTTCCCGCATCCTCCCGGGAGCCATATTGTCGAGCATTATTATGTCCGCCCCGGCAGCCAGGGCTTCTTTAACCCCGGCCAAATCCTCCACTTCGACCTCGATCCTGGCCGTATGAGGGCTCCCCAGCCTTGCCGCGTCAACGGCTTTTTTGATTCCCCCGGCAATTTTGATGTGGTTGTCTTTAATCAGCACAGCGTCAAAAAGGCCGAAGCGGTGGTTGTGCCCGCCGCCAACCCGCACCGCGTACTTCTCAATCATCCTCAGGCCGGGAGTGGTCTTTCTGGTGTCAACAATACTGGATTTATTACCCGCCACCAGCTCCACCAGACGGGCTGTCCTGGTGGCGATGCCGGAGAGGCGCTGGAGCAGGTTGAGAGCAAGCCTTTCCCCGGTCAGGATTACCCTTGCGCTGCCGGATACTTCAGCCAGCACCATGCCGGGTTCGATTTTTTGGCCGTCCCGCGCCAGCGCCCGGAATTCAATAGTGGGATCAAGTATTTGAAAAACCATTTCAGCCAGCGGCAGTCCCGCCGCAACACCGTTTTCCCTGGATATGATATACCCGTGCGAGACGGCGTCAGCAGGGACAATGCTGTTGGTGGTAATATCTCCGGACCCTATATCCTCGGTCAAAAATCTTTCTAATATTTTTCTCAGTTCCAGTGGGTTGAGGTCCACGCTATCTCCCTTCCTGCGATGCTATATGCCATATTTTTGTTCAAGAAACTGTACCGTGAAGTCTTCCAGGGAAATTTTTTGCGGGTCAAAACCGTCCACCAGGGCCTGGGCATATTCCCGATCAAAGATAAATACGCCTTCCCCCACGTCATTCGCAATGCCCAGGCGCACATTCAGGTAGCGGGCAAAGCCTTCTGTCAGGTTCTCTTCAATCCAGCCTTCCCATGTGTACGGCACATCTTCATTGAACTTGTCCATTAACTGATCGTCTTTTTTTAATTTCCCCGCCAGCAGCTTAAATGACCAGCCGCCTGTGAAGGTGCGGAAGAAAGGACGGCTCAGTTCGTTGAAAGCGATGGCCCAGATTTTATCCGGCTGGTCGCTCCAGCGGATGCCATAGAGCGAGTCTTTGTCCCGGCTAAAGCCGGAGGCTCCGATCAGCCGCATGTTGAGCAGCAGTTCGAGAGCTTCAGGTTTTTTCTTGAGGTTAACCCCCGTCTCTTTCTCCATAAACCCGACTATATCAAACCCGCTTTCCACTTTGCCGTTCGTAACTTCAACCTTCTGCTGCAGCGACGGTACTATCTGGGCATAGTGCGGCAGGGCGTAATTACTGCCGTACCAGGTATAAAAATCAACGAGAGTGCTCCTGTTTTTGGCGTAAGCGCGGTCATCTTTCATGAATTCTATTATTTCATCCAGCCCGGCGCCCTGCCTGCCTTCCTGGATAAGCTTCTCCGCCATGGGCTGGGGGTGGTACTCCAGCATTATTTCATGAAGCTGCGCCTTGCGGTTTTCATCCCAGCTGTTGTAAGTGTCGTACAGCCATTTGTAATGCGGCGCGTACGCCGGGTCCCTGTCAGCCTGTTCTTTCAGCCCGGCCCACATAGCGGGGCTTTTTACATTAGCCCGGTAAATTTCCTCTGAAGACTCAAAAAGAAACACACTGAAGTCCTCAACTTTTATAGTCAGAGGATTGGGCTTTCCATTAGTCTTGCCAAAATCTAATATTCCACAGCCGGCAAAAAGAAAAACAAGCGCTCCGGCAAGTAAGGCCAAGCCGGTAATTCTTATAAATTTTCTTTTCAATCCGCTCACACACCCCCTGAACGGCTAATTCCAAAAATCGTTAACTTATTTATATCCAAAATGGAAAAATTTAAAAGACAACCTGCTTTAATGTCCTTATTACATCCCATTTCTCACTTTTGGCATTAAAAAAAAGAAGCCAAATGTGGCGGTAGTCAGAAATTGGAACCCTAATATAATGTTCAAAACGGTCAAAATCATCTGTTCCAAATACAGGCGACGCCACTCTCACCAGGAGCGAGAGCTTATGGTTATGATTATAACCTCTCGCTTTTTGAGCCTTTTGTTCCAATAAATCATTAAGTTTTTCAATTAACTCAATTACTACAATGTCATTGTCCGGCCTGCTGTTGCTTTCATCAGACTTTCCCAGCAGTTCTTTAGCCTCATCCCCGTTGTAAAATAAATGGGTAACCTCAATCCCAATGGTATCCCCTGATGCGAGATCCCTGATAATTACATCGGGCTTGTCCGAGTGCTCAATAACTCTATAAGAAGTGGCATACAACTTGTTTAACGCGGCAACGAAATGCTCCGCGGCAGCTTGTTCCAGGAGCCACTTCTCATCCAAAACAATCACCCCGATAATTTAGATGATAAATATAAATTAAACCAAGTTAAACAATCTCCTGCTTGAAATATTAAAAAGATGTCCATATGTCATATATTCTCATATATTGTCGAACAAATATAGCGCGGTTTCTTAAATAAGGGCATACATGTACTCTTACAAAGGAAATTATAAAGAATTGTAGAAGAATTTTGATCAGATATTCTCAGCTGGGCTTTGCAAGGGACAGCTATCAAGGAGGTCCAAAGTGGCAAATTTAAAAGAAGTACTCCAGCTGGCCGAAATCCTGGGGGAAAGGCTGAAGGATGAGAAACCGGACGAGAGATTAATCTTAAGGTGCGTGGAGGCTGTATGGCCTTATATCTACCCTTACGGTCTCCTTTCCTATATGCAGAGCCATGCTGAAGATCCTCCCGAAAAAGCAGACCGCCTGAAGTCGGATAAGATTTTAAAAGCCGTCACCGGCTCGAGGAGGAAATGGCGCAGTTTTATCATGGGGATCTGCTACACCTACCGGGAAAGGCACAGCATCAAGAGAGCCCGGATCAGGCTGGTAAACAAGGCGATCAAAAAGGGGGCCCTGATGTCTGCGGCGGAACTGGAGGACCTGGCGGAAAGCTTTCGCAAACAGGCTTTGGAATGTGCCCGCATGTTAGAAGAGCTGAAACTGGACTTATTTCTTGACATGGGGGCGGCAGCCGAAAAGTCCAGGCTGGCAAAATCAATGCGTAATGATGGAAATATCCCCCGTTTCCTGCGCCTGAGTCGCTATATTGATTGCGGTTCACTGCTGCAGACGCTTCCGGCGGAAATTATGAAAGAATTAGAGTCCCGGTATGAAAAACCCACCTCCCGCACGCTGGTTTTTGATGCTCTGCAGGAATATATCGCCCTGGACGACGTGCTGTGGAAGCAGTTTAAAGACCGCCTGACCGAAAAGTTTAAAAGCATGAGTTAGCAGTACCGCGAAACATAATGCGTGAAAAAAAACTGTAACACAAATGTTACAGTCCTTTGTCCATATCAAGGTAATTAACTTTAACTACTGAGGATTTCTCTTTTAGTAGCTTCTGTTTTTGTTGAAACAGTCAAAACAGTATACCGGGCGGTCGCCGCTGGGCTTGAAAGGCACTTCCGTTTCGGCGCCGCAGCCGGCACAGACAGCGGGATGCATTTCACGCGGGGGACGGGCTCCCCGGTTACCAAAGCCGCCTCTGTTGTTTCTCTGCTTGCGGGCCGCCCTGCACTGGGGACAGCGGCCGGGCTCGTTGGTAAAGCCCCTTTCAGCATAGAACTCCTGCTCGGAGGCAGAGAATTCAAAATCAGAGCCACATTCACGGCAGGTCAGGGTTTTGTCTTGATACACGAAGATATCCTCCTCAATTTTAGTTTGCTCAATGGGGATTCACTTATCTTTGATCTCCATCACCATTAAGCGGCTAAGAAGGATAAATGAACTGGGCCTGACGGACCTTTTTATTGAGCTTATGTTATATTTTACCCTTAATACCCCTGAAAGTAAAACTAATTGTTTAATTATTTCATAATTTTAATATTATTGATCAATATTAAGTTATACAGGTGCTATAATTTGAAATTCTGATACATAACTGCGGGGAAACAGGAAGGGAGAAAAGAAAAGTGGAAAAACTGGTGAAGGTCGCTGCTTTTCTCGATGTCAATGAGGCTTACCTGGCTAAAGGGCTGTTGGAAAGTGAGGGCATAGAGGCCCTCTTGTTTGACGAACATTCAGCGGTAGTGGTATACACGCCTTATGCCCTGGGAGGATTAAGGCTGATGGTGAAGCAGTCTGACCTGGCCAGGGCAAAGAGTATACTGCCGTGCAAAGATCAGGCTGCAAAATAACTGCCGGGGCATATTACAAAGTCGTTTCTTCAAACGGCTCAATTTTCCGGGGCGGGCGGGGGCCGTAGTACTGGTAGTAGTTGCACTGGATCCGCCCGTTGTACAGCTTCCGTTTCTTGTCAGGCTTTCTGCCGAAAAGACGCTCAAAGTTGGGGTGGGCGGCAAGTATGTAAAAAGACCAGGTATCGAGGGCCTTAAAGGTCTTACCCGTCTCCCTGTACAGATCCTCTGCCTGTTTTGTATCACCAAGGCGTTCCCCGTAGGGAGGGTTGCAGATAATATAACCGTACTTGTGCTTTGAGCGAAGCCCGGAAACAGGGAGTTTTTGAAAAAACACTTTTTCTTCAACCCCCGCCTGCCGGGCGTGGTAGCGCGCCAGGCTCAGCACTTCGCCGTCTATGTCGGAACCTATTATATGAAGAGGCTGGGTGTAATAAGCCAGCCCTTTTGCTTCTTCCCTGGCTTTAGCCCACAGGGCTTTAGAGATAACGGGCCATTTTTCAGAGGCGAAGGCCCGGTGCAAGCCGGGAGCCAGGTTGCTTCCTATCAGTGCCGCCTCAATAGGGATCGTGCCCGAGCCGCAAAAAGGGTCGATCAGGGTATGTTCCGGGTGCCAGCGGCTGAGCAGGACCATGGCTGCGGCCAGGGTCTCCTTCAGGGGCGCCTGGCTGCCCAGCTTACGGTAGCCCCGTTTATGCAGCCCGGCGCCGCTGGTGTCGATGGTCAGTGTAACCATATCCTTTAACAAGGCGACCTCAATGGTGTACTGGGGCCCTGTTTCCTGGAACCATTCCCTTTTATACTTCTGTTTCATCTTTTCCACAACCGCTTTTTTAACGATAGCCTGGCAGTCCGGAACGCTGTGAAGCTGCGATTTGACAGACTTGCCCTGGACCGGAAAAGCGGCGTTCTCGGGAATCCAGTCCGGCCAGGGGAGGGCCCTGGTCTTTTCAAAAAGCTCATCGAAGGTAAGCGCCTTGAATTCGCCCATCTTTAACAAAACGCGGTCCGCTGTGCGCAGCCACAGGTTCGCTCTGCATACCGCAGCCTCGTCTCCCGCAAATGTAACCCTGGCGTCTTCCACCATCAGGTCTTCATAGCCAAGCTCTCTAACTTCTCTCGCCACCACAGCCTCAAGGCCGAAAGTCGCGGTGGCGATTAGTTCGATTTTACTCATAGATAATCCTCATATTAGTGTTATCTAATAAAATGACGGGTATTTACCCGTCCTGATATTATGGGATGCCCAAAACAGCCGATGTATATTCTATCTTGTAAAGCTTACCGCCTGAATATAATATGCTTCTGCCAGCGCTGGTACGTATCCGGGCAGTCGACCCGGTAGTGCCCCCCGCGGCTTTCCCTGCGGGCCAGGGCCGCTTCAGCCACCAATTCCCCTACCTGGAGCATATTTTTGACTTCCATCTGCTCAGCGTTATCAGCCCTGTGCCGCTTGAGGTAGCTCCATTGATCGAAAAATACCAGGGCTTCTCTCATTCCTTCGCTGCTGCGCACCGGACCCACCTTCTCGCCCATCAGCACCTCCAGTTTTTTGCGCAGGGCCGCGTAATCCGTTTTGGCCGGTTCAAGCAGCCAGTCGCAGGCAAACTCCAGGTGGCGGGGGTTGTAATCCTTTAGGAAATGTTTGGTCTCCTCTACTATCCTCCCGCCAAACACCAGTCCGTCCAGCAGGGAATTGCTGGCCAGGCGGTTGGCGCCGTGGACGCCGGGGCAGGAGACCTCGCCGCAGGCATAAAGCCCCCTGATGCTGGTCTCGCCCACCAGGTTTATCTTAACCCCGCCCATCATGTAGTGAGCGGCTGGCGCCACCGGAATGCGGTCAACTGTGATGTCCAGCTTGTACTCCGAGCAGGTCTTGGAGATATTGGGAAAGCGTAATTTTACAAGCTCAGGCTCCAGGTGGGTCAGGTCTAAAAATACCTTGTTGGAGTTGGTCGCCGCCATTTCCTTTAAAATAGCGCGCACTACTATATCCCTGGGAGCAAGCTCCGCCAGGTCGTGATAACGGGGCATAAAACGCTGGCCGCGGATGTTGCGCAGGTAAGCGCCCTCGCCGCGCACAGCCTCTGAAATTAAAAAGCGCGGGGCTCCCGGGAGATTCAATACTGTCGGGTGGAACTGGATAAACTCCATGTCCATGACTTCCGCGCCGGCCCTAAAAGCGATCGCTATACCGTCACCTGTTGCTATTTCAGGGTTGGTGTTGTGTTCAAAAATACGTCCCAGGCCGCCAGTGGCCAGGACGACCACCTTACCCCGGAAAACCCTGTATTCCTTGTTCTGCCTGTCATAGGCCAGTACTCCGTAACAGGTGTTATCCCGTACCAGGAGGTCGACAACATAATGGTTTTCCAGTACATTAATCTTATCGTCTTCCCGCACACGCTGGGTAAGTACCCGCTGTATCTCGGCCCCGGTAGCATCACCGCTGGCATGGAGAATACGCCGCTGGCTGTGCGCCCCCTCCCTGGTCAGGGCCAGGCCCTGGCTGTCACGGTCAAAGATGGCGCCCAGCCCGATCAGCTCCCTGACCCTGTCAGGACCTTCGCTCACCAGTGCCGCCACCGCCTCCGAATCGCACAGGCCGGCCCCGGCCACCAGGGTGTCTTCCCTGTGCAGCGCCGGAGAATCAGCGTCCCCGAGCGCGGCCGCGATACCTCCCTGAGCTTTATCCGTACCGGTATCCATCATGGTTTGTTTAGTCAGTACCGTTACCGATCTGCCTGCCTGGGAAGCTGAAAGGGCCGTATACAAACCAGCTATGCCGCTGCCCATGATAATATATTCTTCTTCCACCTGGGGCAGTTCCCGTGTGTCGAAGTTTACCATATAGTTGTCTGGCAAAAAAACCTCCCCCTTTAAGCCCAGCCGATAAATAAGTATGTAATTATAAAAATTTTTGCGCATGTTTGAAACGCGCGATGTCTTTATTATAACGGAATTAGACAAAAAAACAAGGAAGATCACACACAGCTCTGAGTTGCGGCGGTTTTTAAAGTAACTTTCTCCTTTAAATCGCCGGGTCAAACGCTAGCCTATATCGCCGTGGACTTCCCCATGTTTAATTTCAGTTATTTTGTTTTCGCCGTCAACCATTACGACAGTCGGGCTGTATGTTTTAGCCTCATTGCTGTCCATCATGGCGTAAGAAATAATAATTACCACGTCTCCGGGCTGCACCAGGCGGGCGGCGGCCCCGTTCAGGCAGATCACACCGGAGTCGCGGGGACCTTTGATCACATACGTTTCAAAACGGGCGCCGTTGTTGTTGTTGACGATCTGGACCTTTTCATGGGGCAGGATCCCGGCAGCCTCTATCAGCGCCTCATCTATGGTGATACTGCCCATATAGTTCAGATCAGCCTCTGTTACCGTAGCCCGGTGAATTTTTGATTTAAACATTGTCAGAAACATGACCCTCTCCCCCAATTTACACATGTAAAATAATATTGTCGATCAGCCTCGCCCGGCCCATCTTAACAGCCAGGGCCAGGAGCGCGGGGCCTTTTATGGCCTCCACCGGCTCCAGGTCCGGATGGCTGTATATTTCTACGTAATCTATCTCAGCCAGGGGCTCGGCTTTAATTATATCTATAACCAGTTGCCGTATTTTCGCTGCGTCCCTTTCTCCGGCCCTGACCTCCGCCGCCGCCCTCTTTAAACTCCTGTTAAGGCTCAGGGCGGCCTGCCGCTGCGCAGGATCCAGATAAATGTTGCGTGAGCTCATAGCCAGGCCGTCACGCTCCCGCACGGTGGGCACTGTTACAACTTCCACTTCCATGTTCAAGTCAGTGGCCATCCGTTTTATTACCAGTACCTGCTGGGCGTCTTTCTGCCCAAAAAACGCATAGTCCGGCTTCACTATGTTAAACAGCTTGGTGACCACTGTGGCCACACCGCGAAAATGGCCCGGCCGGGAAGCGCCGCAAAGCCTGTCCGTGATGCGTTCGACATCGACGTAAGTGCAGTACCCGGACGGGTATATCTCTTCCACGCCCGGATTGAAAATAGCGTCCACCCCCACCGTCTCGGCCATTCCGGCATCACGGTCCAGGTCCCGGGGGTAGCTTGCCAGGTCCTCTCCCGGTCCAAACTGGGCGGGGTTCACAAAGATGCTGATAATAACAGTGTCGCATTGTTTTTTGGCCTGGCTCATCAATTCGAGGTGCCCTTCGTGCAGGTAGCCCATGGTCGGGACAAGGCCAATGCTGTGTCCGTCGGCCCTAGCCTGCCGGACAAACTCCCGGATTTCCGCGATCGTGTGAAAAATGCGCATTTTATCCTCCAATATTAGTCGTGGGTCTTGGGACGTGAGTCGTGAGCATCACAGGCATTCCTTGTAGGGCGGGATTTATCCCGCCACAGGTTGTAGACAAAGTCTCCATGGTGTTGAATCCGCTTGGCTCCGTGCTTCGCGCCGAGTAAACTTAGCGCTTGCTTCGGGCTCAAATGGGCCGGCCTTCAACTCGCCATCCGGGCGATGAAGGCCTTTAACGTCCATGTCAGCTCACCCAATTTCACAACCTCAGCTTCGCTTAGTTTACTTACGACGCTGTCGCAATGGAGCAGTCGGTTTCAACACCATGGATTATCCAGTATTATTTTGTCAACACTCTGGGGCGGGATTTATCCCGCCATTCCAACCGGGGACATTCCTCGCATGCAGGAATGCCTGTGAGAAAGGGGTGTCACCATTCCGCTGAACGGCTGAAGCCGCACCTACCGCTCTGATGTATCAATTCTCACGTCCCACGTCTCATTTCTCACGTCTCAATACAGTTTCTTCAGCACTTCCTCGGACATCCCGAAACTGTGCTCGGGCCCGGGGAAAGTCCTCGCTGTTACCTCTTCCTTGTACTGTTTCAGCGCGGCGTCCATATGCTCGTGCAGGTTGACGTATTTTTTTACGAATTTCGGTGAGGAGCGGGGGTACAGCCCCAGCATGTCGTGGATTACCAGCACCTGCCCGTCACAGTGCGGACCGGCCCCGATGCCTATGGTCGGGATACTCAGAGACTCGGTTATCAGTTTGGCCAGCGGCGTGGGCACACATTCCAGGACCAGGCAAAATGCTCCGGCTTCTTCTATAGCCCTGGCGTCAGAGATAAGTTTTTTCGCCGCGGATTCATCTTTGCCCTGCACCTTGTACCCGCCCATCTGGTGGACAGACTGGGGGGTCAACCCCAGGTGGCCGACCACCGGTATCCCCGCGTTAACTATGGCGCGGACGGTTTCGGCAATCTCCCGGCCGCCTTCCAGCTTAACCGCCTGGGCTGTAGTCTCCTTCAGGAACCGCCCCGAGTTGCGCAGGGCTTCTTTCTTTGAAACCTGATAGGACATAAACGGGAGATCCGCCACTACCATGGCCCGGTCGGCGCCACGGCAGACCGCCTTGACGTGGTGGACCATCTCGTCCATGGTCACCGGCAGGGTGGAATCATAGCCCAGCATAACGTTGGCCAGCGAGTCACCCACCAGGATCATATCAATACCCGCGTCATCCACAAGCTTGGCCATTGAGTAGTCGTACGCCGTGAGCATGGTGATAGGTTTCCCTTCACTTTTCATTTGTCTTATGGTGGCTGTGGTAACCTTGCCGCTCATATACAACCCTCCCTGAAAATATCGTCTAATTTTTTCGCCTCTTCGGCGTTAATGCTTCCTTTTTCCAGGGCCACCCTGACTGTGAAGAGGCCAAGCCTGCTGTATAAATCAAGCTCCTGCTCTCCCACGTCTTTTAATGCTTTCAGGTGCCCCTCCAGGGTCGGGCCGTCACCCCTGGCCACAGGCCCGGTCAGGGCTTGCGGCGGTCCCACCTGGCTGATGTTGTTTATTGTACCCCTGACCAGGGGCAGCAATGCTTCAAACGACTCCGCCCGGGTAAGGCCGAAACGGCTGTAGAGCCCTGTGGCAAAGTGCATCAAAGAAACCAGGTAGTTTGAAGCGATACAGGCAGCTGCGTGATACAGAGGCTTATCCTCGGCAGCTATGGAAAAGCTTTTGCCGCCCAGGTCCCTGACAATCTGCCCGGCCAGGGGCAGCGCCCCCGGATCCCCCTCCAGGGCAAAATATGAACCGGGCAAATTTTCCATGGCCATCTTGATATCGGCAAAAGACTGGAGCGGGTGCAGCGAAGCGGCCAGCGCGCCTGAGCGGCGCGCGGCGCCCACCTCATCGGCTGAATGGGCACCGCTGGTATGAAAAACAACCTGTCCCGGCCTGAAACCTCCCCGCGCGGCGATCTCTTCCGCCACACCCGCAATCACGCGGTCCGGGGTCGTGATAAAGACAACATCCGCGCCGCTGGTTACTTCCTCCGGGTTAACAGTGGCAGGCGCCTTTAATTCGTCAGCCACGCGCCTGGCCGAATCAATGCTTTTGCTGGCCACTCCGGCCACCGGGTAACCCTGCCGGCTTAAAAGGAGCGCCAGGGCGGAACCAACCTTTCCGGCACCAACCACTGCAATTTTAGGTTTAGACACGGATATTATCTCCCTACCATAAGTTTGTGCCAAAACAAAAAGCCTTCCGGGGAGAAACCCGAAAGGCGTGAGTTATCTAACCTCCGTCTCGGTCCGTCCCGGCTCCAAGCGGTTAAATACCATAAATCAAAAAGCAATTTCACAACATACAGGTGCGGTTCACAAAGATACCACCCTGTTTCGGTTACATTTTAACATAGTAAATAATGCGGGGCAATTAATTTTTAAAAAAATTTAGAATAAAACCGGCTGGAATGGGACATGGCTGTTATCCAGACATGTAAAATAATGTTATAATAAGGCCGGCAATTCTTTTAACGGAGGAATAGTCATGTTTTTCGAGGAAATTTTAGACGCGATTGCTGCTCTTGCCTCGGCTAAAAACAAAAAAACATACCTGGTGGGCGGTTTCCTGCGCGACCTCTACCTGGGAAAACCGGGACGCGACCTGGATTTCGCGGTAAGCGGAAATGCCATGAGCCTGGCCCAGTCTGTTTCCGAAGTATTGAAAGGCGTGTATATCCCGTTGGACAGGATTAACAGAGTAGCCCGTGTAGTAGTGGAGCCCCACGGGGAAAAATGGCAGATTGACTTTTCCTCCTTCAAGGGGTTAAGCATAGAAGAAGACCTTTCCAACAGGGACTTTACCATCAACGCCACCGCCCTGGAACTGCCCGCGTATATCAAGCTGTCAGGGGAGAACGGCGGCCTGGCGGCCCGGCGCTCGGAGCGCTGGCGCTGGCATGAATTGCTGATGGACCCCTACGGAGGACTGGCTGATATTGAGAATAAAACCATCCGGGCTATTAGCAAATATGTTTTTGAGGCAGACCCGGTCCGCATCCTGCGGGGGGTGCGGCTGGCCGGCAAACTTGGTTTCAACATCAAACCGGAGACCCTGGACTTGATGGAGCAGAGCCGCTGGCTGCTGCAGGAGGTATCGGGGGAGCGGGTTTGGGAAGAATTATCGGCTGTTCTCGCCCTGCCGCAATCTTACCGCTGGATCACTGTTTTAGACGACATAGGCGCTCTCTCCGAGCTGTTTCCCACTGAAGAAATCATGAAGGCAAGCAGCCAGGACCAGAGCAAGGACAGTGCCTGGGCGCACAGCCTCAGGACTTACCAGCTGCTTGAAAAGATCTGCGGTGACCCCGGCCCGGAACTCCCGGCCACCGGCAGGAGTGAGGAACTGCGGGAATTGATCCTGCGGCATTTGGGACAATCCCTCACCTCCGGGCGCAGGCGCGTCCAGCTGCTAAAAATCGCCGCGCTGCTTCACGACCCCGGCCAAGCGGCGGCAGCCGTGGCCGCTGATGGCGGGGAGGATGCTCCTCCAGGCAGTTCAAAGGCGGGGCTGGCATATGTGAGCGAGTTTGCGCGGAGGTTGAAAATAAGCAGGACAGAGGAATCCTACCTGAAAAAAATCGCAGGCGGCCACGTATATCCTTTCCGCCTTTTTAAAGACATGCCCGCGGGACCGGCGGCCATCCACCGCTTCTTCTCCAAACTGGGCAAGGAAGCGCCCGATACCCTCCTGCTTTCCCTGGCCAATGCCTGCTCGTATGGCGGCGGTGGGGAAGGAGCGTTCGATCTCCCCGGTTACCGTGCGTTTATCGGGGACCTCCTCTGCAAATATTACTTTGAGGCAGAGGCCTACGTCCACCCGCCCGCCCTGGTAAAAGGGGAGGAACTGATGGCAGCGCTGGCTCTCCCGCCCTCAAAAAAAGTGGGCGAGCTGCTGGAAAAGATCACCGAGGCCCAGGTCAGCGGGGAGGTCGCAAACAGGGAGGAAGCCATAGCCTACGCCGCCGGCCTTTTGGATGATAAGGCCGGGGAGTAAGACAAGGGTTAAACAAGGCAGTCTAATATCTTATCTTAATTTATCTGTTTTTTTATACAAAATACTCAACCTTCGCTTCAGGGAAAAATTCCTGCGCCTGGCTGTGAAAATAATCTTTTACCTCGTTGAAAAGCTCCTTGGGATAGACGTACTTGCCGTAGCCGAACTGGCCGAACTTAAAAGTCCTGGACTTTTCCTCCAGGTCTAGGCCCGTGTTCGGGAAGACTTCCAGGATCGTGTTTTTAGCCCTTTTGGTAAAACGGTGGGTGATGAACTCAAAGGTGAGGTCGGCGGCATTGCCGCCCAGATCTGCCGCGACGGATTTAAATAAATCCCTGTAACTTTCCTTCCATCCCTCTTCCGCTATAATTGGCGCCACCAAAAATCCCAGCGGGTAGTCGGCCCTTGCCACTTTCTTAGCCGCCGCCAGCCTTTCGGCGAGGGTTGGGGTGGCGTGCTCGTACCGCCTGATCACCTCGCCTGTATTGATGCTGAAGCGAAAGCGGGTATGCCCATTGTGGGAAACAGGCAGCAGCGTATCGACGTCGGTAAACTTGGTGACGAACCGGAACCGGGCGAGTTCCTGCTCCCCGAAGAACCCGATTACCCTGGCCAGAATACCGGTGTAAGGCTCCACCGGGATCGGGTCAGAGGTGGCGGCTCCTTCAAATACTGTTATCTCGGGCTTCCTTTTTTCAATGTAACCGGCGGCGGCAGTTAAAATTTCCTCAGTATTAACGTATATGCGCACGTACGGCTTACTGCCCAGGTTGGTTAAAAGGTAGCAGTATTCGCACTTGCCGGGGCAGGAGGTGACCAGGGGCAGCTGATAATGGGCCGACGGTTTACATGTTTCAAAGTTCCTGGTGCGGCGCACTCCCACCACCAGCGTCCTTTTCCCTTCAAAATATCCCTCCGGCCGGGTCCTGCCAGGAATAGAGGTGACCCTGTTGTGGGAAGCTGTGAAACTGGTTTCAACTCCCTTCCCGTCAAAATATTTCAGAAGCCTGTCTCCCAGGGGATATTCCAGGGCTTCCCGCTCGAAAATTACTCTCTTCGGCTCAAATACCATACATACCACCCGCGCTTTTTCTTCTATTATGTCCACTAAATGTCCACAAAAAAAGAAGGCCTCCGCCTCCAAACCTTCTACCTAAAAAATTAATTATTTTTTATCCAATATTGATTCAACAAATTTTTTCAACTCTCTGATCTGTACTTAGAAGCCGGGCCAGCTCTCCCGCCCTCCCCCGGCCGGGCACGCAAAGTTGGGGGGCGATTTCCGCCAGCGGTACCATGACGAAAGCGCGCTCAGTCATGCGGGGATGGGGAACACACAGGTCGGCACTTTTAATTTTATCGCTGCCGTAAAGCAGAAGGTCCAAGTCTATCGTCCGCGGCCCCCAGCGCACGGTGGGCGTCCGTTCAAGCTTCTTTTCCGTTTCCTTTAACAGGGATAACAGCTCATGGGCGTTTAGACTTGTCTCAATCTCCGCCACTGTATTAAGGAACCAGTCCTGCTTGGTCACATAAAGCGGCGCGGTCTTGTATAACGAAGCAACTTTTATCACCTTAACAGCGGGGACTTCCCCCAGCAGTTCCAGCGCTTTTTTTATATTGGCCTCTTTATCGCCCAGGTTGCTGCCCAGGCCGATATAGGCTGTAGTCGGCATTGTATATCCTCCAAAGCATTTAGTACTATTTTTTATATAACACTTTATATTATTATACATTATTTCTGACCGGAAGGATTTGTAACAGGTTAAAAAGTTCTTTTCACTGTTTTTAAAGGCTGTCCTTCCCCCGCGTTATTTCCACAGCCACCCAGGTGAACCGGCCCGGAACGGGGGCCTGGGGCTTTTTCACGTGCACCTTGACCTGGGCCGCGGGGAACTGCTCCAGCAGGGCTTTGGCGACTGCCTCCGCCAGGGACTCGATCAGCTGGCGGGGACGGCCGCATACAATTGACTGTACCGTTTCAAAAACCCGGGCGTAATTAACTGTGCGGTCCAGGTCATCGGAAATTCCCGCCGGCCGCAAGTCCAGAAAAAGCTCAACATCCAATATAAATTTCTGCCCAAGCGTTTTTTCCTCGGGCCTGGTTCCGTGGTAACCGTAAAATTCCATTCCTTCGAGTATGATCTTATCCACGTTACCCCCTCCTTCATCAGGACACTCCCCGGCTCTGTAGGGCGGGTTTAACTTGCCATTACAATCGGGGACATTCCTCGGCCCATGAGCTAAGCTCCAAATAGAGGTGTGTCCCCTTTCTGCTGAACGGCTGAAGCCGCACCTACAAGTGATACGTCCTCATTCTATGTTAAGGAAAGAATTCACTACCCCTGATGGAAGCAAGATCGAACCTAAATATCCAAGTTCACTCGGCCCATAATGGCGTCGGCCATGCGGGCCACCCTGGCCATCTCTTTCACATCATGCACCCGCACAATGTTCGCGCCGTTGGCGATGCCGACCGCCACAGCTGCCGCTGTCCCTTCCACCCGCTCTTCCACCGGCAGGTTCAATACTTTTCCGATAGTGGACTTGCGCGACGGGCCGATCAGGACCGGCTGTCCCAGGCAGCGCAGCTCTTTCAGCCGCCGCAGCGTCTCCAGGTTTTGCGCCGCGTTTTTACCGAATCCGAGCCCGGGGTCAACAATGACCTTTTCCCGGGCGACTCCGGCCGCCATGGCAATACCCACGCTTTCCCGAAGTGATTCAGCTATATCACCGAGGAGGTCCCGGTATTCAGTACCTTTCTGGTTATGCATCAGGACCAGGGGAGCGCCGTACTTCGCGGCGATTCCGGCCATGGCCGGGTCGCCCCGCAACCCCCACTGATCGTTAATAATGCCGGCGCCCTCCTCCAGCGCCCGCCTGGCCACCTCAGCTTTGGTCGTATCTATGGAAACCGGCACAGTTATCTCGTTTACCAGCCTTTTTAACACAGGTATGATCCGGTCCAGTTCCTCCTCAACCCCTACCGGCGCGAAGCCTGGCCGCGTGGATTCACCGCCCAGGTCTATGATGTCGGCGCCGTCCTCCACCATCACCCTGGCTCTTTCCAGCGCCCGGCCAGGGTCGTGGAATTTACTCCCGTCCGAGAAAGAATCGGGCGTCACATTAAGGATCCCCATCACCAGCGTTCTTTCTCCCAGAATTATTGTCCTGCCGCGGCAGTCCAGCGCGTAAGGGGTAAAGCCCTCCTGCCCGTCCAATACGCCCCTGATCCGGTCAGCTAAAGCGGGCAGCCCGAACGGCTGGCTTTTTAGTTTGGCCAGGAAAGCCTCGTACTGCTTCAGTGTGCCCATCAGGAGCACCCTGGTTTCGGGGACGGAATTATCAACCACGCCCCGGGCGACAGCAGCCTCCCCGCCCTTGCCGAGCATTTCCTGCTTCATAATGTTGGCCTGTCTCGGCTGCACTCCGTCCAGCATTACCAGACGGTGCACCGCTTTCGGCGCCATCCACGCGCAGCCTGATTTGTCCGCGCCAACGGAAGCGACAGCCCGGTAGGCCTCTTCTTTATTTTCAACCATGACGCTGTAGACCCTGATCGCCAATCCATTACCCCCCGGATAAATATGCCGCCGCGCTGCACAGCTTGTCAAAATTATAAAGCGGCTGGCTTAGAAAATCAATCAAACCGGCCGCTTATGTGGATAAAACTTGCATTAATCTAAAATAATACTTTAGAGAATAAAAGAGGAGGCCGGAGCGATGCCAAAACGTGAGACTATCACTGAAGACGGTTTCAAGCGCCCTGAGCTGCCCGGAGACAACCACCGTCCGGCGGGCGTCCCCAGACCCCGCGAAGCAAAGTCACAGGAGGCGCAGCTGAAAAGCGTACACAAGCACGGCACTGATAAAGGATATAAACCGGGCATATCCGGAAAGCTTGGCCCGGCCAAGGGAAACTTCACCCAAAAGTAATGCGGCGTAAAACGCCGCATTTTTTTAGAAAAGCCCCCTCACATTGCCTGTATCAGTGTCCACGTCAATTCGCCTGTAGGCCGGGTCAGACCCGGTTCCGGGCATAAGCTTGATCTCACCGGCCATCGGGACGAGGAATTTTGCGCCGCCGAAAACCAGGACGTCGCGGATCGGGAGTATCCAGCCCCTGGGGACCCCTTTAAGGCTTGGGTCATGTGAAATGCTCAGGTGGGTTTTCGCCATCATCGTAGCAAAGCCGGCATAAGCGGGTTCTGACTCGAAACGCCTGGCCTTTGCCTCGGCTTCAGCGCTCCAGGCTACCCCGTCCGCGCCGTAAACCTCTCTGGCGATAACCTCGACCCTCTGCCTGAGCGGCATTTCCAGCGGGTATAGGTATTTAAAATCATCCTTATCATTGCAGGCGTCAACAACGGCGTCCGCCAGTTCCAGGGCGCCCTCCCCGCCTTTCATCCAGTGCTCTGACAAGGCGCAGCGGGCGCCGGCCTGCTCCACCAGGCGGCGGACGGCGGACACCTCTTCCCTGGTGTCGGTGTAAAACGCGTTTATGCAGACAACCGGTTTCACCCCGGCTTTTTTAACAATTTCAATATGGTGCAGCAGGTTGGGGATGCCTTTTTCGAGGAGGCCCAGGTCTTCCCTGGTGTATTCGTCCGGCAGGGGACGGCCCGGAACCACGTTCGGCCCGCCGCCGTGCATCTTCAGCGCCCTGATGGTGGCGGTGATTACAGAAACACTCGGGACTAACCCGCTTATCCGGCACTTGACGTTCCAGAATTTTTCAAAGCCGATATCAGCGGCAAAACCGCTTTCTGTGATATGGTAGTCAGACATCTTTATGCCGATGCGGTCAGCTATCACTGAAGACTGGCCGATAGCGATATTGGCGAAAGGACCCGCGTGCATGAACACAGGCTGGTACTCCACAGTGCTGACCAGGGTCGGGTTGATCGTATTCCTCATATAAGCAGTCATGGCCCCGGCCACCTCCAGGTCCGAGGCGGTTACCGGCCGGCCCTTTTTGTCATAGGCGACAATGATATTGCCGATCCTCTCCCTGAGGTCTTTCAGGTCCCTGGTAACTGACAGGATCGCCATCAGTTCGGAGCTGGCCGCAATGCCGAACCTGGATTCCATTTGGAAGCCGTCCATTTTGCCGCCGATGCCCATAATAATTTTACGCAGGCCCTGGGCGCAGAAGTCGATGATCCAGCCCATCTCAACCTGGTCCGGGTCGACATCCAGGCGTCTTAAATTGCGTTTGGCCAGTTCCCCGTCATCATAGTTCCTTTCGTGCTGCATCCTGGCGTTCAGCGCTACCATAGCCAGGTTATGGGCGTTCATGATGTCGTTTATATCCCCGGTAAGCCCCAGGGAGATCTCGGTCATGGGGATAACCAGGGCATTACCGCCACCGGCCGCCGAACCCTTGATATTCATGGTGGGTCCGCCTGAAGGCTGGCGGATCGCGGCGCTCACGCTGCGGCCCCTTTTGCTTAACCCCTCCACCAGGCCGATAGCGGTCGTTGTTTTCCCCTCACCAAGCGGGGTAGGGGTTATCGCTGTGACGTTTATATACTTACCGTCCGGCCGGTTTGAAAGCCGCTTAATGATCTTCATGCTGTCCAGCTTGCAGATCCTGCCGTAGGGTATTACTTCGTCTTTTTCCAGACCAAGCCTTTCCTGCCAGTCAGCCGGGGACGGCATGTTTTTTACCGCCGCCTCTGCAATTTCAAAGTCCTTCATCCTGGTAGGATCGTAAGGCATACAACTATCTCCTCTCATTTCTACCTTTGTGTTTAAAAAAATTTTGCCTATTCACTTTGTTAAAAACGTGTCAAGAGAACCGTCCCCTTGACACGCTAGAATTAACAAAACGTGTCAAGAGAACCGTCCCCTTGACACGCTTTTAACTTTTTACTCGTAAATCCAGCAGTCGATTTCCCGGCTGTAATCCAGCAGTTCTTCTTCCTTGAAGAACAGGGCTATTTCCCTCTGGGCGCTTTCCCTGGAATCGGAACCGTGGATGACATTCCGGCCTATATCTATGCCATAGCTGCCCCTGATAGTGCCCGGCGCAGCTTTCAGGGGGTTGGTCGCCCCCATCATTTCCCGCGCCGCGCTGACGGCATCCTTGCCCTCGATTACCATGGCCACAACCGGGCCGCTGGTAATGAAACCGACCAAGCCTTCAAAAAAAGGTTTGCCCACATGTTCGCCGTAGTGCTTTTCGGCTAGTTCCCGGCTGATCCGGAGCATCTTCAGGGCTGCGATTTTAAAACCCTTCTTTTCAAACCTCGCTATGATTTCACCGGCCAGACCGCGCTGCACGCCGTCAGGCTTAACCATAAGGTATGTACGTTCCATTATAAACCTCCATAGATTTATTTTTCAAAAAAACCCGCAGCTAAAGGCTGCGGGTTTATAAACTATATTATCCCGTTGGTCCGCTCTCCTTCACCCGCCTGCTTCATCAGTTCGGCAAACTCGGCCGCTTCAATTGTCTCTTTGTCAAACAGCGTCTTTGCCACCAGGTGAAGCGTCTCGATATGTTTTTCCAGAAGTTCTTTGGCCAGTTTGTAAGAGCGGTCTATGGTCTGCCGCACCTCTACGTCAATGGCGTTTGCCACTTCCTCGCTGTAATTCCGGTCCCTCGAGAGGTCCCTGCCGAGGAAAGGAGTGTCGGTCTTCCGCCCGTAAGTCATCGGCCCCAGGTCGCTCATACCGAATTCCATGACCATCTTTCTGACCAGGTCGGTGGAACGCTCCAGGTCGTTTTGAGCCCCGGTGCTGATTTCTTTCAACACCAGGTCCTCGGAGACCCTGCCGGCCAGGAGCATGGTCACCTGGTCAAGCAGTTGGGACTTGGTGGCGTAATAACGGTCTTCCTTGGGAAGCAGCAGGGTGTAGCCGCCTGCCCGGCCTCTTGGAATGATTGAGACCTTGTGCACTGGGTCCGTGTTCGGCAGTAAAAACCCGACTACCGCGTGGCCGCTTTCGTGATAGCAGACCAGCCATTTTTCCTTCTCGCTTATTACTTTTGACTTCTTCTCCGGCCCGGCTATTACCCGCTCAATAGAATTTTCCAGGTCCGCCATGGTTATTTTCTTGCGGTTCTGCCGCGCGGCTAAAAGCGCCGCTTCATTGGTCAGGTTGGCCAGGTCGGCCCCGGTGAAACCAGGTGTCCGGCGGGCCAGGACTTCGAGGCTTACGCCTTCTTCCACGGGCTTGCCGCGCATGTGCACTTTAAGGATTTCTTTCCGGCCGTTGACATCCGGCGAGTCGACCACCACCTGGCGGTCAAAACGCCCCGGCCGCAGCAGGGCCGGGTCCAGGATATCCGGGCGGTTGGTGGCCGCCAGGATAATTATTCCCTCGTTGGGCGCAAAGCCGTCCATTTCCACCAGGAGCTGGTTGAGCGTCTGCTCACGCTCGTCATGGCCGCCGCCAAGACCGGCGCCGCGCTGACGGCCCACCGCGTCAATTTCATCCACAAAAACTATGCAGGGAGCGTTTTTCTTGGCCTGGTCAAAGAGGTCGCGGACCCTGGAAGCTCCCACACCGACAAACATTTCAACAAAATCAGAGCCGCTGATGCTGAAAAAGGGCACCCCCGCCTCGCCTGCCACCGCCCTGGCCAACAGCGTTTTGCCTGTGCCGGGCGCGCCGAAGAGAAGCACGCCCCTGGGTATCTTGGCGCCCAATTCCTGAAACTTTTTCGGGTTTTTCAGGAATTCAACTATTTCCTCCAGCTCTTCTTTAACTTCATCAGCACCCGCCACATCGGCGAATGTAACCTTCTTCTTTTCATCGCTGTGCAGCCGGGCCCGGCTCTTGCCGAACGACATGACCCGGTTGCCGCCGCCCTGGGTCTGCTGCATCAGGAAAAAGAACAGGATTACAAAAAGTAGTATAGGCAGCAGGGTTGTCAGGAGACCGGTCCACCATCCGGGCTGGGGAGGCGGCTCACTGCTCCACTCCACTTTCTTGTCTCTCAGAAGTTCGTACAGCGCGGTGTCTTCAGCGGGACCCTTGGTTTCAAACTTTGCACCGTCGACTTTCTCACCTGTTATGGAATTGGTCTGGCCGTCTGACTGGATGGTAATGGATTTAACCTGTCCCTGGTTCACATCTTCATAAAACTTGCTGTAATTGACCGGTTCAGGGAGAGTTCTCGTGGGCGTCGTATATTTAAGCAAGGCGATAATAACCAGAACGATCAGCAAATATATGCTAAGGTTCTTTATTACCTTGTTCACTAAACCATTCCTCCTAAATAAATGCAATAACCCATAACAAACATTTTAACATATTTCAGTACCTGTTACAATCAAAAGCCAAATCTCCCGGAATTAGTTTAAGATGCAGCATTTTTCTGGTGCTGTCGCTAACTTTCCACTTCTCACCTGTCCTGATACCGCCTACCCAGATTATTTCCTTCGGTGTGCATACCAGGGGCAGGCGTTCCCTTTCTTCACGCGGTATTTTCTGCTTAATCAGGAAGTCCTTCAGCTTTATCTCTGAAACTTGGCCGTAGGGATGAAAAACATCGCCTGCCAGGCGGCGCCTCACATATACTACGGGCGGCAATTTATCAAAGTCCAGCAAAGCCTCGCTCCCCGGCAGGCTGCGCGGATTGCGCTCACTCTCTCCGGAGGATAACTCAGCGCAAACAGTGGCGCCGATCTCCGGTATATAGGTCGCACCCGGCACCCGCAGCTCATATATGTAGCCGGGCAGGGCCTTTTTCAGCGGAGCGCGCTTCAGCTCAAGGGCCGTATAGGTCCTGACGGCAAACACATTGCCGGGCATGACCGCCTGTGCGCCGGTGGCGCCGCTGCTGACCAAATCGAGCGCCGCTTCGGCATGCTGAAAATCTAAATGCCCCGCGCCGCCGGACACAACCTGCCAGGCCCGGCGCAAAACCCTGCGCCTGACTGCCAGCGGTGACTCAACAAGACGGTCCAGGCTTAGTGAGACAAGCCCGGTGTCTGATTTCAGAAGCGCTTCCTGAAGAGCTTTTTCCGCCAGGTGATCAAGATAGCTGTCTTCTTCCCGGCATATTTCGCCAAGCCTCATTAAAGCCGGGACAAGTTCCGGGTTGTATTCCTTTTCCAGCAGCGGTACCAGGTTTAACCTGATCCTGTTCCTGGTATAAACGGGCTTTAAATTGGAAGAGTCATGGCGGAAAGCCAGGTCCATCTCGCTGCAATAACTTTCGATCTCGGAGCGCCGCACGTTTAAAAGGGGCCTGATATAAATTCCGTCGCGCACCGGCAGGATCCCTTTCAGTCCTCCCGTGCCCGTTCCCCTTAAAAAATTAAACAGGATCGTCTCGGCCTGGTCGTCCGCCTGGTGGGCGAGGGCAATTCTGGACGCTCCCACCCGGCCCGCGCACTCAAGCAAAAATTTGAAGCGGACTTCCCGGGCCGCCACCTGGTTGGACAGGCGGCGCCGGGCCCGGTATGACGGCACATCGACAGATTCCACCGTGGCAGGCAGGCCATAACGCTGCGCGGTCTCGGCAACAAAAAAAGCGTCCTTTTCCGACTCTTCCCCTCGAAACATGTGGTTTAAATGCGCCACATGCAGGGATATACCCAGGTCATCCTTTAATTGATACAAGATATGCAGGAGAGCTGTCGAATCCGGTCCGCCGGACACAGCTACCAAAACCTTATCGCCGCGCTCCACCATCCGGTGCCGTGATATATAATCGCTAACCTTCTGGAGCAGGTCCATCTATGTTTACCTTTCCCATGAATAACACCTCGTTATTCCACACTGCCGTAAGCTTTTCCTGCTGTATTTCTTTAATCTACTGGCAAAATTACCTGCGGTCTCCAATAAACTTTGTCTTTTTTTATAATGAGCCGGTCTTATATGTAGTTTTACCGGTTTGCCGGATGATTTCACCTTTTATTATTGATACTTTTCCAGCGAACAAAACGGCTGCCAGCAGGCAGCTGATGCCGCCCCACATGATGGTGCCGGGCGCGCCGATGCGGCTGGCCAGCGCCCCCGCCAGCAGGCTGCCGAAAGGCGCCATGCCGAGAAACGACATGGTGTAAAGGCTCATCACCCGGCCTCGTTTATCGTCATCCACAATGGTCTGCAAAATGGTATTGTTGGATGCCATTTGGATCATCATGCCAAAGCCTGTCAGCAGCATCAGCGGCAGGGATATCCAAAAAACACGGGATTGCGAAAGCGCTGCCAGACCCAGGCCGAAAACACCCAAAGCTACCGGCAGCAGGTTGCCCAGCCCTTCCACGCTTTTGCGGACAGCAAGGTAAAGGGCGCCGATCACAGCTCCTATGCCTGAGGCTGTTATTAGAAATCCATATGTATCCGCCCCGCCGTATAAAACATCCCTGGCTATCACAGGTATCAGCACGGTATAGGGCATGCCGACGATACTGAAAGTCGCAGACAGGAACAAGATCGTCCGGATCGACCCGGAATTATAAGCGTAGCTGATCCCTTCCTTTAACTGCCGGAAGATGTTTGAACCCTGCTCCTCCCTCTTTCCGATATTTATTTTCATCGCCAGCAGGGCTATAATCACAGCTATATAACTGACAGCGTTAATTAAAAAACACATGCCTTCACCCAGCAGCGCGATCAGTATGCCGGCGATGGTGGGGCCAACCAGGCGGGCGCCGTTAAAAAGGAACGAGTTCAAGGCAATGGCGTTGGGCAGGTCCTCTTTTTTTTCCACCATTAAGACCACCAGGGACTGGCGGGCCGGTATGTCAAAAGAGTTCACCAGGCCGAGGAAGATACTTAAAACAATAAGATGCCAGACGGTTATCACGCCGGTAAGGGTCAGCCCGGCTGTAATAAAGGCCTGGATCATTGCGAGGGCCTGGGTCCCAATCAGGATATGGCGGCGGTTCCACCGGTCCGCCAGGACGCCGGCAATAGGGGCGAAGACAAAACTCGGAATTTGACCGGCAAATCCGACCACGCCCAGAAGAAGCGTGGAGCCGGTGAGGCGGTAAACCAGCCAGCTCATGGCTATCGACTGCATCCAGGTCCCAATTAACGAGATGCCCTGGCCGGTGAAAAAAAAGCGGTAATTCCTGCTGGAAAGGGCCCGTATAATATTTGTATTTGGAAGTGCCATTAATAACACCTTTAGTATTCTGTTGTTTTTTCTGCTTCTTTATTAATATCATAAAAACGCCATGGATTACAGGTGTTAAAAAAAGAAAGGACCCACCCGGTGAGACATATGAGGTGGGAGATGAGACGCGGGAAAAACTGAAACATGAGAGCTGTATTATTTACAGCTTTGGCAGCCATTAAGACGTGTGACCATGGAATGAGAGGTGAGATGCATACAAATAAAACATACAATGTCAGTGGAAAGGGGACGCACCACGTTGCAGGTGGCTTCAGCCGTTCAGCGGAATGGGGACACCCCTTTCTCACAGGCATTCCTGCATGCGAGGAATGTCCCCGGTTGGAATGGCGGGTTAAAACCCGCCCTACAAACAAAGAGGAATGGCCCCGCGTGCTAATTTTTATATTTTAGGTATCTCTGCTTTTCCACCCTGGCCACCAGGACGGTCATATCGTCCGGAGCCCTGGCAACTCCTCCGGCCCCGGTCTGGGCCAGCTTCAAAAAGAGGTCCGCTATCTCCTGCGGCTGCATATCATTAACGTCCGACAGTATCCCGGCCAGCCATTCTTCCCGGTCGCCGGTTCCCTTATAGGAGTCCAAAACCCCGTCGGTTACCATTACCAGCAGGTCGTCCGGCTCTAAAATCCTGCCTATGGTGGCCACTTCTATATCATCTATAATACCTACCGGCAGGGAGCTTGCTTTAATCAGCTCAACCTGCCCGCCGTGGACAAAAAATGTTGAGACAGCCCCGATTTTTACAAAATCAGCCTGCCCGCTGCACAGGTTGATCACAGCCATGTCCACCGTGGCAAAACTCTCGCCGGGCGAGCGTAAAACCAGGATTGAGTTAATCGTCTTTATAGCCAGGTCCTGCCCGAAACCGCATTCAAGAAGATGCCGCAACAACAATAAAGTCGTGCCGCTTTCCAGGGCCGCCCGCGGGCCGCTGCCCATCCCATCGCTCAGCGCCAGGGCAAAACGACCGCCCTTGAGGTGGAAAAAAGCGTAACTGTCTCCGGATACAATGCTCCCGTTCCTGCCAATTCCCGCCACCCCCAATGTAAGCCGGTAATTGAGGTCCGGATAAAACCTCAGGTGGCAGGAAACCTCCCCTCCCCTGGCGGTGCAAATGGAAGCGGCGGAGTAAAGCGGCTGTTCCAGCGCCCTTGACAGCAGCGGCATTATTATGTCCTTGCAGTTCATCCCCCCGCCGCATGACTGCAGCGCAAGGGACACCTCGATCCCTTTGCCGTCCTGGCGGTGTATTGACAGGCTGTCCACCTGCACTCCCGCCTCTTTCAGTTTTCTGCGCAGGGCGGGCTCCAATCCCCCTGCCTCAACCTCAAACTCGAGTTCCGCCGGCAGGCCGTCAATAACTTCGGAGATGCCCCTGAGCTGTTCAGAAACGACCTGCCTGCTTTCCATCAGGCGGTGAGACCAGTAGCGGTTCAGGTTGTAAGTTTCATAGAGGCAGCTTACGGTGATGGCCAGCTCTTTGGTCCGGGAGCAGCGCCTCTTGATCTCCTCCGGCAGGTTGTCAGGCGAGACCTGTCCAAACAGTTCCACCTGGGCCAGGAGATCAATCAGGCCCTGGTAAGTCTTGTAAAACTCCCTTTCCCAGCAGGTGCGGTAGAATGAACAGCTGCTGCATACCTTTTCGCTCACCAGGTTCAACAGTTTTTGTAGGTTTTGTTCTTCCCAGTTCTGGCCGGCGGTAGACGATACCTGTTCAAAAGTCCTTGAAAGCTCGTTGAATACCCTCGCCCAGCCCGATATCCGCTCCTTAAAAATTTCCTTGTAATAACCTTCTTCCGGGTGGCTCTCGGGCTTTTCCGCCGCCAAGCCCAGGGTGGATTTCAGATCAGTTATGAAAAACATGGGCACCAGTAAAAAAAGCAGCGTGGCGATACCGGTTTCCAGCAGCATGGCAACCATATTTTCGTAATCGTTGATAAATACGGTAAGAATAATATTGCCCAGGAGAAATCCCGTGGCCACTCCCGCTTTGCCGAAATTCTTGCAAACACCTGCCAGCAAACCGGCAAATGAATAGGCGCCTACCATGACCGGCCCATTTACATAAGCCAGGCCCGGGACAGTCCCCATGACAGCGCCGGCGGCCGCGCCGGAGCCGGCGCCGCCGATAACCGCCACCATCAATATGGTAAACTTGCTCAGGGTCCCCTTTAAAGTTACCGTTTCATAACTGAGATCACCAGTCCCGGCAATAATACCTCCGAAAATCAGCAGGATGCAAAATATTTCTTCCCCGGACAAGGGGCGCGAACTGTCGGGCTTCCGTTTAACAGCTTCAATACCGTGTACCATAACCGGGGCCAGTACCGCGGCGAATACAGCTTCAAACAGGATGCTGAAATAACCGTAGGAAGAGGGCGAGTTAAACGTTATCAATGATGTTTTTACCACCACAATCACGGCCAGCACCAATGACGGCAGTACCAGCCACGGCCTTTTTACATCCGGGGGGATCGACCTGACTAAAAACCAGAGACAGAGTACGGAAATGACCGATCCGGCCAGGGGTATGCCCCGGCTTACGGTAACAAGACCCAGGATTACGGCCGGTATCGCCAGGACCCCCCCGCGGCCGCAGGCCCTGACCGCGGCTGCCACCAGGGCCGTCCCAAAGGGCGACAGCTCGCCCAGCAAAACCGCCCGGCCCAGGAAAAAACCCACGCAGGCAAGAGCCATCGCTTCAGCGGTAAAGATCTCCACCGCCTTTTCTCTTACCTGGGGGAGACGCTTTTTGGCATTGTTTATACCGGCCCAGCGCCGGTGTTTCTTTTTGCCCTCCGGCACGCGGTGGTATGGATAAATATCCGGACTCTCAAACAAAAAATCACCCGCTTATACTATTTCTACAATATTATTATAGTATAAGCGGGTGGAAATTTTTGTCATCTTTGGTACCTTATTAATTATTTATTCCGACCTCTTCCAACGCTAAACCGTAAAGAATGTCGCATTCGCTGACAAGCATCGGGGAAAGGCCGAGGTTTTCCATGATTATCCTGACAATATTTACTCCCGCCACAATTATATCAGCCCTTTCAGGCTGGAGCCCCGGCACTTTTTTTCGTTCCTCAACAGTCATACCCTGCAGCATTTTCAGGATCCTGCCCACGCTCTGTACGCTCAGGCGATAACCGTGCACCCGTTCCGGGTCGTAAAGCGCAAGCTCCTGGTCCATGGCGGCCAGGGTCGTGATTGTCCCCCCCACCCCCACCAGGCATTCCGGTAAACAGCTCTTGACTTCCTCAAGGGGGGTCCGCAGGATATTATATGTCTCAGCCTCGTCCGCGCCGGCAGCTGTGAGCCGTACCGCCCCGGCTTTTACACTGGTAAGGTTAAGCCGGCCGCCACACATCCAGATGAATTCCGTGCTGCCGCCGCCGATATCAATGACCAGGGTGGAGCATGGATCGACTTGCAGGCCGGAAAGCACTCCCCGGTAGCTCAGGGCAGCTTCCTCCTCACCGCTGAGCACCCTTACCGCCAAACCAGTCCTTTTCTTAACCAGCCCCAGAAAATTCTCCCGGTTGGAAGCGTCACGCACGGCGCTGGTGGCCGCGGCCACCACCGCTTCCGCCCCCAGGTTTACTGCTTTTTGATAAAAAAGTCCAACCGCGTCAGCGGCAGCCAGCATAGTTTCAGGCAGCAGCTTCCCGCCGGCCATACCCTTGCCGAGGCGGGTGGTGGCCAGGCCGGTCTCAATTCTGTTTAATCTACTGCCGTTATATTCGGCTACCAGGAGCCTGGTTGAATTTGTCCCTATATCAATAGAAGCAACCCGCTTTATTATAAAACATCACCCCTTAAAATAATAAAAGCAATTCCGCGTGAGAATTGCCTCGCATATTTTTATTCCGTTTTTTTGCCGGAGCCGCGCCCGCCCCTTTTTGATTCCGTGTTTCTCTTCAAGACCTGCTGGCGCTCCTCGCTCTCTTTCATGAACTTGGCCAGTCTCTCTTCAAAGGAGGGCTGAAACTTTTTCTTCGGAGCACGAGCCGAAGGATTTGCCTGCTTCATCGAAAGCCCTATCTTGCCCTTCGGATCTACCGAAATCACCTTTACCGTGACTTTATCGTTTGCTTTTAGAAAATCATTTACGTCCTTGACATATACCTCGGCAATTTCTGAAATATGGACCAGACCAGTCTCTCCGCCGGGCAGCTCAATAAATGCACCGAAATTCGTAATTCCGGTAACTATGCCGTCCAAGACGCTCCCCAGCTCAATCGGCATAACTGACAAAATTCCTCCTTAAGAACTTCAAAAACCTAGTGTAATTATATGCGAACCGACTGGATAGTGTCAAGAAACATCTGGCTTATCACTGTTTAACTTTAGTCAGCTATTATATTTTCTTCGGAAGGGGCTTCAACCTCCTGGAGCTTGGTTCCCTCAGCAACGGTAACGATCCTGGTTTCACCCGGTTTGATCAGGCCGATTTTCTCCCTGGCAGTCTTTTCTATGTAAGCGTCGCTTTGCGCCAGGCGCAGCTCTTCACGCAGGGCGGCGTTTTTCTGCTGCATTTCCTGCACTTGCAGCTGTATGTTATGCACATCTCTCTGCATAACGTAAAGCTTGCTGAACTGGGAGCAAAACGATATAACAAGGTATACCAAAAGAAGGGACAGCACCACGGCCGGGAGCCTGCTTCTGGAGATGTTGAATGATTTTTTGGCCCTGGCCCTTGGCCGGGGGATTTCCGTCTCTTCTTCCCGGCGGGAATAAAATATGTCTTCTTTCCTCAGCGGCTGGCTCATGCTTTATCCTCCTCTTCCTCATCGATGCCAAAGAGGGCCAGGTTCTGACCCGGTATAATGATAACGACCTCGTAGCCTTTGGTCCTGGCCCGGTTATATAAAGTTGATACGGTACTGGGGCTTAGATTCAGCTGTTTGGCAATCTTGTCCGTCGAGTAGCCCATTTCTTTCAATGAAACTACCTGCCGCTCGCGGAAACTCAGCCTTTCGACGCCCCTTATTTCAATTTTCATAACCGCCGGCTCCTGCCTTTAATTACAAGCACACTACAAAATGTGTACAAAGTAATTACAAATCTTCTACATAAGAATAAGAATTCCTTCACGGTCAAGAAAAAAAATTATTTCGGTACCCGGTACCAAGTTAAGTTGGGCGCCTGGCTCTTAACTTATTCTGCTCCTGGTAAACACATTGACAGGATTTACAGGATTAAAAGAAATTAAACATGATAAATGTAGTAATAATACCTTGTCTTTTCTGCGTTTAGCGTGGATGTCCAATTTGTTAGAGGCAAAAAAAAGTGAGACAAGAAAACTCTTGTCCCATCAGTAGGTCGTATCCTGTTAATCAATTTAAATCTTGTTAATCCTGTCAAATTGTTTTTACGCCGCGTTAGCGGCATAATGCCTAATCAGTTGTAAAACGCCATTCGTCCCCGGCGAGACCGCCAAAATCTTCCCCTGAATCATCATCTTCCAGAAAACCCGACCTGATGGTTACTTCAAAAGTATCACCGGCGCCCAGTTCGTCCTCCAGGGTGATGATAAGGGTATCCTCGTCGATCTGGACTTTATCGACTTCCTCATAGCGGTCGCGGTCGACGTTGTATACCCTGACAGCGTCCAGCAGGCCCTTGCCTGAGACTGCGCTTATGTCGTTGTTAAAGGCAGCCCTGAGTACTCTCGTGTCCGGGTCCACATTGTCCTCCCCGTCTTCGGGGTCAAGGCTTTCCAGGTCCAGTTCATCGCCGTCGTAAGTACTGAACTCCCACTCGCCGCTGCTGATTCCGTCAAAATTCCATGCCGAATCATCTGACTCAATAATGTCCTGTTCAATTGTCACCCGGTACTGGCAGCCGTCTTCCAGGGGATCGTCCAGCCTAATTGTAAGCCTGTTATCGTTAATGGAAACACTGTAGATATCAACATAATCCCCGTCAGTTACATTCTTTACTTTAATTCCTTCTTTTACATCCTGCAGATCTTCAACCGCCTGAATGTCCATATTAAACGTGGCTACAAGCTGATTTGTATCCGGGTCCACATTGCTGTCTCCATCGTCCGGATCAAGGTTGGTCAGGTTTATTTCACTTTCATCGTAAGTGCTGAACTCCCACTCGCTGCCGCTGATCCCGTCAAAGCTCTCGTCCCCGTCTTCAGACTCGATAAGGTTTTTCCCAATTGTTACCCGGTATACACAGTCATTTTCCAGGGATTCTTCCAGCTCGATGGTCAGCCTGCTGCCGTCAATGGACACGCTTTCGATGTCGATATTTTCATCGTCAGTCACATTCTTTACTCTTATTCCCTCTTCTACGTCTTCCAGATCGTCGACAGCCTCGATATCCATGTTAAACCTGGCGACCAGCACATTGGTGTCCTGATCCACATTATCCTCCCCGTCTTCGGGGTCAAGGCTTGACAAACTGAGGTCGCTGTCATCGTAGTAATCCGGATATTCACTCATCATCCGGTAAAGGATCATCGCCATTTCAGCCCTGGTCACCGGCTTGTTGGGCTGGAAAAAGTTGCCGGGGTACCCGACCATGTATTTGTGCTTGAACATGACGCCGATATAAGGCCGCGCGTCCGCCGGTATATCATATATATCCTGGAATGACAGGTAGTCGCCGTCATCATCCAGGCCCATCGCCCTTATTGACCACACCGCCACTTCATAACGTTTGGCTGGCTTCCAGCCTGCAAAGTCTTCATCTTCACCAATAATACCCTCATCAAGGGCAAATTCGATACAGTCTTCACAATTCTGCTGCCATGACTTGTCCGGATCCGGGTCAAAGCCGGCAGCCCTGCTTATCATCATCAAGGCTTCGTACTTGCTCACAGGGGCGTTTGGAATATATTTCTTGTCGGGATAACCGGAAATAATCCCTATTGTACACATGTGCCGTATCGGCTTTTCCGCCCAATGTGAGTTGATATCAGTCAACTCAACTGCTTTCCAATTTTTTTTAGCCTTAAAATTCCACCCCTTGTTATTGCCCTTACCCGGGTTGGCGGATGCCGCCGCGGTGAGCCCCAGGATCAGAAGCATGACTAAAACTACTGTAAACGCGCTTTTCCTGAACAATAAATTAACCTCCTTTTAAGTGATATTTATATAAAAATTTCCATCACCACCCACGCCTTCAAATATATCCTAATTATATATACGCCCGCTTAAAAAAATATAGGGGCTGATCCAGGCCGGAATTCTAAATTTTTATTTCTGCGCAGCGTTAATGTTTAATGGCAGCTGGCAATACTATAGCTAGTTAACAACGATAAAATGAATTGGGGAAATGAACAGTGAAGATCAAATTTGCAGCGTTAATGGCCGGCCTTGTCCTCCTTACGGCTGCCTCACTGGCATCAGGCCTGAGTTATAAAGATACTGAAACGGTATATGCGCCCGAAAGCCTGATCAGGCTGCATGTGGTATCAAACAGCGACAGCAGCGAAGACCAGGAGCTTAAAAGAAAGGTCAGGGATGAAATCGTTACAGCTGTAGGCCCTGCATTTACAGAAGCCGAAAATATTGCCTCCGCCAGGTATATAGCTGAAGCTAACCTTGACCACATCCGCGAAATTGCCGCTCTCAAGATCCGGGCTGAAGGGAAAGACTACCCGGTTCAAGTGGAATTGAACAGCTTTTCTTTCCCCACCAAACATTACGGGCCTTTTATTCTCCCCGCCGGTGATTATGAAGCCGTGCGGGTGACTATCGGCGCCGGATCCGGGGCTAATTGGTGGTGTGTCCTCTACCCTCCCCTGTGCTTTGTGGACATGACCAGGATGATGGAGAACAGCTATCTGCCGGACAGCGCAGCTGCCCGTACTGATACCGCGCCGGCCAGCATGGATACCGGCAGCCAGCCTTCCGCCGTGGCTGTCCTGCAAATAACAACCAGCGGCAGTGAAGAAGAATACGCTGTTGCCGAAGAGCAGGTGACCGTGGAATACCGGTTTAAAATACTGGACTTCTTCAAAAGCATTGATTATTAAATACGAATACAAAGTTACTAATAAAAAGCCGTGACAACCGGCCGAATGCCGAATTAATTAAAACCTATTTTCAACCCCAACTGGGAAAAACCCTCCCGGTTTTTTCTTTTTTTTCCCATGCCTGTTTTAAGCTTTCCGTAACACTCCTTACAGATATACATAATCTATTATATGAGAAAGTTTGGTAAAAAAGGAGGTAGTTACATGTCCAGATGGAAAGCCCAACCGTTTTACAGGCAGACTGCCGAAAAAGCTGTTGATGTTAAAAATGAGCAGGCGGCCGAAAGTGTAAAGCTTGAAACTGCCCAGGACATCCAGGCGGCCGGGGTTTACCCGCCTGCCCGCCTGGCCCAGGCTTATGTAATATGGCAGAAGTACGGCCCTACTTTCAGCCCCGCGGAAGCATTGGAAAAGGGCACGCTTTTCCCGGAACTTTACAGCCCTTACCCTTACTAAAAAAGAGGTGAACTATGATATGAATGAAAGGTTAGTAATGCTGAGAGAGATACAGGAACTCGAGTTTACAGCGATTGAGCTGAACCTTTTTCTGGACACACACCCCCAGGACCGGGCCGCGCTGAGGGACTTCTACACGGTCAGAAACCAGCTGATGGAGGCCGTCAGGCGTTATGAGGAGATCTACGGGCCTTTGACCGCTACCGGCTGCAGCCCTAAAACCCAGCAATGGCTCTGGATCGAGAGCCCCTGGCCCTGGGAAATAGAATACGAATAAGAAAGGACTACCGATTATGTGGATGTATGAAAAAAAACTGGAATACCCTGTGCGGGTTTTCAGAAATGACATAGGCATGGCAAAATTTCTGATGGCCCAGTACGGCGGGCCGGACAGCGAGCTGTCCGCCGGGGTCAGGTACCTGACCCAGCGTTACACCATGCCTACCGACAAAGCTAAAGGGCTGCTTACCGATATAGGCACAGAAGAGCTGGCCCACTGGGAAATCGTCGCCACTATGATTTACAAGCTGGTCAAAGGCGTACCGGCCCAGCAGCTCAGGGAAGCCGGCCTGGGCGCCCACTTCGCCCAGCATGACCGGGCGGTCTACCCGGCTGACGCTGCCGGGGTGCCCTGGACCGCGGCTTACATCCAGGCCACCGGCGACCCTATCGCCGACCTGCACGAGGACCTGGCTGCCGAACAAAAAGCCAGGACAACCTACGAGCACCTGATACAGCTCACAGACGACCCCGGCATCAAGGACACCCTGCGGTTTTTGAGACAGAGGGAAGTAGTCCACTTCCAGCGCTTCGGCGAAGCCCTCAACGACATCCAGGCGATTATGGACAACAAGAAACTCTACTAACCTGCCGTTTTAGTGTATGAATGCATTAATTTTATTTATGAAAAATAAGGTTGCATATTCAATAAAAAAAAACTGGCTCTCCAATTACCCGGGAGTCAGTTTGGTTTTTTACGGGATTTTTGCTAAATTCCTGGTATGCTCTGTTCATCAATACCACATGAAGAAAGAAAGTCCTTGGGTCGTGGTCCGCCTGCTTACCGGCCTGATGCCGCGATCCCATGATTAGCCGCGATAATTTGATTATTCGATATTAAATAATTCATCAAATCTTTTTTCAAGCTCTTCATCGGAAATTTCTATTTCATCCACTTCCGGAGTTTCAATTTCCTCAGCAGGCATATCCATACACTCGTCACTGAACAGCCCGGCCACCTCTTCCGCGGAATGGCGCTTCAGGTAGCTGTACAGCTGGAAAACCGGCACCGGGCGCTTATCGCGCTTTTGCAGCGGCACGCTGGCCATATTTTCAAATTCATATTGGTCTATGTCGGCCAGCAAAGTGATGTACGGGTACTGCCGCCCGTGGAATACCAGGGCCTCCCCGCGCTCCTTGCTCAGCCTCTGCAGCTGGGAAACCGATATCAAGGGCATCAGTTCATCATACCCGGGAGCGGCAATCCTTTTTCTCCGGCCGCACAGCTCGCTGATTTCTTGCAGCAGCGGCAGCTCGCGGCTGGTCAGAAAGACCCAGTTGTCGCAGTTGCCCTTGATGGTCTGGGCGTCCTCAAGGTATTTCTTGCGAAGCTGGTGCTCGCTCTGCACAACCAGGCTGAAACGGATATTCCGGCTGCGGGCGGCAGAGATCATGGACGGCATGTCCGGCACAGCCGGGATAGAGGCGAATTCATCCAGCACAAAATTGGTCCGGATCGGCAGTGTGCGGTCCGGTTGTTCCTGGGCAACCCGGATCAGCAACTCATAACACTGTTTGATAAATATGCTGACCAGAAAGTGGTACGTGCTCTTCTCGTCGGGCATGATCAGGAACACCGCTGTCTTTTCCAGGCCGATCTGGTCCAGGTTAAACGTACTGTGTGAGAGCATTTCAGAGAGGTTTTGCTGGGCGGAAAAAATCCTGAACATCTGGTCAAAAGTGACCAGGATGCTGGACCTGGTCCTGTCCGCGGCATTTAACGTGCCGCTCAGGCTGATGGCCGCCAGGGACTGTTTGTTTAAACCGCTGTACAACTCGTCCAGCGGGCCGTCGTATTCAAACGCTTTCGCATATGTCCGCAGGTAAGTCAGGCTGCGCACATTCACCTCTTCTTCACGTGCGCATTCCAACAAGAACCACAGGAGCCCGAAACAAAAATTACCGGCCGCCTGTTCCCAGAAGGGGTCGATGGATTTGCTGGTCAAATTGCAGTACACAAAATCGTTGAGCGCTTCAGCCGCCTTGTCCTTCTCCCCCGCTTTGTAAAACTGGTACGGCAGGGCCAGGGGGTCCCAGGCGTCGCCGTAGGAGGGGTTGCGGAAATTGAGCACCACCAGCTTGTAACCGTTTTTCTTCAGGATCCCCGATGTCCGCTCATACAGCTCTCCTTTTGGGTCAGTGGCTATAATGGACTCCCCCGCTTTGGCCAGGATCTGCAGCAGCGGCATGCATAAAAGCCTGCTTTTCTTCGACCCGGTGGCGCCCATGATCAGTGAATGGGTATCGGAGCTGTCAACAAAGGCGACTTTGCCGTCGCTCAGCAGGGGTATCCCCCCGCCGCTAGGGTAATGGTGTTCATTTATTACTATCTCCCTGAGAGAGCTTTTCATCTCGTCATCGGTGGCCCACCTTGTGTCGTTATTAGCTGAGACGTTGGCGTACATGTTGTATTTGTATGCTTCATAGTTTTCAAATCCAGGCATTTGCCATCCCTCCATTTACCTGCCGTCAATCATAAAACCCATTTTTTTGGGAAGCGCTTTGTACTTGTTTAACTGACTGAGCCAGTATCCCCCGGGGGAAAAATGCCCTAAATCCTTGACCGCGATAATATTGTCATACAGAATACTGCTGCAGCATTTGTCGTATATGATCTCGTCAACCATCTGGTTGAGCGTGTTGTACCCGTCAAAGCCCGGCATCTCACGCGCGCTGGCTATAGTTTTTTTCAACAGGGCGCCGGCCTCTTCCGCCAGGCTGAACCCTTTTTCCCGCAGCACTTCATCGACATGCCTGAATAGCGCTTCGCTTTCCGGGAAGGTCAGCTTCAGCCGGCGGATGCGCAGGTAAGAGAGCAGGACCGCGTCGATTTCCTCGATCCTCTTCTCATCCAAAAGCGGAATATTAAAGATAAATAAAATACGGTCGTTGATATCGGAAACATACTCTAAAAACCTGATGAACCTGACGTCGTGCGGGTTTTCGGCCCACTCCGATATGTCTATGCAGGCCAGGCCCCGGTAGGTCCCCCGGAAACCGGCCGCCGCCTGGATATATTCCATAAGGCGGGTAAAGGATGGAAAGGAATCGGCATCCGCGGGACGGTCCAAAACAAATTCAAAGTATTTGATATCGCCAACAAACTCAAACAAGCCGGCTTCTTCCAGAAACTGCGCCACCAGGCCCAGCACTTTGGTGATGCCCGAGCCTGATTGTGTCGCCAAAAGGCAGTTAGGCAGCTTGACCCTGGTGCTCCCGGGCAGCCGGTTTAAATTTTGAGAGACTACCTGCCATTCATCAATAAGCTGTTTCAGTTCCTCCATGCCCTTCAAATTGCGAATGCGGTCCAGGGCCGGCGAAACTTTCTGATCGCACAAAAAAAAACCCCCTAAGCCTTACCGTACCTTCTTTTAATCAAAGATAAATCAAGTAAGTAAAATGTCGTATATAGTTGATTTCTGCCTGCCTTTGTTTTTTCCTGTATGTGAGTATGTAATTTTACTTATACTCAAGCATGGTAAAATAAGCCGGTAGGATTTTTATATGGCGAACATATTTTCTATCCAGTGACAGACATATGCCGGGAAATGGTTTAGAATTTATACCAGGAAGATTTGGTTTGAGGAGGATTTTTATTGTGAATATTTTAGTAGAACAGCTTAACCCCGGCCAGGAAGTGGACGGTGTTTTCGCGTTGAAGAGCAAGAAACTCCTGCCCCTGCGCAACGGGACAGGCCACTACCTGGCTGTGGTGCTGGGAGATAAAACAGGCCAGATCGATGGCCGGGGTCCTGCACCAACTTGATATGATCGACGCCGAGGTCGATATATTCAGTTCGGCCGTTGAAAGCCGTGAAAACCAGGATGACAGCTGGACAGGTTGGGTTAAAGGTTTGGGAAGGTATGTATTCTGTAACTAGACATATTCCTCAGCCTCCTGCAGCAGAAAGGCTCGGCCCTGGCCGGCCACACCAACGAGCTCAAGGACGCGCTGGTGGGCACGCTTTTTAAATACAAGTACAACCCCCAAACCCTGCCGGTTGAAAAGCTGCAGGAGCGTATACATATTGTAGACGAGCAGCTGGCGGACCCCGCCAAAGTAAGCGAAATATTCACCAGGCTGGTGCAGTCTTTGCGGGACTGCTGCCGGGTCAAGATCTGGTATTATGTCGCCCACAACGGACAGAACACCCAGCGGGTGGTGGAACCGTACGGGTTGGTTTGCAAAAGGCATAACTGGTACCTGGTCGCCTACTGCCTTAGGAGAGAAGCTATGCGCGTCTTCCGGGTGGACCAGATCACGGATATCGTCCCTTATACATCCGAGCGCTTTGATATGCCCGCGGATTTCTCGCTCAAGGAACATATGGGCCAGAGCTGGGGCATTATGAACGATGGTGAGATCTGCCGGGTCAGACTGAAATTCAGCCCCCAGGTCGCCCACAGGGTCAAGCGGTTGATTTACCACCCTTCGCAGGAAATCGAGGACGAACCCGCCGACGGCTCGGTGATCATGTCTTTTGAAGTTTGCGGCATAGATGAGATGAAAACATGGCTCGTGCAGTGGGGCGATACCGTTGAAGTGCTGGAACCCGGCTGGCTCAGGCAAGATATGTATGAAATGGCCGGCAGGGTGCTGGAGTTGTATAAGGTATAGTTTTATAAGAGTTATGATTTGGATTGATGGAGGTGCTGCCCTTGTCTGCAGTTCGTGAACTTAGTATAAAACCGTCCGGCACAAGAGTTTTGGGGTTCCTTCTCTATTAATGAAGCGATATTGAGGGGAAAGGTCAACATGCTTGCAAAAAACCCGAGCCCTAAATATTTTGTATAAATCATCTAATTTTTATGGGGGGATTTATTGGTCATAAGTAAAACCATTAATGAATAATAAAAAACGAAAATAAACAAATCAACATTATAGGGGGTTAAATTTTGTGATACAAAATCAGGTTAAAAAAATGCTAAACGAGTTAAAAGAATTGGATAGTACTTCCGTTAAAGTAGGTTTATTTGGACAACCTGGTGCAGGTAAATCATCTCTTATTAATTCTTTAACTGGTAAAGAAGTTGCAAAACCGGGAGTAGAAAATGACATGGTACCAGGTGAACCTTTTGAATGGAAAGGATTGCTTTTTATTGACTTGCCAGGTTATGATACTGAAAAACATCCAAAGGAAACTTATTTTAATAAATTTGATATACCTTCATTTGATTTATTCCTTTGTGTTTTTGAGGGTAAATGGAGACAGGCTGATAGTGAATTTTTTCAAAAAGTTTTAAAGATGAAACCTTGTCTTTTTGTACGAAATAAAATCGATACATTATGGGAAAAAGGATACACGACTGCGCAGCTTAAAGAAAGGATTACCGAAAATATAAAGAATTTGGCACATTCAGATATAAAGGTGTATTTCACAAGTTGTAAAACAAATGAAGGTCTTGAAGATTTGAGTGATTCAATTGAACAAATATTAGAGCCTACAAAAAGAGAAAAATGGTTAAGGGTGGCAAAATCATACTCACTAAATTTTCTGCAAGAAAAAAGAAAGGCGTGTGAAAAATATATAGCTATCTCTTCTGGTATCTCTGCAGTTAATGCACTTAACCCAATCCCAGGTACTGATATTGCTGTAGACTTCGGTATTCTAATAAAATGTTTTAAGGAAGTAAAGGAAGCATTTGGACTTGACGATCATACTTTAAAACAAATACATATTTTTGCACCTCATCTAACTGGTATTGCAAATAAGATAATAGAATATGTTTCTAAGGCAGGTCTGCAATTACTTCTTAAAAAGTTTATACGCAAGCAATCACTTAAAGAGTTTGTAAAATATGTACCATTCCTTGGCCAAGCTATAGCAGCTAGTGCTGGTTATATTATTACTTCGAATGCTGGTAAGATGTATTTGGATTACTGTTATAAAGCAGCGGAAGCAATACTTAAGAATGAATTAAAATATTAATTAGGATTTTTGTAATCGTCTCAAATAACAAGGTGTATAGAAAAAATAACCCTGGCTATAAAAGAGCCAGGGTTATTTATAGTCCACATTTTAAGAATTAAATAACATGGTTGCTTCGTCAACTAACCTGCTTTCATCTTTACCCTGAGGATGTTTTGCAATCACTATTTTAGATACAATCCTCTCAGAAACAAATTGTCCTCCAGCCTCTGCTAATCCATCAAACTCTTTATTTATCTGGAACTCATTAATCTTATTAAGAACATCCTTTGCCCAATCATACCCGGTCAAGAAAAGTATCCTTTTGGGCTTAAATAAATAGATTTCCTTTTTCAGAATGGCGGCACAATGTCTTTGTTGAATATTTATTAATTTGCCAGATGGGTTGCCGCCTTCATATGGAGCAGTCTTATATAAATTGCTCCAAGCAATATAACTGGGCCAGTGCTTATCATTATGCCCAATCTCTAACTTTTGCAGCGTCTTATGTATAACCCGCCAAAATGCCGATCTGTTTGTATTATACTGCTCCCCTCCCCGGGCCTTTGTTACCCATGAAAGAGGGCATTGTGGCTGGCTGGCCAGATAGGTTTGTCTTAAGTAATCCTTGCGCTTCATATTATCGAGCAGTTCCCCGGTGGTAATCTGCTCCTCCCAACCATTCACTGCCCTCCCTACCACCATAAGTTCATGGTTATACAGATTTCCTTTCATTGGGAAAAAGGTGGTTATGTTTTTTTCAGGGATGTTTCCCGCATTGAGCCCCAGGTTGTTAAGGTGCTCATCATAAATAATTAACAGTTCCTGCTCAATTGTATTCAGGTATGCTTGCTTAATCCCGTTATTAATAGCATCTGATTGTACGTTCTCCTGCATATTGTCCTCCGATTTATTATGTAATTACCTGCTCCTTGAAATATGGGCTCAGGTTGATAAACAGTTCTTTGATTTGCTCCTCGTCTAGCTGGCTCTGAAGGACATATTCCAGCAACTCCTCCTGCCGTGCCTGTCCCAGGCTGAGGCGGTAGAGCGACAGTATTTTAATCAGCCGCCCATACTTTGCCTGGTCCTTACTCAGAGGATACATCGGCACAATCCGCTCGATTTTAATCATCTTGTCATGGTCCGGCAGGCACCAATAAGGTACCAGTTCTGGACACATACCACGCTTTTCCTCCTGGTTGGCTCTTTCAAACATCTCGCACCAGATATCTTCATTAAAGCCTTTATAACCATATTTCTTTGCGATGTTTTGCCGTATGGCAAGACACTTGTACCGGTTGATCCGCCCCTCGCGCTGCTCCAGATCAATCGGATTGGCAGGCAGGTTCCAGTGCACAATTTTCCTGCAGTAGTAATGAAAATCCAGTCCCTCTTGTCCAATGGACGTGGTTGCCAGAACGAAGGGACGGAAGGGAGAATTAAAAGCCAGGCGCAGGCTATCCTTGCGCTGCAGGCTTTTGCCTTCACCCCTTGTGTCATAAAAACCGGCAGCATATCCTGAACGCATCCTTATAAAACGCAATTCCTCTTTTTCGCTGCCAGTTTTATGCTTTTCACCTTTTATGATCCGGTCGCGGAACTTCCGATATGTGTCCACATTATAACTTGCCGTGTGTGTTTTAAAGGAGGAGCACATTCTCTCACACAGCGTTTTCGATCGTTTTTCCTGTGAGGCATACACTAACCCGTTATCATCAGTGAGGATATGCGTATATTCGTCAAGCACCGCCTGCAAATTCCCATCAACGCAATACCGCAGCACATTTTGCCAGTGTGGATCGTAATGGCCATAACAGAGTTCGACTATGGCGGTAGCCTCCTGTAAATTGAACCGGCCGAGAAATGTCTTAGCAAGGCGTACCGACAAAGCCGGGGAGTCCGGCAGCTCCAGTCCGAATAAACGCAGGGCGCATACTGCCGGCGAAGCCATGGCCATCCTGGTCAGCACATTTACAAGGTCCCGCGGTTTCCGTCCAAGTTCCAGCTTATCTGCATTTTTCAGAATATCCTTCAATTCGTCAAAATGCTTTTCCAGAACATTCCGGTCATCATCTTCATCAGCAACCTCTGTCTCGTTATTTTTAAAGTCCCAAATTAAAGACGGTTGATTAAGCCAGGAACTAATCAGTTTTTCATGCCTGTCAAGAAGTAACGGCGCTATATAATACCAGCTTTCGTCATAACCGCCTTTTTTCTTAGGCGTAAAAACAATTGTATCCAGCAGCTCTTTAATCTTCTTGCGCAGTTCAGCTTCAATCTGTCTTCTGGTCAGCCCCTGGTTCAGCGCCTGAAGCGGGTTATATAGTTTCGCCAGAGTAACGCAGGGATACAGCAGAGCCATGAGCGCCATGGATGCAGGTGCGCCTTCACGCATGTTGAATTTAAGGCGGGGCGAAGGAAACCGCACTTTTTTTCTATAAGGGAAATAACTGCGGTTCTCTCGCTCGGGGTTGGGTGATTTTTTGACCAACTCACCTACTGTCAGTCGCTCAGCTTCATATGAAAGCATGGCCGCAACAGCCCTGGGTACCATCTCCCAGGCGGAAAACACCAGGATCTTTGAAAAATCTTTTAAGCCTGAGAACACCCCGCCCGGCTCATAGTATGGCTTGGAGGGAGGTATCCAGATCAGCCTTTCTGCGCCTCTTGGCAGGGCCTCTTCCTTTATCCTCTTCAGCCTTGTATTGGTGTTGGGCAGCTTTTTGTACCCGGCAATTAAATCCTCGTTTACCCACAGCTCCGGTTTTCGTGCCAGTTTCAGTTTGTCGGGATTTTTCTTGAAATAAGCGTAAACCTTTTCTTTGAGTTTATAATGCTCCATGAAGGAAAGGATATATGGGGCAGACTTTATATAATCTACTGGTATATGTTCCTTTAGACCTATATCCAGGAGCAGCTTATCGGCCCTGATGTAGGAAAGTATATCTTCTTCGGAAACATCCAAGGTGCTTTTCGCGGTCTCTATATCTACAAACTTGCCGGCGCCTTCGACTGACAAACGCTCCGTCCTGCATATACCCTGGTAGAGATTATCCTCGGCCCTGTTTTTTCTGGCGGTCAGGACCGTTAAATCTGTTGTGCCGATTTCGTTCAGTGATATTGAATAATCCCTCCACACCTGCCGGAATTCAGTCTTTTTTAAAGGGTCGCTTTCAAACAGAAAATCAGTCACCTGTATGAATTCGCGGTAGTGCTCGTCCGCCTGGTTTTCATTTATTTCCTCCAGTGTAGAGTATAGCTTGTAGGGAGTAGCCGAAAGCAGCAAGATCTTTACTTTTTCATTGTCGCGTTTAGTTGCGTTGAAAAAACGCCGGGCCAACATAGCGGTTTCATTGTCCGTGTCGGTCTTTATTAACTCCGGAAACCGCTGAAATTCATCCATGATAACCAGGTCAGCGTCCAACAGCCCTGCACTTATTTCGGCCATCATGCGGCGAAGCTTGTGGATGATTGGATAAGACCCGCTTTGCCTGCGTCCGCTCATTTGTATTTTGTTACAGAAATCTGTTATCTCTGACAGCAGACCATTATGCGTAGTAAAATAGCTGTCCACACTTACTAAAACAGTTTGGAGGTAACGCCCGCCACTATCCTTGTCGCAAGCGGCAACCTGGTTCTCGTACCAGTCTCTTGCCCATGCGTGCCAGCTCCTAGTGGCATTATCAATCATCAATATCTCAAATTCGTCTTTATATACGGCCAAAGGTTTATACCTGTGTAGTACAGCATAAATCAATGCGCGTTCCTGCACGCTGCCGCTGCCTCCGGTCATATTAAAAGATGTGTTCGGCGTAAGCGGGATCAACTGCATGTAATTTTCTCTCTTTTTGTGTTTCATCTCATCTTTAAAGATTTTTAGGTGCTGCATGGACAGCCGGGTATCTGAAAGGCCCTCCACGCTGTCGCTCTCATTAATTCTGAGCTTGGAGAGATTCTGCGCGGCAATACTCTGGTTGGAGCAGACATATACCACCTTGAATAAATCATCATTTAAAGTTTGCTTATGGTAAACAGCAGTCTTAGCTATCACACCCCTGGCGATCAGCGTTTTGCCGAGACCGACTTCATCTGCCACGAGCACACGGCTGCGCCCATTGGTAAAGAGAGAAAATATCCTTTCCACTGTTGCCCTCTGGAAATCTTTGAGGCCGGAGAGGATCTGCTTTTCCTTGTTCAATAACTCAGTCACGTCTTTATCCTCCTGCTCGCTTTTAAAAAGGTGGTGTATAACTTTTCAAATTCTGGCGGCACGATTTCCTTATCATTCAACCGCTGGATAATCGCGTCGACCTCCCGCAGTTTTTCGGGGGACTTGGCTGCGGCACGCAGCATGTTTTCATAGAGTACCGGCATGTCGTAACCATGCAAATTCCAGCCTTTTGCCGACGCTGCCTTTTGCCCGGCCTGCTCCAACGCGGCCAGCAGATAATCATCAGAAAGCAGAAAAGCGACGTAACGCAGAAAAGTGTTTTGGTCTTTGATGATACTCTTGAATACCATGCCGTCCCTTTCATCCGGGATACCTTCCGTGCGGATTTTAATGACCCGGCGCAGGCTATCTTCGCCAATTTTTGCTGTTATAATATAAAACTCACCCAGCTCTAATAGTGATAATCCGGGTAAAAGAGCCGTGCTCTCAAGCTTTACGGATTTACCCCCGCCAAGGGCGGCGATGGTCAAATCCACGTCAGCGGATATAAACCGTCTGTCAAACTGAATGTTGATATCATATTTGCCATTGTTTTCTATAACCAGGGCAGTTGTCCTGGAGCGGCAGAGCCTTTTTATAGCTTTTTGCAGACGTTCCTGTATATCTTCCTTTTCCACCGCACCTTCAGGAACGGCGATAACCCGCTCAAAAGGATTTTGCCTCTCATCGTAGTCCTTATTTTTTCTGCCAAAAAGCTCATCGATGATTTGCGAAATCCGGAAGCCCCATTTTTCATATTTAAGTCTCAGCATAAACTCTACATTGCCGTTCCAGGCGCTCTTGGAGCAATTGGCCGACCCGATATAGATATTGTGCTCGCCGTACTTTGTTTTGAAATAAATCTTGGCGTGTATATCCTGCTTTTGCAGGTCTGCAGCACCTTCTGATTCGCTGATAGCTTCCTCGCCGTCAACTACCGTGTCTTTGAGACAATAACATTCAAAACTGGATAGCAACTCGTTGGTTAGCTTAGTTATTTCCGGCCTGCGGGTTATCAGCGTTTTATGCGCGTTTTTAAGCGATAAACCGTCCAACTCCAGAACAGTATCCCTGCTGAGGAAAGGTGAAAATACCAGCAGGTCATGGTAATTGTCAAAAAAGCTCGTGGAATCCTTGTTATACCCCTCACCTATGCCAAGAGGGAAGAAGGAAAAATCAGAATAACGCTTGTCCCCCGTCTGAAAATGCACATATGAAAGCCTTTCGGCAATACTGCCGATTAACTTTTTCTTCTTTCTATCATTGGTGCTTCCCTGAAGATATGTTAAAAAATCTATTAGCGGTCGATTTTTAAGGGTTTTCTGGCCGCTGACTTCCCCCTCCAGAACAACCGCCGCATCCCAGCTGCGGTCAAAGGTCAGGTTGCGGCTCAGGACAATAAAACGATAAAGCTCCTTCTCATTGGCGTCCATATACTTGATCAGCCACACCTTTGGGTGAAAGGACTTTTCGTTTTTCAAGGATACCTCAAAAATACTGCTCTCCAGCAAAGCAAACACCGGGTTTGCTTTATTCGGCACTTTGATCTGCCCGCCCTCGCAAAACAAGGCAAACTTGTCCGCGCTCTTGCGCAGGGCCTCCAATACATATACCGGGTTTTCAAGCAGTGTTCCTTCCATTTCTTCCCCAAGGAACAGGGCGAGGGGCACACCTATTAAAGCTTCCAGGTCAAGAGAATACGTTGTTCCAATGGCAAATTCACATTTGTAGCCGGCAGGGGGCGCCAGAATATCTGCGTAATCAAGCCTGTCTTCGGCGGGTCTAAACATTTTTATCGCCCCCCAGTCCATTGCAGATATCCTCAATCAGCCGGCGAGTGTTGCGGAAGCGGTATTGCAGCCTCCTGCCTCCCAACCATACTCCATCCTGCCAGCTTGTATTTTCACTGTTCAGCTTGGCCCGTTCCTTGCCCTTCAGCTCTATTTCGCGGGCGATTATGTGATTATTCATAATTGCAACATCCCCGGATAGTACAGCTTTCTTCCATTTGTCTATAAAGGGCAGCAGTCTTGCACGATTTTGCCTGCTTATAGAAAGGCGGTTGACAGCCTCGTAAATATCATAATTTTGAATAAACCCATTGGTCACTGAATCATACCAGATATCCCATTCTTCATTTGCTTCATCATTCTGCCCGCCGGACAGGATCACATTGTAGCGGATATTCGCACCATAGATGAATTCAGCAAATCTCTGCGCCATTTCATAATCTTCGCGGATATCTTGCGGAAGCTCAATTTCCTTATCGATTATTGATATGTCATCATAAGTTATTACCTCGTAGAGATTGTTACGCAGTATATAGGCAAGCAGGGAGTCTTTTGAATGCTCGGATTTAATAATTCTGTCCCTTAGAAAACCTGCTTCTTCATCAGTGAGTTCAATAGTTACACTTTCACGCCATTTTTCGGGCGGCGGTGGAACTCGCCAAAATCCGCTGGCGCTGCAGTACATCTTGTCAGCGTCGTCAGTCCCCTCGCCTTTGTCTATATGTCCCGAGGCGGACAGCAATCTTTTTTCTCTTTTCAGAGCACAGACAGCACGTACATAGCCATTTAACGAAAGCCTTGAATAATTTTGAAAGATACCAAAGGTGTTAATCCCGTTCCAGTAGATGCTGGACGGCTTTCTCTGCAGTTTCTCGCCTGAGCGCCCACCGATAACACCTTCAGCATTGTCTTTCTTGAGTATACTTATTAATGCAATTTCTTCGATCGACAGTCTATCCATAAATACTTTGGGATTCATAATGTTTTCCCGCTCCAGCTCCATCATGATGTAGGGCACAAGCAGAAAATATTTTGCCCTGGTCTGAATCGTCGATGTGCCGGGAAAGAGTAAATCGGCGAAGCCGTCCCGCACAACACCGATTCCGAGCTCGTCCACCGCTTCCGGAGCAGATAGCAGGCTTAGAATAGAAAGAATTTTGTTCCTGTCACGGCTGCCGTAATCAATCCAGCCAATTTGTAATGTTTGAGGCATTTGTGTTCTCCTTTTTAAATACCAATAAAAAGTTTTTGTTAATTTACATGTGTCGCAAACTGTCTTAGTAATGAAGGAGCGTAGTTCATGCTAATATTAAAAATTATGTAATGTAAAAATGTTGCTTAATCCTGAGTTAATTTAACGCCCTAAGATCTTCAACCACTGTATTTAAAGCGCTGACAAACTTGTCTATATTGTCTAGCCTAAGGCCATTCCCCACCACTACGTACACATAGGTTGACTTTTTAATCAAGTCTTCACCTAAAAACGAAAGATTGTTTTGAAACTTCTCAAATATCATTTTGATATCCTCTGAAAGTTCAATCCTTGGCATGACAAACTGCAACGCATCAATACCCCAACTTGAATCTCTTGTGAATCCCCAGAGTATACTCTGCAGTCTTCCCTGGACCTTAACCCTGAATGAAAAGCCAACCTTCCCCCAATAAATAGTCTCGCCATAAATTGCCAGGACCTGGAATAAATTTTCCCAAACCTGCCTTGCTGCAGGATCGCTTTTCTCAAGAAAATTTTGCATCGTAGTCCGTGATGATGTGGGACGGGGCTTTGCTCCCGGAAGATAGGCCCTGGGCACAAATATTTCTTTGCCGTCACTTGAAAAATGGTCAATTTCAATGCCTGCAAAAATAGCGGAACTCGTCTGAGTCAAATACTTCATAGTCCGCCTCAAAATATCACCAATATGTGTGCTTGCAACTATACAATAAAAACTACCTTCAGACAAACAGCGAGAGATACCCTCCTTAAAATTTTCCCACCCGCTTTCGTCTTCACCACTTTCATTAGTCTCATCAGAGCCTTGTCCCCACATTTCCTTGAAAGCGTCACGGAGGTTGTTCTTCCTGTAGAATCTAGGATCGGTACATCTCGTACTATTAAAATAGTTGCTGCATACCCCTTCGAACTCCTCAAATGTCAGCCCCCATAGGTGGGACCCATAATCGAGAAGCTGTGCAATCACACGCCTTGAATCTGGATTTTCCGGCCCTTTCTTAAACTCGACAATCACGATAGTCCCCTTTTCATCAATACACATCAAGTCGATGCTGCCTGAAGGCAAAGATGTCTCACGACCTACGACGAGAAGGTTCAACAAATTCAGATCTTCAACGGGGATTAACTCTGGGTTCTTCTTTACAACTTCCTGCAAATCGTTTTCAGCCTTAATTTTTTCTTCTTGAACCAAAAACTCTTTCTGCCCTTCTTTCACAAGAAGATACCTGGTCACTTAACCCACCCCCTAAATTTATCGGTAACATTAGATACAATGTTACTTGCAGTAATTGTGGAAATTATTTATCAAACCCCAACCCACCTGTCCACATGCGTGAAATACAGCCCGGCTTCAAAAACCTTTTCTTTAGCTATCTCCTCCCAGAACCTCCGGTACATTTCCACTTGAGGTCGATAGTATTTAACTAGATTTGCAAGGCCTTCTTCGTTTTCTACCGTATCAGTCTTGTAGTCTACTATCACCCAACCACCGTCCTCAAGGAAAACGAGGTCAATAACCCCGGAAATAACAGTATCCCCTTTAAAACCTTGTTTCCCCTCTTCAACCTTCACTGAAAAAGGGACTTCCACAAACCGCTTTTTACTCTGCAGCATTCTTTTCCAAATAGTTGACTGCATAATTTTATTTATCAGGCTTAAGACCTGCTCTTTTTCCTCCGGCGCCCTATCTTCCTCTGCAATAACATTCTCAACAAAAAGATCCAGGTTAGCGGGCACTTTCTTAACAACGGATTCCAGTACTCTGTGAATCACCCTGCCCCAGGACTGCCCGCGGCCGGTACTTTTTCTCTCCGGACCTTCAATCCCCTCTTTTGACAGGGCGGTAACAGAAGCAACGCTGTAACTTGGTACGTTAATGGAGCTCTCCGGGCCAAGAAAACCATCCCTTGCTTTGATCAGGTCCTGTTTAGTAATCGTATCACCGCCCACAATCGCTGGCGCCGGGCTGACCTTAACCTCCTCCAATGCGGGAACGCCTTCCATGTGTTCTTCAAATAGCTTCCAGGGGCTGATTTCCGGCTTGTCCGGGTAAACGCTTATTACCAACAGGTTCTTTGCCCTGGTGGCAGCTACATAGAGCAAACGGGTTTCCTCAGCTTCAAGGTACTGTTTCTCTACAGCGGCTAACTCATCCCAGTTTAAAGGCTGGCCCAGTATTTCTTCGGTGTATCCTTGTTTCTTTTTAATTACATAGTAGCCGCGCGGCTTACCGCCAGTTCTATTAATATGTACAGAAGGCTCCCAGGTAACAATTAGATGGGCAAATGAGTCACTAAAAAAATGGAATGATAATGATAATTATGCAGTAATTATATTAGGTTATTGCTTTTTATCAGTACCTAAAGGAGAAAAAAAAGCAAAGAAAATTGCAGAAGAAATACTCATTGATCATTCTGACTGGTTAGATTACATGCAATCCGCATTTTATATTATGGAGAATACTACAAAGAGGCAAATTATTATATAGATATGTACAAAAATGCAATTAATCATTTACCAACTTATGAAAAGCTTGTTGAGAAAATATATTGGTCTATGATAATCGAAGATTCATTAGTTAATGATAATATTTGGGTACAATCAAGAAATATAGATAAGCAATTAGAACGTGAACAAATTTCCGAACAAAAAGCAAAGGACATATATTTGAATATATTGAAAATAAATCCCTATATAAGAGATTCTTTTGCGAACCTATGTCACATACTTTTTAAGGAAGATAATTTAAGTGAAGTAATCAAAATATGTGATTATATTATGGGAAAAATTGAAAATGACGAAGAAAATCAAGTTGACATTGAAGATAGAAAAATAATTATTTCAATGGCATTAAGTACAAAAGCATGGTCAGTTTATAAAAAATGTGGCTTATCAAACCTACCTTTAATTGAGTCGTTTTTTAAAAAAAGTTTAAAAATGCATGCTAATAATCCTTGGGGCCATTACTGGCGTGGTATGTATTTGCATAGAATTGAAAGGGAGTCCGGAAATGCAGAAAAAGAACTAAGAGAAGCTTATAGGCTTAGGAAAATATCTCCCTTCTCTTTTGGGTTAGCATTAGTTATTTGTGAAACCAATACTAATCGCTTTTCCTTATCTAGAAATGATGAAGTAATTAAGTTATGTGAAGAAGGACTTTTATTGTGCTCATCTGTCTCTTATTGGGGTTATGGTTTAATCTCTAGCCTTGATCTACTTAAATATATTGCAATATCACGTAAGAATCTTGGATTTGAAGGGGGAAAAATTGATAATGAAATTAATACAATCAGTGCTATGGAAGATATAGTTCAATTTCAATCACTTACCCAAAAAAGTTATTTTATATAAATTGAAATAAGGGGTATTTTTCTTATTTATAAAAATTATAAAGATTGCTTCAACTCATAACCTTATCCAGCAGCGCTGCGTAACTATCCACCACATCATACACAACTGAATCGGTGCTGATAGCCTTGAAGTGTTCACGGGCGCAGTGGATTTTTGCTTCTTCCACCATACGGAGCTGCATGGTGGACATGGAGCCCTTCGTTTCAGCGACAAAGTAAATATGCTTCACTTTGTCCTCATAAAAAGCGATGGCCCAATCTGGGTTATACTTTCCGACCGGTGTACTGATGTAAAAACCGTTCGGGAGCTTCACATAGACCGCAACCTCACTGCTGGTATCTACGTTTTCCGCGAAAGTTTTCTCGTTCGCTGAATCGTAAAGTATGTGGTCATACAAATGCTTTTTTGCCGCCATCGCGTTTACACCAAGTTGCCCTTTTAGCGTCGGCTCGGTGAAAATGGTGGTGTCATACACAGCATCCAGTTTGTCGTAGGTAATGTGCTGGATGATCACTGTAGCCTTTTGTTCGTTGATAATCTGCGCCGCCTTGATTATGAATTCCTCCGGATTATTGGCAAACTGGCCAAAAACAGCCTTTTTGATTCCGCGCAGGATGCTCACGACGGCTTTTCTGGTTAGCCCCGTTTCAGCAACAACTTTCCCCACGAGGTCATATTTCACCGCCGCGCTGGAGGTTATTTCGGCTGTGAAAACCTCGTTATCTTCCTTTACAAAGGCCGCGCCGGCCTGCAGCTGTTCCCGCGATTGGATGTCGGTCATCGTGCCGGACTCGACCTTGAAATGTATTTTGGAAACACGGAGTTCGCGGTTCAGGACCGATATCGCTTTTTGAACCAGTTCCTCCTGGTCAAATTCCACCACATACACGGACTTGGCGTTGATCTGAGCCCAGAGCTTCTGGAATTCCGGCAAGCCCAGCTTGGTTTTGTCCAGCTTCAGTTCGACATTGTTTTTCCGGGCGTTCTCCGGCTGCATAGCGCGTGTATCATAGATTGAGTCGATGATCGCTATAACAGCTTCTTTACAATCGTCGGCTTCCTCGGCAATCTTGATATTGCCGTTTCTCTTATCCTCGTAATACTTTTCCGTGAGGACGCCTTTCTTCACATATCCGCTGACAATGAGACCCTCGTAAATACTTTGAGACAGTTCTAAATCGATCACCTGCTGAGCGCCGCCAGCGTCCTTGATGACCTTGTTCATAAACAGTTCAGCCGTGACCATGCGCGGCCTGTCTGTCACAGCTTCGGCAAGTTCGTTTTGCAAGCCTTTGGCGAAGCTGTCATAACTTTCGTTGGCGACAACAGTAAGCACGTTGACGTTATGGACATCTTCACCCAACAGATTTGTATCCATACGTTCGCCGCTCTGGTTGACCGCCAGCCGCAAGCCGCGCCCGACTTCCTGCCGTTTGCGGACATCGCTGCCGCTCTGCTTCAACGTGCAGATTTGAAACACGTTCGGATTGTCCCAGCCTTCGCGGAGGGCGGAATGTGAAAAGATGAACCGTACCGGCTCACGGCGGTCAAGCAAACGCTCCTTATTTTTCATAATCAGGTCATAGGCATCCACGTCATCGGAGGTACGTTCTTTCCTATCGCCCAGCTTGCTGTCCACCAAGCGATGGCTCTTTTTATCGATGGAAAAATACCCGGCATGGATTTCGTCTGCTTTGATGCCGTCAAGATATTTCAGGTATTCATCGCTTTCGCCGATCTCGATCTGGAGGTTGCCTACTATCTGATTGTATTCTTCCTCAAACATATTGGCATAGAGACCATTAAAGGCTTGTCCGGCATCGTTGTACTGCTTATACTTTGCCACCTCGTCGATGAAGAAAAGCGACAGCACCTTGATACCTTTGTAGAACAGGCCACGTTCCCGCTCGATATGAGAGAGGATGGTTTCGCGGATTTGGATGCGTCGAAGCTGCTCCTCGCTGACCGCACCGACAACATCACCGGCAAAGAGCTTGATGCCGTTGGTAAATTCGATGGAACTGTCCCGCCCGTCGATCCGCAGTACGGTATATCCATTCTTGTATTCGGCCAGTTCACCGGAGTTAGGAAACAGGTTGAAATTTTCGCCGACAGTACGCCGCGTTTTGCGGAGAACTTTTGCGCCTTTAACGTCAAACTCAATGGTGGCGGTGGGGTTACCCTTTGAAAGGTTGATACTTTCCAGATACACATACCCCTCCGTCGCTGTGCTGCCCGTAACAGAAATGCCTTTAACGGCAATTTTCTTAACCAGTCTCTTGTTGTAGGCTTCCATGGCGTCCAGGCGGTAAATCATGTTGTAAACACTGTCCTTCTTGTGCGTCGCCGAATAGCGAATCGTGAACAGTGGATTGAATTCTTTCAAGCGTTCTTTGGTAGCTGCGCCTTCCACCGACTGCGGCTCGTCGATGATCAGGATGGGGTTCGTTTTGGCCAGGATGTCAATGGGTTTACGGCTCCTGAACTCATCCAGCTTCATGTAGATACGCCGGGCATCTTTGCCCCTGGCGTTAAACGCCTGTGAGTTGATGATCATCGTGTTAATGGCGCTGTCGGAAGCGAATCGGTCTATCTCGGTAAGCTGCGCGGAATTATAGATGAAATACCGGATTTTCTTGCCGTATTCCTCAGCGAAATGGTCCTCAGTAATCTGGAAAGACTTATACACACCCTCCCGGATGGCGACGCTGGGCACGACGATAATGAACTTGCTCCAGCCGTATCGTTTGTTCAACTCGTACATGGTTTTTATGTATGTATACGTTTTCCCGACACCAGTCTCCATTTCCACAGTCAGGTTGTACCGCCCCACCAACTGTTTGGAGGGCTCAATCTGATTGCTCCGCTGGATTTTATTGATGTTTTCCAGGATAACGCCGTCGTTCAATTCCGGCACGAGCCGATAGTTACCAAAGCCGGTAAAGCGTTCGGCTTCGTCCGTTGCCATCTGCTCGTTTTTTACATAACCTTTGTCCATCATGTAGGTGGGCGTGAGGCAGGGTTGCCCGGTGAACACATCACAAATTGCTTTTGCCGCGTCCGCCTGGAATTTCTGGTGTTTGAATTGCAGTTTCATTTGCCGTCACCTCCCGAACCGGTGCATTATTTGCACAAGTTGATCTATTAAAAAATCTTTAATGGTTGAACGGTTTCCAATTTGGAAACACATGATTTCATGTTTCTGTTTCATTTCAGATCACCCTCACGCTGGTGTTGGGCGCGAGCAGCTTGAAGATTTCCTCCACGTTTATTTTTTCAGGGCTGCCGGCAAAGCTGTTGTCGCGGAACACAGCGCGTAGCGGCTGGCGCATGGCGATTTCCTTAACTACCGTGTCGCTGATATGCTTGTCAAAACAGGCGATGAGGTCGCCGTCGTTATAGTTGTGTACGGTGAATCCACTTATTTTCTCCTGAGTGTGCGGCATGGAGAGGGGTAAGCCCCAGTCCAGAAGGCAGGCGTAGAGTAGGTCCATGTCGGTACGGTCATCTTTTATGTTGTCTTCCATCAGCAAAAGCAAGTCCTGGTTGTATTCTCCCGCCGCGTAATATACGTCCTGCATGTTGGTGGAATCCAGCTTGAGGACGCGGAAGCCGATGTCAAGGTTTTGCGCCGTCAGCCCGGCTTCTTCCTTGATCTTCCCTCCGGCTCGGCGAATGCGTTCCTTGCCGATTTCTGAGATGTTGGCATAGCCCGCTTTGGCTGCTTCGCTATCTGGAGCGCAGGGTTCGGGCAGCTGCACCATGATGAATTTGCGCTTACCGCCATCCTCAGCATTGAGTTGCATTACTGCGTGGGCGGTTGTGGCAGACCCAGAGAAGAAGTCGAGAATAATATCATCGTCTTTGGGATTAGTAATATATGAAATCAACTTTTTAATATCATCTGTGCTCTTTGGATTTTCAAACACACGAATATTATCAAATATCTTATTAAAATCCATAGTCGCCGTTTGTGCATAACTAAAAATCACACTTCGCATAACCTGCTGGTCTGCTTCAAAAAGGTTGCGACGAATTCGAGGCAAAGTTGTTTCGTCAGGCCCAAAAACTACTCTGCCATTTTTTATTTCTTCTTGCATCCTTTGTGGATTTGGAAACCTCCAACCAGCATCAGGAACCTTACAAGGTTTCCCAGTAATAGGATGAAGTACTTCATATTTTGGGCCACCACCCCCTGGCCAACTTATGTTTCCATCGTCTCTAAATGGCCCATGTTCATCAACTTTTGTAAACCGTGCCAAAGGTTTTCGCTCATCATCTTTAGGCCATGAAGCATACAATGCTTTTAACCCTTCATTAACTTTTTCCCAATCATCTTTATACATTTTTCGAAGCCGCATGAATTCAGCTTTTACTTCATCTACGCCTTCTTTAGGAGCGCGTAGTACCAAACCCATATCATAAATAGTTTGGGCACTCTTGAAGTATACAAGCATGTATTCATGCCCAACAGAAAAGTATTTAGCATCGTTTTTTCTATTCTTGTCATAGACAAGGCAAGCTACAAAATTGCGCTCACCAAAAATCTCATCAGTAATTTTCCGAAGTTGCGCCACTTCAGCATCATCAATACTCATAAGAATAATCCCATCCGCAGTAAGCAAATTTCGTGCTAACACGAGGCGTGGGTAGATCATGCTGCACCAGTCGGAATGGAAACGCCCGTTGCTTTCGGTATTACGAAAAAGACGATCTCCGTCCTCGTCGAATATGCCCAGTTGCTCGTCATACTCGTCCTTTTCGAGCGTGAAATTATCACGGTACAGAAAATCATTGCCCGTGTTGTACGGTGGATCTATGTAAATCATCTTTACTTTACCAAGATAACTTTCCTGAAGTAGCTTCAGCACATCGAGGTTGTCTCCCTCAATGTAGAGATTTTCGGTGGTATCCCAGTTTTTACTCTCCTCCACGCAGGGGCGCAACGTCTTACGGATAGGGCGCCCCGCCTCGGCAATAGCGGCTTTTTTCCCTACCCAGGTAAACTCATAGGCTTCGTCACCATACACCTCGACGCCCAGCAGGGAGCGCAGCAGGTCGAAATTCACCTTTCCCTCGGTGACAACACCGGGAAACACTTCAGAAATTTTGTTGATGTTCGCAGTTGCCATATCCGGAGATTCAAAGCGGGGTTTATCCATTTACAGTTCCTCCAGCTGTTTTGTTTTAATGTTATAGCCATATCTCTGAGGACTATTAAGTGTTTCCTTTGTATACAACTTAAGTTCCACTTTTTTAGAATTCAATTTATATATGTTAATTCCAAATTGGTATTTTCGATTTTTCATCTGCTCTTTTATTTTTCTGTCATCATCACTTTCTTCATCCGATGAGTTTTTCTTTATTTCGCAGTAAAATATATCGTTTCGATAATTATTCTTAGCACTACCGCGCTCGTGCAGTATAATATCCGGCGCAATCCAGGTATTATTATCAGAATGGTTCTCTTTGGGATTAGGCCTTTTGGTGTCGCCGTCATCATCCCTGTTGTATTCGCCATCAATATAAATACCGTATTTTTCAAGCCACGAGAATCGCTCGTGAAGATAGATCACTAATCGGTAAGCAATGCTTCTTTCATTTTGATTTTTTCCACCAAGAATTTTTAGGTCGATATCGATTAATTTGGTTAAAGCAATACCCCATTCAGTAATAAGTTCTACCTTGGATATAACAAAATCATTTCCTTGCACTCTCTCCCCAGTCCCTCCAATTCTTTCTTCAGTCGCTTCAACTCGCCGTTGAGCGCGACCTGGATATTAAACTGCTTTTCGCGGCGTACCTTGTTCTCCAGAATGACAATCTCTTTTTGCAGCTTTTGCCGCCGCTCATCGCGGGCGACCGCGTCTTTCAAATCGCCGCCTGGTTTGTCTTCCAAACTATCCCCGGCGATTTGTCGTATAAAGCTCTCATACACCGAATCCATGTTAAGACCGTCCAGCCGTAGCGATAATTCGTCCACAGGCTGCCATTCGGTGTGGTAATAAGCGCCTGGTTTGAAAGCCGCTAGCTTACCCTGGCTCTGTTCTTTATACCCGATCCAAGCCTGTACTTTACCCTCATGTACAAGGAGAAACAGGATATGGTAGGGGATCTCTTTGTCAATCAATAGCAGCACCCGCTTGTCAAGGCCGGGCTGGTTCAGGCGTATCTCTATGACTTCTATTTCATCGACCGTTTCCCCGGCGGCAATATTCACCGTGGAGGGTGCGATTTTATTCTTCCAGTAAATCACGTTGATCTGTTCCACAAATACTCGCTTGAGTTCCGCAGTAACGGACAGGTTTTCGTAGAACTTCTGTTTCGGTATACGCCGGTTGAATACCGTTCCTCTCGGCAAATCAATAATATGAGGCGCCTCCCATCAGCGTATTACGAGGAAGCAGATCAGCTCGAAATCATCCAGCCCTGATATAGTCGTATTCAAAGCGGACGTGCCCCCTCTCCTGAACAGGCTGTCGATATCGCTCTCTTCCTTCACGTCGATGATAGAGTTGATGGCTTCACTCAGCAATTCAGATGACCGGCGCATGTCCCTGCCGTCATTGGTTTCCTCGTTGAACGTGTGGCAAAGATCTACCAGCGGCGCTATCTTTCCCTTGCAGAGATACCGCATTTTATCCAGCATTTCTTTGGGCGAAAGATGGTCGCAGATAACCTCGCCGTCGTCCGCGATATACACCATATAGAACGGATGGAGGCGGTTCTGGTTGTCAATGTTCACACCACCGTTAATGTTTTTTAGCACAAATAAAACGCCGGGAGGAGCATCGTCCTTTGACTGTACCACAGCGTGGAGCCCGAATGGAATCTTGTCCAAATCACCGTTATTTTTAATGTAGTCAAGCAGGTCGAGCCGGAACTCGTTCAAACCTAAATCCATAATGGAAATACCTGTGGACATATCCTCTATGTCGACGACTTCCTCCTGCAGGCGCTTGAGCTGCGCCTTGCGGTATTCAAGGTCGCCTTTCTCCTCGGCGTTAATGAGGTCGTCGTCGCCGGAGGAAGCCATGACGGAAATTTTCATGCGGGTTTCCACACGGCTTTTCAGGTTTATATAATCATCCAGCGTCAAGTCCGGCCAGAAGTTCACAAGCTGTATTCGGACGTTGAGGCTGCCGATGCGGTCAATACGCCCAAAACGCTGGATAATGCGGACCGGATTCCAGTGGATATCATAATTAACAACGTAATCACAGTCTTGCAGGTTCTGTCCCTCGGAAATACAATCGGTGGCGATGAGGATATCGATGCGGTCAGTTGAATCCGGCATGAGCAGCGTTTTGTCTTTTGATACGGGAGAAAAACAAGTCAGGACATTATTGAAGGTCGCCCTGAACTTCGGAATGGTTGTCCTTCCGTCCACATCCCCGGTTATCATGGCGGTGTTAAGACCGTATTTGTCCTTTACAAACCCGCTCACATTCTGGTACAGATATTCGACTGTATCAGAAAATGCTGAGAATACAAGGACCTTTTTATTATTCTCGTTAATTGGATATTCAATTTTTTCTGAGATCAGACGCAGCAGGGTACGTAGCTTCGTATCATGTTCCGGCGTGATGTCAGCCACCATAAGCGTTAGCAGTTCCAATATGTCTGAGTCCTTTTGAAGCTCTGCGCGCCATGTAACATAGTCCATGTCGTTTAGGTCGATCTTCACTTTTCTGCCGGTGGTGAAAAAATCAGTGTTCTGATCATCATAATCGAAATCAGTATCGTCGCTGAGTTCGGTCATTTCGATATCGGCTCCCCCATCACTTTCGAATTTGTTAATTTCAGCAATCGTATTATCAATCAACTCTTGTATTCGCTGGAGCGTAAGACGGAAGGAATAGACGGAGCTTTCCAGCCGTTTCAGGAGGTTAATGCTCATCAGGCGGCGGATACCCTGCTCACGCCCGGCCCGGTTGATGTTGACGTTAGGGTCTACATATTTGTCCCTTCTGCTCTCAAAGATAAAATCTGTTGGTATGTAGACAGCCAGGTTCAACTTCATTAGCTCGTCATATATCTCGTTATAATTAATGGCGTTATCTAAATCGGTCAGGCTCGGCCGCAGAGATACCGGTTTGAGCCTTTCGGGGAAGCTGCCGATTTCGTTTATGATGTAGTACTTTTCTATATGCTTTCGTGAGCGGGCAATGGTCACGCTATCTAGCACTTCGAAAAAATCGAAGTCGAGCATTTTCAAAAGCGCCGCTGTCGTCCTCTTCCTCAGCTCCAGCTGGCTCCAGATGTTAAACACTCTTTGCGCGTTACGGAAAATTTCATCAATCGATTTAGATATATTCAGCTTTTCATTTATCAGGTTGGGATTGCCTTCATAGGCAAGGGCGAGCTGGTTGCGCAGGTCGACAAAACGGTTGTTCACCGGTGTCGCGGATAGCATGAGCACTTTAGTCTTCACGCCTGGACGGATCACCTTGTTCAAAAGACGGAGGTAACGGTTCTCCCTTGCATCATCACCGTATACCTCGCCGCCATTACGGAAATTGTGCGACTCATCGATAACGATGAGATCATAGTTGCCCCAGTTCAGGCGCCCTAAGTCCAGTCCGTTTGATTTGCCGTGATTTCTGGAGAGGTCAGTGTGATAGAGCACATCATAGCGCAGCCGGTCGGCGGCAATGGGGTTGTTTATATAGTTGTCCTTGTACGTGTTCCAGTTATCTGTCAGTTTCTTTGGGCACAGCACAAGGACCGATTTGTTTCTGTTTTCGTAGTACTTAATAACTGCAAGAGCAGTAAACGTCTTGCCGAGTCCCACGCTGTCGGCCAGAATACAGCCGTTATATTTTTCCAGCTTGTTGATAATGGCAAGGGCCGCGTCCTTTTGAAATTCATACAGCATGCGCCAGATTTTACTCTCTTTGAACCCGGTCGCCTCGTTGGGGAGCACATCCTCGGATATATCTTCGAGGAATTCGTTGAATATGTTGTAAAGAGCCACGAAATAAAGGAACTCAGCAGAATTTTCGTTGTAGGCGGCGGTGATGCTGTCTATGACCTCTTCGGTCACATCCTGTAATTTTGTTTTGTCATTCCAGACACTTTCAAACACCCGGATATATTCCAGGCTGTGGGGCGCAGGAAACTTGTTCACCATGTTGTAGCTGTTATTTCCGCGTTCACAGCCAATGTCCACGGTGGTGAAACCGCCAAGCGGCATATATGTAATCTGCTCGCTGCCGGTCTCTATATTGAGGAAGCCGCCCATATTTTCAGTCGTGGTATTTGATTTGAACCTGACCTTTTTACGAATCCAATCGGCGCATTCGCGGGCGATTACCTTTTGCGTCAGTTCATTGCGCAGCTTCACTTCAAATTCCGTTCCATAAAGGCTGCGCTCGCGGTTGAGGCGGGGGATATAAAATTCTCGCTTTTCTTTAGGCGCTTTTTCGGTGACGAATGCAGGCGATGTAAAAATGAAACGCAGTTCATCGATATGATCGAGTTGTTTCTTTAGCACCTGGTAGGCATATATGGAAAAACAGGCGGCAGCTATAGAAAGGCGGCATCCCTTCTCGACTGTGACAGTAAAATCATCTTTGACAGTTTTTGTGACGTTATCAAATATTTCCATAATACCGCTCCTTTATGGCTGTAAGATATCACTCTGATCCGGCGCCAATTCCATAATATCACTTAATTCAACGCAAAGAACGGTATACTCGTCTAACCGGTGCATATAAATCAGTGCAATTGTTCAGTTTTCACGATGTAGTAGACAACAATGAGTTTTCTATCGCGACGCTTCCTTTTAACTAACTGCTAATATAGATAATCGTCCAAAGCCCGTATTCTCTTTAAGATCATTCGAGCCAGCTATTTTTTGCGTTCGTATATTTACCTGAAAAGTATTGTCACGTACCACTTTTTCTTTGATTCCGTCAGGACTGAACCCTTGCAAGGCTAGTGACACCGCTTTTTTCAGTTCAAAAAAAGTAAAAGGGGCTTTTTTAAATTTTTGCGCTGTATATTTTTTCTTTCACTGTACTGCCTCTTTTTTTTACTGTTTTTTTCATTATATAACAAATATTTTTGTAAAGGTATGCTCAAGGTTCATATTTGTATCTTTATCAAATTAAGGAAGCCACAGGCGGGCGGAGATGGCCTGTGGCTCTTTTAGTTTAGCATATGGGACCATGATTATTAATGTCATTTTAACAACCAGATAGGTAAAAAATTCCAGAAGGTTATATTAACTATTGACATGTGTGATCCCTTATTATAATGTAAAATTTAACAATGATCAATCATAAATTTTTAATCTGTTTTTAAGGGAAGTGAAATGATGTTGTTATGTGACTGTGATATTCGCACAGCACTTAAAGACAAGCTACAAAAAGAATATGCCGGTACTCATACAATCATTGTCGATGAACTGCCAATCTGTTGGGGAGACACGAGGATAGACATTGCAATTGTTAATTGCAGTTTAATTGGATACGAAATCAAAAGTGATAGAGATACGTTAGATCGTTTACCAAGACAGGCTGAATTATACAATAAGATATTTGATTCGATAACGCTTGTGTGTAGTCAAAGATTAATCGCTAAAGCTAAGGACAAAATCCCTGAGTGGTGGGGCATCCAAATTCCCCATCAGAAACGTCTCGTAAATCAATGATCAAGTCAACTTCATCAATATTAATACCTGTTTCACCAATTATATCACGAGCCTCATCAGCAGCTGCATCATCTTCATTCTCCGTTATTCGTAGTGCGATATATCTAAATAATCCGTCTGTATAGGCGTCTTGAATTGCTATTAACAAATCTGGATCTATATCAACATTAAAAATGGGGATTAGTTCCAGCCCGAGTCGGTTCGCATTTCTAAAAAGCTCCAATGCTGGATGGTCAGTACCTGTGGGTGCATCGTCAAAATCAACTGTGGAAAGATCTAAATAGAAAGGCCGCCCAACTCCCCAATCGGTGGAAGCATTATTACAGAAATCTGTAACTTTTCGGTCATCGTAATCACAATTAAAGGGAAATTCAATGATTGGTGAAATTTGGTCTTTCACTGCAGGTGTCAAATTTACAAGTGCAGCTCTTTCACCAAGTTTCCAGCGTATTACCGGGTAATAGATTGCCATAATACATCAACCCCTCTTAATTGTTTTTTCATCCATTTAAGGTAATATTAGACACATGGAAAGTGTTTCCTCTTTTGGTGCCTTTGTTAATCTAAGAGATTTTTCTCCAACAAAAAAACCTGGACATCTTTTATCCAGGTTAACAAACCAATGCCTGAACTCGGCAATCTTATTAGTTTATATTTTACTTTCATCTCATTCTGCTCACAATATTATATAAAGCGCTTTCTAGGTGATTCTCCAACCCCGAACCCCAACTTTTTCATGGAGACGGAGCTTGAATCGATATTGCCATTCATCTCCGCTTTTCTGTTACACTACCCTAAACCCCGCCACACTCCCCCTGTCAGTCGGCTGTACCTCCAGCCTGGCGTCGATGCGTTCTTTTAATTCCGGTACATGGGAAATTATCCCCACCAGGCGGCCGCCTTTTTGCAGGTCAATCAGGGCCCGCATGGCAAAGTCCAGCGATTCGGGATCCAGGGTGCCGAAGCCTTCGTCCACGAAAATGGTATCCAGGTGGATGCCGCCCGAGTAGGACTGGACCACATCGGCCAGGCCCAGGGCCAGCGACAGTGAGGCCAGGAAGGTCTCCCCGCCGGAAAGCGTGGCCACGTTCCTGGCGGCGCCGGTATAGGTGTCGAAGACCTCCAGGTCCAGGCCGCCGGCTGCGTTTCTCCGGGCCAGCTCCGTGGTGCGCTGGAGGTGGTAGCGGCCGCGGCTCATTAATTTAAGGCGTTCGGTGGCGGCTATGGTGACGTCGTCCAGCAGCGCTCCCAGCACAAAGCGCTGGAAGGTCAGGCCGTATTTGTTTCTGCCGTTGGCTACTTCGGAGATTCGCCCGAACACCAGGTATCTGTCCTCCAGGCCCTTCAGCTGACCTTCGAGTTCCTGGAGCTTCTTCAGGCTCCTGTCTCCTTCCTTTACCTGTGTCTGAAGCCGGCCTTCCTTGATTAGCAGTTGATCATGCTCTTCTTTTGTTTCAGCTGCTTCCAGGGCCAGCTTGTCCAGGTCCGGCTCGGCTAAACCCTCTGCCGCTCCGGTAGCTCGCGCCAGGCGGTCCCTGGCGGCATGGAGGCTCTCGTCAAAACCTTTGATCTCTTTTTCCGTTTTTTGAATCTCTTCCGGCGTTTTCCTGGCTTCCCGGTATTCTTTCAGGCTGTCAAAGCACGCTGACTCAAGGCGCTTTTGGAATGAACGCATTTCATTTTCCGCCAGCGTCAAGGCAGCCTGCCAGTTTGCCAAAGCTTCATTCTCTGCCGCTGCTGCCGCGGCCAGGGCCTGCTTTGCTGCATCCGCCGCTTTTTTAGCGGTTTCATAGTTTGCCATAAGCTTGTCCCTCTTTTGCCTGGCTTCCAGCCGGGCTTTGCTCAAAGCTGCCGCGTCGCGCAGGTTTTCGGGAACGGATAACTCGCGTTCACGTAAAACAGCCCGGGCCGTTTCCAGCTCCGTATAAGCTTTCTGGTATTCTTTTTTGCATACTTCTAACTGCCGGCCGGCAGCCTCTTCCCGCTCCTTCAGTTTCTTAACCGCGTCCTCAAGGGCGGAAACAGTTCCTGCCGCCTGGCGGGCCTCCGACCAGAGCCCCCTGGCTTTGCCGGCTTTAGCCTGTAAAAAAGCCAAATCAATATGGGCGTTTTCGCCCAGTTCTTTTTCCAGGTCCTCTGTCCTGCTCTGGGCTGTTGATTTTACTGTCTTGATGTCGCTGAACTCATCCCTGGCTTTACTAAGAGCGGCCTCCAGGTCAATTACAGCCTGCCGGCGTGATTTCAGGTCCGCCTCCGAGGGCAGGCCGGCTCCGGGCGCGGCAGGATGCGGGTGGTCCGGTGAACCGCATACTGGGCACGGCTCGCCCCTGGTTAAACCGCCAGCCAGGATGGCGGCCTGCCCCTTGTTCCATTGTTCCTGCAGAACGGCCAGTTCTTCCCTGGCCGCGTTATGGCGGGCTTCGGCCTGCCGGTGTTTGTTTTCAGCCAGAGTGTATGATTTCCGGGCTGCAGCCAGGTCCCGGCGGAATTTCTCCAGGGACTGTCTTTTAGCGGCCGCCTCTTCGGCTGTCCGGCAGGCTGACTCCAGGGCTGCCGCCTGGTCTGCCGTGGTTTTCGCCTCTGCAAATGCCGCTGATTTTTCTTCTATTGATTTGCGGACAGCGTCAAGGGAATCCTGTGCGTTCCTTTGTCTCGTTTCAGCTTCATTTACTTTCTTTTCAGCATCGCTGACCGCCTGGTTCGCCCCGGCCAGGGCGGCGACTTTTTCCGAAAGGGCGTCCAACTGGGCCACTTTGAGTCCGGCGGCCTCCCGCTCCGGCCCCTTTTCTTCCTCTTCCGCCAGTACTTTTGCCGCGTTTTCGCAGGCTGACTCTGCTTCATTTTTTACAAACTTTTTGTTTTCCAGGTGAGTTGCAGCATTATCAGCTTCCTGCTGCCTGGTCTTCAGCAGGTTTTCCGCGTCCGCCAGGCCGGCTGCCCGGTTGGCCCGCGTTAATTCAGCACGTTTTGTCTCTATTTCCCCGGCATTCTGCTCCAGTTCTTTGAGAGCTTTTTCCGCACCCTCTTTCTCTTTCAGCTTTTCCCGTACCTGCCTGCCGGCTTCTAAACGGTCCTGCGCTTCTTTCAGGGCCGCGCGGCATTTCTCAATGGTTTTTTGCACTTCTGCCTGCTGCTCCAGGTTTGCTCTGTATTGCTGTTCCAGTTCCTCCCGTGTCTCCGCTCCGGCATTCTGCAGCACCCATGTTTTTTGATGCTTCAGCTGCTCGATTTCAGCCTGGAGCTTTTTGGCCGACTCTTTTAAGGACTCTTCAATGCGGCGGTAAAATTCCGTCCGGAACAGGATCTCCATGATCGCCTGGCGCTCTTTTGAATCTGCCGTCAGCAGCCTGCGGAAATCGCCCTGGGGGAGCATTACCACCTGGCGGAACTGGCTGCTTTTAAAGCCCAGCAGCTGCTCCACGACCTCGGTGACCTTGTTCCAGCCAACCGCCAGGACGGCGCCTTCTTCAGCGTCGTCAGTGACGCCGGTCCTCTTCCACAGGGTGGCGTTGGCCGTCATGATGGTGGTCCCTTCGCCCCGCTTTTTGGGCCGCTCCTGCTCGGGGAAGCGCAGTATGCGGTATGTATCAGCCCCTATGGCAAAGTCGAAAGTGATTTCGGTAGGTTCAGTTAAGTCCGCATGGCCGCTGCGCATCTGTTCGCCCTTGCGCTCCGCGCCGCTGGTGTCCCCGTAAAGGGCAAAGCAGATGGCGTCGAGAATGGTGGTTTTGCCCGAGCCGGTGGGGCCGTGGATCAAAAAGAAAGTCCTTTCGCCCAGCTCGGTAAAATCTATTACCTGCGTGCCGGCATATGGGCCGAAGGCGCTTATGGTAAGCTTAATTGGTTTCATGACTGCGCCTCCCTCTCCTGCCGGTAGAATTTTTCCAGGGTTTCAGCAAAAGCTTTATTCTGCTCCCCGGATAGGGGTGTTCCGGTGACCTGTTCAAAAAATGAGGAGAAAAGGTCTGCTTCGTTCAGGCGCCTTTGGTCGGCGCCGGGCCCGCGCAGTTCCCCTCCCGCGGTCAAACAGGGGCGTTCCAGGTGGAGCACGTTGGGGTACACCTGGCGCAGCTTGCCGATAGCGTCCATGATGGGGCCAGTATCCCGCAGGGTGACCATAATGTAGTCGTCCCTGCTCTCCCCGTTACCAGGCCCGGCCAGGATGTCTGTAAAGTATCCCTCCAGGCGGCGCACGTCCCGGCGGGGCGTCAGGGAAATTGTTTCAATCGACGTTTTGCCGGCGCCGTCCATTTCCACCAGGGTCACACATTTCCGGCGTGACGCCTCGGAGAACGAGTATTTCAGCAATGAGCCGGCGTAGCGGACATGTTCGCATCCTACATTCTGCGGCTGGTGCAGGTGCCCCAGGGCCGCGTAATTAAAGTGCTGGAATAAGGAGGCGCTGACCGTCCCGCTGCCGCCCACGGATAGAGGCCGCTCTGATTCGCTTTCCTCGCCGCCGGCGGCAAAGGCATGGGCTAAAATCACCTTGCGGGCCTCTGCGGGGATAGGCGCGGATAAATGTTGGATCAAAGAAACCATGGCCTGCTCGTGGTTGACCGCGTCCGGCGTACAAAGCCTCTCTCTTACCAGCGGGGGCTCGGCGTAAGGAGCCGGGCAAAAATAGACCGGGCCATACTGATCATTTATAACGACCGGTTTTAGCCCGTCAGTCAACTGTCCAATAAGGTGCAGTCCCTGCCTGGCCATCAAGCGGTTGCCAAAGCCCAGCCTATCCGGGCTGTCGTGGTTGCCGGTGATTAATATGATGGGGATCTGGTAGTCCATCAGGATGCGGGAAATGGTCTCGTCCAGGAGTTTGATCGCTTCCGTGGGCGGGACGGACCGGTCGTAAATGTCTCCGGTGATTAATATCACATCCGGCCGGGAATCACTGACTAGCTGTATAAATTGCTGCAGGACATGGTCCTGGTCAGCGGTAAGGTATATGCCGTGAAAGATGCGCCCCAGATGCCAGTCCGAGGTATGCAGGATTCTCATTTTTATCCCCCCTGGAAGTTATTTGCCTGGTTCTATAGTCAATATATCATTTAGAGCTGATCACGCTTTGTCAGCCAGAAGAAATTTCTAACAACATTTTTCTGCGTGAATACATATTTCGATGGATTTTCCGGGTAATCCTGCATTTTATGACTGGATATACCAGACAGCGGAATGGGAACACCCCTTTCTCACAGGCATTCCTGCATGCGAGGAATGTCCCCGATTATCGTTTAAGGGAAAATGGTGCAGTAAAAATAAAACTGACTCATTAACTGCTTAAGAGTCAGTTGGAACGGCGGGTTGAATCCCGCCCTACGGGTTGTCGGCAAAGTCCCCATGATGTTGAATCCGCTTTGCTCATTTCAATGGACCGTGTCAAGAGGACAGTTCTTTCTAAGAGGCTTTTTCTCTCGACCGTGTCATGAGGACAGTTCTGTTGACACGCTTTTGTCTCGAGATTTAATAATAGAAATCGTGTCAACAAAACCGTCCCCAAGACACGCTCGGCAAACCGTCCCCTAGACACGCTCCCACGGTGCATTGGAGCGGCGGGATGAATCCCGCCCTACAGATAGCGGAATGGGTTACACCTCTGTGGAGTGAAAGGAACAAGTGGGACTATGCTCTGTTACTGCTTACGTTGCATGATACCAGACAGCGGAACGGGGACACCCCTTTCTCACAGGCATTCCTGCAGGCGAGGAATGTCCCCGATTCCAAGCGAGGAATGTCCCCAATCCACTAAAACTTACCGAAATCCACATCTTCCAGGGAGACGATGTCTTCCGGATTTACCTTGTTGGCGGACGGTTTGGGGGCAGCTCCCGGCCTGGGTTTCTGGGCGGCCTTGCTCTTGTTGTGGGCCAGGTACGGTTTGCCCGTGTTTAGAGCTGCCGCCGCAAAGGCGGCACTGCCGGCCTGCTTCCTCAGCTTGAACTTGCTGAGCATCTGCCTGACCATGTCGGCCTGGCTGGACATCTCCTCGCTGGCCGCGGCAAGTTCTTCCGAGCTGGCGGAGTTCTGCTGGGTGACCTGGTCCACCTGGCCCAGCCCTTCGTTGATCTGGCCTATGCCCTGGGCCTGCTCCTTGGACGCGGACGCGATCTCGCTGACGAAGTCGGTTACCTTGCTGACTCCAACCACGATCTCTTCCAGCGCCCTGGATGTTTCTTCGGCAATCTTGGTGCCGTCCTCTGTTTTCTTGATCGAGCCTTCGATCATTTCGGCGGTCTCTTTGGCCGCCTTGGCGCTGCGCTGGGCCAGGTTGCGCACTTCCTCGGCCACCACGGTGAACCCTTTGCCGTGTTTGCCGGCGCGGGCCGCTTCCACCGCGGCGTTTAATGCCAGCAGGTTGGTCTGGAAGGCGATCTCGTCGATGGCCTTGATGATATTGGATATGTTGGCCGCTGAATCGTTTATTTCAGCCATGGCTTTAACCATGTAGCCCATCTGCACGTTGCCCTTCTCGGCGTTGCCCCTGGCCTCGCCGGCCAGCTGGTTGGCATTGATGGCGTTTTCGGCGTTCTGTTTGGTCTGGCTGTTCATCTGCTGCATGGACGATGTTATCTCTTCCATGGTGCTGGCTGATTCCGCGGCGCCCTGGGACAGTGACTGGCTGGAATCCGACACCTGCTGGGCCCCGGTGTTAACCTGCTCGATGGCGACGGCAACCTGGCTCAAAGTTTCGTTCAGACCTTCAATGGTGGTGTTTAAAGCGTCCTTGATGATGGCGTAATCACCCTTGTAATTGCCTGTCACAGCCACGTCGAGGTTGCCTTTGGCTACCTCCTGCAGGCACCTGACGGCCTCTTTCTTGATAATATCGTTGAGCGTTTCCAGGGAGCTGTTAAGCGCTTCCTTGATTATGGCGTGGTCGCCCTGGTAGGTGCCGGTGACCCTGGCGCCCAGGTTCCCTTCGGCCATTTCTTTGAGGCAGTCCGCCGCTTCGTTGATCGGGTGGATTACCGCGTCCATCATGTTGTTGACACCCGCGATGACCTTGCCGTACTCGCCCATATGTTTTGCGGCGTCGGCGCGGGCGCCCAGCTTTCCTTCCACCGCGGCTGCGGCCAGCATGGCGGTGTCGTTAACCAGCCCCAGAATCGCCTCGTGCATCCGGATCAGGCCTGGTATCAGCTCGTCATTATCAGACCCCCGACCGGCTTTTTTGAGCAATTCCAGTTCGCCGAGATCACCCCTGGATACCTTGATTACTGTTGCCGTTATTTTTTCAACTTGAGTATGGACACGGTTAAGGGCCGCCTTGAGGTCATTCCAGATGCCCGTATATTCCTTATCCACGGATTTGCTCAGGTCGTTGACCGCCATCAGGGCGAGCACGTCCATAATTTCCTTGACCGGCGCGGCTACAGCCTTCATCAGGGCGTTCATGCCTTCCATCAGCCGGCGGTATTCGCCGCTGTAACGGCCGGTATCGGCCAGTGTGTCCAGTTGGCCCGACGCGGCGGCTGCCGACATCCTATCCACATCGGCTATCAGCGCCTTGATGGCCTCCATCATTTTAACGAAGGAAGGCATCAATTCGTCCTGCTCGCTCCTGCGGCCGACCATTTTAAAGTCAGCAAGGTTGCTGAAATCTCCATTGCTGATTTTAGTAACTGCCTCGACAATAGTTGAAAGTTTTTCTGTTGTAGTGTTGGTGGCGTCTTTCATTTCCTCCCAAATGCCGTTAAAGTCCTTATCGATTTTATGGCCAAAATCGTTTACCGCTGTCCGTTCCAGCACTCTGATCAGCTCGCGCACCGGCTCAGCCGCAGCCTCCATCATACTGTTCAGGCCGCCCACCAGCCCGCCCCAGTCACCGCTAAAGGCTTTTGCGTCACAGCGGACATCCAGCCGGCCTGCTTTAACTGCCTGGACCATGTTGCCGACTTCATTAATTAAGCTTTGCAGGGTACCCCTGATCTGGTCCATCTTCAGGTTGGCGAACTCCTGCTTGCCCGGCAGCTTTTCCATGACCTTGGAGAAGTCGCCCTCCGCATAAGCAGCGACTACTTTCAAAAGTTTGGACATATTCCTGACGTGCGTTTTAACCACTTTGTTGACGCCTGTGGCCATGTCCCGGTAAACTCCCGCAAAGCTCTCTTCCGGGATATAAAAGTCAATGGCGCCTGCGTTATGGGCCTCGTATAACTGGTTCATCCCTTCCACAACATTGTTGATACTGTCGATACAGGTGTTCAGGTTTATTTTGATCTCGTTGAAGTCGCCGTTATAGTTGTCTGTAATCCTGGGCGGGATATCGCCTTTGCTGATCCTGTCAACATACTCAGCTGCCACGTTTAGAGGGCTGATTACAGCGTCGAGAGCGCTGTTAAACCCTTCGACAACCTTTCGGTAATCGCCTTCGTGCCTGGCAGCGTCCGCCCTGGCGTCCAGCTTGCCTTCCACCGCAGCCCCGGCCAGCCTATTAGTGTCGTCCAACAGTTTTTGGATGGCCTCATGCATTTTTATAAAACCAGGCGCCAAATCATCATTAGTACTCCTTCGCCCGGCCCTCTTGTACATATCGGAGTCGCTCAGGTCGCCCCGGCTGACCTTAATAATTGTATTTTTAATACTGGTCAGGTGTTCGTTCAGTTCGTTGGCGGCCAGGTTAAGGTCCTTCCAGATACCAGCGTGGTCCTTTTCTATCTTCTTGCTGAGGTCGTTTACCGCCATCTGGCGCATGTTATCCATTATTTCTTCAACCGGTCCGGCCACGGCCTCCATGGCATGGTTGAGCCCGTCTATTACCTTGCGGAATTCGCCCTGGTGCCTGCCGGCATCCGCCCTGGTTTCAAACCTGCCTTCCGCCGCCGCCCCTGCCAGCATGCCGGTGTCCGACACAAGGGCCTTGATTGCTTCCGCCATCCTGATAAAAGCAGGGGTTAACTGGTCCTTTTCGCTTCCAGGCCCGGTTTTCTTCAGGTTATCCAAATACCCGAGGTCGCCTTTTCCGATACCGTTGACAGTTTCCACAACCCCGGCCAACTGGTTGTTAACAGCGCATACAGTATTTATAAGGTCATTCCAGACACCGCTGTAATCCTTAAATTTCTTCGGGCTGAAATCGTTAGCCGCCATCTGGCTGAGGGCGGTATTCAGTTCATTAACCGGGCCCGCCGCTGCTTGGGCCAGCCCGTTCATGTCTTTTACCAGCCCGGCCCAATCACCGCTGAAAACCGTCTCGTTGCCGCGGACATCAGGTTTACCAGCCCTGACTGCCTGGACCAGCCTGCCCGATTCCTCGCGCAGCCCGGCAATTGTTTCAATGCACGCGTTCAAATTATCCTTAACATGTCTGAAGTCCCCGCTGCAGGCGCCGGTGATCTGCGGCGGCAGATCACCCCTGGCTATCCGGCCGGTGTACTCCGCCGAGACATTGAGCGGCCTTATTACTGTGTCAATAATTTCATTGGCTCCCCTGATAACGTCCTGGAATTCCGGGTCTACTTTGCATTCATCGCCCCTGGCGTCCAACCTGCCTTCTCCAATTGCCCCTGCCAGCCGTTTGCCTTCTTCCAGCAGTGAATCAACAGAGCTTTTCACAGACATTGTTGTTAAATAACTTAGGACGCCGCCGGCTAACAGGGCAACAGCACACAAAATTATATTGCCGGCAGTGCTCTTTGAAATACTCGCAACAAAACCTACTATTACGAGCAGCAATAGAAGAATTGAAAAACATATCCCTATCCTTGTTCCGATCTTTAGTTTCATTCTCCATACCCCCTGTAAAAGTAAAAGCAATTCTTGATCATGAAGGTTTTTATAATATCAGCTCCAATCGCCACTTTTCCCACCCTATATTTCTTCGTTTGTTTTTATTTATTACATTAAGATTGATTTATAATATATCTTATTAGCAAAACCGATTAATGCGGTGTAAACTTTTCCACCTTTTGGACAGAAGATCCGGGGCAAACAAAAACCAGGGCCGCCTGTGAGCGGCTGATTCAGCTCACCTACAGCCCCGGCATTAAAGACGCCCTGCGGTATTACAATAAAAAACTGGCTCTTTAATCAGATGAGAGCCAGTCAAATTTATTATTTATATCAAGTTAGTGGGGTGTTGATGCCCGTAGTTTTAGAAATTACCGTAATCCACATCGTCCAGGGACACGATATCCTCCGGCCTGACATTACCACCGGACTGTGCCGTGACAACTCCAAGTTTGGGCTTCTTGCCGCCCCTGCTCTTGTTGTGCGCCAGGTACGGTTTGCCCGTGTTTACTGCTGCCGCAAAGGCGGCACTGCCGGCCTGCTTCCTCAGCTTGAACTTGCTGAGCATCTGCCTGACCATGTCGGCCTGGCTGGACATCTCCTCGCTGGCCGCGGCAAGTTCTTCCGAGCTGGCGGAGTTCTGCTGGGTGACCTGGTCCACCTGGCCCAGCCCTTCGTTGATCTGGCCTATGCCCTGGGCCTGCTCCTTGGACGCGGACGCGATCTCGCTGACGAAGTCGGTTACCTTGCTGACTCCAACCACGATCTCTTCCAGCGCCCTGGATGTTTCTTCGGCAATCTTGGTGCCGTCCTCTGTTTTCTTGATCGAGCCTTCGATCATTTCGGCGGTCTCTTTGGCCGCCTTGGCGCTGCGCTGGGCCAGGTTGCGCACTTCCTCGGCCACCACGGTGAACCCTTTGCCGTGTTTGCCGGCGCGGGCCGCTTCCACCGCGGCGTTTAATGCCAGCAGGTTGGTCTGGAAGGCGATCTCGTCGATGGCCTTGATGATATTGGATATGTTGGCCGCTGAATCGTTTATTTCAGCCATGGCTTTAACCATGTAGCCCATCTGCACGTTGCCCTTCTCGGCGTTGCCCCTGGCCTCGCCGGCCAGCTGGTTGGCATGGATGGCGTTTTCGGCGTTCTGTTTTGTCTGGCTGTTCATCTGCTGCATGGACGATGTTATCTCTTCCATGGTGCTGGCTGATTCCGCGGCGCCCTGGGACAGGGACTGGCTGGAATCCGACACCTGCTGGGCCCCGGTGTTAACCTGCTCGATGGCGACGGCAACCTGGCCCAGGGTTTCGTTCAGGCCTTCAACGGTGGTGTTTAAAGCGTCCTTGATAATACCGTAATCACCCTTGTAGTTGCCGGTCACAGCCACGTCGAGGTTGCCTTTGGCTACCTCCTGCAGGCACCTGACGGCCTCTTTCTTGATAATATCGTTGAGCGTTTCCAGGGAGCTGTTTAGCGCTTCCTTGATGATGGCGTGGTCGCCCTGGTAGATGCCGGTGACCCTGGCGTCCAGGTTTCCTCCCGCCATTTCTTTGAGGCAGTCCGCCGCTTCGTTGATCGGGTGGATTACCGCGTCCATCATATTGTTGACACCTTCGATTATCTGCCGGTACCCGCCCTCATGCTGAGAAGCCTCAGCCCTGGTACCCAACTTGCCTTCCACCGCTGCCCTGGCCAGCATATTGGCGTCGTCCAGAAGCTTTTGGATCGCTCCGTGCATCCTGATAAAGCCCGGCACCAGTTCGTCGTTTTCGCTCCTGCGCCCAACCCTGTTGTACAATTCAGCGTCGCTCAAGTCGCCTTTGCTGACTTTTATAACCGTATTTCTAATATTGGTGAGCCGCGCGTTCAAGTCGTTGGTCGCATGTTTGAGCTCGTCCCAGATACCGGTGTATTCTTTATCCATTTTTTTGCTCAGGTCGTTAACAGCCATCTGGCGCAGGATTGAGATCAGCTCGTCAACCGGCGTGGCTACAGCTTCCATCAGGCCGTTCATACCGCCCACCAGCCGGCCCCAGTCACCGGTAAAGGACTGGGCGTCGCCGCGGGTGTCAAGCCTGCCTTCACCGACAGCCTTGATTAAAACGTCTGTTTCTTTAATCAGGCCGTTTACAGCATCGATACAACCGTTTAGATTGTTCTTGATCTCATTGAAGTCACCCTGATAGTTTTCGGTAATTCTCGGCGGGATATCGCCCTTGCTGATCCGGTCTATATACTCAGCCGCCACGTTTAAAGGTCCTATAACAGCATCAAGCGTGTTGTTAACCCCTTCTATAACTTTGCGGAAGTCGCCTACGTGTTTTGCCGCATCCGCCCTGGTGTCAAGTTTGCCCTTTACCGCGTCATTGGCGAGCATATCCGTGTCGGCCACAAGGTTGTGGATTGCTTCCATGGCCCTGACAAAAGCCGGGATCAGATCGTCATTTGCGCTTCTTTGCCCGACTTTCTTTAAATCTTCCAGGTCGACCAGGCTGCCATGGCTGATATTATTCATTACCTCCTGGATCCTTGTCATTTGCCTGTGTACCGCGTTGGTGCTGTTTTTCAAGTCGTTCCAGGAGCCCGAATATTCACTGACCATTTCTGTACTTAAATCATTTGTTGCCATCTGTCCTAAAACAACTAACAGCTCATTAACCGGATTAGCCACAGCCTGAATCAGGCCGTTCATACCGCCGACAAGTATGCCCCAGTCGCCGGCATAGGCCGCCGCGTTGCCGCGGGCGTCCAGCCTGCCTTCTTCCACCGCGTGGATTAAACCTTCCACTTCTTTGAGCAGCCCGCTTACCGCGTCAATGCAGCCGTTCACGTTGTTTTTGATCTCGTTGAAGTCGCCGTAGTAGGTGTCTGTGATGCGCGGAGGAATGTCGCCCTTGCTGATCCGGTCTATATACTCGGCCGCCACGTTCAAAGGCCCGACTACCGCGTCAAGGGTGCTGTTAAATCCTTCGATGACATTGCGGTACTCCCCTTCGTGCCTGCCGGCGTCGGCACGGGCGTCCAGTTTCCCTTCCACAGCCGCCTCAGCCAAAGTACCGGCGTCGTCCAACAGCTTTTGAATCGCGCCGTGCATCCGGATAAAGCCCGGCACCAATTCGTCGTTTTCACTCCTGCGACCAACCTTGCTGTACATTTCAGCATCGCTCAGGTCACCTTTGCTGACCTTAATTACTGTGTTTCGTATATTTGTCAGCCGCGCGTTCAAATCGTTAGTCGCATTTTTAAGCTCATCCCAGATGCCGGCATACTCTTTGTCCATCTTTTTGCTCAGGTCGTTAACAGCCATTTGTTTGAGAATAACCAGAAGTTCTTCTACTGGCGCGGCTACAATATCCAGAGTTTTGTTTACCCCTTCGATTACCTTGCGAAAATCGCCTTCATGCATGCTTGCGTCAGCCCTGGTATGGATATCGCCTTTCACTGCCGCATCAGCCAGTGTGTCTGTATCTTTCACAAGGCTTTTGATTGCTTCCATCGCCCTGATGAAAGTCGGGATTAGCCGGTCTTTTTCGCTTCTCTGCCCGATTTCCTTCAACCTGTCCAGGTCGACCAGGCTGCCGTGGCTGATATTGTTCAATATCTCCTGGATCCTTGCCATCTGCCTGTGTACGGCGTTGGTGCTGTTCTTCAGGTCGTTCCAGGCGCCCGCGTAGTCACCGGCCATTTCCTGGCTGAAATCGTTTGTCGCCATCTTCCCTGAGACAACGATAAGTTCGTTAACCGGGCTGGCCACAGCTTCGATCAGTTCATTCATACCGCCGACCAGTTTGCCCCAGTCGCCGGTATAGCACGCCGCGTTGCCGCGGGTGTCCAGCCTGCCTTCTTCCACCGCGTGGATTAAACCTTCCACTTCTTTAAGCAGCCCGCTTACCGCATCAATGCAGCCGTTCACGTTGTTTTTAATCTCGTTAAAGTCACCGTGGTAGGTGTCCGTGATGCGCGGCGGGATGTCGCCCTTGCTGATCCGGTCTATATATTCAGCCGCCACGTTAAGAGGCCCAATGACCGCGTCAAGGGTATCGTTCATACCCTGGATAATTCCCCGGAATTCAGAATCAACTTTACTGATATCGCCCCGGGCGTCCAGCTTGCCTTCCCTGGCTTCACCAACCAGCCGGCCGCACTCTGTCACCAGGCTGTCGATGCTGGCTGTGATGCTGCGTTTTAAGATAAATCCCGCAGTGATTGCCAATGCGCTTCCAATAATAATTGCCGCGGCCAGGACTATTGGGGACTGCGCAAAATAGACTGCCAATACGGCTGTTACTATAACAGCGGTTACAGTGCAAAATGCCATCACTATTTTTGTTCCAAGTCTCGCGTTGTTGTTCATTAGTACTTCCCCTTCCATTACTTATTGAAAAATTAAACTCTATACCATTACTCTAATTTCTATACCTGATTAAAGCACCAGGCTGTGCTTTAAGGTTAACATTGTCGTATGGAGCTCCCTTTTTTACTAATCATCTCCCTTATTCATATCAAAAAGCAGCTGGTGGGCGTTGAGCAGGATCTTCACGTGGTCGCCGACCTTGCCCATACCCTGGATGAAGCGGCTGCTTTCCCCGCTTTTTACCTTGGGAGACGGTTCGACCTGCGCTTCGGGGATGTCTAAAACTTCCGATACCCGGTCGACGATCAGCCCGACTGACTGTTCATCTATATTGATAACGATGATGCAGGTGCGGTCGTCGTATTCACGCTCCTTCAGGCCGAATCGCTGGCGCACGTCCATAACCGGGATGACCTTGCCCCGGAGGTTGATGACCCCCTTTATGTAGTGGGGCATGTCAGGCACCTCGGCAATGTTCTGGATGCCGATGATTTCCGTTACATACCTGATCTCAATTCCGTATTCTTCCTGGCACAAGATAAAAGTCAGGAACTTGTCCACCTGGGTATCTTCGTCCTCCTCGTAGTCCTCTTCCAGCAGGTCCGCGTCCAGTTTCTCTTTTAAAGCCATTTATTCTCACCTCCGTTTTTTCACAAATTGATTTTTGTTGGTCTGTCAAGCTTACTAGCGGTACCTTTCGCGACAGTTTTTCGTCTTTACAGGTCCCGGTATTCAACCCTGTACAGATTTACTAAAGTCTGGCACACTTCTTTTAAATATTTGTGTTCTTTAACCAGCTGAGAGTGTTCAACAGCCGCTTTTTTTTGTTCAAAAAGCTCTGCTTCCGCTTTTTCCAGGATTTCGATCAGATGCTCCTTTGCCACAGGTTTTTCCAGCAAAGCGTATGCCCTGCTGTTCAGCGCGGCGATGGCTGTTTCTATTTCCGCGAAACCGGTTATAATGACCACCACCGCTTTGGGGTTGATGGAAAGGACTTTTTTGAGTACATCTATCCCGCTTAAACGCGGCATTTTCATATCTGTAATAACCATGTCATATTGTTTTTGCCCATAACATTCCAGGGCTTTTTCCGGGACAGTAAACTGTTCATACTGGTGCCCGGCAGGCGCCAGGATACAGGCCAGTTCTTCCAGACAATCCGCGTCATCATCAACCAGCAAAATATTCATGACCTTCCCCCTTCCGCATACGGTTATATTCAAAGGCGTAATTGCAAATTTTTAAATCCTATATACCAGCTATTGGTAACGCAAAATAAATGCCACCAGTTATTACCATTAACTGGTGGCGTCGTCCCTTTAAAACCGGACTTTTTAAAATAATCTATAAACAAAATTATCATTTTGATAAAAACCACTTTATCATTTTGATAAAATTTTAGCCGGTGGTTATGTTCATCCTGTTAATCTTCCTGTATAAGGTGGCCTGGCCTATACCCAGGATGGATGCGGCTTCCGGGATACTGCCCCGGCAGTATTTGAGGGCCGCAATTATAGCCGTCTTTTCATATTCAACCATGCTGGGCGGGGGCTCGGCGCTTTCTTTATCCCGGCTGATAACATTATTAAACCCTATATTCCTGGCCTGCCTCAGGTGTGGCGGCAGGTGCCCGGGCCATACTGTCCCACCTTCGGCCAGCGCCACGGCGTGTTTAACGGCGTTGGAAAGTTCCCTCACGTTTCCCGGCCATGGGTATTCCATAATAATTTTGACTGCTTCAGCGGATAAAGACGGTATTTTCCCGGATTCAGAAGCCCGCTGGAGAAAATAATAGGCAAGGGCCAGGATATCGTCCCCGCGCCTGCGCAGCGGAGGCGCCTGCAGGCATACCGCCGCCAGGCGGTAATAAAGGTCCTCGCGAAAAGTCTTATTCCTGACAGCCGCCGCCAGGTCTATGTTCGTGGCTGCCAGCACCCTGACATCGGCGGTAATAAAACGTTCACTCCCCACCCGCTGGAACTCACCGGTTTCCAGTACCCTCAGAAACTTGGCCTGGAGGCTCAATGAAGCTTCTCCAATCTCATCGAGAAAAATCGTTCCCCTGTCGGCCAGTTCAAAACATCCCCGGCGCAGCCGGTCCGCCCCGGTAAAAGCCCCCTTTTCATGTCCAAAAAGTTCGCTTTCAACCAGGTTTTCCGTGAAAGCCCCGCAGTTAACGGGGACATACGGCCCGCTTGCCCTCATCGAAGCGGCATGTATAAACCGCGCCAGCAGTTCCTTACCGGTGCCGGTCTCACCACAGATGAGGACGCTCAGGTCCTTACCGGATATTTTATAGGCTGTCAGCAATAACTCCTGTATTTCCCTGCTTTCAAAGCCTGCAAAGCCAATGTCCTCCGCCAGCGAGGTTATTTTTTCAGGCAAATAGCCATCATCACTGCGCGATTCACCTATGGCCATGGCCAACAGCTTTCTGATCTCAGCCGGGTTGAACGGCTTTTCGATAAAATCGTAGGCGCCGCTTTTTATCGCGCTGACGGCCAATGAAACGCTGCCGTGCCCTGTCATCACTATTACCTGGCAGTGAGGCTGGATATGCTTTATCTTTTTCAGGAGCTCCAGGTCGCTTGCATCAGGCAGGATAACGTCGAGCAAAACCGCCTGAAATTTATCCGAGCTGATTTTTGCCAACGCATCCCTGCCGCTGGCCGCCGTATCTGCTGCATACCCCTCCAGGGCGCGCTGCAGCAGCCTTTGTACTTTAAGGTTGTCTTCAACTATTAATATCCGGGCCATATTTAGCTCCCCATATCCTTTAATTTACATCCCGCGCTGAAAAAGGATTTAATAATCTGCCTGCACTCTTTGAGTGATTCCAGGCTCTCAGAGACCAGTTCCCGGTCATCACAATCCATCATCCTGATGTTGCCTTCCACAACCATTAATAAATTGTTTAAATCGTGAACATTTTTCCTGATCAGGTTCCCCGTCTCAACAATTTCTTTCATCCTGGAACAGTCCATGGATCCGTAATCACCTCTTTTTAAATCACTTTTTCCCCGCATACAGCAAATTTTCCATTTGTTTAAGCAGATCGTTTTCAGTAAAAGGCTTATGCAAAAACCGGTATTTTGATAAAAGAGGCTCCTCCTTATCGCTGAACAAATAGCCGCTGGTAAGAAGCACCTTTATTGACGGGTTTATTTTTTTCATGATAATTAAGGCATCCCTGCCGCTGAGCCTTGGTATGGTCATGTCAAGCAAAACCAGGTCAATGTTTTTCCATCCCAGGCGGTAAAGGTCCACGGCCTCCTTGCCGTCTCCGGCTATGATAACCTGGAAGCCTTTTCTTGACAGTATCCTTTTAATAAAGTTTTTGACTATCCTGTTGTCTTCCACGACCAGTACCGTTTTGCTGCCGGATATGTGAGCTTTTCTGTCGGGAACCTCGTCCGGCGAAACCGGGAGAGGGCTGAGGACCGCACGCGGCAGGCATATGGTAAAGGTTGTCCCCTGCCCAACTTCACTGTGGCAGTTTATCCACCCTTCCTGCTGTTTGACGATACCGTAGACCATGGCCAGGCCGAGACCGGTGCCGTGGCCTGCTTTCTTCGTAGTAAAGAACGGTTCAAATACCTGTTCCTGGACTTCCGCAGGCATGCCGCAGCCGGTGTCCGCAACTGATATCCTCACAAATTCACCGGCACGGACATATGAAGGCTGGCTCTTTAAGGAGTTTTCATCTAAAATAATATTTTCTGTTTTGATGGTAATAGAGCCACCGTCCGGCATGGCGTCCTGGGCATTCAGGCAGAGGTTGATCAATACCTGTGTGATCTGGGTTCTATCTGCCGCGGCCGGCCATAAATTATCTTCAAGCCTGGTTTTTAGAATAATGCGGGGATCTATGGTGCGCTTAATAATTTTATAAGCTTCATTAATGTTATCGTTGACATTTACAACTGCGGACTTCATCAGGGACTTGCGTGAGAAACCGAGAAGCTTTTCTACAATATCCGCTGCCATCAGCGCGGAATCTTCGACCTCTCTTAACGCTTCATAATATTCACAATCAGGCGTAATATCTGTTAGTATCGATGAGGCGTTTCCGATTATTCCGGTTAAAATATTGTTGAAATCATGGGCAATACCGCCGGCCAGGCGCCCTACAGCCTCCATTTTCTGGGCCTGGATCAGTTGGGCTTCCACCGTCCGCAGTTTGGAAACGTCATGCCCGACCACAAGAAATCCCTGCTCTCCGTTTGTTGAGCTGTTGAGGATGGAGGCGTTCCACTTAACAAGGATTTCCCGGTTATCCCTGCCGAGTACAAAATTTTCACCTTTGGCGTAACCTTTTTCTTTAATTTCATTGATTATACCGGCTAATTTACCCTGTTCTTTTTTTGGGATCAAGGTGTCCAGCCAGTCTTTGCCCACAATTTCTTTTTCCCGGTAGCCGGTAAGGCGCTCCCCAAAATGATTAAATATTAATATTTTGCCGCTGGTGTCGATGACCAGGATTATTATACCGGATGTCTGCAGGATCTGCTCTGAAAATTCATTCCGCCTGGCCAGCTCGGTTTCAATCTCTTTCCTGGTGGTGATATCCATCAAGGTAACCACTACTCCCTCTACCTGGCCGCAGCGGTCAAAAAGTGGCACTGAATTTGACTGGACCCAGACGGTTTTATTCGCACCTTTGCGTTTAAAGCCAATTACTATACCATGAATTGACTTTCCGGATTCCATTACACTGGCTGTGGGAAGTTCTGCGAAACTTAACGGCAAACCATTCTCATCAAAGTAATCCAACCGGCAAAAAAAGTGGTCGGGGTCTTCTCCGTCCGGAATTTGATGGATGTCTAAAGCAGCTTTATTAATTTCAACAATGCGGTTATTTTTGCCCAAAACAATGACTCCGCCGCCAAAGGCATGGTACAGTGCCCGGTACCGTTCCTGGCTGGCGCGCAGTTCATTTTCAACTATGCGGTTTTGCGTGACATCCCGAATGGACTCAACTGCTCCAACAATATTGCCTTCAACGTCTAACAGGGGAGAGGCCTTTACCCAAACATAGGCGCCCCTGCCCTCAAACAAGGCAGGCGCGAATTCTTCGGCAAAAAGTGTATTTTTCTCTTTTTGGTAGTGCAGTTTATATTGATACCGGCCGCTTTTCTCGTCCTCAAAAACATGGTCGATTAATATCGGCCTTGCTACTCCGTAAAACGGTATGGCGTAAGCGTAATCACCGCTGCCGATAATATCCTCCTTGTGAATTCCGGTCATATCTTCAATAGCCCTGTTCCAGGCGATGACTTTTCTAGCCTGGTCGACGACAAATGTGGCATCCGGCAAAAATTCTATTATAGATAAGAGCTTTTGCCTGGTGTCCAGCAGTTCTTCTTCTGCCGCTTTTTCATCAGTCAAATCCACAAAAGATACCAGGGAATTTTTTGTTTCCGGGACCATTGCCGCCTCTGGATTGCAATTAATATTTTTCATAGTTACCTGCTCTCAAAATTTAAGACGTTTGGCAGTAAGAAAATGGTATGTTAAATAATTCGTATTTTTTGTGTTATTAGTTTAGGGTAAAATATTAGATTATTTTAATAAAACGGGTTAATGCGCAAGATACCGTCTATAACCTATGCCATGTTAATATTTAGTTTATAAATACAATATTACATAATACTACATATATCTCCATAATTCCTCGTTTAATATTAAAAAAGTAAAATTTACCATCACCGAAGCGCAAAAAAACCGGAGGCATCTGCGCCCCCGGCTTAAACCGTATTTTTTGTCACTGCTTCAGCACAACGTTTTTTACCTTGTCTTTTACCAGCTTCCCTTCCCCAACCAGTTCCTCGGCGACAAAGATAAAGGTGATAAAGTCCATTATACCCGCCTTCTCCATAACTTCTTCCATATTCTCCGCGCTGCCCAACTCCTTTACCGCCTGGTAAAGGCGCTCCTTCTTATCGTCAATAAACCGGCCTGTTTCCTCCAGAAATTTGTTGGTCCGGCATACGGATCCGTCAATTATCTTAAAATAACCCTTTTCGATCAGTTCGTCCAGGTTTTCATCTCCCTCGCCCGCGAACATCAACGTCTTAAATAGCGATTCATCCATGCTGCACCCTCCCTTTCACCAAAACCATTCGGCATTAAACAATGTCTTTCCTTTTTCTGATGGGGATTTTTTGTTAATCCGGTTAGCTGAATGGGGTCACATCTCACATAGGAACGGGGACACCCCTTTCTCACAGGCATTCCTGCATGCGAGGAATGTCCCCGATTTTATTTCCTTTACTCCTTTTTCTTCTTCCAGAAGGCAAGGCGGGCCATGGCCGGTCTAACAGCGCCTGTGCTACTTTTAATTATCCCCCCGGCAAAATTCCGAAAGCCGGTCTTAAGCCTGCGCCCGGTCTTTTTACAGTGCAGCCTTATAAACCGCAGCGGGTAGGTAATTAACAGTATGAACAGGCGAAAAGGGGAAAGGACGGCATTCCAGATAAAAGAAATAATTTTCACGATCAAGCTGCATACCCTGTGGATTATATAAAACTTTATCCTGACCAGGCGGCTGGCGGATTTGCTTAAAAGGTAATAGTAAAGCAGCGCCCCCAGGCCGAGTCCCAGGAAAACATACATCCGCATTTCTCCCCAGTTTGCCTCGAGCAGCAGCAAAAATACAATTACCGTCGTTATCAGCCAGTAGATCAGGTCGCCCAGGAAGGTGCCGATTTTTTTAAACCTGAACGCTCTCCTGATTTCACGGTAATAGTCATAACAAAAGGCAGCCAGTATTCCTATGCCGATTGTCATAAAAAAAGCACGCGCCTGGCTCAACAGCGGCTCCAAGAAAAGTCCCCCTTGTAAAAAAAAGCGCTTTACGCGCTTTCGCTCAATATTTTTTTATTTAAATATCCTTTTCAGAATACCCTTGCTCACGCCTTTGGCCTTGTTTTCCGTATACTGAAACGAGTTGAAATTCCCTTCCGCGGCCAGGCTGCCTGTGTCCTTACTGAGCTGGGTTATATTCAGCCCTTCACCTTTTAAAACCAGCATGCCCATGTTTGTCTCCAGGACTATCTCGGATTCATCAAAACTCTCTACCTGTTTAACTCCTTCCATCACAAGCTGTTTACGCCCGTAGACGGCCACGCTGTGCCTCGGCTTTTCCTCCAATTCTGTCACTCCCTTAAAAAGTGATCGGTCCTGAATTAATTCATCATATGCCGGTCCAAACAAAATATTACAAAAAAAAAGAGCCTTAAACGGCTCTCTATAAACATTTGTCCTGTGTCGCCACCCTGCATACTAAAATTCGTGTAAACAGGGCTTCTAAGAAGAATTTGCTGATAACGGTGGAACTTCTTTTGCCAGGGTGTCGTTGTTATCCTGTATTTCTTTTTGTTTGAGAGCTCCGCCGCAGTACGGGCAAAAAGGCTTGGTCAGCCACTGGACCCTGACCGAGGTAAAACTGATTTTGCCGCATACCGCACAGGCTACCTTATACAAGTATATTTCCCCCTACTTAACACCCACATGATTTCTAAAACTACTATATCTTTATAGACCATATTGCCAAATATGGCTATTAGGATTTTGCTGATTTTAGAATGGCAAACACCTTATTTTTTTAACATTCTTGTTGCCGCCTAAAGGCACTGAATAGACCGGGGAATTATGGCGACAGCTTTTAGAAACCTTTTACGCCCCCGACTTTTTTCTGGGCCAGGTGCAGCTGCCCCTGTTTTTTCGGGTACCCCTGTCCCGTCGCTGCCGGCATTCCTGCCATAGAAGTGTATGAGGAAGCCTGGTCTTTAAGCTTGAACTTGCCAAGCATCTGTTTAACCATCTCCACCTGGCTCATCATCTCTTCACTGGCGGCGGCCAATTCCTGAGATCCGGCCGAGTTTTGCTGGGTAATCTGGTCAACCTGGCTTAAACCTTCGTTGATCTGGCCTATGCCGTGGGCCTGTTCCCTGGAAGCCGCGGCTATATCGCTGATCAGGTCCGTTACCTTAGTGGCGCCGCTGACAATTTCCTCCAGGGCACTTGATGTTTCTTCGGCTATTTTTGTGCCTACCTCGGTTTTCTGGATGGAACCTTCGATCATTTCAGCAGTTTCCTTGGCTGCTTTTGCGCTGCGCTGGGCTAAATTCCTTACTTCCTCGGCCACCACGGTGAACCCCTTGCCGTGCTTGCCGGCGCGGGCTGCTTCAACCGCCGCGTTTAAAGCCAGCAGGTTGGTCTGGAAGGCAATTTCGTCGATAGCCTTGATTATTTTAGATATATTGGCGGCCGATTCATTGATATCGACCATGGCGCTGACCATCTGGGTCATCCGCTCGTTGCCTCTTTCCGCGTTGCCTCTGGCCTGATCGGCGAGGTTGTTGGCCTGGGCCGCGTTTTCAGCGTTTTGCTTGGTCTGCGCGTTCATTTCATGCATCGAGGAAGTGATCTGCTCCATCGTGCTGGCAGACTCGGCGGCGCCCTGGGACAGGGACTGGCTGGAATCGGAAACCTGCCTGGACCCCACGGCCATCTGGTCGATTGAGATAAATACCTGGCTCAGTATTTCATTAATAGAGTCTATAGTTCCGTTCAGCGCGTCTTTAATTATTGCGTGCTCGCCCTGGTATTCCCCTTTTACCGCTACATCGAGGTTGCCGCCGGCCATTTCTTTGAGGCATTCGGTGGCTTCGCCGATTGGCCTTACCATGGCGTCCAGCGTGTTGTTAACTCCTTCTATAACCTGGCGGAAGCTGCCGCTGTGCCTGCCGGCGTCGGCCCGGGTGCCGAGATTGCCGGCCACCGCGGCGCCTGCCAGCATGTTGGCGTCATTGACCAGGCTTTGTATGGCTTCGGTCATTTTGATCAGGGCGGGGACTAACTCGTCGTTGTCGCTCCTGCGGCCTATTTTTTTCAGCACTTCCAGGTCGGCCAGGTTGCCCTCGCTGACATTGCTGACTATCTCCACCACACGCAGTATGCGGGCGCGGACGTTGTTGGTGGCGTTCTTGAGGTCGTCCCAGGCGCCGCTGTACTCTTTCACCATGCTCTGGCTGTAATCGTTGTCCGCCATCCTTCTGAAGATAGACATCAGTTCATAGATCGGGTTGGCCACAGCCTCGATCAAACCGTTCATGTTATTGACCAGCTTGCCCCAGTCGCCGGCAAATCCGGCCGCGTTGCCGCGGGCGTCCAGGTTACCCTCCGTCACGGACTGGATCAGGTTTTCCGCTTCATTCAGCAGGCCGCTGATGGCGTCGATACAGCTGTTCAGGTTATTCTTAATTTCGTTGAAGTCACCCTTGTATTCCTCGGTGATCTTCGGCGGGATGTCGCCCCTGGCGATCCGGTCCACATACTCGGCCGCCACGTTCAGCGGCCCGATTACCCCGTCCATGGCTGCGTTGACGCCGCGCAGGATCTTGCGCCAGAC
>NZ_JBMGJC010000017.1:0-48523 GCF_048984525.1 Pelotomaculum propionicicum
CGGTGGTCCTGATTAAAAGGTCCACGTGGGCCGGTTTTATTACGGCCTGCCCGCTCCTGAATATGTCAAGCAGGGTCTCTGCTTCGTGGGTCACGCTGATGATGGTCTGCAGGTCTAGGAATGACGCCGATCCTTTGAGCGAGTGGAACAGCCTAAAGATGGCGTTTAGGATGGCCTCGTCTATTTCTCCCACGGTCAGCGCTTTTTCTTCCATGGCTATTATCTGCGGCTCTACGTCGTCCAGCATCTCCCGGCTGTCATTCAAAAAACATTTGACCATTTCCAGCTTTTCTTCAAAATCACCGTATGCCATAGTCGTCACCTCGTATTTAAACCTTTTTTCGGATTAATCTTTACTTTTAAATCCCTGTACAACAAACCTGTTTAATTGTCGGAATTTTTCTTCAATATCTTTAACAAATCTTCGTATGCTTGTTTCAGACGCGCATACTCCATGGTGAGGCGGGCGTGCTCAATTTTAGCCTTTTTCTGCCCGCTCAGCTCGTATTCGATTTTTTCCAGGGTGTCCATTAACTCGTTTAAGTTGATCGGCTTGCCGAAAAAAGCGTAAGCCCCGTTATTCAGAGCAGCTATAGCTGTCTCCACATCACCGTATCCGGTGGCAATAATCACCTTTGCTTCAGGATTTATAGAGCGGGCTTTTTTCAGGACATCGATACCGCTCAGACCGGGCATTTTCATATCAGTAATAACAACATGGTGCTGGTTTCTCTGATAAGCTGCCAGGGCCGCTTCCGGTACGGTGTAAGCATTACAGTTGTGTCCGGCGGGTTCCAGGACGGTGGCAAGGCCGTCCAGGCAATCCGCGTCGTCGTCGATCAGCAGGATATTCATTACTTTCCTCCCAGTCCGGGAAATTAGCCAGTTTGCGCTTGCAATAAACTAATTTCAATTATTTACATATTAATCGGCTTTTTGGCAATCAAATTTACTAGCAAAGTACGTGCCAGCGTTGAAACAACATTTGCATAAAAAGAAAAGGATATTTTTACGGTCTACCACCTGTAGCAGGGCAGTGACAGCAAAATATCCCATATGTTGTAGCAGCTGGCTTTAAAAAATTTAACAGGCAGGATTCAAGAATTCTTGAGACAATCAAATATTGTGTTTGCCGTGATGATACTCAATTATTTAAATGAACGTATCGGTGCACGGATACGTACAAATGTACCTATCCGTACATGTTATTTGCCCAGGCGGTCGAGCCTGCAGTAAAGAGAGCGGCGCGAGATGCCGAGGTACCTGGCTGTCTCGGTTTTGTTACCTTTAAACATCTCCATTGTTTTCAAAATAATATTGTTGTAGAATTCTTCCAGCGGCAGGCCGCCTGGCGGGAGGGAGAAATTTTCATAGTCCAATGTTCCGGCGCCGCTGTTTTCATCAACTGCCCGGTATAACCGGTCTTTTTGCAGGATGCCCAGGTGAGCGGGCTTCAGTTCATCGTCATCCCACATGATCACAGCCCACTCCACGACATTTTTTAATTCCCGCACATTGCCCGGCCAATGATATGAGAGCAGCATTTGAGCCGCCTCACGGCTGATTGTTCTAAAACCTTTTTTCTTTTCTCCGGCGTATTCCGTTAAAAACATTCCGGCCAGGGGCAGTATGTCGTCAACACGCTGCCTTAAGGGCGGCAGGTATATATGTCCCACGCTGAGGCGGTAGTACAGGTCCTGCCTGAAAGACCCTTCCTTCATTTTTTTCTGGATATCCACATTGGTGGCACATATAATACGCACGTCGGCGGCAATTTTTTTCAACCCGCCAACCCGGTAAAACTCTTTTTCCTGGATTACACGCAGCAGTTTAGCCTGCAGGTTAACGGGGATCTCCACAAACTCGTCCAGGAAAATTGTGCCCCCTTTAGCCAGGTCCAGTTTTCCTTTTTGCCCTCCGGCCTGGCCTCCGGTAAACGCCCCGGCCTCATAGCCGAATAATTCACTTTCAAATAAGCTGGGAACGATCGCGGCACAGTTCAGATCGACAAATGGAGCCGTAAGGTCGCCGGAATTATAGTGGATATACCTGGCGATTAATTCTTTGCCCGTACCGGTCTCGCCCTCGATTAGAACGGGGACCGAACGGTCGTCCTGAAGCTTTTGGGCCAGCTGGATTACTTTTTTCATCGGCCCGGAGAAGATGCCCATGATGCCAAGGCCGACAGATTCAAAGTAGGCTTTTTGGAGGCGTGTCAGTTCCTGCCTGGTCTCCCGGGTCGCCTCATTAACGACAGTATCAAATTTATCGTTAAGGATTTTGTTTTCCCGGCGCAGCGCCTGGCGTTCCTCCACACGCCCGGTCACCGCCGCCAGTTCTTCAACGTTGATGGGCTTTAAGAGGTAATCGTAAGCTCCCGCCCTTAATGCTTCAACGGCCGTTTCCACATCTCCGTAGCCGGTAAAAAGCACAACGTCAAAATCCTGCCTGGCGGGGTGCCGGGCCAGCTCCCGCAGCAGTTCTATCCCGGACATCCTGGGCATTTTTATATCGGACAGGATCATCTGCATGTTCCCGGCTTGAAAAGTCTTCAGCGCTGACTCTCCGTCCCCGCATTCGGTTACTTCATGCCCGAGTTCCCGCAAAAATTCACCCACGTTCGTCCGGCTGTCCTGATCATCATCAACAAGCAGGATATGCAAATACAACACCGCCCAAATTTAATTCTTCACCGGCAGTTCAACCCTGAAAGTCGCCCCGCCTTTTTCATTGTTAAAGGCTTCGATCTGACCGCTGAAGCCGGACAAAACAGTCTGGACGATGGACAGCCCCAGGCCCATTCCCTCCCCGGTCTCCTTGGTCGTAAAAAAAGGATCAAAAATGCCGTCTTTTATATCGTCGCTGATGCCGGTCGCGTTGTCGCTGATTTCCATTATCACTTTCTCTCCCGCGGCATTAGTGCTGCAAGTGATCTCTTTATCCTCCACGGCGGCCTTGTCTAAAGCCTGCATCGCGTTGACCAGCAAGTTGATCGCTACTTCTTCCAGCCTGTTTTTGTTGCCATATACTCCTGGCAGGTCTTTCGCCAATTTTTTAACCACATTAATCTTATGTGAAGTCAGCTGCCGGCCGAGTACGCCCAGCGCCCCGCTAACGGCGTTATTCAAGTTGCACAGCTCCATTTCCGTGGCGCTGCCGCTGCCCACAAGAGAGCGCATGTGCTTAATTATCTCATCCACCCGGCCGACCTGTGCCGAGATTTTCTGTAAATTCTTCAGTACCCTTTCCTGCTCCAGGGTGCGGCCCCTCTTATGCCAGTACAGCATCCCGTCAACAATAACTTTCATAGTGTTCAGGGGCTGGTTGATCTCGTGGGCGATGCCGGCTGATATAGTGCTTAAGGACGCCAGCCTCTGGGCCCTGGCGGTCTGCTCCATGAGCCTCTGTTTTTCCCTGTTCATATTGACCTGTTCGGTAATATCCCTCCAGGTGCTGGCCACGGCGACAATGTTCCTGGCAGTATCCCGGATCGGCGTCAGCGTTATGGCCACTTCGAGCAGGCTGCCGTCTTTTCTCCGGCGTACAGCCTCGTAAGCGACCGCCTTTCCCTGCATCGTTACTTTTTGTATATATCCCCTGGCCTCTTCCAGCAGGTGTTCCGGGACCATCTGCAGTTTCATTCCGTCTAATTCAGATACAGCCCAGCCGAATGTGTCCTCAAAAGCCTTGTTAATCTGTAATATGGTACCTTCACGGTCCCATATGGCAATAGCGTCGGCGGAATTATTAATAAACGATTCAAGCTGTTCTTTCGCAGACTTTAACTCGTCCTCCGCCTGTTTTCTCTCGGTTATGTCCCGGATATTGCTTGTAAAGTAAGTCTCGCTGCCTGCTTTCCAGCTCGATATATACATTTCAACGGGAAATTCGCCGCCGTCCTTTTTCAAGCCGGATATTTCTATCGTTTTACCTATGAAATCCGACTCCCCGGTCCTGATAAACCGTTCCAAGCCTTTTTGACACACTTCGTGGAACCGCTCCGGCATGATTATGGTTACCGGCTTGCCCAGTACTAACCTTGAGGAATAGCCGAACATGGTTTCTGCCGCGTAATTGAAAAAAGTGATATTTCCCCTGCAGTCCACAGATATGATGGCGTTCCTGGCGGCCTGGGCAATGGAAAGGTAATGTTTTTCCCTGCCCCTGGACTCCTCCAGCAGGCGAAAATTTCTGTGGCGGAGTTCTTTCAGCTCGTTAATTAACTGCTCTTTTGACTTCTCCTCGTCTTTCATCAGGAACTCCCCGGGCATCTCTTAATTGGCCCTTTTTCTGTTTGTCTTATCACCAAGTTATATTCTTACTGGATCTTCTACTTCCTTCTCCAAAATAATCAAAAAAGGGACATTTTTTTCCATACGGCAGCGTAAAAAAATACCTCGAAGTATCATGGATAATACTCAAGGTATTTTTAACGAAATTTTTTTTATGGTGTTTACTTAGAAGATGGTTTATTAACTTCAGGCTTTAACCTACATTTTTAAAAGCTTTAGCCGGCGCGCCGCATATCTGACACTTGTCGGGAGCGCCGTTTTCCACTACATTGCCGCAGACCGTGCAGAGATAATACTCAACATCGGGTTTGCTTTCCAGGTTATCAAGTAATTTCTGATACAAGTCCGCGTGGACCTTCTCGGCCTCGTTGGCAAAGTGAAAGGCCTTCTTGGCCGCGTTGTTGCCCTCTTGTTCCGCTTCTTTGATAAATCCCGGGTACATTGTGGTAAATTCGTAAGTTTCGCCTTCTATGGCGGCCTTTAAATTTTCGGCGGTAGTTTTAATAGCCCCCAGGGCTCTCATTTCAGATAAAGCATGGATCGCTTCTGCTTCGGAAGCCGCCCTGAACATTTTAGCGACAGCGGTATAGCCTTCTTCCTCAGCCTTTTTGGCAAAAGCGGCGTATTTGCGGTTTGCCTGTGATTCACCCGCTACCGCGGCCTTTAAATTGTCAACTGTTGCCATGTTTTCCCTCCTAGTAATTTTTATCTAATTATAACAATAATTTTATTATCAAATCACATATATTTCCTTAAATATTTATTAAGATTTAAATCTTTACTAGGATTTACAATATCCAGTTTTTTTATAAGTGCGCGCTGATGGCTGACAGCCTCTTCAGCGCGTCCATGTTTGACCGGTCGCCGGTTTTGGCCCGGCGCAGGGCTTTTTCCAGCATGGCGATGGAGCTGTCGTAGTCCCGGCGGTTTACCGGGAACGGGTGGCCGTCCTTACCCCCATGGGCGAAGCTGTAGCGGACGGGGTCAGTGCGGCTGGCCCCGGCGTTATAAACAACCTCTGAAACCATCGCGAAAGCCCTTACCGCTGCCGGGCCCACGCCTTCCACAGCCAGCATCCCCTCGTAGGTGGACGGCTGAATATCATAGAGCCTGGCCAGTGTTTTTTCAATGCGGCCGGCCTGCGGGACAGGATGCGCGGCGGGCAGGTCCAGTACCCTGAGCCGGTCTGCCGGCAGCCCGGACAGCTTTTTCAGCACACTGACCACCTCGTCCGGCCTCCCGGCCAGGTAAAGCGAGGCGTCCCTGGCGCCGGCGCTCTCCCCGGCAACCATGTTCAATATTTCCTTCACAGGCTGACCGCACACTGCCGCATGGGGTTCCCGGACAAAAGTGTCAACCTCGCCGCCCAGCCAGTGATAGCGCCTGGCCCAGCCGGAGTCCGGGTCCATGCCCTGCTGTACCACCGCCCAGCTGCCGTCGGCGGTAAAGGCGAAAACATGGTGGTAAATTTGGAAGCCGTCCTGCAGTGCCGCGCTGTCCACCTTGGCCGACATCCGGCTGGCGTACTGCAGCGACCCCACGTTTACCGGCAGGGAAAAGCGGTCGGCGTATTCCTCAATCTCCAGCGGTGTTTTGCGGGAAGCCATAGCCTTGCCGCCGGCCAGGTAAAGGCCCAGCGCGTGTTGTTTGGGTCGCAGCCCCTCCTTCAAGGCGCCGCATAACACGGTGGTAAGGCCGGAGGAATGCCAGTCAAACCCTACCACGCAGCCGAGCGCCTGAAACCAGAACGGGTCGGAAAAACGCTTCAGCACTTCGCCGGGACCGTATTCTTCCACTACCGCCTCGATTATGGCTGAACTGAGCTTCACCATCCGGTCAAAAAGCCAGCGCGGACAGTGGTGGCCGTGCAGCGGCAGGTTTGCAATCCCGGTCCTCAAAATATCACCCCCCAGTGAGATGTGAGACGTGAGAAATGAGACGTGAGAGTGGAAGACAGATCTTAAGGGTTAAAGACCTGAAAGGAATGCAGTTATTACTGACATCCGACGTCTGATGTCTGACGATCGACTTCTAAATTGTTCGGCTTCTTCCGGTTAGCGGAATGGGGACACACCTCTCTTATAAGCATTCCTGCATGCTGAGGAATGTCCCCGATTGGAATGGCGGAATTGATCCCGCCCCAAAATGGAATACCCGGGTACTCACGACCCATACTCAATTAATATCCTCAGAATAATTATACACAGAACATAGGTTCTGTGCCATACTTTTATAACAATATTGCAAAATCCATGGTGTTGAAACCCGCTGTTCCGTTGAGACGTGAGAAATGAGACGTGAGATGTAAGAGTTGCAGCTTCAGCCGCACATTGATCGGCTGAAACCAACCTAATTATATTTTTATTTTTTCGAGCAGCCCTTTCAGCTGCAAACTTACATCTTCCAACAGGTCTTTCTGTTTGTCTAATCCGGCGCGGTACTCATTTAGTTCGATCTCGCTTTTTTCCCTCATCATCAACGCCCTGGCCAGTGCTGCCGCTGTACCTTCGACGGCCGAAGCGTATTTATCCGCGAGTTCCTTTTGAAAACGCCTGGCGCTTTCACTGATGCGGTCGCTGTAGTCAGTCCTCAGCCTGCCGCAGTTCCGGTCCAGGTCTCTCTCGATCTTCTTCTTCATTTCCCTTACTATCTTTGGGCCTGCGATAAATCCGGGCAGAAAAATCGCGCCGATCCTGACCGGGTCCGGCAGAAGCATCGACTGTTCTTCGCCGAATACAAAGTAAAGCCTTGACTCATCTGTGAACGGCTCTGTCTTTGTGAAGCCCTGGATATCAATTTTGAAAATTTTCGCGGACTGTGCCAGAAGATCTTCGACAGCTTTATTTGTTTTATCGGAAAATCTCGCAGTTACTTTCCCGAAGGCGTCCTTCACTTTTTCTTCAATTACAGGTTTCAAGTTTTCAAAAGCTTCCATTATAGCCGATTCTATATGCGTTTCAAACAGTTTTAGAAGCTGCCTGCCCGGCAGGTTTTTATTTTCCGTGAAAAGGACATCGATGTCTTTTCCAATCTTATCGTTCTGGCTTTCCTGAAAGGGCATGATTTCTTTTTCCAGTACGCTGTAGACCTTCTTAATCTCCCCCTGAAAAATATACCTGTTGTCCTCCTGGTCCCGTCTCAGGTCCTCCACCATTTGGTGAAACAGTCCGATTTTTGATTGCAGTTCTTCCAGGGGCAGCGCCTGTGCTTTAAATTCTATCTGCATGCCCACCGTCAGCTCATCCACCGCGCTGAGCCCTCTGTTGCATGCGGCCGCTAATACAGCCGCACCCTTTTCAGTCAACAGGAACCGTTCCAAAACATTTGTAAATTCCGGCAGGTTGCTTTCCGCCAGCATCCGGCTGTCATTCTTAACCCTGCCTTCCAGCGCCATTTTGGCTGAAAGGGGAATAATATTTGCGCCATCAAAACCAGCTTTTTCTGCCAATGTCCGTTCGGCAAATTTTAACGCTTCCAGCCTGTCCCTTTGCTCAAGGTAATCAATTTTGTTTAAAATAAAAAATGTTTTAACCGAATAACGTTTTATTTCTTCCAAAAAACTGCATTCGGAACGGCTTAAAGGTTGGTCGGATGAAAGCAGGAAAATGGCGGCGTCAACTTTCGGCAGAAATTTATAAGTCTCGTCGGTATTGTTCTGGTATACAGAACCCACCCCCGGGGTATCAATTAAAATTACACCTTCCTTCAAATAAAGAGAAGGATATTCAAGCTGTACCAGCTTTACTTTTTTTGCGTTTCCCGGGTTCCCTTCTTCGGTAACATAGCCGGGCACCTCCGCAAGGCTGACATATAACCTATCGCCGTTTAAAAAGACGACTTCCGCCTTTACGATTTCACCGTAACGGACCATGGTCACGATTGAAGTCAGGGGCACCACGGCTGACGGCAGGAGTTCCGCCCCCAGCAGGGCGTTTATAAAAGTCGTCTTCCCTCTTTTAAATTCTCCGAGCACAACCAGGTTGAACACGTCCTGGCCGAGTTTTTCACCTGCTTCTCTGATATACGAGGCAAGGTGGGGCGCCTCTCTCTGAGAGGCAAAAGACCCAACGGCCAGCAGCTCTTTTAAAACTTCTTTTTTCAGATCGCTGTAGCTGTCCAAGAAAATCCTCCTTAAAAAATAAAATAGCTTCTGCCGGCATAATAAAATCGCGGGTAGAAGCTATCAGCACTTTCAGCGTTTAAGCGAGCCTCATCGCCTGGTATATATATAACAATATTTATTTTAGTCTGAAACAAACGGCAGTGTCAATAATAACCGGCAACTCTCTGGCTTTATCAGCTCTTACGGTAATTGCTTGACTAAATGCTTTTGATGAAAATAAACCCTCCGGATTTTTATACTCCACTCTGAAAGCAGACATTGTTTTCCCTCCTTTAAGATTTGTGGTGACCAGGCCAGGTTTCTCTGTCACCTATTTATTTTGGTTATCGGCAGAAAGCGGGCTCCTTACTATAAGCACGTGAAATTCCTGATGAGGCGATGCCTTTAAACCGCGCGGCGTGTTCTTGGGGCTGAAAACTATGTCCGTTTCAGCGGCGCTTGTTTGCTCCTCGCCTATTTCTATTATTCCGCCGCCTTTAACTACATAAAAGAAAGCGTCATCAGGCATGGCGTGTTTTTCCACCGCTTCGCCCGGCTTAAGCAGCAAATTCATAATTAAAAAAGAAGGCCGGTCCAGGAGTTTTCTCGCTGCAAAGCCCATAGGAGTGGTGAATACCGGGACTTCCGACATCCTTACAACTTCCATGTAAAAGGCTCCTTTCAAAAAACAGGTGACAGGGGACGTCCTCTGTCACTTAAAGGTTCGAAAAATATTTTTTGTTTTCTCCCTCCAGCAGGGCAAGCATTCTGGCGTGGTTGGCGGGAAGCGGCTCCTGGAGGACGTTTCTCTGCGTCAGCGGCACGTCTATTTTCACATCGTCCAGTACAACTGCCGGTCGGGCGGACAGGACTATCACCCTGTGCCCCAGGAGCAGGGCGTCCATTATGTCGTGGGTTACAAATATAATTGTGCTGGGCTTTTCCTGCCACATCCTGGCCACCTGCCGGACCAGCCCCAAACGTAAGGGTGTGTCCAGCGACTTAAAAGGTTCGTCCATCAACAAAAGGTCGTGCGGGAAGGCAAAAGCCCGGCACAGGGCCAATCTCTGCTTCATCCCGCCGCTGAGAGCCTTGGGGTAACTGTCGCGGTACTCATAGAGACCCATCATGGTCAGGTATTTTTTGATTAATTCCTGCTGCCTCGCCGGCGGCACGGTGTCCTGCAAAACAAAAGCGATGTTCTGGGCTACAGTTTTCCAGAGCAGCAGCCTGGGATCCTGGAAGACATAGCTCACGAGCATACCTTTAGTCCCGGTAATCCGCCCCGCGTCAGGCTGTTCCAGCCCGGCCAGCAGCTGCAGTATTGTAGTTTTGCCGCACCCCGAGGGGCCGATAATACAGGTGATTTCATTTTTTTCGGCATGCAGGGAAAAATCACGCAGGACCTTGGTCTGCCCCAGCGTTTTATGCACATGCTCCATAGTGATCAAGCGTTATCACATCCAGTGGCGCAATCTCTTATTGACAAGATAATTTAAAAGCCTGTCCGTAAGCAGCCCGAGTGCTATCAGGACCAAGGTCCAGGCAAAAAGGTCTGAGGTTTCCAGGTTTATCCGCGATACCGCCATCCTGGCGCCAATACCCGTGGAAACGCTGAGGAACTCGGCCATCGCCACGGCTTTCCAGGTGGTGCCCAGGGCGGTGATAACACCGGCCAGCAGGTAGGGCAGGACCTGGGGAAGATAAATTTCACGGAAAATGCGCGAGCGGTTGATCTGAAACACAGCAGCCATCTGCAGCAGCTGTACGTCTATATTTTTTACACCCTGGACAGTATTAATAATGATCAGGGGGACGGTGGTCACAAAGACAACAAAAGACGGCACCTTGCTGAAACCAAGCCAGATCATGGCCAGCAGAAGCCAGGAGACAAGCGGCGTTACCTGCAGGCCTACCACGAGCGGCCTGAAAAGGCTGGATACCAGCGGGCTGAGACCGATTAACAGCCCCAGGGGCAGTCCAATTATCACAGCCAGGCCGAAACCTGTCAAGCCGCGGGCCAAAGTTTGCCCCCCCTGCTCCCACAGCTGTCCGCCTGTCGCCAGTTTAACGGCTGAACCGGCCACCTCCAGCGGAGAAGGCAGGATAACATGGTGGTAATAGCCTGACGCAACCTGCCACAGTAAAATAAACAGGGCTAAACCGAAAAGGGGCGCCAGGCCCCTAGTCAGCAAGGAAGAATTTTTCATCGGGAAGTTTTCCCCCCACCATATCCGGTGAAATATCAAGCAGCCTGGACAAATATATATTAACGTCTTCTCTGGCTTCCGAGCCGCTGGCAAAAAACATGCGGGTTTTTTCCATACTCTTGATAAATACCGGCGACGGTATATTCATGTTGGAAAACGCCAGCGGAGCTGCTTCGGCAGGATTGGCCACAGTCCATTCCACTGCGCTTTTATAGGCGTTTTGGAATTCAGTCACTGCTTTGGGGTATGATCGGGCAAATTCATTCCGTACTACCATGCCGGCCTGTGGCAGCCTGGCGTCTTTTCCTTCAAAGGCCTGCCAGTCTTCATAAAAATCCCTGGCCATGCGTGCCTGGCTGTTGTTCATTAGCACCTGAGTCGCCTGCGGCTCCGGCAGTACAACGTTTTTCGCCAGTCCGTTGATCATCAGCTGGGCGATTTCCGGGGAACTCAGGTAAGCAAGCTTGATATCGCCCGCTTTCATCCCGTTTTTACTCATGAAATACTGAGTCAATACATCGGGGCTGGACCCCTGGGCGCCCACGTAGAGTTCTTTCCCTTTAAGGTCCTGCCATTTTGTGACCTGGCTGTCCGTGGTCAAAAGATAAAGGATACCCCAGGTACTCACGTTGGCCAGGGATATATCCACCTGCTTGTTATACAGCTTGGCGGCCACGTTCAGCGGCAGCACAGTGAAGTCGGCCTCGCCCTTGGCTATCCTGGTGGTCGCCTCTTCCACCGATTTGTATAAGATCAGTTCCATTTTAGCACCACCCAAGGTGCCGTCCTTGGCAAATTTTAAAAGAGGTGTGGTGGGAGGAGCCATGGGAGCCTGGATCACAATCTTTTCTGGCATCGCCTGGCTGTCCTGCTTTTTAGAGCCGCCCGGCCCGCAGCCTGCAGCCAGAAGAAACACGATTAAAGTCAGCAGTGCCGCCATCCTGATTTTCCACATGCCGATTCCCCCTTTAGAGCTCAATATTTTCGTTATTGTTCCCTCTTGTTCTTAATAATTGTCTTAAATTTTTTATTTAAAATAAATGAAATTGTGAATTTAAATGGAATTATTTATGCTAAAAAGATAATACACTTTTTTGCAAGGAGAATAAAGATGGACATACAAAAAAAGTTTGAGGATGCCGCCAGTGTTATCAAAAACTCCAAAGCCCTGGTCGTCACAGCCGGGGCCGGCATGGGTGTGGACTCGGGCCTGCCGGACTTCCGCGGCGACAAGGGGTTCTGGAACGCCTACCCCATGTACGAGCGGCTGGGGATCAATTTTGTTGAAGCTGCCAACCCCATCCACTTTGCCATGGACCCTGCTTTCGGCTGGGGTTTTTACGGCCACCGCGCCAACCTCTACCGCGAAGCATCCCCTCATGCCGGTTTTCAAATTATACTGGACTGGATATCGCGTTATAACCTGGACTATTTTGTCGCCACATCCAATGTCGACGGGCACTTCCAGCGTGCCGGCTTCGCTGAAGACAAAGTTTACGAGGTCCACGGGTCGATCCTTTACATGCAGTGCCTGACGCCTTGCTGCGAGGATATATGGGAAAACGGTGAAATTGTAGACGTCGACCTGGACTCCATGAGAGCAAAGAATATCCCTAATTGTCCTCGCTGCGGCGTGGTGGCCAGGCCCAATATCCTGATGTTCGGGGACTTTTCCTGGCTCAGCGAGCGCTCGGACCGCCAGAGCTACCGCTTCAACCACTTTTTATACGAGCACCGGGACGAAAACCTGGTGGTGGTTGAGATCGGCGCCGGCACAGGTGTGCCGACAATCAGGCGGACGAGCGAACATATCGGGGACCAGCGCCATGTGACGGTGATCCGGGTTAACCTGCGCGAGCCATACATACGGCAGCCGCACATATCTATAGCATGCGCCGGCCTGGAAGCGCTGCGAGGCATCGACGAAGCTTTGAAGAGGTGATACTATGCGGCGCTTTAAAGTGGTCAAGTCGGACTGTGCCGGTGAATATACAGGCGCGTGGGAAGACACCAGTTTTAAGCTGGTGGATGCCGGGTCCTGGGATGATCGTGAACAGCGGCCGGACGTCTTCCTCTGGCACTGGTCAAAAGAAAAAAATGACCTGCCGGTCCAGGAGGTCCTTTCGCTGCTGCCCAGACTGCTGGTGATCATCAGCAACAGGGGCGAGAATATTACTGTACCTGAAGAATTAATAGAAGTATACAACCTGCAGTCTTTTGCCGGCGAAGACACCAGCTTTACCATATGCAGCAGGCTCGAAGGCGAGGTCGCTGTGCCGGACTGGGATTTATATAAAAGCAGCAGCACCATAACCAGGGAAGAACAAATAAAGGCCGCCGCCGGCTCAATTTACCGCTTCCTGCTGGAAGACGTGATCCGGGAAACAGCCGAATGGTGCGGCCACATGTCTTCAGTAGTCGGCCACATGTAGACTAATTGAGTCGTGGATCTGACACCTGTCTTCCTGGTTTTACGGAACCGGCTTTTTATAATGAAAAACGGCGAGGATGCCCGAGTCCAGCCTGACGACCGGGCTTTCCCCGGTAATAATGTTGGAAACGGCCCACTGCCAGCTTATCTCCAGCGTGGCTTTATCCAGCGGGTATTTGAACCCGCTCAGGTCCACCCCCGACACCCTGTTGTCCAGGGCGATCAACGAGACCGTATCTCCCGGCAGACCCGGGACAACCAGTTGTTTTTTAACAAAGTATACTGTCAGGTCAGGTGATTCAAAAACAATATCGATGCCCCGATCTATAAAAGATGACGCGCTGAAAATATTGGAAAGGTTGTGGTCCAGCCTGGAACCGGTACCCCCCCAGACCACAATATCCCTGCCGCCTTCCCTTTCCACAAGCTCCAGTGCGATCTGCGTATCGGTAGAGTCTTTTTCCGAAGGGTGCAGTTCAAAGCTCACGCCCGCTTCTTCCATAAACCTGCGGTCATGTTCTCTAATTGAGTCCATGTCGCCCACAATCCAGTCCGGTATTATGCCCAGTTCGCGGGCGCGCCCGGCGCCGCCGTCCGCGCACACCGTCTTCTTAAATTGTCCTGCCCTGCGCCTGTACCAGTCCAGGTCACCATACGAGCCGTTGGTAATTACCAGGTACTTCATCGCTTAAACCTCCCGCCTGCCGGGATTTTGCCCATCATATTATTGTTTATACTCCTCTCCAATGCCTCCACTACAATATCACGGATCAAAAATGTCAGCGGTACTTGTGAATTTTTTCATCAATCGTGACACCACCGGCCTTGTAGTCGATCTTTACCACGGATATTATCCGGGAAGCCCCATTGTCAGCGCATATTTCCTGCGCCCTGGCAACAAGCTCAAAAAGCTGGCGGAGTTCTCCTTCCATAGTTGTCTCCATAGGGCCGACTATATATTTGACCCCGGACTCCCTGATCATATCTATAACCTTGTCCACAACCGGGTACAGGTCTTCTTCGGGAACGTTGGGAACTACCTGCAAGCTGACGTTGCAAACCATAATACCACCTCTATTATTAAAATAACTTCTCACAGGATTAACAGGATTATCAGGATTTACAAGATCAAAAATTTATTTTTTAAGTTTTTAAATCTAATAACCATACTTAATAAACACTTGGATGAAAATAAAACAGATTTAAATGTTAGATCAATCTTGTTAATCTATTTTTAAATCTTGTTAACCCTGTGAAACAAAATATTCTAACGCCCATCAAACTAGACACTTCTAGTGAACAGTAATGCAGGAAATTTAATGTGAAATGTAAAATACTCATTAACAATAGATGAACTTTGTTTTGCGCCTTTCAGACATGCTTATCTTAATTAACATCAACATTGGCATAAAAGTTTAAAGCATTAAATTGGAGGTAAGTTATGAAAACACCATGGCGAATTAGTGGGATTGCAGGGATTCTTTTTGTCTCACTCTCTTTCATCGCATTAGGCATCAATATACTGCCACCCGAATATAACCAGGATAAAGCAGCAATTTTAACATGGTTTGCTGTAAACAGCCAGTGGTATCGAATTGGTCACTTCATTGCCGGACTTGCCTTTCTGCTATTCTACTTTCCCTTCTTCGCAGGATTCTGCGAGAGACTTCGTGAGGCAGAAGGAACACCGGCAATCTGGTCACGGGTTGCATGGGCTGGTGCCATCATCTCACCTGCTGCAGGAACGATTGCCGGTGCTTTCTTTATAGGTGTGACTCTTCTTGGAGCTAGTGCATCACCAGAAGTATCGCAGTTTGGGACAGCGGCTTACTTCTATGCGTATGTCGTTTCGGGTGCGTATGGTGGAGTTGTTATGATAGGCGCTGCAATAATTATTATAAAAACTGGTATTTTCCGGCGCTGGTTAGGCTGGGCTGGTTTATTAATTGGTTTTGCAGCCATCAGTGGTACGGGAGCATTAGTTGAGAACAACCCGAAAGGACTATTTGCTAATATAAACGGTTTTGCATGGCTTGCATATTTTTTTTGGATCGCGGTCATATCAATTGAATTGATTCGAATTCCCGCTATAAAAATAAAAAATTAGTTATTTACTTTATAAACCAATATCCGTTTAGACAACAATAGATTTAACAGCCTCAATGAGCTGATTTTCATTCGGGATGTAGAACTGTTCCAGCGGCGGGCTGAACGGGACCGGTATGTCCGGCGCGGTTACCCTTTTAACCGGGGCCTTGAGGTAACTGAAAGCCTCTTCCGCCGCCAGCGCAGCAATTTCGCCGCCAAAGCCTCCGGTCCTGGTGGCCTCGTGCAGGACTACCAGCCGGCCTGTCTTTTGCACGGACTTGATCACGGCTTCCTTGTCCAGCGGCAGCAGCGTCCGCAAATCCAGAATTTCAACGTCTATGCCCTCCTGGCCCAGGGCGGCGGCTGCTTTAAAAGCGACACCGAGCATCTTGGACCATGTCACCACGGTCACGTCTCGCCCCGGTTTCTTGATATCCGCGACGCCGATGGGGATCGTGTAGTCACCTTCAGGCACTGGCGAAGGGAAAAAGAAAAGTCCCATATCTTCAATGAAAACAACCGGGTTGTCATCACGGATGGCTGATTTTAAAAGGCCCTTCGCGTCCGCGGCGGTGCCGGGCATGACTACTTTCAGCCCCGGGCAGTGCGCGGCCCATGCTTCCAGGTTGTGCGAGTGCTGGCACCCGGCGCCGAAGCCGGCCCCGGTCTTGACCCTTACCACCATTGGAAAGGAGCTTTTGCCGCCTGAAAGGTAGCGCAGCTTGGCCGCGTGGTTGACAATCTGGTCGGAAGCAAGAGTGAAAAACGGGTTAAACATTACCTCCACAACCGGGCGAAGGCCCAAAACTGAGGCGCCCACGGCCAAACCCGCTATAGCCGCCTCGGAAACAGGGGTGTCTTTCACCCTGGCCGGGCCAAATTCCCGCAAAAGGCCGAAAGTCGGCATAACCGGGGACTCGTGGATGCCAACTCCTATGCCTTCGCCGGCAAGGAAAACGCTGTCATCCCTGCGCATTTCTTCAGCAAGCGCCTGCTGTATCGCCTGACCCATTGTAATCTGCTGCATGGCGATTCTCCTTTCCTAAATGTAGACGTCGTCAAGTGCTTCTTCGGGATCCGGCAGGGGGCTTTCCTCCGCGAAGCGAACGGCGTCTTCCACAATTATGGCTATTGAATCTTCAAGCGCTGTTATATCCTCCCTTGATATGACACCTTCCGAAAGCAGTTCGTTTTCTATTTTTTTAATCGGGCAGCGCTCCATCCACATGGCTATTTCGTCTTTTGGCTGGTAGGCCTGGTGGTCTGCCTCACCATGGCCGCGCCAGCGGTAAGTCTTGCATTCAATTAAAGTCGGCCCCTCACCGGCCAGGCAGCGCTCCCTGGCCTCGGCTGTGGCCTTAAGCACGGCTTCCGCGTCATTGCCGTCCACCACCACGCCGGGCATCCCGTAACCCTGGGCGCGCAGCGCTATATCCTTTACCCTGGTGTGCTCCTCCATACGCTGGGCGCCGGAGTACACATTGTTTTCACATACAAAGATCACCGGCAGGTCCCACAGCGCCGCCATGTTCAGGGACTCGTGAAAGCTCCCTTCGTCAGCGGACCCGTCCCCGAAGAAGCAAACAGTTACCGCCTCGCTCTTCTTGTACTGCTGGGCAAAGGCCGTCCCCACGGCGATAGGGATGCCGCCGCCCACAACAGTAGTGGTGCACAGGGCGTTCACCTCCGGCACCGCGATGTGCAGGGTGCCGCTTTTGCCCTTGTTGCAGCCTGTTTTTTTGCCGAAGATCTCAGCCATAAGCGCATTGGAATCGGCGCCCTTGGCCAGCAGGTGCCCGTGGCTGCGGTGGTTGCTGATAATCACGTCCTCTTTCTCCAGCGCGCCGCACACACCGGCGGCCACCCCTTCCTGCCCGGTACAGAGAATAACCATACCAGGCAGTTTCCCTTCAATCTTGCACAGCTCGGTAAGCTTCTCTTCAAAGCGCCTGATAAAAAGCATGTTTTGGTATAGCATTAATTTTTTCTGGACCAAACTGCTATCCCTCCCCGCAGTTTATTTTACTAAAGAAATACGACAAACACTTATTTAAACCCTTTATAAAATAACGGGGCCGGTAATAGAAATAATAAATTTTCCCTTTACAGCATAAGTTTTCTATGCTATGTTATCAAAAAAGAATAAGAATCCTGGTGCCCTTTTGTATTGCATTAGGGGTAAAAGGGAAGGCTGTGAGAATCAGCCGCGAGCCCGTCGCTGTAAGCGGGGACGAACGTCCATGAATCCACTGACAGACATTGCTGTTGGGAAGGAGGACCAGTAGGTCGATCCGCGAGCCAGAAAACCTGCCAGGTTTCTAAGATGATTTCGCCTAACGTGGTGGTTGGTGAAACGGTGGTGTCAGAAAGGGCATGCCATCCTTGCATAAAAGGATGGCTTTTTAATTTTTGTGGAGGTTGATTTTATGCAAACAGATCACTATCAGTCCGGACAAATGGGGCCGGGAACAATCCAGGAGAAAAGCTTCGCCATTATTGACACCGCGGTTGACCTGTCACCTTTTCCAGCAGAGGAGCGGGTGGTGGTCCGCCGCTGCACCCACGCAGCCGGGGACTTTGCAATAGCCAAACATATTTGTTTTTCACCCGGCGCGGTAAAAACCGGGATCGGGCTGGCTAGAAAAAGAGCCCCTGTTTTTGCCGACGTCAGGATGGTCGAGGCGGGAATATCAAAGGCTTCGCTGAGCAGGCTTTCCCTCAGCGTACACACATATGTCGACAGCGTGGAGGCCATTGAACTGGCCGGGGAAAAAGGATGGACCCGCTCGGAGGCGGCGGTGTGGCTCTACAGAGGCATAATTGACGGCGGCATAGCGGTGATCGGCAACGCTCCCACCGCCCTGTGGAAAATACTGGAGCTGGCGGAAAAGGGCATCGCCCGGCCCGGTCTCGTAATCGGCATGCCGGTAGGCTTCGTGGGTGCGGCTGATTCAAAGGAAGCCCTGGCATCGTCGGACCTGCCCTTTGTCACTTGTATAGGGACCAGGGGAGGAAGCCCCCTGGCCGCGGCCGCTTTTAACGCGGTATTGGGCCTTGCCGTCAGCGGGAGGTGAACGCGAATGGACGCCGGCCGGGAAGGCATTACCACCGGCACCTGTGCCGCAGCGGCGGCCAGAGCCGCCGCCGGGGCGCTGACGCGGGGTATGGCAGCGGACAGTGTTGACATCACCCTGCCCGCCGGAAGGTTGATCACAATTAAAATCGCCGCTGTGACCTGTCAGGACGACTGGGCGCGGGCGACAGTCATAAAGTACGCCGGGGCGGACCGTGATATTACCGATGGCGTGGAAATTACAGCCACGGTGCGCCGTACGAATAACGCCGGCATAACAGTAAGAGGAGGCCCCGGCGTGGGGATGGTCACCCTGGCGGGGCTGCAGGTGCCGGTAGGCCAGCACGCGATAAACCCGGTGCCGCGGCACATGATCGAACAGGCTGTCGCCGAATTTACAACCGGACCGGGCGGGCTTGAAATTGAAATTTCCGTGCCGGGGGGTGAAGAACTGGCCAGGCAGACCTACAACCCGCGCTTGGGCATACTGGGCGGTATATCCATCCTGGGCACCACCGGTATTGTCCGCCCCATGTGCAGGAAGGCCCTCCTCTGCTCTCTGATGCCGGCCCTTGACGTGGCCAGGGCCAACGGGATCGGGGAAATATTCCTGGTCCCGGGCAACATCGGCCGCAAAGCTGTGTTGGAGAACTTTGCGCCGGACCCGCTGGCCGTGGCGGAGGTCTCCAATTTCCCCGGGGCGATGCTGGAACACGCATTTAGATTAGGTTTTGACCGGGTGGTGCTGGCCGGCCACCCGGGTAAACTGGCCAAATTAATCGGGGGACATTTCAATACGGATTCGGCTGTATCACCTTCGGCGGTAAAGAATGTGCTCGAAATCGCCAGAGAAAACCATGTCCCGCCGCCTGGCGGTGAGCACGGCCAGGCCGCCCCCGTAACGATAGAAGGCATAATTGACAGCCTTAATCATCCGGAAAGAAAAAAACTTTTCAACGCCGTGGCGGCGGCTGTCAAGCAGGCTGTCTTTGCCAGGTTCGGCGTGCAGGACCTTGCTGTTTGGCTGTGTGATATGCAGGGCCGGGAGGTTGGCGCTTGTGGAATTAAATAAACAGGTGGTTATCGTCGGGTGCGGCCCGGGCGGCGCCGCTTACCTTACCGGCATGGCCCTTAAAGCGGCAGAAAGAGCCAAGGTGCTGGTTGGTACCGCCAAATTACTCGGGCTTTTCCCTGAAACCGGAACCCGGATAGAACTTAAGCGGATTGAAACTGAACCAATAGCGAAGCTCATTGCCGGGCTGGATTGTGACAGAGTCGCGGTCCTGGTAAGCGGTGATACCGGCATTTACAGCCTGGCGTCTTCCCTGCGCCGGTTGGCGCCGGCAGACTGGGAAGTCAGCTTTGTGCCGGGCATCAGCAGCATTCAGGCAGCCTGCGCCCTTTTTACCCTGGAGTGGCAGGAGATGCGCTTCTTTTCGCTGCACTGCCGCAGCGCAACAGCTGAGCTGGCTGAAACAGCGGCTCGGGGAGAAAAGCCGCTGGCAATACTGTGCGGGCCCGGCAATGAGCCGGGCCGGATAGCCCGGGATCTTCTGGCTGTAATAGAGCCGGACCGAGTGTGCCGGGTGGCCTGCGATATCGGCTCTAAGGAACAGGTCACCTGGTGCGGCACCCTTGCCGGACTGGCCGGGAAAACTTTAAGCGCACACGCAGTACTGATTATTGACGGGAGGAAGAAATGAACAAAAAAGGTCATTTTTGGGGGATTGGGGTAGGTCCGGGCGACCCGGAACTCCTGACCATGAAAGCAGCCCGGATACTGCGGGAAGCCGGCGTGATCATGGCGCCGAAAGCCACCGGCCGGGGTGAAAGCGCCGCGCTGCAGGCGGTAAAAGATCTCACCGATCCCTCCAAATTGAAAATATATGATTTCCCCATGACCAGGGATCCGGAAAACCTGGCCATGTGCTGGCGGGAGGTCGCGGCTGAGATCGCTGAGCTGGTGGACAATGGAGAACAAGTGGTTTTTCTGACCCTCGGCGACGCCCTTACCTACAGCACGCTCAATTACGTGCTGCAGCAGCTTCAGAGTAAGCTTGAGCCGGGCTCCATCACTATCATACCCGGTGTCACATCGTTCGCGGCCGCTGCCGCGGCGGCTGGTTTCCCTTTAGTATGCGGAGAAGAAAAGCTGGCGGTAATACCCCTTCCGGACGGCCCCCTGGACAGCTTGCGGGGCCAGGTGCGGGAGAGCGACGTGGTGGTATTCATGAAGCTGGGCAGCAGGCTGGCCGAGCTGCTGGAATTTATCAAAGAAGAATTTGACGGCCGCGAAACGGTTTTTGCCTCGCGGGTGGGGACACCCGGGCAGTACCTGTGCCGGGACCTGGGTGATCTTCCTGAAGACGCGGCCGGGTATATGAGCGTACTCATCGTGCGAAAGGGCGGGAAAGCATAATGAAGGTGTATTTTATCGGGGCCGGCCCCGGAGACGTCGACCTGATCACTGTAAAAGGACGGGATATCCTGTCCCGCTGCCGGGTGGTGATATTCGCCGGGTCGCTGGTTTCACCCCGGCACCTCGATTTTGCGCCGGAAGACGCTGAAACGCACGATTCTTCAAGCCTCAGCCTGGACGACATCCGTAAGATTTTAATGTCCGCCAGGGAGCGAGGATTGGACGTGGCCCGGCTGCATACGGGCGACCCCTCCTTATACGGGGCCATCCGCGAACAGATCGAGATGTGCGAAGAACTGGGCATAGACTGGGAAATCGTGCCGGGGGTCAGCTCGGCCTTCGCGGCAGCGGCCAGGCTGGGAGTCGAATACACGGTCCCAGGCGGTACTCAGACCCTGTTATTTACCCGGCTGGAAGGCAGGACCCCCGTCCCGCCGGAAGAAAGCCTGGCCCTTTTGGCCGCCCACCACAGCAGTATAGCTATTTTTTTAAGTATCCACGATATAGACAAAGTAACCGGTCAGCTGCTGGAATCCCTTCCCCCGTCGACCCCGGTCGTGGTAGCGGCAAGGGTCACCTGGCCGGATGAAAGCTTCATCCGGGGAACGCTCTCAGACATCGCGGAGAAAGTCCGCTCGGCCGGGATCACCAAAACCGCGCTGATCCTGGTCGGCGATGCCCTGGAGAGCCGCAGGCGGAGGTCATGTCTTTACCACGAGGAATTCAAACATGGGTACAGGTAGCAAACGGATACGGGTAATTACTCTGGCCGGGCCGGGAGCGCCGCTGTCGCAAATGATCTCCGCCCGCCTGAACGCGGACTTTATAGTGGTACACCCGCCTGAGACACCGGGTCTGGCGGAGGTTGTGAAAGATTCCTTTGGCGCCTTTGAAGCGCTGGTGATGGTAATGGCCTGCGGGATAGCAGCCCGGGTAACGGGACCTCTCCTCCGTTCCAAGCACACCGACCCGGCGGTAGTGGTATGTGACCGGGCCGGGCGTTATTCCATAAGCCTGGCCGGCGGACATGAGGGCGGCGCAAACCAGCTGGCCTGCGATGTGGCTTCCCTCACCGGCGGCGATCCGGTCATAACCACCGGCACTGAAGCGGACCGCCTGGCAGCGGTGGGAGTCGGCTACCAGGGCCGGGCGACAGCCCGGGATATTGAAAACGCCGTCAGGTCCGGCCTTGGGCTTTGCGGACTGACAACGGACGAGATAAAGTTTCTGTCCACCGGGCGTATGAAATGGGAAGACAGGGAGATACGGAAGGTTGCCCACGGCCTCGGTTTACTGCTGCGCTTTTTTTCAGGCAACCGGCTGGCGCGGACAGACGGGGTTTCACCTCCCTCACAGGCAGCCATGCGCCATTTTTCTATTAAGGGGGTGTCTGAGCAATGTGCCCTTCTAAGCTTGAAGGATCCCGAAATAATTCTGGCAAGGACAGCTTTCGGCCCGGTGACGGCAGCCGTGGCCAGGGAAAAATTTTCGTGGTCGGCATCGGCCCCGGGGGAGAAGAAGATCTGACCGGCCGGGCTTTTCACACCATAGATGACGCGGACCTCCTGGTCGGCTATACCGCATACATCAACCTGGTTAAAGAAATGAGCTGTTACCACGGCCAGGAAACTTATGCCACCGGCATGACGCGCGAGGTGGAACGGGTCCAATACGCGATCGAAGCGGCCGGGCGCAGCCTTCTGGTTGCGGTGGTTTCCAGCGGTGACGCCGGGGTATACGGCATGGCGGGGCTGGTGCTCGAAGTCATGGAATCGTCCGGGCAGTACGCGGCGCTTGAAGTCATACCGGGCATACCGGCCGCAAATTCAGCAGCGGCCAGGCTGGGCGCCCCGCTCATGCAGGACTACGCCACCATATCGCTCAGCGACCTGCTTACTCCCCTGCCTGATATTTTAGCCCGGGTGGAGGCGGCCGCGGCCGCTGACTTTGTCATAGTGTTCTACAACCCGCGCGGCAAAAACCGGAAAGATCCGTGGGACAAGGCCCTTTCTATTTTAAAAAAGCACCGCGGGCCGGATACACCGGTGGGCCTGGTAAGCAGGGCCGGGCGCTTTGGAGAATCCGTAAAAATAACCTGCCTGGAGCACTTGGATAGGCACGAGCCCGACATGCTGACCACAGTCATCGTGGGTAATTCGCGGACCCGGGTCGCAAACGGGCGGATGATCACACCAAGGGGGTACGAATTGTGATATTGCTGGCGGGAGGCACAAGTGAAGCGATAGAGATAGCCCTGGCATTGGACCGGGCGAAAAGCCCTTACATAATTACCGTGGCCACCGGCTACGGGTATGATGAAACCGCGGGCAAAGTAAGCGGCCATGTCTTAAAGGGCCCATTTGACAAGCAGTCATTTGAAAAACTAATTAAAGAATATGAGGTGGACGCGGTAGTTGACGCCTCTCATGTTTATGCCGGGGAACTGCGGTGCGAGCTTTCAGCCGCGGCGCATGCTGCCGGGGTCCGCCTGGTCAGGTTTGAGCGAGACCCTGTTTCAGTAGATTCAAATCCTGACATCACTTTTTTTGGCAGCCCCGCTGAGCTGGGTGTCTGGGCACGGGACAAAGATTTCAAAAAAATCTTTGTCTCAACCGGGATCAAGGGCCTGCAAGCCCTGGCCGGCCACATTGATCTCGACAGGGTGTACGCGAGGATGCTTCCCTCCGGGGAGTCCATAACCGCCGCCCTCAGCGCGGGCCTGAAGCCGTCGCACATAATAGCCATGGAGGGCCCCTTTTCCAGGGATCTCAACGAAGCGCTTTTCCGGCACCTGCGGATCGACCTGCTGGTAACCAAGGATTCCGGAGAAACAGGCGGCTTCACCGCTAAAATCGAAGCGGCCGGGAACACCGGCTGCCTGGTGGCCGTGCTGAAGCGCCCGGAACCTGCCGGAGGTGAAGTTTTCCATGATACAAAGTCCCTCCTCCGCACCCTGGGCATAGCGGATGAGGAATCCGGCTGGCACGTGGTCCTGCTCGGGCACGGCAGCAGGCTGGAAAGCGCCAACCGGGGGCTGAAGCTGGTCGCAAAGGAAATGGAACGGCGCGGACAATACCTCGGAGTGACACCGGCGTTTTTGCAGCACGCCGAGCCGTCCCTGGACAAAGTCTTTCAAGAACTGGCTGAAAGCGGCGCCGGCAGGATCGTGATTATGCCCCTCTTCCTTTTCGAAGGGGTGCACATAACCTCGGATATTCCGGAAGAAATTGAAACAATCCAGGCGAGGTACCCGCATATGCAGGTTGTGCAGTCCCGCTTCATCGGCCCTGACCCGCTGCTGGCCGGCATCTGCATACACAGGATAAAAGACACAATCCAATGACATGACGGTGAACAGGCATTTCCGGGCCAGCCTTAAACAACGCGCGAACAAATTTTTGTGAAAGGGGTTATGCACGTGCACATTATGGAAGGATATTTGCCTCTGAGCCACGCCGTGGGCTGGTCGGTGGTATCCGCCCCCTTTGTCATCCATGGTATCAGGAGCCTGCAAAAGAAATTGCGGGAAAACCCTGAAACCAAGATTATCCTCGGGGTGGCGGGGGCCTTTACCTTTGTGCTCTCAGCCCTGAAGCTGCCTTCGGTGACCGGCAGCTGTTCACACCCGACAGGCACGGGACTTGGCGCGGTGCTTTTCGGCCCGGCTTCCATGTCGGTCCTCGGCATGGTGGTACTGCTGTTCCAGTCCCTGCTGCTAGCCCACGGGGGATTAACCACCCTGGGCGCCAACACATTTTCCATGGCCATCGTCGGCCCTTTCGTGGCCTGCGGTGTTTACCGGGCAGCCACAAAAGCGGGGCTGTCCGGAGGAATATCCATTTTCCTCGCGGCGGCGCTGGGAGACCTGATGACATACATAACCACCTCGGCTCAGCTGGCCCTGGCCTTTCCCGACCCGGTCGGGGGCTTTACGGGCTCGCTGATAAAATTTGGCGCTATATTCGCTTTCACCCAAATCCCCCTGGCCGTCAGCGAGGGGCTGCTGACAGCCCTGGTGTTCAACGCTTTATGCAAGTACAGCCCCGGCGAACTGCGGGATTTAAACGTTTTAAAAAAGGAGATGCGGGCATGAAAAAAGCCAGCAAAAACCTGATCCTTGTGATTGCCGTAATAATTATCACAACAGCCCCGTTAATTGGATTCAACCTGTATTCAGGAAGCCCGGAGGAAGAGATGTTTTCAGGCGCCGACAGTCAGGCCGCAAGTGTCATCGCGGAACTCTCCCCGGATTATAAACCCTGGTTCACCCCGCTCTGGGAGCCGCCGGGCGCTGAGATAGAGAGCCTGCTTTTCGCCCTCCAGGCAGCCCTTGGAGCAGGATTTATCGGATATTACATCGGATTCTCCCGTGGTAAAGCCAGAAGAAGTGATGCCTGATGCTGCTTACTGAACGATATGCTCTGACCAACAAACTGAACAACCGGCACCCTGCTGAGAAGGGATGCCTGACTATATTATGCATGGCGGCCTGTTTATTGGCCCTGTCCCCGCTCGTTCCCCTGCTGGTATTGGCGATAATGACTTCCGTTACAGTGCTGGCGGGCCGCATACCCATGAGAGTCTTTTTCGGCCTTTTAATAATTCCGGTATCTTTTCTCATATGCGGATTGTTCACCATGGCTTTTTCAATTAACCCTTCCCCGGCCTGCCTGTTTGAATTTACCCTGGCCGGTTTTAAAATAGGGGTGACTCCGGCCGGTATGGACATGGCCGCGCAGACATTCTGCCGGTCGGCCGGCGCCGTCTCCTGCCTTTGTTTTTTTATATTAACCACACCCGTGACACAGGTCTTTTCACTGCTGGACCGGGTACCATTTCCATCCCTGCTGCTGGAAGTAATGATCCTGGTTTACGGATCCATCATGGTCCTTCTGGACACCGCGGGTAAAATGGTCCTGTCCCAGTCGTCACGCCTGGGCTATTCCTCGGCGCAGGCTTCTTACAGGTCCTTATCCTGGCTGGTGGCGAAACTTTTTGTGCACTCCCTGAGGCGTTCCCGTGAGATGTACCTCGGCCTTGCCTCCCGCGGCTACGAAGACAGGATCAGGGTTGTCCAGCCGGGAAAAGAACTGTCGCCGCTTTACCTGGCACTTGCCGCCGCCAGCGGGTCTTTCTTAATATATCTCGCCCTCAGGACGGGAGGCTTGTCTTCTTGAACAGCTGTATTCTTGAACTCAACGACGTGCATTATAATTATTCGGACGGCACCACGGCCCTGAAAGGGGTGTCGTTTCAGGTGCCCCGCCAGGCCAAGATAGCGCTGATGGGCCCGAACGGCGCCGGTAAAACCACCCTGCTTCTGCACCTGAACGGCATCCACAGGCCTTCGCGGGGGACAGTCCTCTTTAACGAAAGGCCCATGTGCTATTCCCGTAAGGAAATCAATCTCCTGCGCAGGCGGGTGGGCATAGTTTTCCAGGACCCGGAGCTGCAGCTGCTGGGAGGTACTGTTTACCAGGATGTGTCTTTCGGACCGGCCAACCTGAACTTGCAAGAGGACCAGATCCACCAGCGGGTGCGCCAGGCCCTGGAACTATGCGGCATTACCGGTCTGGCCGACCGGCCCGTGCACAGCCTCAGCTGCGGCCAGAAAAAGCTCGCGGTTATTGCCGGCGTGCTGGCCATGGAACCGGAGGTAATCGCCCTTGACGAGCCCACTGCCAGCCTGGACCCGGAAGCTTCCTCCGGCCTCATGGCGCTCCTCGATTCACTGAATGACAGGGGCGCCACGATCATAATTTCCACCCACGACGTGGACCTGGCGGCCGGCTGGGCCGGGCAACTGGTGATCATGGACGGCGGCATGGTCAAACTTGCCGGATCTCCGGAAGATATATACTACGGCAGGGAAAAAGCGTATAATTTAAAATTGAAAACACCCCTGGTTGTGGAAATGTACTGGCACCTGCGCAAGAACAAACTTGTATCCGACAACCGGGCCACGCCGCTGACCAGGGAAGACCTCCTGGAAATTATAAAACGGAGCGGCGGCAAAGATACAGGATAAGGAGTTTTTTGATATGAACAGAGTGGTAATAGCCGGAACGCACAGCGGGGCGGGCAAGACCACAGTTACCGCCGGCCTGCTGGCGGCGCTGTGGAAAAAGGGGCTCAGCGTACAGCCTTTCAAGGTTGGCCCTGACTACATCGACACCGGCTACCATGCCGTCGCGGCCGGCCGGATGTCCTACAACCTTGACCTCTGGATGATGCCGGCCCCGAACATACTGCAGCTGTTCAGTCACGGTATGGACGGCATTGATATCGGGGTCATCGAGGGAGTAATGGGCCTTTATGACGGGGTGGGCTCCACCCCGGAGGGCAGTACGGCAGAAATAGCAAAACTGCTTAATGCCCCGGTGATCCTGGTGGTTGACGCCGGAGGCATGTCCACCAGCGCAGCGGCCCAGGTCCTCGGGTACAAAACTTTTGATCGTGACCTTCGCCTGGCCGGTGTGATTGTCAACAACGTGGGCAGCGAGCACCATTATAAACTTGTCAGGGATGCGGTTGAGTCCTATACTGGTATCCCGGTACTTGGTTTTCTGCCGCGTGACAGGTCGGTGGAACTGCCCAGCCGCCACCTGGGGCTGCTGCCGGCGCAAGAGATGGAAAGGCATGCGGAGATAATAGAAAAAACTGCCGGGCTGGTACGTGAATGGATCGACCTGGACCAGGTTACCGCGCTGGCAAGGTCAGCCGGGCCCCTGCCGCCTGTCAGTCCATATGCTTTTGAGAGGGGCAGGCCGGTGCAAATTGCCGTGGCCCGTGATGAGTCTTTTAGCTTTTACTACCGCAGCACCCTGGAGCTGCTGGCCAGCCAGGGTGCAGAACTGCGTTATTTCAGCCCCATGAAGGACGGCTGCCTGCCGGAAAATATCGACGGCCTTTACCTGGGTGGCGGCTTTCCTGAAGTATTTGCCGGGGACCTGTCAGCGAACAGGTACCTGCTCGAAGATATAAACCGCAAACTTGAAGAAGGCCTGTACTGCTACGCCGAATGCGGCGGATTTATGTACCTGACCGAGTCGATAACCGGGAAAAACGGAAAGAAATACCCCATGGCCGGCTTCTTTAACGGGCACACCGTCATGACCGACCGCCTGCAGCGGTTCGGGTATGTTGATATCGAGTTTACCGGGGAAAATGTGTTGGGAAAAGCGGGACAGAAAGCGCGGGGACATGAATTTCACCATTCACTGGTGGAGGGCATTACCTACCCCGCCACTTATCTGATCAAATCAGCCTTTTCCGGTGGCCATTGGCACTGCGGCTACCGCCGTGCAAACACGCTTGCCGCCTACGCCCATATAGACTTCTGGGGCTACCCCGAACTGGCCCGCCACTTCCTGGACCTGTGCCGGGGTTCCGTTATTTAAACCTAAATATCAACCTGTGGTATTCAGCAACTGACCTAGGTTTCACTTGCTACTGACGAAGCTTAAGCGCAGCCCATGGTTTATGAATATGTATATTGCTATATTTTAAATATAATAAAGCCTGGAGCAGGAACATTCTTCCTGCTCCTTTTGTTTCCATCACAATATTATCAGCACTTATTATATTGTATTACAGTATTCAATATTATGTATACAAGTTTTTTAAATATTCAAAAATTTTTCTCTGCCCAGGAGGAACTTTTTGCTCAATGTAGAAAATATTATTACCGATTATAGAAATATGTTTTCTATAATCGGAATAATTAGAGAGGTGATCGTTTATGAGCAAGTATGACATTTTCACTGCTGTGGCCATTCAACCGGAAATCAAGACCGTCGAGAAGCGGTCTGATATCCAGCGTAACCTGCAGCGCATCCTGGAGCTTATCGATGTGGCCCCTCAGACCTCGCCCACTGCCAAAGAAACCTATGAGGGCAGCTGGGCGCCGATCAAACTGATCTCGCTGCCGGAATTTTTTATTCAGGGACATGAGGGAAACTGGCCTTATCAACATTACCTGGACGAGGTCCTGATTGAACTACCGGGTGAAGAAACTGAAAAGCTGGCAAAAAAAGCGAAGGAATATGACATTTATATTGCCGGGTGCGCCCTGGAACGTGATGAAATGATTAAAGACGGTTATTTTTTCAACACTCATTTTATCATGGCGCCAAACGGTGAAATCATTCACAAATACCGTAAGATTACCGTGGCCACCCACTATGAGCTGGCGGTAAGCCCGCATGATATTTATGACAAATATGTAGAAAAATATGGTGACTCACTGTCTTCTTTCTTCCCTGTAACTGAAACTGAAATCGGGAAAATCGGAACTATCACCTGTATGGACGGACACTTCCCTGAAACCGCCAGGGCACTGGGCGTTCAGGGAGCGGAGATTATCCTGCACCCGCTGCTGGTGGAACCTCTCATGTCGCCGCCATATGAAACATGGCAGATGATGAACAGGATGAGAGCATGGGAAAACGTGTGTTATGTAATATCCGCTTCCTGGGGATTGATTAACGGCAGAAGGCAAAAGACATTTGCGCCGGGGAAATCGATGATCTCGGATTACAACGGAGTGGTAACCGCTTATGCTGACTACCCTGGAGAAGCAGTAATCAGCTCAGTCATAAACCTGGAGGAATTAAGGAGAAGAAGGACAGATCCCAGCAGGAACTTCCCCACCTTGCTGCGTTCGGACATTTACCGGAAGATTTACGAAAAGGAAATATATCCATCCAACCAGTTTGTTGATTGCTCTCCACAGACCAGGCATGCGAGAGACCCGCTGCACATTATCAAAAAATACCTCGCTGAGGGAATTTATAAAGCTCCCTCCAAGACACCAGATTATTTGAAGTAATTGACCGGACCTCAAATTCCCTGTTTTTCTCGCTGACAGACTAGTATAATTAATCGAAGGAGGATTATTATGACAAAGCCCGATACTTTAGTTGCAAGGCTTGATAACCTTCCCTTAAGCAAATGGCATATAAGGCTGATGGTGGTTGTTTGCCTTGGCATTCTCTTTGACGCTTATGACACGACTATAATGTCTGTCGCGTTTCCACAGCTCATGTCAGAATGGGGCATCACTAAAGTCCAGACTGGTTTGTTAGGTTCTGCGGGATTTATCGGCATGTTGATAGGGGCTATATTATCCGGGATATTGTCAGATTACGTTGGCAGGGTAAGAGTTTTTCAGTGCACCATTGTCGTTTACGCGCTTTTTATGGGAGTGTGCGCTTTCACCAACAGCTTTCCTGTCCTGTTTGCCCTGCGCATCCTGGTCGGGATCGGGCTGGGCGGGCTGGTACCCGTGGGCGCGGCATATTTGTCCGAATACATACCATCAAGGGTGCGCGGCCGCTTTATGAGTATATTTAACGCGAACTTTTCCCTGGGAGTGACAATCGCTTACACAATTGGCTTCTTAATCGTCGCCCCGTATGGCTGGAGATGGGGTTTCATGATTGGCGCCCTGCCCATAGTCATGTATTTTGTGGCCAAAGCTTATCTTCCTGAATCCGCCAGGTTTTTGCTGCAAAAAAATAAGGTTGAGGATGCCGTAAAAACCGTCGAAGCCATTGAAAAGCAGGTAATTAATACAGTTTCAGTGCCTTTTGAAGAAGCTTTGAGGATCGAAAAAGAGGCTAAAGCGTCCAAAGGTGAAGAATCCAAAGCGTCTATTGCTCTTTTATTTAAGAAAGATCTTATTAAAACCACAATAATGGTTTCAGTTTTATGGTTCAGCTTACAGTATTCCATCTATGCCATAATGGTCTGGATGCCTATCCTCTTAAAAGCGGAACTGGGTTATTCCCTTGCTTCGGGACTTGGCTTCCTGGCCTTTGGATCTTTACTGGGGGCGTTTGCCACACCTTTAGCCGGAGTATCGGCCGACTTTATCGGACGTAAGATTACAGTTTTACTTTGCTTCGTATTATATGGGTTATCGGCGTACTGGCTGTTCTGGTTCGGGGCCAACCCCGCTTATGGCACAATCCTGTTAGTGGTTAACCTGATCATTCTCGGATTGGCCAACGGGATCGTTTATGTTTACAGCCCGGAGAACTTCCCCACCAGAGCGCGCGGCACCGGCATGGGTTTGGCCAGCGCGGTCGGACGGCTGGGCGGCATCCTCGGGCCCACTATAGTCGGGATTATATATTCCTTTTCCGGTATAGAAACAGTGCTCCATATCAACATGGCCGTCCTTTTGTTCGGATCTCTCGTTGTTATGGTGCTGGGCCGGGAAACAAGGAATAAAACGCTGGAAGAAATCAGCGGCGAAAGCGTCTCTTTAGGTTAATAAGATACCTGAACAGCAAAGATTAAAGCTGCATGAAATTAGCCAAGCCTGCATTGATTACCCATGCAGGCTTGTTATTTGTAACTGGTTGGTTTCTCATATATTAACCTTCGAGCAATGAAAATATTTTTTTAGAGGCTTCTTTAAGTTTGGCTACAAGGACCGGCAACTGCTCGGGCCTAAACCTGAATTCAGGCATGAAAATGCTGAGCGCCGCCACTTCTCCGTCTGTCGGGTAATCCCGTATTGGGCATGAGATCCCCACCACATCTTCATAACGCTCACCAAAACTGAGAGAAACACCCTCTTTACGTATTTTCTCCAGCTCTTTGGACAGCTTCTTGTATTCGGTAATTGTATTGTCCGTATAGGCGGTAAATTTAGCAGCCTTTAGTTTATCATGTAAACCCTTGACGTCACGGTAGGCCAGATGAACCTTCCCGGCCGCGCCGCCCAGGGACGTTTCCGGCCGGCCGATACTCACCGACCATTTGATCGGGTGGTAACTTTCCACTCCTTCTATAAAAAAATAATGCCAAATGTTGTATGAAACACTTAAATATACCGATTCTCCCGTTTCTTCTGATAGCTTTTTCATTACAGGCAGGGCTATGGTCCTAATGTTGTTATCGACTCTTTTGCTTAATTTTAAGAGGACTGGACCCAGCATATACCGTTTATAATCATCCTTCAATAAAAAATTCATTTCAGTTAAAGTCGAGATGATCCGGTAAGTCGCTGTTTTACTTATGCCCAGCTTATTGGAGATATCTGAGAGGGTCAGCTTGTCGTTTTCCAGAAAGAGTAGCATCGTTTCCAGTGTTCTGCGGGAAACCAGAGAACCGTTTTTAGAAAGATTGTCTGTATCCATTTTAATTCCTTATCCTGTGAAATTCTTGAGCACACAAAAATGACTGCAGACTATATTGTAACATGATTTTCTTATTTCCTCAAAAATAATCATTTAGGTTGTGATTGTTCCGACTACGAACTAATTCTTTTCTCAATACGATACCCCAGGGCGACAATGGCCTTAAGTGTCTGCATCGCCGCATTGCGGTCGTACTCTTTTTCCGACTCCGGCAGCTGTTCGTAGGGCACCAGGCAAGGGTGCTCTTTTTTGCTGTCGTCGCGGCTGACCCCAAAACGCCAGCCATCGGCCAGGCGCTGCTGAGCCCAGATGTCGTGAGCGTTCCTGGCCAGAAGTTCAGTCAGTTTGAGAATCTCCTGATTCAATGATATTTTTTCAGTATCAATCGGCTCGGGTTTATATTTCATAGTGCCGCCCCCTCGACTTTATTTTCCTTCCTTTACACACCCTGGCTGTATCGTCAGCGTTCCACGCCTGCCCGATCGTGTCCCTGCTCATCCTCAGGCGGGCGATGTTCCAGTCCGCTGTCACGTCACCTGTTACGACAATTACTTTGCTGTTCTCTGCAGATACCACCAATCATTTCCTCCCACTTAAGCGAATTTTAGCCGCCCATCGGAATTTTCATGGGCCTCTCCCGGTGCAGCAGCACCCAGTCGCTGTTCTCCTGCAGCGCCTCGCGGCCAAGTTCCCTGATCAGTGACCTGGCGCAGTCAAGGTCACTGTTTTCCCACATAGACCTTAATTGAACGGAGGCACGGTCAAACAGGTTGTACATCCGCTTATACACCTTGTTCTGCGCGGCAAAGGCCATTTTCTCAGCATAGCCGTCCAGGGCGGCGGCCAGGGCCGGCGCCAGGCCCATGGCGACAATTAAGATATGGTGGATTAATTTTAAACTGTCCGTATGCGATGAACTGATATCTAAAAAAAACACTAAGATGGCGATGGCCAGGCCGGCGAGGAAGAAACCATACACCATGGTTTCTTGCCTTTTTAACTTACTATGGTCTCTTGAAGACGTCTTTTTATAATATTTTCTCTGGTCGAGAACCCAGTGATCCAGGGTCAGCCGGCAGTTGGAAAGCCAAAACGCTTTTTCGCCGGAGCCTTCCGCCCCACCGGCCCCGGGGACTGATATGTTAAAAGTTTCAATACCTTTGCGCACCCAGTCCAGCTCGCTTTTCTGCTTTCTGAGATAATACCGGGTAACGTCTTCCCGCAGCCCGGTAAGTTTCCAGAACAGCTGGATACGCAGCCCTTCCGCCAGGGCGCGGTAATCAAGGTGTTTATTTTCATACCCATGTTTTTTTACCCAAATATATAGAATCGAGGCGAGCAGCAAAGTCGCCGGGTATAGCGCTATCATAAAGGACTCCTGTATTAAATGGGCATACAGCTCGAAGAAAAAGAAGGCTATTACCGCCAGGATAAAAAGGTTTACCAGCGTACTGACCCTTTTCTCCTGGAAATGCACGGCCAGGGAGTCCGCCAGGGCAAACCGCTCCAAGATGGCTTTCGCTTTTTTCCCCAACATCCCTTCCACCCCTTTGGGTATCAGCTGGACCCTGCTGGCTTCAATCTTGCTTTTAAGATCCAGGGCGAGTTCTCCGGCATCCCTGTTGAATCCTTCGATACTTTCAAGTATACCAGCCAGGGCTTCCTCCGGCTTACCCTCGATATTTGAACCGCCGGGAAAATATTTATTAATTGAAAAAACATCTCCTGCCGGTGAAGGGTTCTTTACCCTGGGGGTGACGATATGAAATACCGGGCCGGTATCAACCGGGTCCAGGATATTTTGCGGAGGCGCGTAGGGCTCCGGCACTCCATTCAGCTTGAACCTGACAATCTGCGCCGTCCCGCCGGTAAGATCAGTATCCATGCCGTCCCACATTGCGATAAGGATATGGCTGTACTGTACAATGTAAGCTCCTACTTTAGCGTACTTGTGGTCCCGCTCTTCATTAAAATTTTCTAATGGAGGCAGTTCAAAAGCATTTTCGGCCTCCCCCAAAAGATTATTAAACTCGGCCAGGGACTGCGGAGTGATAAAGTCCTTTTCATACTCCTCTTTTGACATAGGCAGGGGCACTACCAGCCTGACGCCGCAATTTAGCGCACTCCGCGCCGCCAGCCGGTCGGCTCCCTCAGCCAGGGGTGACAGCAAAATTAAAGGTGAATGTGGATACGAATTTTTCAGTTCAGAAAAAATTAAGCACAATTTTTTCTCCAGCTCAGGGATATCTTCCGCTCTCAGGTCACGGTGGCCGGTTATCCCCAGAACAATGGGGATCAGGATACTGCTTTCCCTTACCCCTGCTGCATTACTCACGATAATTCTCCTTCACAGCCTTTGTACTTTTGGATCTTCCATGATAGGCCAATAATAATAATTCTTAGATATATGACAAAATCCTACCGGATTTCGCCGCTCTCCTGCAATTTTTGTCAAAACAAAAAGCGCCGGTATAATCCGGCGCTGTCTCTCAGTCTATATATATTCCCTTATTTCCCCGCCTGTTTTGCTCCCCTTTCCATATTACCCCTGGCCAGCGAGGCAAAAACACCGCCGACGCAGGTAACAGCGAAAACGATAAACGCCACGTTTGAACTCCTTTGCAGCTGGTCCGCGACCGCCGGGCCCAGTTGAGCGCTGCCGACATAGAGGTCTATGATCATAGTGGCGACAGCCACGCTGACGGCCTGGCCGACCAGCCTCATAGTGCCGCTGGTGGAGGACGCCACGCCGTAAAACCTCTTATCTACCGAGCCCATTATAGCGTTCATATTAGGAGAGGAAAACAGCGCGAAGCCGGTACCCAGCACCATCAGGTTGCCCACAATCAGCCAGACGGGGGTCTCTTTAACCACAAAGCTTAATAAAAAGAGCCCCAGGGCAGATAACGCCATACCTATGGAAGATACTATCCTGGGCTGCACGCGGTCGGAAAGCGTACCGGCGAAGGGTGAGAGCAGGGCCATCATCACGGGCTGGGCCAGCAGGATCATGCCGGCTGTGGACGAGCTGTACCCTATAACCACCTGCAGCACGAGAGAGAGAACGAATGTTACAGCAAAGGTCGCGCTGTAGTTGATCAGCGCCGCCAGGTTGGACATGGCGAAGGTGACATTGCGGCTGAAGAGCTTTAAATCTATGAGAGGAGACTTTGATTTCATTTCATGCCAGACAAACAGGACTAATAAAACCAGGCCGGCAAGCAGGATATATTTGGCTGTACCCGAGGTGGCGATTGATGAAAACGCGTAAAGGAAAGCAACCAGGCCGGACATATAAAGGACGGATCCTGTTGTGTCAAAGCTTTCGCCCCTGGCCCCGGCCCATTCTCCCTTAATTCTGGTGGCAAAAACAAAAGCGGCAAGACCTATTACAGCATTAAGAAAAAAGATGGACTGCCATCCCAGGTGCTGGTTCATCGCCCCGCCCAGGACAGGCCCCAAAGACAGGCCGGTGTAAACCGTGGCTACGTTGAAACCCAGGACCCTGCCCCTTTCCTGAGGGGGATAGACCGAGGTCAGTATGGCCATGCCGGTGCCAAACGTCATGGCGGAACCAACACCCTGCAGGAGCCTCAAGCCGATCAGCGCCTGGATAGACCAGGCCAGCCCGCAAAGCAACGAGGAAATTGAAAAGATTAACACTCCTAAAATGAACACCTTTTTCCTTCCCACAATATCTGCCAGCCTGCCGAACGGCAGCAGGAAAGCGGCTGATGACAGGAGGTAACTGCTGACCACCCAGCTGAGCAGCAGGGCACTGCTGTCAAACTCCCGCCCGATCGTTGGTATAGCCAGGTTTACGGCGCTGCCCATGAAAGGAGTAGTAAAAGACGCCACCAATACAGTGATTAAGGCATATTTTTTTATTAACGGGTCCTGGTTCATTGGTTTACCTCCGGCTTCAATTTTGCTTTGATCTCTTAGCCTTTTTGCCCAAGGGTTGATAGATAAACTCTGGCATATACTAATTTCTTTAAAGATCAAGTATCTCCTTTTTCATATTTGAACATTTGTATAAAGCCAATGCTGTTTATGTATAAAGATAATAAATGTTTAATAATTCTGAAATATAATCTTAATATATATGGATTATATTTAATATGTTGGCAATCTTTATGCTGCAGTGTGGATTATTCTGACAGAAAGGTTAAGGTGATAAAGATGACGCCGATCACTTTGCCTTCAAATTATAATGACAACACACTTGTCTTGATGGTGCAGACACCACGCACACTATATGTATACTGGGACCTCTCACCCAGCCAGCGGGAAGCCCTGGCAAAGAAAAAAGAACTGCAGCTGAGGTTGAATGTTGTTAACCGGGGGGTATACCGCACATTTGACATAAAACATTTCTGGGACAGCTTTTACATCACGGGTGTGGAGCCGGGGCTCGATTATTACTGCGATATAAGCGTTAAAGAAGAAGATGATGAATATTACCCGGTTATTTATTCAAACACTTCTTCAACCCCGCAGGAACATCCGGGCGCCGAAGTAACGGCAGGCTCAAATTTTTGGGGAGCCGGGGATTACAATACCAGCAACGGGTCTTGGATCAGTTACAGCTCCGGCACGTTCTACAATAAATAGCGCTATTAATTAAGGGGTCAGGTTAATCAGCCTGGCCCCTTCTAAAATTTGTTTTTATTTCCTCCAACGCTCACATATTATTCCCCGGCAGAGTGGCCAGCATCGGGCACATCTCCAGCTTTAGCAGCCCCGATTTGACCGCCGGGTCTTCTGCGGCCAGGGATTGGGCCATGCCATCACTCTCCGCTTCGATGATTCCCAGCCCGTATGCACCTTTTGGATCAAGCACCGGCCCGTATATGAGGGCGATGCCCCGGCCAGCCATATCGCCCCAATAAGCAACGTGATGCTTCATTATACCCGCCTCTTCCCCGTTCATATCCTGTTGAAAGGTAGGCCTGGGCGGAATAAGCCTGATCACAAAATGTTTTTTCGCTGACAAAAATATAATCCCTCCCCCTTACTGGTATAATTGCGGTTTATTATAATCTATATCAGTAATTTCAACCTGTAACCAATGAAAATCCCCTGTCTCCAGCTTCCATATCACATCCGTTTTGGAAGAAATCCTGAAGCCGTTAAATTCATTATATCCCTTCACGACGCCTCCCCACGGGTTAAGGACATACTGCCCGTTTACTTCCCAGTATCGCTTGGCGAAAAAGCTGACAACATCACCATTGTCGTCAAATGTGTATACGCCTGAGCTGGTCACACCGTTATAGCTCATTGTCGCCCGAGCTGAATTAGCGTCTATATCTTCCCATTTAATGTAGTCGTTTAACGCTGCCGTTGGGAACCAGGCTATTTCAGCGAGGTATCTGAGCAGCGTGTTTTGGTCCATTTCACTGCTGCCTCCAGCATTCACCACGGGCAATATCGAGAGCACTTTAATATTCATTTCCCCGTGGCCCTGGAAATACCTGTCCCTGCCGGTAAAGTACAGGAGCGGATTCATTTTGACTTTTGCTTTCCATACAAATCCCGGCTGGTCCACGTTAAAGTATTGTTCAGCTTCAAAAGGCATCCAGGGCTGGTCCTCTGTGAGCCTCAATAACCCCTTTTGTTTCAGGCGGACCGTCCTGATTTTTTCCTTGCCGACCACCTGGGTACGTTCCAGCCATTTTTGCACACAGGGCGGCAGCCCGGCTAAATCCGCTTCTGTTATAATCTCTTTTTTGTCCTCCGGGCTGCTGCCAAACAGCTCTTCGACCTCTTTTTCCACCTGCCGCTCCAACAGGCTGTTTGCCACAGCCGAGGCCACAAAAACCAGGATTAATAAAACAACAAGAATACTAAAAATTATTAATACGATCTTTGGCATGTCAAACCTCCATGGGTGAACGGGATGTTCTTTTTGTCTCCTTTGAGAATCTCGGGACTACACTACCAGATATAGGGCAGCAGCCTGTATCTGACTTTCTTCTGATAGTCCTCATATCCTTCCAGTTCATTGACCAGCATTTTTTCTTCCCCTACTATCCTGCCCGCTAAAAGTAAGAGCATGGCCAATCCAATTATAATACCATACATTGAACCAAGCAGCATCGGCGTTCCGATGAAAAGCAGTATTCCGCCGAGATACATGGGATGCCGCACAAACCCGTAAACACCGGTAGAAATCACCCGCTGCCTGCGCTCGTCCTGTATCCTCACCAGAGCCGAGACGAAGGTGTTTTCGGCATAAGAACGGTAAAATAAGAAGAATGAGAATAACAGCGCGGTAAATCCCAGGGCTTTAATCCAGAGCGGAAAATAGGCGCTCCATCCGTATCGCTTGGCATCCAGCGGCATGATCACAATCCAGGCGATAAAACCTATCAGAAGGCCCAATACAACGTACCTGTCCCAACCCCTCTGGTTGCCGGTTCCCGGTTTTCTGTACCTTTCAGCGAGCAAATCCGGATCGTGGCGGTACAGATGGATGATAGTCGCAAAACAAAGAACAGTGAACCAGATGCTGAAGATCCAGCCTTCCGGCCAGAGCCAGTCTCCTGAAAGGGAAAGCAGCAGCGTCGGGAACAGCAGGATGTAAATCATTGTGAAAACAATTTTACCCGGCGTAAAGCTGTTATTAACTGTCATGTCCTCTCCTCCTGCCGCTATTATCCCCACAAAAATCGCAGGAGAAACTGGCTGGTTTAATAAACTTATTTTAGTTTCTTCCCCGCGATAACGGCAAATTCGGGAGAACCGGGATCGCATTCCCGGCCGGAGACATCAGAATATGCTTTTTCAACTACAAGGTTATTTTCTTCAAACTCCCCTGTAACGTTAATACCCTTTTGTGCTAACCTGTTCGTATAAAGCCCCGGCCCGCAACCTAAATCCAATAAATCAGAGCTGGAATTCAAATTAAAATAATCCACAATCCATGAAACTGACTGTTCAATAAAATTCATACTTCTCGAAGAAGCGTCAACTGATTCATCAAGATGAAACTCCAGCATTTTTTTTGAAGTATGCCCGTCAGTCCACAAATCTTCCGCAGTGTAATATTGAAAGGGTTCTGGTTTTGCGTTAATTTTGCATAATTCATTGAACATATATTAGACTCCTGAAATGCTAATTTTGGATGGACTCCATAAGCGCGAAAAAATACTTTGCCTCATGGGTTAAATACAATTTGTACCACGACTCGAGTGTCTGCGGCAAAAAGACGTCAAGCTTTTTGAGAACCTGATAGGCGAACTCCAGCGGCGCGACTCCCGGGGCGGTTATAAGGTCCCCGTCGGTCAAGGCAGGCTCCTGGCGATAAAAAGCTTCACCGGCATAATTTGGGCAGATTGATTTTAAGAAATTCAAATCGTTACTGGTATGATACCGGTTATCCAAGACGCCTGCCTGGGCCAGGGCCATTGTTGCGCCGCAAATGGCGGCAACAGTGACACCGGCATCAAGGCATTCTTTTGCTTTCTCCAGCACCGGGGCATGGACCGGTTCCAGCCATGTATCACCACCAGGCATAAGTAATAATGCCGCATCATCTATGTCCAGTGAATCCGGGGTGATATCAGGCTTGATGCGCACGCCCCCCATGGTGGTAACCGGCTCACCGGTCAGACCCACTGTTTTTACTGTGCATTTTGTGGCCCCTTTCCTGAAATAGCGCCCGGAATGCAGCTCGGCTATTATATAACCGGCCTCCCAGTCAGCCATGGTGTCGAGTACGTAGAGATAAACAGTTTTATTCATTGCAAACACCTCACTATAGTTTTATTCACAGTTTTACTTCGTTATATATTACAGGCATTCTATATCTCCATTTTTCCCATTGTTCATTATCTCAACCCGCCTGGTAGACTCCCATCAGGCATGCCGAATCTACACTGCCGTCGTAGTGTTTAACTCCTTTTCTTTTTTTCGCCTCCCGGAATGGTGTCTTACAGTCCGCGCATTTACATATCAGGGATTAGCACAATCCTCTGCATCAAGCCCCCCTGGTGCGCTTCTTCGTAAGCTTCTTTGATCAGACTCATCGGCATGGTCCTTATAAACGGCTCGACCTGAATTATGCCGCCGAGCACCATGTTTAAAACATCAGGGTAGTACCTTGGCAGGCAGGCCCAGGTGCCGATTATTTCAGCTTCCAGGGTCATCAACCGGGATAAGGAGAACTCATTTTTATGGTTCCCGGAACCCGCCACCACTAATTTGCCGATGAAAGGCAACAGTTCCAATGCTATTTCCTGCCCCGCCACGGTGCCTGTCCATTCGAAAATTTTCCATCCATAGTGTGAAGGCAATCCCTTGCTCCTGCAGTAGGAGAAGAACTCGTCGCGTACATCTCTGGCTGTCTTATTGCTGCTGCTGATAACATGGGTTGCGCCAAATTTCAGAGCCCTCTGCAGCTTATCCTGATTGCGGGCGATGCCAACAACCTCTTTAGCGCCCATGGCCGCACACATCTGTGTAGCATAAACGCCTGCACCCCCGGTAGCCCCGACGACGATTACCATGTCTCCCGGTATCACGTCAGCTCTTTTGGCCGCCTGGTAGGTAGAAGCAACGGCGTCGGCAACTACAGCGAGGTGAGAAAGTGCTATTCCCCTCTTTTCATCAATATAGCACAGGTCTGCCGAAGGCACGACAATGTGGCTGGAGTTGCCACCGTAGATACCCATACTGTAACCTGGTATTTTTGCCGCCAGGCATCGGTTTCCCCTACCGGAACTGCATATGGGGCAGTCGTTGCATGGCATAGCGGGAGGTATGATGACCTCTTTGCCAATAAGTGCGGCATCGCCGTCGACAATAGTACCGCTGATTTCATGCCCCAATGTCCGCGGCGTCATCGCAAGCGTCGGCACTACACCATAGAATACATTATGGTCCATGCTGCAGATACCGCAGCCTGCTATTTCAACAAGCACCTCGCCCGGCTTGAGCTGGGGAACGTCAATCGTCGCTCTCTCCATCCTCCCGGTTGCAACCATCTGCCAGGTCTCAATTTTGCTTGGCATCTTAATTATTAGACCCACTCCTTCATTATCAACCAAAATCCAGGACATTAATTTAGTTGATTAAGATGGTTCAATCAACAACTCGTCATGACTGCACAGTCCTCGTTCTATAGCATTTTTACGCAGGGCCAGGTACAATTCGGCCTGGGTGGCGTTGACATATGGCAGGACAAAAAACACCCCGATAAAAAACGCCAGCAACCCCAGCAGAAACCAACCGATAAATGAAAGATCCAGAACAAACATATTGAACTTATGGCCGTTCGTCATTTGCTCACTCAGATTCAACGCCCTTTTATACCCGATGTTCGGGTTGTCAGCCAAAATAAAAGGGACCATCCGGAAGGCGTATAATTTTACAATACCCGGGATGATCAGCAGCAGGTACCACAGGAAATTAATTACGGCCCGCCACAGCATGGCTTTTACAATATCCATGTACCTCGTTTTATCAAAGGAAAAACCCAGGTGATTTAAATCAGCGCTGTTTTGGGCCGCGTGTATAAAATAGCGCCTCCCGCCAACTTCAAGCGGGTAGCCAACAAAAACACGCAGTGCAAATACAGCTAAAATTATGACAATGACGATTATTATGAAGCCTATAATATACAGGATATGGGACATATCGATAACCGGCGCTGCAAAAACATTATCAAAGCCGCGGTAATCTCCCCTGCCGGACCTGTAGCTATATGACGGACCGCCGTTGCCTCCGACGATTGCAATAATAATACTTACCAGGAAGGCTTTCCAGTAAGTAGTCCGCAAACTTTCCCAGGCTCTTGACTTAAGAAGTTTTCTTGTCCACATTATTTAGTCCCCCGTTACGTATTGTTCCGGCTTTTCGATTTCCTGCTCAGGCTGAAATAATAGGCCTCACGGAGCCAACCTCGCACATCCTCATCAAGTTCAGCTTCGTTTTCAATTATAACATGGTGCGTCCAGCGGCCGGGATAAGGTTCAACCGCCTGCGCGATCCGGACATGTTCAATGTGTCTCCCCAGTCCGAAAGTGAGGACAATGCTGTTTTTAGGACGCTTTTTATCCCATGGCCGGGGAAGCCACACCCAGGCGAACTTGGTCTCAGTCCCGAAGGATATCTGGCTTTTTGTCGCTTCCATGGTTACAGGGCCTATGGATTCTATGTATCTCCGGACAGCCTGGAACAACGCCAGTGCCTCCGCCCGGCCCACAAACAAATCTTCAACTGTCCTATTGCCAGGTGTCTTCATCACTGCTGCTCCATGTTTTATCGTAAATGTATATTTAAATTAAAGTTCACTTTTTTTACGCAGTCTGAGATAATATCCTTCCTGTTTGGCAGTCTCGTCTAATATTGCGTGCAGAACTTTAGATTTACTTTTAATATCAAAACCATATGAATTTTCTTTAGCTCTTATTAATGCTTGTTTTAATTCTTCAACTTTCATAACAGTTACTGCAATACAATAATAACTTTTTGAACGACCTTCATTAAAATTACTTAACATATCCCTAAGTATTTCTTCTCTTATGTTCTGTAGTTTTTTATATTCTTCAAAGCCGTTTTCCTGGATGCAATTGATATCTTCCTCAAGCTTTTGGTAGCATTTAAATGAATCAAATTTTCCTCCCGCTTCCCGGTGTTTCCTCCATTTTTCACAATTTATACTATCTTTACATTCCCAACAAAATTCAATCTCTTTTTTCTTAATAGCGCAAGTAATAAAAGGGCAACCAAGAGTCATACGTGATTCGCTTTTACATCCTTCACATCTGCTATTACTATCCGTATGATACATTGGACATAATTGACACGAAAGGCCACATATGCCCATTTCCGGATATTTAATTCTCATGACTAATTACCCCTTTATTTCAAGAGTGAATTTTGTCTTTCTTTCTTATTCCTAATATTATCAGACCAACAAAAATAATTATTGCTGCTGAATCTATTAGTGTGTTTTTGATTCCACCAAAGTCTTTTAGCAGCGTGCTCCCGAAAATAATTCCCCAACGAGCAAGTATAATAATTGCTACCATCCAAGCAGTAAATTTTACATTAGCTGAATCTTTATAAAATGCCATTACCAAAAATGCTATACCAAAAATTAAATTTTCAACTGTAATGATATGCCATACATAGAAAATTGTAGTTTTCATGGTTATCTCAAAATTTGTCGCATCAATTAAAGATAAAACAGTAGTATGTCCGTTCAATGCGTGTGTAAATGAGAAAAGAATTGAAAGAATTCCAACAATTAGAAAGTAGATATTAACCTTCATTTTGTGTCCTCCAAATAGTTATTTTATCAACCTATTGCAAAGAATCAAAAAGTTGGTAGTGTCAACCTTTATTTATTTTTTTTCGAACTATGTAATAATTGGCAAATTCCTTATGCAAGAAAAATCCTGCCTTCAAATACATGGATAGAGGCCCATGATAGTGTTGGGCACTTGTTAGTTCTCCCTTCCTTGGATATGCTTCTACATACTCATATCCCTTATCTGCATAATCACTGCAGACTTCTTTAAGTAATTGGCTTGCTATACCCTTCTTTCTATATTCTGGTGCAATAACAAAACAAACAATTGAGCAGATTTTTTTCCCCGCTTCATCAAACACCTCATGATTTGATACAAGCCTCGTATAGTTTATCTTATCGTTTGCGTTGCACCAACCTACAGGCTCTCCATTATGGTAAGCCAAATATCCTTTCATTTTACCCTCTTGGATTAAATTAATGGAGGATAGCCGATTACTTTCCCCCGTCCTCTGGTTAAATTCCTCATCACTTCTTTCATAATGATAGAAATAACAATAACACCCAGCCCACTCTTTATTATCCGTAAACGCTGCATCATCAAAAAAACGAATAAAATCGTCAGTGAGTCCCCTTGTTAGTGGACAGACTTTTACTTCCATCTCTAGACCTCCCTAGTTACTGTGCATTATCCTACTACTACGATGAAATATCTTTTTTGTCCGCGCCAGGACAGCGCGGCCTTGTCGGATGGCCACTGGTCGGCGAGATCAAGGGAAAGCGGACCACTATGAAGACAGCGCCACAGTATGAATTCATCTCTCATCGGTTCAATTATGACGTCTTCAACCACGATACGCCCCTCCTAATCTTAATAATCTTGGCGGCTAGGACGGCCGCTATGCCGCATGGTGACTAACGTCCCGTGAATTCCCGAAGTCTGGTTATTACATTCATATACTCTTAGATTTTGGTAATGCGGCTGTTATGTGCAGTGCATATAGGATGCTGCAGACAACTTTGGGATATATCTTTTTCTTGCCATTTGTTATCTTGATTATTGCGAATCGTTATTAGGCTGAAGCGATTATTAGGCTAAACTCACAGTTTTACTACGTTATATATTACAGGCATTCTATATCTCCATTTTTCCCATTGTTCATTATCACAAAGTAGGCTCATGATGAAATTCCCAACATTTATCCTACTTGTTCTTCCTGAATTGAAAACAGGACTCCTTAACAGAGAATTGTGAACTGTATAATATGTTACTTCTTCTTCATTAGCCAGTGTATCAGGCCTCACAATAACCCATTCAATATCCTGGTCATTCTTCCCAATAAAATGTTTCACGTAATTCACTGCTTGCTCGTTGTCTTTTTGTGGCGGCAAAAGGAACCTCATTATTGCTATGGCAATCATCTCAGCACTTGTAAATTTCTCCTGCTCATCAACATCTAAGCATGCTGTTGTGTTCATCAGGATCAATTTGGTTACTTTTTTTGTTTCTTTCAACTTTATTGATTCATGTATTTTTTTAATTGCGTCAGTTACTAACCTATGAGGCTTTCCCCATATTCCAGCAAATGTAATATTATGCCCCAGACAAGATACAACGGCATCAACATCATACAAAACTGCTGATAGCTTTGTAATTTCCATATCAAGTATACTATCTGTAATGATTTCAAGGTTTTCCTGGTTCCCTAACGACTTCAGCTTTTCGGTATTCCTTACAATAGTTTTAACATTTACGCTATTCTTAAGTAGTTGTTTCACAACATGGTAACCAGTTGCTCCATTTCCACCAAGTACAAGAACGTTCATATTTCCTCCTTATTACATCTCTATACCACTCGAGTTACAATACTCGATATAATTTTCCTCAGAGGGTTCCGGGTATATACGACGTTGAATGAGGCCGGATAAGCAAAGCATAGCTTTGCAGGCTGAACCCAAAGTGCTGAAGTTGGAGGCAAAGCCGACCTAGGCGCAGGGCCCTGAGCGTATATACGCTGTTATACGAAGTGGCGGCGTACTTCATTTTTTATATTTTTTTTACAATATAAAAAACATATCCATAATACTGTTTGTATTTTGAATACAACTCCTCTTCAGTCGGCCACGCACGGCCGACCCTTGAATTGTAATCGTCCAATATTATTCCAATAAAATACTCAACATCTTCTCTCTATTATTCAAAAAAGAACTCATAACTTGATAATGTTCTGTTTCTTCGTAGCTTACTTTTTCAAATCCTTCTCTAATTTGGTATAACAACGCATCAGGATATGCCATTACTATTGGTGAATGTGTAGCTATAATAAACTGAGACCCCTCGCAGACTAATTCATGCATTCTTGAAAGCATAGACATTTGGCGCGAGGGTGATAGTGCTGCTTCGGGTTCATCCAAAATGTATATTCCCTCACCGCTGAATTTATTTAAAAATACAGCGAAAAAAGATTCCCCGTGTGATTGTTCGTGTAACGAACGACCACCATAAGATTCAATTAAAGGAGGTCCGAAAGACATCTCTCGATCCAAGTCATCAATATTTGAAGCAAAATTATAGAAACTTTCTGCCCTGAAGAAAAAGCCATTTCGAGGTTTTTTTGTTCCTTTAACAACTCTCATAAAATTATTTAAGTCTGAATGGGTAGCTCTGGAAGTAAAATTGAAATTCTTGGTTCCCCCTTCAGCATTGAATCCATATGCGACAGCTATTGATTCTAAAATCGTTGACTTTCCGGAACCGTTTTCTCCGATGATAAATGTAACTTTTGGATGAAATGATAATGACTGTAGGTCTCTTATTGCAGGCAAATTGAACGGATATTCCGAAAACGATGGTACATTATCTCTATCTAATTCTATATATCTAATGTACTGTTCAAGATTACTTAGTTTCATCATTTAATCTCCATAAAATATAAAACTACAAAGCTTTTCTTATTCAATCCGAGACACTATGTCGCGGCCGTGCGTTCGGTTTAGATAACGGTTTGCGTTCCCGCCGCGATATAATACAATAACAAATTCTTATTCAGAATAAGAGCCGCCAGTATTATTTATTGTCAGGGTTCCATTCTTTTCAATCAATAAAACTTTGACAAGAGAATTGACTATCGGACGATGCTTTATGCCTTTCGGGACAATTATAAAATCTCCTTCTGATAAATCAGTGACACTGTCCTCAAATTCAATTTGCATTTCTCCTTCAATCACATAAAACATTTCATCTGAATCAGTATGAATATGAAAATCAAGAGTTCTATTTTTGACTTGTAATACATTTAACATATGATCGTTAAGCTGCCCAACTTTGACATATGTATAAAGTTCAGTTAGGCTATTTACAGACTCTTTAAGATTTACTTTTCTTTGCATATTCTCCACCCCATAAATAAAAGAATCCATCAGACCAAAAAGCTTAATTTTTATATACATTTGTAATTATATTTAAATTTCACCTTTAATTAACAAGTTCACTTCGTTATAATCATATACTCACTATCGCCAATAATTTTGGCTAAATCTCCAAAGTGAAGACAAAACAATTCATGTCGTCCATCCAGGAATAGCCTTTCACATTCATGTTGAGGCAATTGTCTAAATTCTTCAGGATTAATGAATGGCGGTTGTATTAATGTAACATTTGGTGTTCTTAATAAAATGAAATTCAATAGTTTATCTGAAGGAGGTCTTGTATTTGAATTTACAAAACGGTATTCATGGTCTATTCCTGTTACTGCCCAGTCCGGGTCAAGAAATGCAGCATCTATCTCCGGTAGTAATTTAATAACTTCCTTTGATAATACGTCGTTATTAATGAAAGTTATCTTATTATCTATTCCGGCAATTTGTGCATTCTTTTTAGCATCATTTAATCGAAGCCCATCAATATCTACTGTATATACATGTTTTGCATATTTTGCTAATGAAATGGTGCTAAATCCACCACCCGTGCATGTTTCTAAAACTACACGATTTATCATTCTTCGAGCTAAATGATCTGTGAAACGAATATCAATTCCCATTAAAAAGGTTATTTCATCAGCTATATAATATGCCCCAAACTTGCTATAAATTTTTTCTGTATCCATAATTTTCTCCTTATTTCTATTTAAATTGTCTCGCAGCTAACAACTTGTACTATTGTTTTAACTTACTTCCATTTTAAGTACTATAATATACTTGGATGCTCGGAAGTACTCCATAAACCAATTTAACCTTATCAATTCTTTCAGTCCAGACATAACCATTATATCCTTGAGGAAGCTTCTTCAAATCCTCCAGGCTGTCGAAACCCTCTGACCAGTCGCCATTACCATTAACGACGATAACTCTCGTGTTTACTGATTCCATCCGTTGAATAAACCTTTCCGGCCAACCCCATAAAAACCTTGCATATTTCAACGGCAGATGAAACTCGGTATTATGAACGGCTTCCGGTATATATCCCGTCCACCCGATAGCCTCGTAAGTCAAAAATGCTTTAATCATGATATCCTTATTCATTGCTCTGAGTTCAGGATACTGACCTTTTAAATACTCAATAGCTTTATTAGATCCATAAACGGTAATTTTAGCAAGCCTTTCTTTGCTCATTTTACTCAGATAAGACCACAATACTTTGCCTGTTTCTGCCGTATCTGTTTTGATGTGGATAAGAAAATCCTTGTCGGGAAATTCATTAAAAACTTCTTCTATTGATGGCATCAAGCCGACCCCCTGGCCTCTGAACGGATAGGTTTTACCTCCGTCCGCCGTGTAGCCGTAGCCGACATCCAGAAGCTTTAATTCATCCATTGTATAATCTGCTATTTCGCCTGTGCCGTCGGTACGGTACTCCAGGGGATAGTCATGAAAACAAGCAAGTTTACCGTCTTTTGTAAGTTGAATATCAAATTCAACAACATCAGCACCGTATGCAAAGGCTACCCGCATTGATTCCAAGGTATTTTCAAGATAGGGATACTCTGGCTCGTAAATAATGGCAGACGTATTCGTGTTCCACTCAACCTTTGAAATATCAAAATTTTGAGCAAGCCCCCTATGAGCTAGAAATTTCATTTCACCTGATGATTGGGTAAAAAGAGAGGTATTGTTTGCCCACATGTAGATAATCAATATAGCTAGTATTGAAAAAATCCAAACTCCTCTTCTCTTCTTATTCTTTTTCATAAATTCCCTCAAATTTTTAATTTGCTACCGCAGGACGCGGCGGCTTTGCCTTATCTCTCCGATAACGTGCCCGGTATTACCGTAGCGTCCTAACTACATTCATCTATGCAAAGTTACGGTAATACGTGTTAAATGAAGTTGGTCGCCCCCATATTCAGAAGTCGCCATGGACGGCGACTCCTTACTATAATGCTCCCAAGGAGTGAGACACAGGACTAGAAAAATAAGTTACAATGGGAGCATGAACAAACGTAATCATTATTCAGCCGGCTTTAAAACCCAGGTGGTTCTGGAGGTCCTCCGGGAAGAAG
>NZ_JBMGJC010000018.1:0-46761 GCF_048984525.1 Pelotomaculum propionicicum
CAAAAGAAGCTTTTATTAAAGTGTTACATCTTACGTTATTTTTGTCTCTTCCTATATCCGGGATAATATTAGTATTAGGCTCAAATATTGTTCACATCTTTTTTGGTGATAATTGGAATCCTATGGTTCCATCATTAATGATATTAAGTATTTATGGGATATCAAGATCAGTTAATGCAATTTTTGGGTCTTTTTTTCAGGGAATTGGACGACCAGAAATTATTACCTATGGATCAATATTACAAATATTATTGGTGATTGTTATAATATACCCTTTGAGTATAAAATACGGTATATTTGGGACATCTATGGCTGTTACAATTCCTAATCTTTTAGTGTTTTTATATCTAGTTTATAAAATAAAAAGTATATTTGGTTTTTCATTTTCGTTTACAAGAAATATTTTATCTCCTTTATTAGGTACGATTATTATTTGCATATTTTTGAATACACTAGAATCCATAGTTTTAATAAATATATTTACTTTAATAATCTTAATATTTCTTGGAATGGTTTTCTATCTTCTGTTATCATATAAAATAGATTCTCTTATTAATAAAGATGTATTCTATAATTTTAAAACAATATATAAAGGTGTTTCTAATGACGAATAAAATGATAAATAATGGTGATGATCCTTTCAATATATCGTATATAGGCGTAAGGGACGACATATTAAATTTAATACCAAGTGATGTAAAAAAAGTACTAGATGTAGGATGTAGTATTGGGAAACTCGGTGAGCAAATAAAATCACGATATTCTGCTGAGGTAGTAGGGATTGAACTTGATAAGAAGATGGGAGAGGTAGCCTTAGTTAAATTAGACAAAGTGATTATCGGAGACATCGAATTATTAGAACTGGATAGTATTTTAGAAGTTAAATATTTTGATTGTATAATTTTGGCAGATATATTAGAGCATTTAAAAAACCCTTGGATTGTATTAAAAAAAATTATTAAATATTTAAGTGATGAAGGTATTATAATTTTAAGCATACCAAATGTAAGACATTATTCAACTATTATTGAATTGTTAGTAAAATCAAATTGGCCTTATAGGGATAGAGGTATACATGACAAATCACATCTAAGATTTTTTACATTAAAAAATATTAGGGAATTATTGAATTATGCAAATTTAACTGCTACTCATATTGAACGCAACTATAGAATTATTGAAAAACCATTTTACGCTGTTAATAGATTTTCAAAATATTTAACTCTATTTATATTTAAAGATCTATTAACATTTCAATATCTAATTATAGCAAAAAAGGTTGAAAAATAATGAAAATTTCAGTTTTAACTCCTGATGTTTCTCAAAATTGTTTAGGAAGATCTTATTTATTAGCACAACTACTCCAAAAATATTATGAGGTAGAAATAATAGGCCCTATGTTTGGAGAAGATATTTGGGAACCAGTTAGGACTTTAAAAAAAGTAAATATTAAATATATTAAAATAAATAAATTTCCAAGATCATTGTTCGATATGAAAAGATTAATCAGATTAATTAGCGGTGATATTATATATTGTTCAAAGCCTTTATTTTTTAGTTTTGGTATTGGCTTATTAATAAAAACATTTAACCATAAGCCATTAATTTTAGATATTGACGATTGGGAATTTGGTTTTGTTAAAGAATTACATAAGTATATTTCTAAGAAAAATTTTTTATTGTATTTGATCAAATCTACGTTATATTTTTATGAAAACCAATCTTATTGGAATAGTTATGTTTTTGAAAAGTTATATAAAATAGCTAATTATATTACTGTTTCAAACACATTTTTGCAGAAGAAATTTGGAGGAATAATTATTCCACATGTTAGAGATACAAATTTCCTAGATCCCACAAAAATAAATGGTGAATTGGTTAGGAGAAAATTAAACATAAGCAAAGATAAAAAAATAGTAATGTTTTTTGGTACTCCTCGACCCTATAAAGGTCTTACAAATTTAATTGAAGCAGTTGAATTAATTAAAGACAATAATATTTTACTAGTAATTGTTGGAGTTGATTATGAGAATAAATATTCTCAGTCAGTTATCAAATATGCTAAAAGCCATTTAAAAGATAGGTTTATTGATTTTGGATTTCAACCATTTAATAGAGTACCTGATTTTTTAGCTATCGCAGATGTTGTAGTAATTCCACAAAAGAATAATAGCGCTACTTTGGGTCAAATACCTGCTAAGGTTTTTGATGCAATGGCTATGGCTAAGCCTATAATAACCACAAATGTTTCTGATATGCAAATTATTTTGGAAGATTGTGCTTGGATAATTGATGATCCAGATGATACTGGGAAATTATCTTATATTATTGAATATGTTTTTAAAAATCCTGAAGAAGCAAAACTCAAAGGATTAAAAGCCCGTAATAGATGCAATATTATGTACAGCTTTAGTGCAACATCTAAATTACTATCTGAATTAATTGATAATACCTATAAATAATATTACTATATTTTATATTGTTGACTTATGAGGTGAACAAAAATTACCAAAGTAACAGTAATTATACCAACTTACAATCGAGCGATTACTATAAAAAGAGCAGTTGATAGTATTTTAAAACAAACCTACCAGGACTTTGAAATTATTATTGTTGATGATGGTTCTACAGATAATACTTATGAAATAGTTAAAGAATTCAATGAAAAGAGAATTAAGTATATTAAACATGAAAAAAATAAAGGCGCTTCAGCTGCCAGGAATACTGGAATAAGAGAGTCAAGAGGCAAGTACCTTGCATTTCAAGATAGTGATGATCAATGGTTGCCAAATAAGTTAAAAAGACAAGTGGAAATATTAGATAATTCTCCAAATGAAGTTGGAATTGTTTATTGTGGTTTCTGGAGATTTAATAATAATAAAAAGATTTATTATCCTTCCGGTAAGGTTATTGAAAAAGAAGGTAATGTTTATAAATCTTTGATTAATGGAAATTTTATTGGTACACCTACAGCTATTATTAAAAAGGAATGTTTTAATAAATACGGTTGTTTTGATGAAAGGCTACCTCGACTTCAAGATTGGGAATTGTTTATAAGATTATCAAAAAATTATGAATTTAGATTTGTTAACGAACCATTGGTGCTTTCATATTTTGTACCTAATTGTATTTCTTCAGATAATAGATCTTTGATTACTGCTCAAAAAATCATATTAAAAAAACATTTTCTTAAACTTAATGATGGGAACATCACAGCATCACATATTTATTGTACTGGCAAATTAGTATTCAAAATACTAATCAATAATATCATTATTTATTTCAAGAAGTAATTCTATGCAGAATGATAATATAATTATTTCAATATGGAGAACTAATTATGAAGGTATCTCTCATAATACCAACACTAAATGCGGAAAAATTCCTGCCAAATCTAATCCCAAACCTCATGAAACAGTCTTTTTCTCTGGTGGAAATAATTATTATCGATTCTTCTTCAGACGACCGGACTGTTGATGCTGTGAAGGAAATGGGATGTAGGACTATTGTTATAGAAAGAAAGAACTTCGATCACGGCGGCACCAGGAACCTGGCTGTAAGAGAATCCACCGGCGATGTTGTTATCTTTATGACGCAGGATGCGCTGCCGTTTGATTCTTTTTTTGTTGAAAATCTCGTGGCTCCTCTTAAGGATAAATCAATTGCCGCTTCCTTTGGCCGCCAGATTCCGAGGCCAGAGGCAAGCCCGCCGGAGAAATTTGCGCGGCTTTTTAACTATCCAGTAAAAGCGGTTATTAAAAGTAAAGAGGACCTGCCATCTTTGGGAATAAAGACGTATTTCTTTAGCAATGTATGTTCAGCTGTTAAGCGAAGTCAATTCGAAGAGGTTGGTGGATTTCCTGAACATACGATAATGAACGAGGATATGCTGCTTGCAGCCAAATTTATTTTGAAAGGATATAAAGTCGCCTATACACCTGCCGCGGTAGTGTGGCATTCACATAATTATTCATCACTGCAGCATTTCAACCGCTATTTTGATATTGGTGTTTTTTTTAGCATGAACAGGTATTTCTTTAATGGAATAAATAATGAAGGTGAGGGGATCCGTTTTCTAAAGGGACAATTAAATTACCTGTTGAAAAAAGGTCAGTACTGCTGGATACCTAACGTAATAGCCGTTACAGTGGCTAAATACGCTGGCTACAGGTTAGGATTAATGGAAAAAAGCATTCCCTTGTATTTTAAAAAAATTTTTAGTATGAACAGAGTTTTCTGGAATGATGTTAATTCTACAGAAGATATATAATTTATAAACTTAATCGTATATATTAGTTTGTCCCTAAAAGTTTTATTGAATTATATTATCATACATATCTTAAAACTTTTGTCTTATCTAAAACATAGAATTAATAAACAAAATAAAGGAATTTATCAATTAATGGCGAATATTTACATAATATATTTTAAAATAAATGCTGTACAAATGAAAGGTTACCAATATGGTAAGAGATTTTGTAATTGCGCTTTCTCTCGCTAACTTGTGTTTTATAAAAGCTTGGTTATATGTAAATTATATCTTGCTTTTGAACATCCAGTACCATAGTGAATTACCTCCCAACATAAATTATTATTTAGCTGTTATATTAGATGTTTTGATACTGGCTTTAATATTTTGGACTGCAATAACTATAACCAGGAAATTTGGAAACCAGACAATCAAAAATATTTCGAGAGGAGCTTTTTTATTAACACTTACTATTCCGATAAATGCAATTGTTACAAGTTATTATTTTAAGGAACAAAATAATGTTTCTAATATATTGGTTATTATTTTTATTCTTTTATTACTAATTTTATCAATAAGAATGTTTTTATATTATCGCAGCCGTGTGATTAGTTTATTAGCCAAAGCAGTTTTAATTTTATTCCCTTTTTTTTTATTCAATTTATTTCAGCCGGCTTATACCTTTTTAACACTTAATCCTTCAGAATTTGAAGTTAAACCGTCTGCTAAAACTCAATCAATAAAAGGTCCAACAAACCCACGCATAGTCTGGATTATATTCGATGAAATGGATCAGCGCCTGACCTTTGAGGATAGGCCACCTGCTCTAAAATTACCTGAATTGGATCGTTTCAGGAGTCATTCGTTGTATGCAAACAACGCATACCCTCCCGCCGGCGAAACTGATTTGTCTCTGCCTTCCTTAACTACGGGGAAGATGATATCGGAGGTTAAGTATGACAGGCCTAATGATTTATTAATAAGAATAAGCGGTGAAAACAAATTTGTAGGTTGGAGCACACTTCCCAATGTTTTTTCAAAAGTATACGATATGGGATTTAACTCTACTTTAATTGGTTGGTATCATCCTTATGGAAGAGTAATTGGAAATAATTTGACAATTTGTTCATGGCATACTTTTAATAATTGCAGAAAAGCAACATTTTCTGAAGCTATGGCTCAGCAAACAGAATATTTCTTTAAATTTCTTCCCCTGGTTGGAAAGTTTAAAATCATGAATCAAATAAGTTTCTATGATGAATTAAAACTGGAGGATCGAATTAAATCTTGTACAGAAATTGTGAACGAATCTTTAGAGGCTGCTGTTGCTCCTGAAATTGGTTTGACGTTAATACACATACCGATACCGCACCCGCCCGGCTTATATGATAGCGCGAAAAATGATTATGTAATAAAGGGGGGCGGTTATATGGACAATCTAGTACTGGCTGACAGAATATTAGGTGAGATTCGTCAAACTATGGAGAATTCCGGTTTGTGGGAAAAAACAACAGTGATAATTACTTCAGATCACTGGTTAAGATATGATATTTGGAGCAAGAATGATTTGGGTGTAAATGATAACAACATAGAATCTTTTAAAAAAGGTATGGACTACAGGGTTCCATATATGATTAAACTAGCCGGGCAAAGTGATGGAATAAACTATAATCAGGTTTTTAATACAGTTCTAACTCATGACTTGATATTAGCAGTATTAAAAAACGAAGTATCCAGCATTGGTGATGTGACAAAATTGATCGATAGTAAATGTTCTAATTATTTGATGCCGGATTACAGAGAACAAAAGAAACTTAAAAAGCATTGAATTATGTTATTAATATTATGTTTAATTTGTGCAGAAATGGCTGTAAAAGCCGATAATCTTATAGATACCATAATTACAAATTAATGAAGGGAGAAAAATTGTTTTGCCTTAATAGTGAATTATTTTCCCTAAATAAAGGTATACAGGAAGGATGAATTTAATGCGTTTGATAAAACCATTTAATAACAGAGGAATAACCAAAGGTCATTCATTTATAATTTCAGGGCTTCGTTATTCAGTTAAGATGTTAACTTTATGTTCAGCTGTCTTAATCGCTACCGCGCAACCGGCTTACTGCTACATTGATCCCGGTTCTGGATCAATGATCTGGCAACTCCTGGTTTCGGCATTTATAGGGATGGCTTTTTATTTCCGTAAATTTATTGCGGGTGTGTTTTCAAGATTTAAAAAAAGTGATGACAGGCCATAGGTAAATTATGAAAAACGAAGTAAACAAATCTGCTGAAAACATATCGTTTCGTGACCCTGCGGGGCGTTTGCTAAACATTGAAGGACGGATAATCAGAGTTGTTAATAAGTCCGGAGAACAAGATTTGAAAGACTTTTTAAGTTCTGCCGCGGCAGAGAAGAATACTAAATCCGGCAGCCTGGTTATTACAACTATCCTGGGCGATGAGTCAATAAAGGAATTACAAGGAATTAATAATATTAGCCATATTTTTAATAATTCCAGCATGGTTGTAGAACATGAAAGGATAACATTTCAATCATTTCCATACGAGTGGCCCGCTGAAATGCTTTATGCCTCGGGACGCCTCACACTTGATTTTGCAGTTGACTTGCTTAAAGAAGGTTTCGGGATCAAGGACGCGACGCCGTACAACATCCTGTTTCGCGGCTGCCACCCTGTTTTTATCGACCTGCTCTCAGTAGAACGCAGGGACCAGGGCGACCCGATCTGGTCTCCTTATGCCCAGTTTGTCCGCACTTTTCTCTTGCCTCTTTTGATTAACAAGCACCTTGGTCTGCCGCTGGACCAGATTTTCCTAACCAGGCGCGACGGACTTGAACCGGAGGAGGCATACCGCCTGCTCAGCCCGCTTAAACGATTAAAATCTCCGTTCTTAACACTGGCATCCATACCAACCTGGCTGGCCGCGGGTGAAAAAAAAGACAACCCCGCAATCTATCATAAGAAGCACGATGATAATTTCGAGAAAGCTCGTTACATCCTTAGTTCTTTATTTGCTCAGCTGCGTAAAAATTTAAACAAATCAAAACCTGTAAAAGGAAAAGATTCAGCCTGGTCGGACTATATGTGTTCAAATAACTACACTACTGAACATATAGGCGCAAAGCAGATTTTTATTGAAAACCTGCTGGCAGAATGCAAGCCAAAAATGGTTTTGGATGTTGGCTGCAACACAGGTTATTTCAGCGCCATAGTCGCCAGAAGCGGAGCCGCTGTTGTAGCGATTGATTACGATCCGGTGGTAGTCGGCAGCGTATGGAGAAAAGCCAGCAAGGAGGGACTTGATATACTGCCGCTGGTGGTGAATATCACCAGGCCCAGCCCGGCTGCCGGCTGGCGCAATCTGGAATGCCAGTCGTTTCTTGACCGGGCTCGGGGTGGGTTTGACGCGGTTTTCATGCTGGCTGTAATCCACCACATGCTGGTTACTGAGAGAATTCCTCTGGACGAGATAGTGGATTTAGCAGCTGAGATTACCACAGATATATTGGTGATCGAGTATGTTTCACCGCAAGATTCCATGTTCAGGCGGCTTACCAGGGGAAGGGATAACCTTTTTGAATATTTAAGCACCGATGTTTTTGAAACGTCATGCAGGCGGCATTTTGAAATAATCCGCGTGCAGCATTTGGATAATACGGAACGCTGGCTGTATTTAATGCGGAAAAAGGTAAGCGGTTAAAAAAATGATTAAAGATTTGATAATTGCGTTATCTCTTGCAAACCTGTGCATGATTCGAGGGTGGAGCTATGTATCTTTCACCCTATCTCCGTCCAGCCATTATTATATGAAGTACCCGTCCACAGTCAACCACTTCACTGCAGTAATTATAATGATACTGCTGCTGGCGGCATTGTTTTTTGTCGCGATAACACTTGCCCGCCGTTCAAAATATCCCGCTCTAATGACAGCAGCGCGGGTTGCATTTTTACTCACGCTGACTATTCCTGTAAACGGTATTCTATCTAATTACAAGATTTCCGTGCAGAATAATTTATACCTTGTATTAATTGCCCTTGTTTTGCTGGAATTATTGTTAGTGTTAAAGATATATAAAAAAAATCCAAGCAGGAAACTTTATTTTGATATATTCAGCTTCCTTAATAAAGCCCTGCTAATAATGTCCGCGTTTTTGTTGTTTAATATTTTTCAGACGGCCTGGCAGTTAGCCAGGATGGATCCGTCGGTTTTCAGCGATAAAGCATCTGCACCCCTGATGAGCGGTGAATTGTCACACCCACGCGTGCTGCTGCTGATCTTTGATGAAATGAGCCAGGGTATGGTTTTCGATAGTCGTCCGGCAGGAGTAGAACTGACGGAGTTTGACCGTTTTAAAAATCAAGCGCTGTATGCAAACAACGCCTACCCGCCCGGGGGTGAAACTGATATATCACTGCCGTCCATAGTAACAGGCAGGATGGTATCTGAATTTAAACCAATTAAACCAAATGAGCTTATGATAACATTTGAGGGAGAAAGCCGGCAGTCAGGTTGGAGTACAATACCCAATATATTTTCAAAGGTCCATGAAATGAGCCTGAACACATCGGTAGTCGGCTGGTACCACCCTTACGGGAGACTTTTTGGTGGCATCGTGACAAGCTGTTCATGGTATCCATACGGTCCGTTCCGTCAGATGTCCTTAGCCGAGAGTTTCGCTGTGCAAGTAGAAAATTTAGTTGATATTATTCCTTTTGGAAAGCGGCTGCGTTTATCAAACAATATATTTGCCTCGGATATTTTGATACAGCAGGGTAGGTATAATAACTACCTGGATATAATGGAAGATACTAAAGAAGCGGTATGTAACCCTGACTATGGTTTAATTTTGGCGCACTGGCCGGTGCCGCATCCTCCCGGAATATATGATCGCACTAAGAACGCTTTTAGATTAGAAGGCGGCAGTTACCTGGATAATTTGGTTTTGGCAGACCAAACTCTGGGTGAGTTAAGGCGAGTCATGGAGGATGCCGGTACCTGGGAAAACACAAATGTTATAATTACTTCAGATCACTGGTGGAGAAGCGATATGTGGAGTTCAAAATTGTTATGGACTGAAGAAGACGAATTAGCGTCATTGACCGGTGAAAAAGATCACCGGGTGCCTTTTATAATAAAAATGGCCGGCCAGAATGATTTGTTGAATTACAATCAAAAATTCAATACAGTTGTTATTCATGACCTGATTCTTGCTATTTTAAAGAATGAATTTTCAAGACCGGAGGAAGTTGTTAACTGGTTAAATAATAATGTAACCAGCTTCCGGATACCGGATTACAGCAGCAAAAAACAGAATTGACCTAATCATATAAATAAGCATCCTGGAAAATGTACCCTCAAAAATCCTAAAACCCTGTCGTATAATTAATTATCAAACAAAAAAGGAGGAATGACCAATTTGAGGAAGACACTGTTGGTGGTAGTAATAATGGCGTTGATCATCGGGCTGTGCGCCGGAGTTGCGTCCGCTAAGTCAGACAACGGCAAAGGGCTGGGACAAGCCCCGGGGCAGCAGATGAAACTGCAGCAGGCTGATACACAGGAGTTTACTGACGTTCAAAACCACTGGGCCAAGTGGGCGATTAAAAAAGCACAGACCAAAGGGTATCTTGAAGGTTACGGCGACGGCACATTCGGGCCTGAAGACGTAATGACCAAGGCGCAGGCCATGGTCCTGCTGGACAAACTGTCACCGGATAACGAAGACGGAGACGACGATGCTGACGATGAAGACGATGACGCGGATGATGAGGATGACGACGCTGATGTAGACGATGATTCCGACGGTATTCCGGGATGGGCGAAGCAATCGGTGAAAAAAGCCGTCTACCACGGCTACATCAAGCGGTTCCATTCTGAGAAACAATGTGAAAGAGCGTATATATTCGTTCTGTATGCTAAAATGCTGGAAGACAAAGATCTATTATCAGAACTTCCGGATGATTTTGTAAATCCCTTTGCGGACCTCGACGACTACGAGAACCTGTTTGCTGGTGAAGATTATGAGGAACTGGACCTGACACCGGCCGAAATCTATGAATACCTGATAAGGCTTCACCTGGACGGTATTATCAAGGGCAGCGACGGCAACCTGAATGTGAACAGCGGCATTAAGAGAGCTGAAATGGCAGTACTGACCGGCCAGATTGATTTGTTCATAGATAAGCATGATAATGACAGTGATGATGACAGTGACAGCGACAGTGATAATGACAGTGACTCGGATTCCGATGCGGAAGAAGTTATAAGCGAACTTGAGGACGGCGCCTATTCCGTGGGTGGCATAGATTTCAGCTTAAACCTTACTTATGATGAAGATGATGATACTGTCACAGCTAAACTTTATGCGGATGAAGACAGCGACGCGGCCGATGAATGGGAAGACTTAAGCGACAGTGATATTGAAGAAGACGTAGTTGATATTTGCGATGAAATTGCCGATGCTTTCGAGGATGACGCGGATATCACCCTTGATACCATCGAAATATCATTGTATGATGAGGACGACGCTTCACTGAATAGTTTCGACTATGATGTGAGCGAAGGGGAACTTGATTAAAAGGAATACCAGAAAGTGCTAAGTGCAATGAAAAATCCCGCTCAACTGGAGCGGGTTTTTTTTGGCTATTTGTGCGGCTGAAGCCGCACCTACTTTGGGAGTGTCCCGGCTTCCGTGTAAATGGAATACATTAGAAAGCTAATAAATTATTTGTCTTCTTTTTTTCCTTTTTTGTTATAGTCTTCATAGCTTTTCTTCAAATTTTCGATGTTTGCAAGTTGTTGGATAGTGCGCAGGCGGTATTTTTCAGCCTGTATTTGTTTTTCTAACTCATCAACAGCTCGCTGGTTGAGTCTGCCGCCTCGATTTTTCAGAGCTTCCAGTTTTCCCTCAAGCTCCTTAATCCTGTTATAAAAATCATTCTCATCTGGATAAAGTTCAGCTTTTTTAAGCGTGGGTTCTTTTATTGGCTTTTGTGGCTCTCTTGGCTCAAACCTGGCCTCTGGCGATGCTGTATGTCTTTGCTCTTTTTTTAGCGAATGTTCAGGTTTTGGTTGTTGAGCAGGTGGAAGAGGTTCTTGCTTTTTCTGCGGATGCTTCTTGGCAACAGGTGTTGTGGTTTTTAACTCTTTTAATATAGTTTCTACCTTTTCCCGGGGCTGTGGTTGAGTGGCTTTTTCCGGAGCAGGTTTTTCTTTTTTGGGCTGTTTTTTGGTTCTTAATATACTTATTAGAGGCAGGGATTCGATTAAAGACTTGCTCCTGGTCGGCTGTTCCTTTATATCAGGTTCAATTTTTGCCGAACCTTCAGCCTGAGGTTTTTCTAAAGACTTGTCTTCGTCTGATCTTCCCACTGTTTCATGGGGAACTGTTTCAGGTTGAATTTGAGGGGCCTGGGTTTCTTTAACTGGTTCAATATCAACTGGCTGTGAGGGAGGCTGTTTTTCAGCAAAAACAGGTTTTAGATCAATGTCGAAATCACCGCTGATCTGCCAGGCCTTGCCTTTAGTTTTAATTTCACAGCCAACAGCCCTTAAACGTTCGATAAAAGCTTTGCGTTTTTCCAGCGTATTGTCTAGATCGGTAATGTACAAACCGGGTATACTGTGAAACGGTACTGGATTTCCCAGCCCGGCTACTACAGTCCTGTGACGGTCGATAGCTGCCGCCATGCCCGCGATAAATAGACCATTCAGTTCAGCCTGAGGCAGGAACCTTAGCCCCGGTTCTTCGTCCGGGAAAGTCATATCCTGTTTATCGTTGGTTAGAATAACTACAGCAGCCTGGCATTGCTCAAGAGCAACCCTGATCACGTCACTGTGGTCCGGATCGGGCTTTTCGGCCATTAGCAGGTCCTCAGCCCACTCCACAGCTTGCAGGCCCAGGCTCAGCAGAAAATTGCGCAAAGACTTCCTAATTTTCTCGTTGTCGCCGTGTATAATTAGGACTTTGTTTTTGTATGGTTGTAATTTTGCTTTTAAATCTTCCTGTTTTACAGCGGTAACTTTTTGCTGCTCCTCTGTTTCCAATTCCTTTTTAATCTCTGCTTGTGGAAGTTCAATAATTACGGCAGCATGTTCGGCTGTTTGTATATATTGAGTTTTTACTTGTCCATCTTCTATTTTCTCTTCACTGGCATCCGGCAAAGGGTGTGGTTTTGGGGGTTCATTTTTTGAGGCATATTCCGCCTGTTTTCTAACAATACTTTCATGCTGCCTAAACACGACGTCAAGTTCCTGCTCCAGGTTAGAGCCCCTGGGATTCAGAAGGACCAGCATGTCATTCTTGGATAAACGGAGGTACCGGGTAAGCTTTTTGCGTGCCAGTTCAGTATCGCTTCCAATATCTTCAACACCGACGACAGACGATGTCAAATGCTCGAGGGGTATTTTCAGCGGTATGGGGTTTCCCGTATGTTCAAAAAGTAATATATTCCAACCCCGGTATTTCCCAAATTTGAGATTGTATCCGCTTATAATCGGCCAGTTATCGACCTCAGCGGGATATGCTTTCTCAACCATCTGTCTGTATGTTTTAAAAACTCTTGCATCCAGATGTTTCATATAAAATCCTCCTTGCTAAAGCCGTAATAATACAGTTGTTACTAAAAACGTGGAAAATAATAAACATTACCATTTTTATTCAATAAGAATGGAAAATTTCCTTTTGTGATTACCCGAAAAAATATTAAAAAGGGTGGTAATAATCTACAGCAGCAAAAATAAATATACACTAATATAATATTAAAAAAATGTCCAAGCTGCTATGACTATAAGACTAGTTTAAATAAGATAAAAGTATGTGGTAATATGGCACAATAGTCCTAAATGAAATAGGACTATTGTCCTAAAACCTCAATTAGTTGCAAATTTGATAAGAATAATGGTAAATTAGTCCTATAAATATTACCCTAAAGTAGTATTAAGTTTAATATATTGATACTTGACCGCAAAACTTATAGTATGTATAATTTAGTTGATAAAAGCTTGTACAATTGAAAAAGGCAAAGTCACCGAAAGGTGGCGGCGCAAAGCTAGAGGGGCTAAGGCGGTCATCACCGCTATGCCAGCCAGTTGCCGGGTTCAAGTCTAAAGTTATTTACAGATGAGATACCACCCGACTGGCGGTGGTTATTTTATTTTAGCAATTGAATATTATACGAAAAAGGCAAAGTCACCGAAAGGTGGCGGCGCAAAGCTAGAGGGGCTAAGGCGGTCATCACCGCTATGCCAGCCAGTTGCCGTATCAGGTTTTGAAAAGACCTGTTCGACACTGGCGAACAGGTCTTTTTGTTTTTTATAAAACTAACTTGGAGGGTGCCTTATGAAATTAATGGGTTTTACTAAAAAAGCTTTATTCATTAGCACAGTTATCCTTGTCAGTTTATTAATTTTCAGCGTGCCCGCGAGTGCCGGTTACAGTATTGGTTTTAGTAATTCTGTAATCCAAATATCGTCACCGTCAAGCAGCGGTTTTAATTGTGAGGGTAATTTAACCATAGAAGGGACATCAGATCTTGACCAAGTCTGGTTTTGTGTGAGGGGTCCCGCGGGTGATTTAATTACACATCCAGCCGATGTCCAGGGCGGTAGCTTCAAGTTAAATATTGAGCTTCGTTTTGGCCCTGGTAAATATACCATATGGGCCGGGGATAACCCTACCAGGTTCGACGGTGTAATACGCTTTGAGTTGAACAATAAACTGGATAAGGACACCCGTTACATATCCCCATCAGCTTATGTGGACAGCGATAACCAGTTAGTTATTGATCTCGCAAACCAGATCGTAATGCCTCAGATGGGTGAAACGGAAAAGGTCAAGGCTATTCACGACTGGGTGGCCGGCAACATTGCCTATGATTACAACGCGTTTTTGGAAGGGGACACTACACTGATCCCTGCCAGCCAGACACTTAAAAGCAAAAAGGGTGTCTGCAGGGATTATTCCTTCCTGGTCGCGGCTTTAGCCAGGGCGGCAGGCCTCCAGGCAAAAGTTGTGCACGGCCAGACATGGGAAAGCAACGGCTGGACATCTCAAAGCCATGCCTGGAACGAAGTCTACGCGGACGGTAAATGGGTAACGGTAGACGCCACCTGGGACGCCGGGTACATACAAAATAACAGTTTTGTGGCAGCTCCTTCTACCAAGTACTTCGCCCCTGACAGTGAAGATTTTGCGGTAACTCACTTTGCTTCTGCCTACACATCATATTAGTCTAACAAAATAAGAAGCAGATAAGATAAAACCCTGCTCTCAACAAGAACAAGCCCTGTACGGTGCGCCGGGCTCGCAGCGTACAGGGCCTGTTTTTTTGTGATGAAACATTTACTTGACAGCAGAAACGTTTACCTAAAAAAACTTATTTTACGATGTCCGGTATAATGATAATGTACAGCAATATTGTCAAAAACGATGCTAAGGGGTACAGTTTTTTACTGTACCCCAAATAAGTTAAGCAATTAATCTGTTGTAAATAATATTACCGGTTATGCCAGTTCCCTGCGTTTCAGCAAACTACCTAAACCCAAGAGGACGAGGCCGGCCATAATATATGCAAATGGATTGCCTCCTGTATAAGGTAGTTCAGACGGTGCAGCAGGCGCTTCACTGTTCAGGTTAACTGGCTCAGCTGGTTGTACCGGTGCTCCCGGAGGCGCTTTAACATCGGAAACTGCTGGTAGGTTAATTCCCTCCAGTGATGCCGGATCCTCGTTGCCGTTATGGTTGTCGCCGTTATCTCCGTCATCGTTGTTATCGCCATTATCGCCATTATCGCCGTTGTCACCGTTGTCACCGTTGTCATCGTTGTCATCGTTGTTATCGCCGTTATCGCCATTGTCGCCATTATCGCCGTTGTCACCGTTGTCACCGTTGTCATCGTTGTTATCGCCGTTATCGCCATTGTCGCCGTTGTCACCGTTGTCACCGTTGTCATCGTTGTTATCGCCGTTATCGCCATTGTCGCCGTTGTCGCCGTCGTCACCGTTGTCACCGTTGTCATCGTTGTTATCGCCGTTATCGCCATTGTCGCCGTTGTCGCCGTTGTCACCGTTGTCACCGTTGTCGCCGTTGTCGCCGTTGTCACCGTTGTCACCGTTGTCACCGTTGTCACCGTTGTCGCCGTTGTCACCGTTGTCGCCGTTGTCTCCGTTATCTCCGTTATCGCCATTATCGCCATTATCACCATTGTCACTAGTGTCGCCGTTTTTACCGTTTCCTTTACCGCCATTTTTACCGTTGTTTCCGTTGCCGTCGCCGTTTCTGTCATTGCTTACATCGCTGTTACCGTTGTTTCCGTTACCGTCACCGTTGTTGTCGTTGCTATCGCCGCTGCCGGAATTGCCGGTGCCGCCGCTGTTTCCGTTATTGCCATTGTTGCCATTGTTGCTGTTGTTGCCGTTATCGTGGCTGCCTTGATTGCTGTGACCATTTTGGTGAGAAGGGCCGGCCCATGCGGAGCTGTACGCGAAAACTAAAACCATGGCCATAAGTACGAGGATCAGTTTTCTAAGCATTTTTTTCTTTTCTCTCATTATAATCCCAACCTTCCTGTAGTGTTGATTAATTAAGTTAATTATGAGGCCATAAATAACAGGGCGGTTTAGTCCACCTCCTTATAGCAACAAGAGATCAAAAAAACCGCACAAAATTTCTGCACGGCCGGTTGCGCCAGTGGTTCGGTACAGTTCAGGCGCCCAAATACAAACTGTACTTCATTACCTCCATTATTATTAGGTTAAGAGAATGATAACATAAAGATAAGAGGCTGTAATTCCACATTAGGACGATATAACCATATGCCAGGTGATATATTTTTATCTAATCTTAAGCGTAGTCAGGGAGTAGTAAAAGGTAATAGAGGGTATGGGACTAAAATCCCGGTATGCAGGATTAAAGTCCCAAAAAGGCGGGAAATTCTTCGAAGTTATCATGGTATAAAAAAGCCCTGCGTGGCACGTCGGGTGTGCGGCCAACAGGGTATTTCTAAAAATATCACTATTTTTTAGTCCATGTTACCAGCGCGGCGCGCGCCACGAGCCGCTGGGCGGCGCTTCCGACGGGGTGACAGGTGGTGAGGGTGAGGGCTGGAGAGTCTGTTGGATCAATTACGCTCCAGTCGTTGTTGGCGATGGGGAAGACCCTTTCCACTTTGTATTTATATACCCATCCGTCAAAAGTAAGGTTTATTTCGTCACCGGCGCTCAGGCTGTCAAGGTGGCGGAACCAGGCTCCGTACATGGTCCGGTGTCCGGCTATGGCCGTGTTGCCCTGGCCTGGGAGCGCGGATTCCTCGTACCAGCCCGGCCCCCTGTTTAGAATTTCCTCACTGGTTCCCCGGAGCACAGCCGCGGACAGGTTTATAGCAGGTATCTCGATTATAGTGCCTGTAAAGTCGCCGTCCTTGGGAAAACTCAAAGAGGGTGGGCCGCTCGTAAGGAGTGGATCCTGTTCTTCACTTGTATTATTGTTTTGCTGCGAAGATAACTCGTATGCTTGCTTCAGCTTATACTGTTCGTATGATGAGTATAAGTAAGTAAAGAGGGGGTAAAGCATAAGCAGTACCCCCGCCAAAATAATTATTCTACTGATTAACTTCTTAGTGTTCATCTAGACGTCTTCCTTATGTGCGTAAGCTGTGTCGGGTATCTTACTTGAACCTGCGTCTGAGCAGGGCGCCCAGGCCGGTTAGTGCAAATCCTGCATAGACAAATGCCATCGCGTTGCCGCCGGTAAACGGCAGTGCCGGTGGTGCTTGCGGTACTACAACTGGTACTGTAATCGGTTGTGGCGGCGCCATCGGAGGTGTCGGTACTACGATTTCTTCATCGTCGCTGTCGCTGTCACTGTCGCTGTCACTGTCGCTGTCACTGTCACTGTCACTATCGCTGTCACTGTCGCTGTCACTGTCGCTGTCACTGTCGCTGTCGCTGTCGTCGTCGCCTTCTTCTTCTTTGTAGTTGCCGAAGTCGAGGTCTTCAATGTTTTGTCCTTCTGCAAGTTCTACTACAAAGAATTCGTCTTCTGGCGCAGTCTGCCTCCAATTAGTCATTAACTCTTCTGCAACTTTGTATGTGCCGGGCTCCAGGTTATTGAAGCAGTAACTTCCGCCTTCGCCTGTAGTTGTTTGGTCAAGCAGTTCCCATTGGCACCCGTCGATTTGTGCTGCTGCTTTTGCTAATTCAGTACATTTGTATAACTTGATAGTCCAGTTTTTGAGTCCAGGTTCACTGCGATCCCATTCACCGTTTTTGTTTTTGTCGTTGAACTTGTGGCCGCAAATACTGCCGGGATCATCATCTTCGTCAGGCTTGTTGCCAAAGTACAGGTACTCATAAGGATTTTGTTCTGATAATACTACTATATAGTGATCTAATCCTAAATAGCTGCCTTTAGGCTGAGTTTGTGTATAACCGTCCAAAAGAGTTTCTGTGACTTTGTATGTTCCGTACGGCAGGTCCGTGAAGCAGACTTCACCTAATCCTTCCCCAGAACCGGTATATTTAGTGTCAACCAGCGTCCAATCCAAATCTGAGTCTGTGTCTGCTTCATATAAAACTGCTTGCGCTTGCTGTACCCACAATTGTATTTCCCAATTTGCCAGTCCTGTCTCAGTCTCTGAATCAAACTCGCCGTCGCCGTCAGTGTCTTCGTACTTGAATACACAGATGTCGCCGTCCCCGTCTTCCTCTTGATCGTTGCGGAAGTCTTTATCTCCCACGCACTTGTTGTTTTCATTGAGAACGACAGTAAAGTAGTTGGGATCAACAGGCTCAATCTGGTACCAGTCTCCGGTAGTTTCGGCTTCGTATACGTAGTAAGTATGTCCTAGTTCGAGATCCTGGAAGCAATACCCACCGGTTTCCCCATCTGTGGTAGCCTTTGCGAAATAATCCTGGCCGACAACTTCAGGCTGTTCGTCCTGGTACAGGTAGATATCCCATACCAGAGGCGTGTAGCCTTCGGCTCCCCTGTACTTGTGACCGCAGATGCTGCCGACGGTTTCATTTAGGAAATCGTAAGATTCGGGCCAGTCGGTATTTGCTTGATCTGGTGTGACAGGGCCCCAGAAACCTGACTCAGGCTCAAACGGACTTATGCCTGCACGGATTTCTTCGTAAATGTAATATGACTTGGACATGTCGAGTTCTTCGAAGCAGTAGCTGCCGTCCTCATCTGTTACCGTTTGTGCCACGAGACCATCAGTAGTTCCAACATCTTCTAGTGAATCTAATTCTTTGTCATAAAGGTAGATTGTCCAGCCTTCTTTTGCCACATCATCCAGCCATTTTTTGCCGCAGAGGCTGCCGTATTCAGGGGAATCGCAGTAATAAAAAGTTACATGGCTGATACCTGCGTAGTTTCCACTGGGATTGACCGGTGTGTGAAGTCCGGTATCTGATTCTGTGCCATCGGGGCTGTAATCGTATAGATTACCGCCTATATTTCCCCCTTTAACAAAAACGTAATAGACTGTGAAGTTTGATTCCCAATCAAGATACTGTTCACCATCATATACGCTAAATGTTACACTAAGTTCCTTGTCGGATCCCGGGCTATAGACGTCGCTATTCGGAGGGTCGATTTTAAAAACTTTGAGTTCTGTACAACCATCCGGAGGTGTTAAGTCGCTCGGATCATTACCACTGACTATCGTTGGTGAAACAGATGCGGCAAAGACCGTTGAAAAGCTTATCGCTAAAATTGTTATTGCAACTAAGACAACTATTATTGGCGCTAAATGGTTCCTTTTCTTCATAATTTTTCACCTCTCTTTCTTATGTATTTCTCACTCAAAATATCCTTAAATGAGGGTTAAACCACCTCCTTAATAACGTTTTAACAATATAACGCTTTCCTAAATGTAAAAAACCGCACAATAATTGTACGGTCGGTTGCGCTACTGGTTCGGCACAGTTCAAGCGCCCAAATAGAAACTGTGCTTCATTACCTCCGGTTTTGATTTGTTATGTTATGTGCATAGTAGCATAAGTTAATTTGAATGTAATTGCTCATTAGAACGAATTACATTTATACTAAAGGATAACTTTAAGGTATCTGAAAGTAATAGGAATGATAGGACTAATATCCTACTATAATTTGGACAAAAAAACCGTACAATTATTGTACGGCCGGTTGCGCTACTGGTTCGGCACAGTTCAAGCGCCCAAGTTCAAAACTGTGCCTCATTACCTCCAAAATTTTTAAGTTTTCAACTAGTTGCGCAAAATGCGAATAGGTTTAACATTTTTGCTTGGGACTATAGTCCCAATTCTGTTTCTGTAAGGAAAGTTTTAATTAGCATAATAATTAAATATTATTAAATTATTAACAAATAATAATAAAATACTTAAAATTTACACATTATTTTGTAATATTTTTTCTATTTTGATTATACATTACAATAATTTGTAATGTCAATTTTTTATTTAAAAACATGAATAATCCAGAAGTATATATAATTTCAAGTAATTTGTTGAGTTTACAATCAAAAAATAAGCTTTAATCAGCTTGGAATAATTAAACGTTAAGCTGGCAATTTAAGACTCTGCCCGGCATATTGTATAGGCAGGGGAGGAATGACCGGTGAATCCACATGAGGAAATAAAGCTGCTGGAGAAAGCTTTGAGGTTGATTTCAGGGAAAGCCAGGGAGTTCAACCTTGACTTCTACGATATGTTTTTTGAGATATGCCCGGCAGAAATAATTTACACGTTTGGCGCTTACAGCATGCCGACCCGCTTTTCGCACTGGACGTTCGGCAAGGCCTACCACAAAATGAAAACACAATACGATTATAACCTGGGGCGGATCTATGAAATGGTAATCAACTCCAATCCCTGCTACGCATTCCTGCTGGAAGGGAACACCCTGATCCAGAACAAACTGGTCATGGCCCACGTCCTTGGACACTGTGACTTTTTTAAAAACAACGCTTATTTTAAAAAAACGTCCAGGGTCATGGTGGAATCCATGGCCGCCGCTGCAGACCGTTTTCGCGGCTATGAATTTAAATACGGGCATGCCAGGGTGGAATCTTTCATAGATGCCGCCATAGCTATTCAGGAGCACATTGAACCGAGAGACCTGAAGAAAGATGTGAAAACCGGGGGGGCGGGAAAGGAAAAAACCTGCCGCGCAGGGGGCCCGAAAACCCCCTATGACGACCTTTGGTCTTTAGATCAGGCTGCGGAATGTCACTGTGAGGGATGTGACAAGAAAAAGGTGTTTCCTGAAAATCCCGAAAAAGATTTGGTCATGTTTATAATACAACACAGTAAGGAACTGGAAGACTGGCAGCGTGACATTATGTCGGTTATACGGCAGGAAATGCAGTATTTCTGGCCGCAAATGGAAACAAAAATTATGAACGAGGGCTGGGCTTCCTACTGGCACCTCAAGATAATGCGGGAGATCGAACTTGATGAATCTGAAGCTGTGGAGTTCGCCAAGATGCACTCGGGAATAATACAGACTTCCCGGAGCCGTCTAAATCCATATGCGCTGGGCCTTAAAATTTTTGAAGACATCGAAAAAAGATGGGACGATCCCACAGCGGAGGAAAAGGAGAAATACGGACGCCCGGGCGGGCAGGGCCGCGAGAAAATTTTTGAAGTGCGGGCGGTCGACAATGATATATCTTTTTTGCGTAATTACTTGACCAGGGAACTGGTTGAAGAGATGGACCTGTATTTATATAAGAAGGTCGGGTACGACTGGAAAATAGTCGATAAGGAATGGGAAAAAGTGCGCGACGCGACAGTAAACAGCCTGACAAATTGCAGTTATCCGTATATCGTGGTGCAGGACGGAGACTTTAACAAGAGGGGCGAGCTGTACCTGAAGCACAATTACGAGGGCGCCGAGCTTGATGTTCTCTACCTGGAAAAGACGCTTCCTCATGTTTACACGCTGTGGGGCCGGCCGGCGCACCTGGAAACAGTGCTGGACGAGAAGCCAGTTCTTTTCTCATACAACGGCGAAAAGTGCAGCAAAAAGTTCCTGTAAAAACCTTTATTTGGAAAGATATAAGATTTTAGGATCCTTCCTGAATATATTGATAAAAGAGGGAGGATTTTTTATGCGCGTTGTAATAGTTGGCGGCGGCTGGGCGGGATGCGCGGCGGCTTACTCTGCCAGGGCGGCCGGAGCTGAAGCCGTCCTGATAGAGAAAACAGACATGCTACTGGGGACCGGGCTTGTAGGCGGTATTATGCGCAATAATGGCCGCTACACTGCTATGGAAGAGATCTGGGCTATGGGAGGCGGGGAATTCCTCAAGGTTATTGAAGGAGTTGTCACTCACCGGGATGTTAACTTCCCCGGCCACCGTCACGCCATGCTATACGACGTCACAAGAATTGAGCCCGCTATCAAAACCATGCTTCTCTCCAGAGGCGTACAGCTGAAGATGCAGAAACGAATAACCGGAGTTGACAAGAGCGAAAATGTTATCGTAGCTTTGCATACAGCGGACTGTAAAAAGATCAGGGGCGACGTCTTTATAGACTGTACCGGCACGGCCGGACCGTCCGGCAACTGCGCCCGCTATGGCGCTGGTTGCGCCATGTGCGTCCTGCGCTGTCCCACATTCGGCCCCAGGGTAAGCTTGACAGACAGGGTGGGCGTCGCGGAGATAAGAGCGGGTGAGGGTTTCCCTCATTTTGAGGCGATGAGCGGCTCCTGCAAGCTGGAAAAGAAGTCCCTGGCCCCGGCTTTGGTTAAAAAACTGGAAAAGGAAGGCGTGCTGGTGGTACCGCTGCCGGAGCATTTACATAAGACCGGGCAGCTTGAAAAAAAGGCCTGCCAGCAGTATGCGACAAACGATTTTGCGGAAAACCTGGTTATTCTTGATACCGGTCACGCTAAACTGATGGCGCCGTATTTTCCCCTGGAGATCCTGCGTACTCTGGATGGCTTTCAAGACGCACGCTACGCGGACCCCTACTCAGGGGGCAGGGGCAACTCTGTCAGATTTATGGCTATGGCGCCATGTGATGCCAGTTTGCGGGTTGACGGCGCGCAAAATTTATTTTGCGCTGGTGAGAAGACGGGATTGCTGGTGGGGCATACGGAAGCGATTGCGACAGGTTTTTTGGCGGGACACAACGCGGTGCGGCTTCTTTGCGGCAGTAAACCGCTGCTGCTGCCCGCCGAGCTGGCCTGCGGCGATATTATTACATTTATGCAGAGGGAAATGAAAAAAACAGAGGGGATGGGCAAGAAATATACCTTTTCCGGCTCTGTCTATTTTGAACGGATGCTGGAGTTAGGACTGTATACTACTGATATCGCACAAATAAGAGAAAGGGTGGCCAAAACAGGTCTAACCGGCATTTTCAGCAAAAACGTGTCAAGGGGACGGTTCTCTTGACACGTTTTTCCTGAGAAAACCCAATAAACGTGTCAGAAGAACCGTCCCCTTGACACGGTTCTATTTGTCCAGCCGGATTCATAAAGTAACATAGGACAACCCTGGGGCGGGGGGACTGGCATGGTAAATATTGTATGGCTGCTGATGATGGTCTTCGGCATAATAGTAGCCGCGGCGAACGGCAATATAGAGGTCATAACCAAAGCAGCGCTCGATGGAGCCAATGACGCCGTCAAAATATCAATCAGCCTGATTGCCATCATAACATTCTGGCTGGGGATCATGAAGCTGGCTGAAGAAGCCGGCTTGGTAAGGGCGCTGGCCTGGCTGGTGCGTCCCCTGATGCGGTTTCTTTTTCCCAGTGTGCCCAAAGACCACCCGGCCATGGGAGCCATAGTGATGAACCTGAGCGCCAATATCCTGGGCTTGGGCAACGCTGCCACGCCGATGGGTTTGATCGCCATGCGGGAACTGCAAAAGCTGAACCGGGACAGCGACACCGCCTCGGAGGCCATGTGCACCTTTCTGGGATTAAATACGTCATGTATTACTTTAATACCCACGACAATCATCGGCATTCGCCTTCTTTACGGCTCGGCCGATCCCACTGATATCGTGGGACCTACCATAATGGCCACTGCATTCAGCATGTCTGTCGCGATCGTGGTAGACAGGCTCCTGCGCCTGGTTTACTCGGGCAGGAGGTGAATAGCGGGTGTTTGAGGTCATCGCTGAACTCTCCCGCTGGGCTATCCCGGCAATCCTTCTGGTAGTGCCTCTGATCGCGGTGCTGCGCGGTGTCAAGGTATACGAAACTTTTGTTGACGGGGCCGAAGCCGGGTTTGCCACCGCGATAAAAACGATCCCGTACCTGGTGGCTATGCTGGTGGCCATAAGTATTTTCAGGGCTTCCGGAGCCATGGAAGTCCTGGTGGCGGCGATCTCCCCGGCACTCAATTACGTCGGCCTGCCGGCCGAGGTCCTGCCTCACGCCGTGATGAGGCCTCTTTCAGGCGGAGCAGCTCTGGGCATCGCTTCAGATATAATTAAGACCTACGGTCCGGACAGCTTTTTGGGCCGTCTCGTCTCCACGATGCAGGGGAGCTGTGACACGACTTTTTATGTTTTGACTTTATATTTCGGCTCGGTCGGCATTAGGAAATACCGCTATTCAGTTATTCTGGGGCTGGTTTCAGACCTGACCACCCTGGTAGCTTCTGTGTTTATCGTTAAGATGATATTCTAGGGGGTCAGGCTTTAGGGTTCTAGGGGGTCAGGCTTGAAATATTTACTTGCCGATGATACTTGCCGATGGTAGAATTATCCTGGGTGATTAATATGCCAAGAAAACCACGGATTCACTATCCAGGAGCCTTGTACCACGTAATGGTTAGAGGAAACAATGGGGAAAAAGTTCTTAATGAAGAAATACATAAAAGTAAGTATCTTGACGTATTAGCATTTTATAAAGAAAAATTATGTTTTCTATTATACGCTTTTTGCATTATGGATAATCATGTGCATCTTTTGATGGAAGTAGATGAGGTCACACTTTCTCAAATTATGCAACGGATTCAGCAGGTCTATACCCAATGGTTTAACCGAAAATACAACAGGACAGGTCATGTTTTTCAGCAGAGGTACAAAGCATTGTTATGCGACAAAGAAAACTACTTACTGCTGCTTATAAAATATATTCACAATAATCCGGTAAAGGCAAACCTGGGAGAAATGGATTATAAATGGAGCAGTCACGTATACTATACTGGTAAAGAGAAAAGTAATATAGTCGATACCAAGGAGGCACTAAGTATTTTTTCTCAGAATAGAACAAGAGCTATTAAGCAATACCTACAGTTTATGGAACAAGAAGAGGAAGAAATAATATATAAGCATATAGAAGAAGATGAGCCTGAGAATCAGGGGGTAAAGAGGGAAAACAAGGGATCATTAAAGGAAATAAACATTGATGAGATTATAGAAAAAGTATGTACTTATGAAAATGTCAGAATTAGTGAGATTACCAAAAAAACTAAAATTCAAAAAATATCAGATATCCGAAAAGCTATAGTGCTTCTAAGTGAGAAATACTGTAATATTAGCAATACATTACTTGCTCAGAAGCTTAATTTATCTCCATCAATGATCTCAAAAATAAAATCAGGCGAGAATAAAGGTACATTTGTAAGTGATGTTATTCTAAAGTGGGAACAGATAAGTAAATAATTCAAGCCTGACCCCAAATTTTGAAAGGTGGTTTGAATGGAACGGCTGCACAAGGTTATGGCCAGGGCGGGTGTGGCATCGCGCAGGCGTTGCGAGGAACTGATCGCCTCCGGCATGGTAAAAGTCAACGGGAAGGTTATAACGGAGCCGGGAGTGAAAGTTGATCCGGCCACAGATAGGATCAGGGTAGGCGGTGAGCCTCTCGAACTCTCGCCGGCCAGGCAGTACATACTAATGTATAAGCCCAGGGGTTACATTACGACCATGAGTGACGAGAAGGGCAGGAAAAAGGTCACTGCTCTTTTAAAAGACAATACCGGCCGGGTCTACCCGGTGGGCAGGCTGGATTATGACAGCGAGGGATTACTCCTTCTGACCAACGACGGGGATTTGACCTACGCCCTGACCCACCCGAAGCACCTGGTATCGAAGACATACCAGGCGCGGGTGTCGGGAGTGCCGGAACCGGTTAAGCTAAAACAAATGGAGTCCGGCCTGCCGCTTGAAGACGGCCTTACAGCCCCGGCCAGGGTTAGGTTAAAAAGCCAGAGAGAAGGAAACGCCCTGTTGGAGATTACTATCCACGAGGGGCGCAAGCACCAGGTCAAGCGTATGTGCGAGCACATCGGCCATCCGGTAATTCGTTTAAAAAGAATTAAGTTCGGAAATCTAAATATTGATGGGCTTAAACCGGGTCAGTACCGACCCCTGAGCGGTGATGAGCTGAAAATGCTCAAAGAAAAATCCGGATTGGGGAATACAGATAAATATTGATCGGAATGCGGCTCAAATAGTATATACTGGCGGGATTAAGAAGGAATTCCTTCTGTAAAATAGAATTACAATATATAACACCCAACGGCGATGGGAGGGATTCTGTTGTCAATAAGCCAGGCTGCTGACGGCACAGGCGACAGGGACGGTATTTTAATAAAAGTACGACTTGATTTTAAAGGCGCCGGCAAGCCGGGACGGTTTTTGTTTGGCGGCAAACCTACGGACAAAGCCGCGGAAGAAGCGCGGGAGCAGCAGATTGCCATATTTCGCAACGTGCCGCTGCAGGGCATGCAGATCATAGATATTGATGTGAGCGCTGATGTTTACACCGTATATGACGATATAAACAACAGCGACACCGCTTATGCCCCGTTGATTCTCACCATTAAAGCGGATGCCCTGGAGAGTATAATCCGTTTTATTACCAGGGACGATTTCAGAAAAATTGAAATACTTGATCCGGCGTTCATTACATTGAACCATTCGGAAATTGAGAGGCTCCTTTTTAAAGTACACGAAGAGATGAAAGAATCCAGGTCCAGGCTGGAAAAAAAGTATAATCTGAAGTAAGTTTGCATACCTTCTCCCGAGGAATACTTTACCAGTAAAATTCATACAATTTTACTGGTAAGTTTTTAAGGGGGAAGTCAGGGTGAGAATACAGCCTTCAAAGCCCTGGGATCAAAAACTGGATATATATCTGGTCAGGGTTGTGGTCGTGGTGGCTTTGCTGGTGCTGGCCGCGCAGGTTTTTTTAACCGGCGACCCGTTTGAGCAGAATGTTGAACCTGTAATGTCCCGTGAATTTACTGCGCCGCCGCGTGCTGCCGCCGCAAGGGACTTTAGCAGGCCCGTTGTCACGTTTAAATTGAAGGGTTTTTCTTCGCTGCCGCTGGCTCGGGTGCTTGTAAACGGTAAATCGGCAGGGGTTTTCAGCGAGCGTTATGTTACTGTTTTTGTCGGGGAAGGAGATACTCTGGAAATCGACGGGACACGTTATAACCGCCCCTTTGAAATTGAAGTGCTGGATGTAGGCAGGGGAGTGGTTGATCCGCAGCCCGGGTTGAGTGTCAAGGTCAATGGTGGCGTGGGTGCTGTCGGCGTGGTGCGTATGTCCAGATAAATATGGTTGGTTTGCTTTTGTTACGCCTCTAAAGTATAATATTTCTAGGAGACGCCAGAAAAAGGCTCCAGCACTCCTTAAGCGGAGTGTATTTTAATTTCACAAGACAAGGTGGTATCTAATGACACTATACGGTAGCCGCAAGGTAGCAAGTGTAGCGATAGAGATGGCCCTTACCGACAGCAGGGAACAGGAAAAAGAATATAAGCAGCGTTTTTCCAGGGAAGGATTTAAAACGGCGGCGGTAGATTACGGCGGTGATTTTATTTCATCGGTTAACAAAATCATCGAACGCGCTGTTGTAGCATCAAAGAGAGAAGGCGTAATCAAGGAGCAGCACGCTGACGAGGGCGCTGTGGCCGGCGCCACCCGGGAAGCTCTTTCACAGGTAATGCCAAAAGCGATAGGTTTTAACGTCGGCGGTAAAATAGGTATTGCCAGGAGAGAGGACCATATCAGCGTGGCCATATTCTTTGGAGTGGGACTGCTGCACCTTGACGAGGTCGCTATCGGGTTGGGGCACAGGGCCGTTCAGTCTTAATAGCAGGGAGGACGGCAGTTTGGCTGAAATAGTTATGAGAGGCGTCCGTGGGGCAATCACGGTGGAGCGGAATGCAGCGGAAGAGATCCTTGCCGCGTCCGGCGAACTGCTGGATGCCGTGGTCAAGGCAAACGACATTGACCCGGAAGATATAGCCAGCATTATTTTTACGGTGACAGCGGACCTGGACGCCTGTTTTCCGGCTAAGGCCGCAAGGGATAAGGGTTTTAAGTATGTCCCTCTTCTTTGCGCTTTAGAAATAAATGTTCCCGGCAGCCTGGCCAGGTGCATCAGAATACTGGTCCATGTCAATACCGATAAGCCGCAGCGGGATATAAAGCATATATATCTGAAGGAAGCAGTCCGGCTGAGAGATGACCTGAAAAAAGACTGATCTGAACGGACGCGGTTACTTCAGTTGCAAAAACTTCATCCGCGCGCATCTTGGCTGTTGATTATTTCGGTAAACAAGTGAAGACAAGGGACATTCCCTGAAAAGGGGCATGTCCCTTTCAATGCTCAAGCTAAATAACTTAATAACTTAGGTACCCGGTACCGAAATAAAAAAGGATTAATAGAAATTATATAGAAATTCGGTATAAAAAGGTTTTAAAGGTGAATATTTGTGGAATTTTTGAATTGGCTGCAAAACACTGACCAGGGGATATTTTTGTTTGTATTATCATTCGCCAACGCTATTTTTTTGCCTGTCGGACCCGAAGTGGCCTTTATACCTATTCTTATGGTCAGCTACAGCAAATTCATACCCTACGCCACCTACTGTGTGATCGGCAGCGTACTTGGCCTGATGGTGACGTATTTCATTTCTTATTTCTACAGCCAGACACTTATTGAAAAATATATTTCACAGGAAAAGATTGAAAACGGGGTGTCCATATTTTCCAGGTACGGTCCCTGGGCTCTTATTATCGCGTCAATGTTTCCGGTGTTTCCGTACCGGATCCTGGTAATAATATCCGGCTGTCTCAAACAAAGACCATTGACTGTCATTTCTTTTCTCACGCTGGGAAAATCGCTGAGGTATTTTGGCTATGGATTTTTGATAGCGAAGCTGGGTGAGTCGGTAATAAAATATTTGAAGTGAAGAATAATATGCGGTAATAATTGCCATTCATGGTGCTATAATATAAGCATGAGCGATGTCCTTATGCGTGGTGAATTATTATGTTCCAGAGAGTTCTTGTAGCCTACGACGGGTCCGCACACGCGGTAAAAGCCTTGAAAATAGCTATAGATCTGTGCAAAAAATACGGCGCCTTGCTCAATGTGGCCATGGCGGTAAATCTTCCCGACATGCCTGCGGGTGATGAGTTAAGGAGAGAAGGGACCTCCTACCAGGGTGAGCTGGAGAGGGCGGCTGAAATTGCACGCAAGGAGAATGTGCCGGTAGTGACTCACATGCTGAGGGGCGGTGTCACGGATACGCTTTATCGCTTTGCCGTGGACAACAAGTTCGACCTGGTTGTCGTGGGCGCCCGCGGCAGGCATGCTGTAAAAAGATTTTTGCTGGGCAGCGTGTCAGCCCACCTGGCGGCTGATCTTGACTGCCCGGTTATGGTTGTAAAATAGCAAAACATTGCCAGAGGATGGCATGTATGCTAGAATTAAGTAGCGCTACGAAGGAAGGATGTGCCTTTGGGCTTAGGGTTTAGCGGCACGTTCTTTGAAGGATGGTTAGTACGGCGGACGGTTTCCGGGATTTTTACGGCAAGCGGGACATTTGAAGAACGGCAGTACGGCGGGGAGGCGATAAGTTTGTTTGCTTATAGTCTGTTTTAGCACTCCTCTTTGAGTGTTTTTTTATTTTCTGGTGGTATTAATAAATTATAAAATGGATTAAAGGAGTGTTATAAATTGATCGTTGTGATGAGCCATCGCGCCAGTGATGGTGAAATAGAAGCGGTGCTGGTCCGCCTGGAGAGAGTAGGGTTTCAAATCCACCTCTCACGCGGAGTTGAACGCACCATTATCGGGGCCATCGGAGACAGGAACATACTGGGCGACATAAGCCTGGAGTCCATGCCCGGCGTGGAGAAGGTAGTGCCGATCCTGCAGCCCTACAAGCTGGCCAGCAGGACCTTCCAGGAGGAGAATACCGTGGTCAGGGTGGGGGACCTGGAAATCGGCGGTGACACCATCCACGTAATGGCCGGGCCCTGCGCCGTGGAAAGCAGGGAACAGCTCATGCAGGCGGCGAGGCTGGTGCGCGATGCAGGCGGCACCATATTGCGCGGCGGCGCTTTCAAGCCGAGGACTTCGCCATACTCCTTCCAGGGCCTGGAGGAGGAGGGGCTGAAGCTCCTGGCAGAGGCGCGTGAGGAAACAGGGCTTTTAATTGTCACCGAGGTTATGGACGTGCGTACGGTGCCCATGGTGGCACAGTACGCCGATATTTTACAGATCGGCGCCCGCAACATGCAGAACTTCTTTTTATTGCGGGAGGTCGCCAAGATCGATAAACCGGTCGTTTTGAAAAGAGCGCCGTCCGGTACCATTGAAGAATGGCTGATGGCAGCGGAATACATCATGTCCGGCGGCAACTACAACGTGATCCTCTGTGAACGCGGTATCCGCAGTTTTGAAAACTACACCAGGAACACCCTGGATTTGACGGCGGTGCCGGTGGTAAAGCACCTGTCGCACCTCCCGGTAATTGTTGACCCCAGCCACGCCATCGGCATGTGGAGGTTTGTTTCACCGATGGCCGGGGCAGCTGTTGCCGCCGGGGCTGACGGGCTGATCGTGGAGATGCACCCCAACCCGTCAGAAGCTCTCTGTGACGGCCCGCAATCATTGACCCCGGAAAATTTTAAAGCGATGATGGCAAACCTGAAGAATATTGCCGGTGTTATGGGGAGGAAAATGCCTTGAACCCTGTTTTTAAAAGGGCGGCAATCATAGGCGTCGGGCTCATCGGCGGCTCCCTCGGCATGTCCCTTTGCAGCAGGAGGCTGGCCGGAGAGGTCGTGGGAGCCGGATCACGTGTGGAAAATTTGCGCCTGGCGGTGGAACTTGGCGCTGTGAACAGGTATGCCGGTTCCCCGGCAGAAGGAGTGGCCGGTGCGGACCTGGTAATCATCGCCACACCGGTAAGCGCCACCCTGCCTGTACTGCGTGATATACTGCCGTACCTTGAGCCGGAAGCGGTGGTGACTGATGTCGGGAGTACCAAGTCAGAAATAGTGCGGGCGGCGGAAAAAATACTGCCGCCCGGGATCAGTTTTGTGGGCGGACACCCCATGGCCGGCTCGGAGCATAACGGTGTCAGCGGCGCCGACCCCTATTTGTTTGAAAACGCGTTTTACCTGATTACGCCTACTGCTGCAACACAAAAGGAGGCGCTGGTAAAAGTAAAAAAACTGGCCGTTGGTGTCGGCGCCAAAGTCGTTGAGATCGACCCGGAAAGGCATGACCTGGCTGTGGCGGCGGTCAGCCACCTGCCTCACCTGCTGGCCGCGGCCCTGGTCAACACCGTGGCGCGCATGCCTGAAAGCGAGTCGGTTTTGCCTTTCGCCGCGGGGGGGTTCCGGGACACCACCAGGATAGCTGCCGGCAGCCCGCTGATGTGGCGCGATATTTTCGCGTCCAACCGCGCCCAGGTACTTAAAATGATCCATAACTTCAGGGGTGAACTTGACCTTTTGGAAAGGTTTCTCCAGGAGGGAGAAATGGACTTAATCCAGTCCGCTCTTGAAGACGCCAGGGCTGCCCGGACCGCACTGCCGGCAAAAACCAGGGGCTACCTGCCATCGCTTTTTGAAGTAATTTTGACAGTGCCCGACCAGCCCGGCATTATCGCCGGTTTTACGATCTGCCTGGCTGAAAGCGGCGTCAATATTACTGAAATTGAAATATTAAGGGTGCGCGAGGGTGAAGGCGGCACGATCCGGGTGGGGTTTGCCACTGAGCCGGAGCAGGAAAACGCCATCCGGGTACTCAGAGAGAAAGGTTACACAGTCCGAAAAAAATAAATCGTGTCAAGAGAACCGTCCCCATGACACGATCGTGTCATGGGGACGGTTCTCTTGACACGCTCTTGACACGATTTCAGCAAAGGAAGGGTTTTTGTGGACCTGCGAATTGAAAAGGCACGCTGCCTGCGGGGCGATATAAGCGTGCCGGGCGACAAATCCATTTCTCACCGGGCGGTTATGATCGGCGCCCTGGCCGAGGGCGAAACAGTGGTCGAAAACTTCCTTCCGGGTGAAGACTGCCTGTCGACAATCGGCTGTTTTAGAAAACTTGGCATTGAAATTGAAGGTCCGCGGGGGGGTGTCGTCAGAATTGCCGGACGAGGCCTTGATGGGCTGAGAGAACCTGTTGACATTCTGGACGCGGGGAATTCCGGCACTACCATGCGGCTTTCGCTGGGCATCCTGGCAGGACAGCAGTTTTTCAGCGTGATCACCGGTGATGACTCCCTGCGCCGGCGCCCCATGGCCAGGGTGACAGGCCCTCTGAAAAAGATGGGCGCTTCCATTGACGGAAGAAAAGGCGGTAGCTGCGCGCCCCTGTCAGTGCGGGGCGGCTGTATAAAGGCTGTTTCACATGTTTCACCGGTGGCAAGCGCCCAGGTGAAATCAGCTATGCTGCTGGCGGGACTGTTCGCGGACGGTCAGACCTCGGTTACAGAGCCATACCGGTCCAGGGACCATACAGAATTGATGCTCAGATATTTTGGGGCTGTCCTTGGTATTGAAGATAAGTCCGTATATATCAACGGCCGACCCCGGCTGACCGGGAAAAAATTAAGGGTTCCGGGAGATATATCGTCGGCCGCGTTTTTGCTGGCGGCTGCCGCTTTGCTGCCCGGATCGGACCTGACTGTCAGGGGATTGGGGGTAAACCCAACCAGAAGCGGCATCATTGAAGTGCTGCAAATGATGGGTGCGGATATAAAGATAATTAACCCGAGAGAAGACGGCGGAGAACCGGTGGCGGATATCAGGGCGCGTTACGCGGGAAGCCTGCGGGGAATCAGTATAGGAGGGGAAATAATCCCCCGCCTGATAGATGAAATACCGGTGCTGGCTGTTGCCGCCGCGGCAGCGGAAGGGAAAACAGAGATACGTGACGCGGCTGAGCTGAAAGTTAAGGAGAGCGACCGTATTGCCGCCGCGGCCCGGATGCTGTCCGGATTCGGGGCTGTTGTGGCAGAACTGGATGACGGATTGATGATCAGGGGTGGGCGTGCTCTTGAAGGGTGTTTCTGCGATAGCCAGGGTGACCACCGCATGGCGATGGCAGCCGCTGTAGCCGGCCTGATAGCAGGCGGCAAGACCGTGGTGCGCGGCGCTGAGTGCATCGACGTCTCTTTCCCCGGGTTCAGCGAATTATTAAAGAGCGTCACAGTCATATAGCAATTAAATACCGGGGACATATCACAGAAAGGATATGTCCCTGTTCATTTAATCGGGGACTTTCTTCAGTGCTTTAAGTCAAAGGATTAACTGGGTCATGGGACATGGGGCGTGAGTTATGAGTATCGAAGGTATTCCATTGTAGAGCAAGTTTTAACCCGCCACAGAGTGTTGACAAAATAATACTGGATAATCTATGGTGTTGAAACCGACTGCTCCATTGCGGCAGCGTCGAAAGTAAACTAAGCGAAGCTGAGGTGTGAAATTGGGTGAGCTGGACAGCGGTCAGGGGACACATCTCTAAGTTGAGGCCTGTCTCTGGGGCCGAGAAATGTCCCCAACGAATACAGCGAAAGGCCTTCATCGCCCGGATGGCGAATTGAAGGCCGGCCCATTTGAGCCCGAAGCAAGCGCTAAGTTTACTCGGCGCGAAGCACGGAGCCAAGCGGATTCAACACCATGGAGACTTCACAACCTGGGGGGGTTAACCCGATTCCAATCGGGGACATTATATGAGTCGTGGGTCGTGAGACGTTGGACGTGAAGTGATCGAGACGTGGGTCGTGGGTCGTGAGTATATCCTGCATTTCTTCAGGGTCTTAAAACCCTTTAAAATGTCATGCATTCTCACGTCTCTTTTTTGCACGTCTCAAAAGGTATGTCCCCATTATGCTTAACGGCTGAATAAAAGCCTTGCCCTGCATGTAATTGGATCGCCAATAATCCGGGTAAAATAATACTGGACTGTATATCAGCGGCCCGACTTCTTATCATGAAAATAAAGGAAAAATAAATTCAATGTCGAAAATAAATAATCTATATTACAAGTGGAAACTGACAATATTTTAGGAGTGCTGTAATGATTTCAAATCCATACGTGGCCATAGACGGGCCGGCCGGCGCCGGAAAGAGCACAGTCGCCAGGACGCTGGCCAATAAGCTTGGCTTTATATATATTGACACCGGGGCAATGTACCGCGCTGTGACCCTGATGGCGCTTCGTGAAGGCGTTGACTTGACAGACCAGGCAGGTTTAACCAGGCTGGCCCAGTCAGTTTCGGTAGTGCTTATGCCTGACGGTAACGGCGGTTTGAAGGTGCTGCTGAACGGTGATGACGTGTCTGAAGATATCCGCAGCCAGGAAGTGTCAAAAAATGTTTCCCTGGTGGCAATGGTGCCGGGAGTGAGGAAACGGCTGGTTGAACTTCAGAGAGCCATGGCCTCCCGCGGGGGCGTTGTAATGGAGGGGCGCGACATAGGGACGGTTGTTTTGCCGGACGCCCCGGTCAAGATATTTCTGACCGCTTCTTCCGTGGAAAGGGCGAAAAGAAGAAGGGAAGAGCTGGCCGCCAAGGGTAATTTAATAGACCAGGAACAGATGGAAAAGGAGATCCTCAGGAGGGACCAGATTGATTCAACCCGCGCAGCGGACCCGCTCGTTCAGGCTGCGGACGCGGTGGCAATTGACAGCACATCCTACTCGGTGAAAGAAGTTGTGGACATGATTATGGCCCTTGTTACAGCGGAAGAAAAGCGGCCATGATATACAGGCTGCTTAAATTTATGGCGAGGATGATATTGATAACAGTAAGACGCTGGGATGTGCGGGGCAGGGAAAACATTCCCGCCAGCGGCGGGGTCCTCCTGGTGGCGAACCACACCAGTTACTGGGACCCGGTTGTTGTTATCTGCGCTTTAAGAAGAAATGTGTATTTTATGGCCAAGTCGGAACTTTTCAATATACCGGTGATCGGGTATGTCCTGAGGATTTCCGGTTCTTTTCCTGTGCGGCGGGACAAATCAGACCGCGAAGCGATCAGGACCGCGGTAAGGCTGCTGGAAGAAGGACAGGTAGTGGGTGTTTTTCCCGAGGGGACCAGAAGCAACACCGGTGAACTTCTAAAACCTCATCTCGGCGCGGCTATGCTGGCTTCAAAAGCAAAGGTACCCATGGTCCCCATCGCTTTGATCGGGACCAGGGGAGTATTCGGCAGGATCAAGATGATTGTAGGCACACCCATTGTCAGCCAGGAATCAAAGAAAAGCAGCAAAGCTGACCTGGAAAAAGCGAGTGACCTGGTAATGGACCAGATTGCCTCCATGATCAAAAATAGTAAGTGAAACAATAATATGAAAACTCTGCAGATTAAGCGATATATAAGAAGGAAAATATATGTTTTTGAGCGAATCCTTTCTGATGACTAAAAAACGGTGATGTTATGATAGTAAAGATAGCCTCTAAAGCCGGTTTCTGCTTCGGCGTCAAGAGAGCTATAGAGCTGGCCAAGGATACCGTCAGAGAAAATAAAGGCCCTATTTATACCCTGGGGCCGCTGATCCACAACCCGCAGGTTGTGGCGTCTCTGGCTGAGATGGGCATAAGTGAAATTAACGATGTAAAAGATATTCATGAGGGCACTCTTGTTATCAGATCTCATGGCGTGAGTCCGGAAGTGCTGGATGAGGCCAGGGAGCTGGGTATAAATATTGTGGACGCAACCTGCCCTTTTGTGCGCAGAGCGCAGGACCTGGCCCGTGAACTCACTGAACAGGGCATACAGGTTGTGGTTGTGGGCGACAGGGATCACCCGGAAGTGCAGGGAATTGTGGGATGGACGAACGGCAAGGCAGTGGTTGTGGAGAACCCGGAAGAAGCGGCTCTTTTAAATAACGATGATGAATTTGGGATCATAGCCCAAACAACTCAGACGCTGGAGAACTTCGAGGCTGTTGTCGGGGTAATTCGGGAAAAAGGCGTTGGTTACAAGGTGTGCAATACCATTTGCAGCGCTACAAACCAACGGCAGCAGGCCGCGCTGGAACTTGCCCGGGATGTCGGTGCGATGGTCGTGGTCGGCGGTGCGAACAGCGCCAACACTAGGAAGCTGGCCAGCATCTGCCGCAAGTCCGGGACTGAAACTTATCTCATTGAGACGGCGGATGAAATTGATCCGTCCTGGTTTCAAGGGGTTGAGTGCGCAGGGTTGACAGCGGGGGCATCCACACCAGACTGGATTATAGAGGAGGTAAGGAGACGTATGAGTGAGATTGAAGATCTGAACGGCCAGGAACAAGAAGAGGAAATGAAAGACACAGTTGAGGTAAAAGCTGTTCGTCACGGCGAGATTTTAAAGGGCACGGTTGTCCATATTGGCCCGGATGAAGTTATGGTGGACATCGGGGCCAAGTCCGAAGGAGTCGTACCTATAAGAGAGCTGTCATGCTGCGAAGTTAATTCACCCCAGGACATTGTTAAATTTGGGGATGAAATAGAAGTTTATGTGTTAAAAGCTGAAGACAACGAGGGCCGCCTGATCCTTTCAAAAGAAAAGGCCGATGCTGAAAAAGCCTGGGTAAAGCTGGAGGAAGCAATGAATTCCGGCGAGCCGGTCGATGGTGTCGTCAGGGACGTGGTCAAGGGCGGCCTGCTCGTTGACGTCGGGGTGCGCGCGTTTTTACCGGCGTCCCTGGTAGAAAGAGGCTATGTCGAGGACCTTTCAAAATACCTGGGCCAAAATATTACCAGCAGGGTCATCGAGATGAACCGGGGCAGGAAAAAGGTGATTTTATCCCGCAAAGCAGTTTTGGAAGAAGAATACGCCAAGCTGCGGGAGGAAATGCTGGAAAACCTGCAGGAAAACCAGGTCGTTAAAGGTATAGTCCGCCGGCTGACCCAGTTCGGCTCCTTTGTGGATATCGGCGGTGTTGACGGCCTGCTGCATATTTCCGAGATGTCCTGGCACCGTATCAACCACCCGTCTGAAGTGGTTAAGGTCAATGACGAAATCGAGGTTAAGGTCTTAAGAATAGACAGGGAAAAGGAAAAGATATCCCTCGGCTTGAAACAGGTACTGCCAAACCCATGGGATACAGTGGAACAAAAATACCCGGTGGACTCTGTTATCACGGCCAGGGTCGTCAGGCTTGCGCCGTTTGGCGCCTTCCTGCAGCTGGAGCCCGGTGTGGAGGGGTTGGTCCATATATCCCACCTGGCGGACAGGCATATAGCCAAGCCTGATGAGGTGGTTTCAGAAGGGGAAGAAGTAAATGTCAAGGTGCTGAGCATTGACACCGGTGAAAAAAGGATCCGCCTCTCGATCCGGGAAGTAATGAAGGAAAAACAGGAGCGGGAATACCAGGAAAACACCTCCGCCAAAGCGCAGGAGCAGGCGGACGTCGTTACCATAGGCGACATGGTCGGGGATCTGTTTGAAAAAAAAGGAGAACAAGAATAGTATAGAAGGATTCCTGAGCGGTGAATAACCGCTCTTTTTTTTTGCATATTTTTAGTCAGATTGGACAGCCTATTCATGAAATTTCCATGAATAAGGGGGCGGATATTTTGGAACAGAATTCCATAGGTATTATTATTCTAATTGTCGTTTCCATACTCATTTACCTCGGTCTGGCCCAAAGGGCACTTGACCGGATGAGGCTGTCCGACAGGGGCGCTTTACTGGTGATCGGCTTAATAATACTGGGAGGATTTATCAATATTCCCCTGCCGTTTCTTCCTTACAACACATCATTGAATGTCGGGGGAGCGCTGATCCCGGTCGGGCTGGCAATTTACCTTCTGGCCAGGGCGGGCACCAGCAAAGAGTGGATCAGGGCTCTGGTGGGCACAGCCGCCACGGCCGTTGTTGTCTATGTCGTAGGCTCCCTGATTAATTCCGGATCTACGATGGAGCCGGCCGGCCGCTGGGCGGTAATTGACGCTATTTATCTTTATCCCCTGGTGGGCGGCATAGTCGCCTACTTGTTCGGGAGGTCCAGGCGGGGCGCGTTTATCTCAGCCACTCTCGGCGTCCTGCTGGTGGATATATTTCAGTATGTGTGGCTTATAAACCAGGGCGCTCCTGCCAGCTATACTATGATTATAGGGGGCGCCGGGGCGTTTGACGCAATTGTGCTCGCGGGTATTGTGGCGGTAATTTTGGCCGAATTAATCGGAGAGTCGCTGGAGAGACTTACAGGCGGCCCTAAGACTGAAGGTCGGCCGCCGGAACTGGTTAAAGGCCTGAAGAAACCGGGCCGGCCTGTTCAGGCGGGCTTCGGCGAAGATAAAGAAAATTATGAGGCGGAAAGCGAAAAGGAGGGCGAATTGAGATGAAAAACAGCAGGTACGGTTTCGTCTTTTATACGGGGGTTCTGCTGGTGGGTTTGTCACTCCTTATATACAGCGCAAACAGGGATATGCAGCTTTGGCCGGTTGTTAATACAGCGGGGCTTTTCAATAAAGAAACTCCTGACCACATCGGCGGCACCTTCACTACAATCCTGGATGAGCAGGGGAACATGCTGAGCATGATGTCGCGGAACGCCTATGTAGGTGACGAGCTATACACCTCGGAAGGAAATAGCTACAGGGTAAGTAAGGTGCAGGGTGACACTGCGGAAGCGGTATTTTTGGGGATGGACTCCCAAATTGTCGCTTATAATGATTTTTTCTCTGCCCAGGAAGTTCCGGTGGCAACGAATGTTGCAGAGAAAAAAGGAAACATAGCTGTCTATCACTCCCATACCGATGAGTCCTATGTGCCTTCGGACGGTACCGAAACTATCCCTTTTAAGGGCGGCATCTACCAGGTGGGCAAAGCCATGGTCGACAAACTCCAGGGCAAGGGTGTTACGGTAAATTATGATCAGACCGCTCACGACCCGCATGATAACAACGCATATGTCCGTTCCAGAAGGACAGCCGCAAATCTAATGAAAAGCAACCCTGCCGCCATTTTTGACGTACACCGCGACGGTGTTCCGGATCCGGCTTACTACCGGGCGGAAGTAAGCGGGAAAGATGTTGCGAAACTGCGCCTGGTTGTAGGCAGGCAAAATCCCCGCATGGATTCAAATATGGACTTTGCCAAGCGGATGATGGCGGCAGCCAATAATTTGCACCCGAAAGTGGTTAAGGAAATATTCGTCGCCAAGGGCGATTATAACCAGGATCTTTCGCCTACAGCCCTTCTGATTGAAGCCGGAACTCACACAAACAGCAAAGAGCAGGCTGAAAAGGGAGTCGCATTTTTTACCGAGGCTGTTCCGGCAGCGCTAGGCATAAGCGGTGCTCCGGCTGCCGCCCCGACAGAGCCGGGCAGGACCACGGGGGCGGGCGGAGGATGGAAAGCGGCCGGTTGGATACTTGGGATTACGGTGGTCCTGGGCCTGGGCTTTATCCTGATCAACTCCGGCAGCCTGGGTAACGCGAAAAATAACATTTCCGGTTTCGCCAGGGAGATTACCGGGTTGTTCCCTCGCCGCGCCGCGCGCAAACCCGGTATGTCGGGCGGGGACCAGGATAAAGACAAGGAAAGTTAGAACTATAAGAGGAGGATGCCGGATTATATGCCTGAATACCTTATCGTGATAGCGTCCGGCATCCTTGCAGGCACTATTTCACGGATCATACTGCTCAGGAGCGACTACAGGCAATATCCAGGCTACCCGCACGGATACCTGTCCCACCTGCTCCTGGGCTTTATCGCATCAGCGCTGGGAGCAGTGGCAGTACCAGCGGTTTTGAAGCCGGAATATACGGCGGTCACTTTTCTAGCCCTGGCGGCCCAGCAGTTCCGGGAGATCAGGGACATGGAGCGGCGCACCCTGGAAAGCCTGGAGAGGACCGAATTAATCAAGAGAGGGCTGGATTACATCGAGGGGATTGCCCGGACTTTTGAGGCCAGAAACTACCTGGTCATGGCGACCGCGTTTGCCACCAGCCTGGCGACACAGTTCGGCGGGCTGGTGGCTGGAGGGATTGTGGCTGTTATTACAATCCTCCTCAGCCGCAGTCTGATGTCGGGAGATATTTTGGCAGATATCTGTGAAGTCGTGCCTGCTCGCCTGAGCTTCGAAGGACCGGTACTGATGGTGGACGAAATAGGCTTGATCAATGTAGGCTTAAAAGAAATGCGCGAAGATATATTAAAAAATGGCCTGGCAGTAAAACTAAAGCCTAAAGACGGCAACGCCAGGGCGATCATCCATGACATGGGCCAGCGGAAAGCCATAGCTTTTACAGCAGCCGTAATCCTCGGTACTAAAAAAGACGTGGATATACCTGAATACACGCCCCTGGTGCGCAAGAACCCTGACACCGGGGAGGCCGGGCTTTATATCATGCCTGTGGAGAGGGACATGGAGCAGCTGATCGCCGCCGTCAAACTGACTCCTGTCCTGGAAAGCGCCAGCAGCAAGCCGCTCTTAGCCGGTTCTTCAATTATAAAAGCCAAAAAGAAGGTGGGTTAATCATTGGAAATTGAGGTAAGCAATATCCTGGCAGTGATAACCCTTAATATGGAACTGGTAAGCGGGGGAGCGCCCATTTTTTTTGCCCGGAACGAGGAAGAGATGGAAAAGGTAGCAGGACATTTGTCAAAAATTCTGGACGCCATGGTGCATGATCTGGGCAACGGCAGCTATGTCGTGGTGAGGCATTAATGAAAATCATATACCACTGCTACGGCGGAAGCCATTCTTCCGTTACCGCCGCTTCTGTTCATTTGGGACTGCTGCCTGTGGATCGGGTTCCCAGCCGGGAAATGTTCTGGAAGTTACCGCTTTTTGACCGCCAGGAGGCCGATCAGCACGGGCATATTTATTACATGGGCCAAGACGAATACGGAAATGAAATTTACCTGTCGGCGCGCCGCGGCAGGCCTCAGATACTGGAAAACGTTTTTGAAGGACTGGCGGATGTTTTTGCCGTCCCCGGAGATGACTACCTGCTTGTAAATGTAATGAATAATGTTAACCTGACCATGAAATTCGGTGGTTTTCTCTCCCGCCGCTGGGGATTTATCGATCTCGGCCGGCCGATCGTAACAATGGGGACACAGATCGCTTATTTTCGTGTGGTAAATCTTGTCCGAAAAGTTAAAGACATGGTGAGGGGTGGGCGTTTTGAAAATACTTTACTTCAGCGACAGCAAGTTTCCGCTGGCGGCACTGGCCGGAGCGATCCACACGGGCAGGATACCGGCGGGAGAACTGCCGTCCCGGGAACAGTTATGGGACCTGTTGTCTTTGAATACAAGAGGCGGGGAAGGGAAAATTATCTCGCTGGGGGAGGACGACTACAGAAACAAAGTGTACGCTCTTTCCGTAAAAGGTGAGCGGGGTATGGTCTACCGGCTGGTGGAAAGCTTCCTCAGTATTTATAAAATACCGGAAGCTGAACTGAGGATGGTGGACAGTAAGTTCAAAGAAAACATTTTTTTAAAGTCCGGCAAAATGTTGTGCCGCTTTGCAGTTCTAGCTCCGCTGGGATTCCTGTTGGCCAGGACCGGCATTAAATATTTATATGGCGGGCTGGCCCGGTGGGCGCTCGAAGTAAAAGCGGGCGGGGCAAATCTTCCTTGACTATATAATGGAAATTATAGATAATTGTTAAGAGTAAACACGGGAGGTCGTCCCATGAAGGGCCGCGGGTTAAAAATATTCATGGTGGAGCCTGGCAGCATCGCGGATGAAATGGGCCTTGCAGCGGGTGACCGGTTAACGGCGATCAACGGAGAACCGGTGCGGGATTTAATAGATTTTCGCTATCTGGCAGCCGATGAATTGCTATATATCGATGTAACAAAAACCGGCGGGGATGAGTGGGTGCTGGAGTTAGAAAAGGATTTCGACCAGGACCTGGGGATAGATTTCGGCCCGGATGGGTTTGGGCCAACCTTGCGATGTGCAAATAAATGCGTCTTTTGTTTTGTCGACCAGATGCCTCCGGGTATGCGCAAGACCCTCTATGTGAAGGACGACGACTACCGGCTTTCCTTCTGGAGCGGCAATTTTATAACACTGACAAACCTCAGTAAAAATTCACTGAAAAGAATTGCCAGGCAGCGCTTGGGCCCGCTTTACATATCGGTCCACACTACAAACCCCTCGCTCAGGGAAAAGATGCTGGGGAGCGCCAGGGCCGGGTCCATAATGGAGCAGCTGCGTTTTCTGGCTGAAGCCGGCATCGAGATGCACACCCAGGTAGTGCTGTGCCCGGGATTAAATGACGCCGGGGAGCTTGACAGGACCGCGGGTGACCTGTCCGCCCTGTGGCCTGCTGTAAGGTCGCTGGCCGTAGTGCCGGTGGGGCTGACCAGTTTCAGAGAAAACTTGTACCCGCTGGATATGTTTACCCCTGATCAGGCCCGCGCTCTTGTCCGCTGGATCCATGCCAGGCAAAAAGAATACATAACCAGGTTCAAACACCCCTTTATTTTTGCTTCGGACGAATTTTACCTGCTGGCTGGGGAACCAATACCCGGAGCGGACAAATACGATGGTTTCCCGCAAATTGAAAACGGGGTCGGCCTGGCCCGGCTTTTTTTGGATGAATGGGCTGAGGCGGAGGCCAGCCTGCCGCGTGAGGCTGCTAAACAAAAAATTATCCTGGCCACGGGCGTGCTGGGAGGAAAAATTCTAAAACCGGTGGCGGCAAGATTAAATAAAATTGCAGGTCTGCAGGTTAAGGTCAGAGTTATTGAAAACGATTACTTCGGGAGACAGGTGACGGCAACCGGACTGGTAACCGGGAGTGATATTTTAAAACAGGTGACGCCGGATGAAGCCGGCGGCCTGCTTGTGCTTCCTTCTGTGATGCTTAAAAAGGACGAGACAGTGTTTTTGGACAACGTGAGCCTGGCAGACCTGGCTGAACGGATGAAAGCAGCGGCGGCTGTTGTTTCTGGGCCTCGCCAACTGGTTGATGTTTTAGTCGAGGGCCCACAAAAAGCCGAAATATTTATAGATAAAAGAAGTTAGTTTCACATAAATCCGGGGTAAAATATAAAGATATAAAACATTAAAAACAAATTGACAGGAATAATTTTCACAGGATTAACAAGATTAATAGGATTAACAAAAACAATTTTCACATGATTTACAAGATTAATAAGATTAACAGGATTTAAAAAATATTAATTATATTATAAAAAAGTGAATACCGCAGTTTTATAATCCTATGCTTCTTTATGCTAAATCAAGTAAGAAATTATGATTTTAAATATTATATAATAATCTTGTAAATCTAGATAATCCTTTTAATCATGTGATATCTATTTTGGAGGATGAGATATTGACTAAGCCGGTAGTGGCGATAGTAGGGCGGCCGAATGTCGGCAAATCGACCCTTTTTAACCGAATAGTAGGCGGCAGGGTGGCTATTGTGGAAAGCCAGCCGGGTGTGACCAGGGACCGACTTTACCAGGACGCCGAGTGGGCGGGACGCAGCTTTGCCCTGGTTGACACCGGAGGTCTGGATTTTCAGGAGAGCGGAGAGATAACAGCTGGGATACGCCGGCAGGCGGAATTGGCCATAGCCGAGTCTGACGCGGTCCTCTTTGTAGTGGACGCCCGGGCCGGACTCAACCCGGATGATGAGGAAGTCGCCTCTATCATCAGGCGTTCCGGCAGGCCAGCCATACTTGTTGCTAATAAAGTGGAAAACTTTGATTTCAATAAAAACGACACATTTGATTTTTACCGGCTTGGCCTGGGCGACCCGATACCGGTCTCAGCCGCGGAAGGATTGAATACCGGCGACCTGCTGGACAGGATTGTTGAACTGCTGCCGGACACCGAAGAGGAAGATTATCCGCCGGATGTGATAAGGATCGCTGTAATCGGCCGTCCGAATGTAGGCAAGTCGTCTCTGGTCAATGCCCTCCTGGGTGAGGAGAGAGTTATAGTCAGCGATATTCCCGGAACAACGAGGGATGCCGTGGACACGCTGTTCCAGCTGGAAGATAGGCATTACGTCATTATTGACACGGCAGGCATCAGGCGCAAAAGCAGGATCGAAATACCCGCGGAAAAATACAGCGTGATCCGCACGCTGAGGGCTGTGGACAGGTGCGACGTAGTCCTGGTGATGTTGGACGCCTCGCTGGGAGTAACCGATCAGGATAAGCGCATCGCCGGCTATGCCCACGAGGCCGGCAAGGCAGCGGTTCTGGTAATGAACAAATGGGACCTGGTGGAAAAAGATGACAGGACTATGAACCGTCATACTGAAAAAGTACGCCAGGAATTAAGTTTTATGAAGTATGCACCGGTGATCTTCATATCTGCCACTACAGGCAGGCGAGTTGCCAAAGTGTTGGAGCTTGTGGACTTTGTTGCCGAGCAGCACGCCACGCGTATAGCTACTCCGGATTTAAACAACCTTTTCAAGGAAGCGGTAATGCAGACACCGCCGCCGACTGATAAAACCAGGCGTCTTAAAATTCTTTACGTAACCCAGGGTGGGGTAAAGCCGCCGAAATTCATAATTTTCGTAAACGACCCGGAACTGATGCATTTTTCTTACCTTCGTTACCTGGAAAACCAGGTGCGGTCAGCATATGGTTTTGAGGGGACCCCGATCCGTTTTGTCCTTCGCAAAAGGACCAGGGAGACGGTGTGAGCCGTCCCCATATACATTATTAATAATGAAATTACTAATTCATAGATATAGAAAGGTAAAAAGTCCTAAGGCAATTACAAATTTAATAATGAAACTTATATTTCATAGATTCAACACAAGAGAACAGTCCCTCTGTGCTTATGAAAATTGCATTGCATAGAATTAGCACACGGGAACCGTCCTCGTGTGTTTACGTGTGTGCTTATGATGGGAGAGAGATATGACAGATTACTGGGTTATCATTGCGGGTTATCTGATCGGGTCAATACCGTTCAGCTACATTGTGGGACGCTTGTGGGCGGGGGTTGATATCCGCAAGTGCGGCAGCGGTAATGTGGGCATGACCAACGTCTGGCGAAATGCCGGGCCTGCGGCCGGCATAACAGCGCTGGTCCTGGACCTCGGCAAGGGTATGCTGGCAGTCTGGCTGGCCAGGCAGTACGGAAACGACTTGATCGTGTCGCTGTCCGGTATAGCGGTGCTGGTTGGGCACAGCTGGCCCGTTTTTCTGGGATTCAAGGGGGGCAAGCTGGTCGCAACCGGTGTTGGCGTGATTACCGCTATCTCGCTACATGTTGGTATAACCGCTATGCTGACCTGGATCATGGTTACTGGCATTACCCGATACGTATCGGTAGGCTCTATAACAGCTGTTGTACTAATACCGTTTTTAATGTATGCTTTTCACCTGGAGCCTCCTTTCCTGGTACTCGGCGGGTTTGCCGCTGTTTTTGCCGTGTACAAGCATATCCCGAATATTAAACGGCTTATAGCCGGGACAGAGCCTAAAGTCGTTTTTAAAAAGAGTTAAACGGAGGTCTTTTGGTGTGGGCAAAAAAATAGGCATTCTGGGTGCGGGAAGCTGGGCGACGGCTATTTCCGTGCTTCTGGCCCAAAAGGGCCTTGAGGTAAAACTGTGGTCGATCATGCCTGAACAAGTTACAGAAATTAACGAGACCAGGGAGAATAAATCCTTCTTGCCAGGTGTAACTATTCCTTCAGGTGTCGAAGCGCTGGCCGGCCTTGAGCAGACGGTTGCCGGCGCTGAAGCGGTAATATTTGGCGTTCCCTCACACGCTTTTCGTGAAGTCGTGCGCAAAGCGGTATCATATATACCTGCAGGCGCCATAATAATAAACGTGGCCAAAGGCATTGAGGAGGACAGCCTCAGTCGCATGTCTCAGGTCTTTCTACAGGAAGCGGGCCTGGATATGACCCGGCGGTATGTAGCCCTTTCCGGCCCCAGCCACGCGGAAGAGGTTGGCCGGATGGTGCCGACCGCTGTTGTTGCCTCCTCTGCCTGTATGGAAAGCGCGGTGTATGTCCAGGATTTGTTTATGTGTGAAACTTTCAGGGTATATACAAATCCTGATGTTACCGGGGTTGAACTCGGCGGCGCCCTTAAGAATATTATCGCTTTGGGAACCGGTATCGCGGACGGCCTCGGTTACGGCGACAACAGCAAGGCGGCCCTGATGACCAGGGGGCTGGCGGAAATATCCCGCTTGGGGATGGCGATGGGCGCCAACCCGCTGACATTCGCGGGCCTGGCCGGGGTAGGAGACCTGATTGTCACCTGCACCAGCATGCACAGCCGCAACCGCCGCGCCGGTATAGCAATAGGCAGTGGAAAATCTGTTGATGAAGCCCTGGCTGAAGTGAAAATGGTGGTTGAGGGTGTGCGCACAACACGGGCCGCCAGGCGCCTGGCACAGAGTTTAGCGGTGGAGATCCCCATCACCGAACAGATACACCAGGTGCTTTTTGAAGGGCTGTCTCCCGCTGTCGCGGTAAAAAGGCTCATGACGAGGGGTAAAACCCACGAGATGGAGGAAGTGGCCCTCGCCGCGGCGGCTGTGGGAAAAATAGAGCTGAAAAACAAATAAGTGATGGAGGATATAAAATGCCCGGCGATATTTTAATATACGGCAAAGATGATTGCCCTTACACAGTGGAAGCAAAAAAAGAATTTGCCCGGCAAAAAATTCCTTATCATTATTACAACGTAAAAAAAAACAGGGAAGCTTATGCTGTGATGCTTAAAATAACCGGCGGATCCCAAAAGGTACCGGTAATTGTGGAAGGCGGAAACATAAGGATAGGTTTCGGCGGGACATGAGGAGTCTAAAACCCGGCCGGAGGCCGGGCTGTGAGAAGTGAGAAGTGAGAAGTGAGACGTGAGACGTGGGACGTGGGACGTGGGAATGTAGGTGCGGCTTCAGCCGGTTAGAGGAAAGGGGACACACCTCTATTTGAAGCTTGGCTCTAAGGCTGAGGAATGTCCCCAACGTATGTCGGATAAATCCGACCCTACAAGATGAAAGCCGGACTGAGGAACGGGGACAAACCGTTTGAGACACACTAACCACGACTCAATTAATCCCCGATTGGAATGGCGGGATAAATCCCGCCCTACAGGAGGACAGCATTAATAGTCTTAAAACTGTGCAAAAGAGAAACCTGGAGATTTTCCTCCAGGAAAACTTAGTAACTTGGGTACCGGGTACCCAAGTTATTTTTATTATACTTCAGTAAGTTCTCCTGGCATGGTTTTAGCCTGGAGAACAAAAAACCGCCCGCTATGCGGGTGGGATTCAATGCTTAAGCAAAGCAACACCCTTCTGCCTTCTGTTAAAATGATGAGTGT
>NZ_JBMGJC010000019.1:0-44677 GCF_048984525.1 Pelotomaculum propionicicum
TACCACCGCAGTTTCGTGCTATCCGAATTATCCAAAGTTAGGCTGCTTTTTTGCCATTCCAAAGCTCAAGCTGTAAAGATTGCTTGGGCTTTTTCACGAGCCTAACTTCGTATAATTGACTTAGAATAATGGGAAGTTGATGTTTTTTCTTCAAATACTATTGCGCTATTGAAGCTGAAGCTTTATTATCATTTCTGCAATCAATTAAATATATAGCCTCATCAATCATGTTTTCATAACCAGCATTTATTACTACTTGCCGAGCAGTAAGGTGTTCGGTTTCAGAAAAGTAAAATATTGCAATTAAGCTACCATCTGCACAGTTAGCCGCTTCATATACCTTAACTTGTTTAAATACATGATTAAGTGTTGAATTGCTGGCGAGTTTAAACTCAACGATATTTTGGTTCTGTTGTCCCATTGACACAATGAAATCAGCTTGCCCCCTACCGTTATTAGGTTCCGCATCTACCTTATAGTTTGTTCCATACCAAACAAAACGGAATAACCTTTGCAAATCGTTTTCTTTCGCTATTCGTTCTCCCTTTACATACAGATTTTTGTAGCCATCACAATCTTCAATAACGTGTTTAAAAAACGCCAGGCGCTTTTTGGCTTCCTCTCTAGCAGATAGGTTTTCCTCATTCAAATATCCATTTTGTTTAAAGATAGAAATTAAATTTTTAGAAGCTAATAATAGTTTTTCTAACTGTTTATTTAGCTCTTTCATACACTGTAGCCTAATTTCATCAGTATCTGCTTCTCGCAACTTAATGTAATAGTCATAAAGTTCGGGATATTCTTTAACAATTTCTTTAAACGCATCTTTTTCAATTTTTCGAATTGATTTTCCCCTAACAGCACGGCGATTTCTTTTTTGATTTTCTTCATATCGCCGTACAGCTTGACCAATATAATTATTTACATAGGCTCTTAAAGTATCATTTTCTATGACAGCACGAATGCGCTCATGGCTATTATAAAAATCATCTCTGTTAATAGATGGTTCATCTTCACGGAGAATATCATAGGGTGTTAACAGAACGTATTCAATTTCTCCTTTCTTATTATAGATGTATGGAAGTACATATTCTTTACTTACAAAACTTTCAGTATTATAGTTAAAATATGCTTTCTCAACAGGGAGTGTTTTACGCAATTTAGGATCAATATATTCTATAGCAAAATTTTCAGTGTATTCACAAAGAAACCTTTTTATAAGATTTACTGTTAAATCGCTTATCTTATCCTTACCGCTTCCCTCATAAAGCAACATAGTTTTCTCTATATGTTGTCCTCTTGAGATACCATGTGTATCAAGCGCAAATCCAATATTTTTGTATAAGAATTCTGCATACTTCTTACCCAAAGCCAGCCCCTTATTCCCTTCCAATGAAAAACCTAACCAATTGTTAGGAACTTCACTAAAATTAAACCATGCGTTTATTTCCTTAGAGAATAATCCTTGCTTTGCTTTAATATATAAAAAATGGAAATAGCGGATAATTTCTTTATGAAGTGCTTGATATTCTGGCTTTTCACTATTAAAGATAAGCATTGGGTCAATAAATAACGGTATATCACAAACCAAAGAAATATCTACTGCACCATATGCTCTTAATAATTCAGTATCAATCCGAAATCGCTCTGAAAAAAACATGTTATTACCCCCTACCCTTCCACATAATAATTTCCATTGATTTAAGATATTTATCCTTTTATACATGCAGTGGAAACCCTTCGATTATTAGCATCCTTGGATGACCACTTAATTAAGTTCAAAAATAAAATAAATGAGGTATGTAAAGTTTAACCCCAAGAACGGCCAAACAGTTCTCCGCCATTAGGATTCAGCTTCAAGACAGACGTTTCTTCTAAAATGATTTGAGCTTTTTTTGTATATGAATTTTGTTTGTCCAGACTAATAAAAACTTGCTTTCCAGATTTCTGATATAACTCAAGTATTTTTTCAATCGCTTCATCCGATATTTGTTTCAATAGCACAGAATCATGAACAATTGCAGGCAATCTTGTCAATGATAATACAGACAAGTCGAAAACTACTAACCCCTTATACGCAATTCCAGTTCCTGTATCGTCTGGCGTAAAGAAATCATAACCCTTTTCACTAAATGACAAGACAGGCGCATTGTATGTTCCAGAATATATAAAATCATTGATGATCGTCATTTCTTGGTTTACTTTTGTTTGTAGTAGGGCAAACTGCTCTGTTTCAACTACTCGAAGTTTTTCGTTATTATTTAAAACGTCTTTTCTAAGTATTGCAAGTTTAAAATATGCCTCATTTTGATTCTGAAGCTCTCTAATTTGCCTTTGAAGTGCGGCGTATCGCGACAATATCGTTTTGGAAATCTGCGGATTTTGAATCATCTTTTCTAACTGTAGTGTATATCCTGAATTGACAGATTCGACGTCCGAGATTTGTTTCTCTAATCGCTTCTTTTCCATGTTCAATTCCGAAATTAAAATATCTGAAATTTTATTATGAAAGTTTTCAATTGTAGCTATAGACTGAATATTTGTATCAGGGAAAAATTTATGAAGTTGCTCAAAGTCTTGCGTTGTTGCCGAAAAATTGTAGTTTAGATTATTCTCTACTGATTGCAATTTTGATTTCAAGTAAGTGTGTTGCCTTTTTGCTTTAGACAACTGCTGCTTAATTCTAATAGCTTCTTCTGATAACTCAGCATCGAGATCAAGTAGACCGTTCTCAAGTCTTGTAGCTAGACCATCGATATCTTCAGTTAGTCGATTTATATCTTTTTGGTTTTTCTTTGCTTGCCTTCGTGATATTCGAAATAAATTTATATTTTTGAGCTTTCTTATATACGTTAAGCTCATCCATCGAGCGTTCATAGACTCCTGTCAACTCATGAATAGGCGTGTATAAATCAAAAAGTTTTAAAAGCGCATAGCTTGCTTTTTTTGCTTTTTCATCCTTAACAACATGTAACGGAAATTTTTCGTTTAAATTTTCTTTTCCATAAACGCGAATGTACCGCCCTACAACATCTCTAAAAGATAAAAAGGGTAATGATAATCCATATTCCTTTTTAAGCCATGCACAGTACTGATCCAAGGAAATACTTTTTATTTTTTTATACGAGTTATCACAATACCATAAGTCATTAGATTCCAGAGTGTTTCTGATAAACCAATATTGCTTTTTCTCAAAAATAAATGAAAATTTGATATCGTGATGGCCTACATTTCGAATGATATCTGCCGATTTTGTGTAAGTGCTACCACCAAACACAAAATCAACGATCATTAAAAAAGTTGACTTCCCTATAGAGTTATCCCCAGAATCGGTCCCTAGAACTGTGTTTAAGCCATTATGAAACTCAACCCGTTTTTCTTTGAATTTATCACATATAATCTCATATAACATAGGTAATCCTCCCTGTATCAGGATTCAGAGAGATTCTGTTCAGAGCAAACAAGTAATCCAAAGTTTCGATATAATCACTAATACTATCGAAGCATTTTTCGATTTTGGCATATAACTCCAATGGAGTCATATCACAATCTTGTATGCATTCCAATATTGTTGGGAATTTACTGAGCGAGCTTTCTTTGAATGATATTATTTTATTTGGTAATCTCATCAAACACCTCGCAGTTCTGAACAAAGAAGGCGACAACAGCTTCACAAGCCATAAGTGATACTTTTAGGGTTCTATTATTAACCCAATCTACTATCGCATTGTAAATTTCTGTTTGACTTGCTCCTCCAGCATCCAGTTTAATAAAACAGGTTCGAATCTGCATACTTATTACTTCAAAGTTAAAATTGCTAGATTTTTCTATATTGCGGAACAAATCTCTTATGTATAGATAGTAATTTGTTACATATCCTTGTATTTTTGTTTTTAAAAGCATCTCTTTGTTTTCAATTTTATTTACTAATGGCACCGCTGCATAATTTAAGTCCGACAATTCCTCCTGTGATAGGTTGATAGTTTTTTTTACAACCTCTAAAATTTCATCTTCCAATCCCAGCGGTTGTGCAAGATCATGCAGAGATGTTTTCCGAAGGAGATCCTTCTTGATCATCACTAAATCTAAATACTCATCTGCTTTGGTATGATAATCCTGTGTTCCATGACAGTCTTTACATAATGCAATTCTATTTTCAAAAGACTCAGAGTTGCTTCCAAGGCGCTCCAAACCTCTTAATTCCTTCTCCTGTTCTGCCGTAGGATTATTTGGATAAATATGAGCAATTTGAAATCTCTTTTCCTCTAATTTCTTCTGCTCACGAGACACCAATTTCTTTCCACACAATGGGCAGTGGTTATCGGCTTCTAGCAGGAAAAGCCGTAACTCTGCTGGGGTTGGATTTTTTCTTGATTGCAGATAAGAATCTTCATTTATATCAGCATTGGGCAACGCATTCCACACCTTATTCCCATTATTTGCAATTATTTAAATCCAATTTAGGTTCACATTATAGACATTAGCGGCATGGATAATGATAACTAAGTTGTATGCTTCTACCTTTTGCATAAAATTTCCTGCAGAACTTTGTCGTAATTTATGGGGAAATATCGGGACACCCACTCGGGGTAAATAAGTACTAAGCTAATACTTACTCGGAAGAACAAGCATGCATAAACAAGTAGCCTCAGCACAAATCGCAATAATGATTAAAAACGACCTCTTTAAATCTGATATAATTGATTCGGCCAATTTACCGTATATGTGAAAGTAGGCGCTATGAAAAACCTTGAGACAGTGATAGCCGCAATACAATATATTGAAACACATTTATCAAACGAAAAGATCGACCTGGATGTTGTTGCCGCCGCGGTACACTACTCGAAATACCACCTGCACCGCATTTTTACCGACGCGGTGGGGCTTACTATTCATGATTACGCGCAGCGCAGGCAGTTGACGGAAGCTGCCAAACTGCTGGTTTTTTCAGATAAGCTGATTATTGACGTCGCCATTCTGGCCGGTTACGACAGCCAGCAGGCTTTCAGCAATGTGTTCAAGGCCATGTATAAGCAGTCTCCTCACCAATTTAGAAAAAATGAGGTGTTTTATCCGTTGCAGCTGGAATACAACTTCAAAGACCAGCGCGAAACCCTTGAAAATGCGCGGAAAAATTCCGCGCGAGAAATCCGCTTTGCCGGAGAAGCGGATATTCCGTTATGGATGGACCTGGTGCGCCTGGCCATTGACGGGTTCCCCTGCCTGGAAGAAGAACAGCACTTAACTGTCCTGAAACGCTATATTGCCAACAAAGGCGTGCTGCTTATAACCGAGGGCGGCATTTCTATCGGCGGCATGATGATAAACTACAAAACCGGCAGCATAGATTTCCTCGCGGTACACCCGCTTTACCGGAAACAGGGTATTTCCCGGGACTTCCTGCATGCGGCGCTCACCGAGCTGCTGAAGAACAAGGAAATCAGCATTACCACATTCCGGGAAGGCGACAAAGCAGACACGGGATATCGTAAAGCTCTCAAGGAGCTGGGCTTTGCCGAAGAGGAACTGCTGACGGAGTTTGGATATCCGACCCAAAGGATGGTTTTGCCCAGGGAGAATAAAAATGACTGACGCACAGCAAGCGGGCAGGCGCAACCCTCACGCGCCTGCCCGTATTAACGAAAGCAAAAAGAAAAAACCAGTTGAAAAACCGGCTTTTCCCGATGAAATTGCCCATCTTGAAGATATCAGGGGCAAGCTGGATAAGGCCGTCAAGCAAGCGCATGATTCAGTCGGGCATATCGACGAAGAATATATGGATGTCAAGCGGTACATGGTAGAGCAACGCGGTGAAATCGATCCCCACGAGATGTTTCAAAATGAAATGGCTTTAAAGCGCATTGACAAACGGGGGGCCGCTGCGGCCGGGCTCCGGGATAAACTCGCCAAACTCCTGGACTCGCCTTACTTTGCCCGGATTGACTTTCGGGAGACATCCAAAGTAACACCCGCCGCCTTTTACATCGGCAGGTTTTCTTTCAGCCACGGCAACGAGCTGCACATTTCTGACTGGCGCTCCCCGGTGGCCAGCATGTTTTATGATTGCGAGGTTGGGCCGGCTGGATACGACGCCCCGGACGGACGGGTCGACGGCGAGCTGACCCGGAAGCGGCAGTTCAAAATCAAGAACGGCGTGATGGAATACGCGCTGGAGAGCTCGGTTAATATCCAGGATGATCTTCTGCAGCGTGAATTGAGCCATACTTCGGACGAGAAGATGAAATCCATCATCGCCACCATTCAAAAGGAACAGAACCTGGCTATCCGGAACGAAAAGGCGGAGACCCTCCTTATTCAGGGGGTCGCGGGTTCCGGCAAGACCTCCATCGCGCTGCACCGGATCGCCTACTTGCTCTACCGCTTTAAAGACAGGTTATCGGCAAAGAACGTGACCATCCTGTCGCCCAACAAGGTCTTTGGGGATTATATTTCCAATGTGCTGCCCGAATTAGGCGAGGAGCCGGTCTACGGGATGAGCTTTGCGGATATTGCCGGGGTCCAGCTTGAGGGCGTCATCCGTTTCGAGGCCGACAAGGACCCTCTTGAAACAGATGATCCCAAATGGGCGGAGCGAGTGCGCTTCAAATCCACGCTGGATTTTAAAAAACTGGTGGACGAGTACCTGGCCCGGATGCCTGAGGCCGTCTTTGAGCCGTCCGACTGCACTTTTGGCAGGTTCACCGCCAAAAGCGAATGGATCCGGGGCCGCTTTGCCGCTTACCACAGGCTCCCGGTCAAGCGGCGCCTGGTGATGATTGCGGACGATATTCTTGACCGCTATGAAACGGACTACTTCATGGATAAGCCTTTGCCAAAGGCCGGGGCCGTCTTAAAAAGCCTGGCGGCGATGCTGAAGATGAAGAATACCCTGTCGCTCTACAAGGATTTTTATAAGCAGAACAATATCGCGGACAAATTTGTGATGCCGGCCAAGAAAACCCTCGAATGGTCCGACGTGTACCCGTTTATGTACTTCCACGCCGCTTTTGAGGGTTTGCGGGAGAGCCGGCTTATACGCCACCTGGTTATCGACGAAATGCAGGATTACACACCGGTCCAATACGCGGTGATGAATGCCCTGTTCAAGTGCCGGAAAACGATCCTGGGAGACTTCGGGCAGTTTATCAACCCAAACCATTTAAACTCGCTCGGAGACCTGCGCCGGTTGTATGAAGGCGCGGAATACGTAGAGCTGAACAAGAGCTACCGCTCGACCTATGAAATCATCACCTTCGCCAAAGGCATCCGGAATGTTGCTTCCCTGGAGGCGGTTGAGCGCCACGGGGATGCTCCCGATCTTGTCTATTGCCGCAGCGGGCGGGAAGAACTGGCGGTGATAAAGAAAAAAATCGACGCTCTTCAGAATAGCGGGCATGCCACCCTGGGCATTATCCTGAAAACGAACAGCGCGGCAAAAGCTCTTTATGATGTGCTGTCCCGAAACTGCCAGGTGCATTTGATTTCGCCGGAAAGCGCGAACTTTGTGAACGGCGTATCGATCACTTCGGTTCAAATGTCAAAGGGGCTGGAATTTGACCAGGTGATCATACCCGCGGCCAACAGCGAGACCTACTCCAGCGAATATGACCGCAGCCTGCTTTACATTGCCTGCACCCGGGCCATGCACCGGCTGTCTTTGACCTATACCGGCGAACTGACCCGGCTGATTGGGGCGTATGATAGCTGAACAACAAGACAAGAGACGGTTCTTCTGTCTAACCGCCTCTTTAAAAACTTATTACTCTGACTTTGCATCCAAAAGTGCCGGTTTATCCCGGCACTTTCCAACTGTTCCCCCATGTGCCTGCTATTGCAGCGAGCCGATGTTTTCGGAAATACTTTTGGCCTTGATCTTTTTGAGCGGCCCGATGACGGAAAGCCGGGTCACAAGAAGCGCGGCGGCGAAAACGCAGACGATTTGCACCAGTGGGAAGACCCACACTATTTTGAGCGACGTCAGAAGCTGTGTTATAAGCGCCTTTTGCAACAGCAGGCCGAGGATACACCCGGCGACGGCGCCCGTAATGCAGTATGCCGACGCCTCTGCCGTGATCATCCTGTTAAGTTGTTTTCCCGACATACCGACCGCCCGCAGGACGCCCAGGTACCTCATTTTTGAAGTGACGCTGGTATTCATCGTGCTGACGATATTGAGGATGCTGATGAGCGCGATAACCACCACAAAACCGTATACGAAAACCGCCATGGTAAAAAAGGTCTGGTTCATCTCGCTGTTTTTTTGCCGCGAATCAAGATAGGTGATATTGCTCCCGATCATGCGCTTGATTTCGGAAACTGTTTCCTCCTGACCGTTCTTTTCCAGCTGAATATCAATGATTTTAAGGGTGGAGTCTCCCGTTATTGCGGTATACTGCTTTTCCGTCGTAATGAAGGTCGCCAGGTTCAAGTTGCTGTCGGCAAAGGGCACAGTACGAAGGACGGCCATAACCGTGAACGGCTTTTTCCCGGATACGGTGTCGATATAAACCTTGTCCCCCGCATGGAGCTCCGCCGTACGGACCGAGACGCCCTTTCGTATATTCTGCAAAACGGCGATAATGCCGTCCTGGGTGTTGAGCGTGTCTTCGGACAAGTCGCCTTCCACCAGGTCCGTTTTTGCCCACTTCAATTGATTTTTGTCATAGGAGATCAGCCATGATTTTTCCGGAGCCTCAAAGATGCCCTCGGCGTTGACCTCAATGCTGCCGACCTCCTTCACATACTCTTCGGTAAGCCGGGACGCGTCGAAGGTCGCGTTTACATAGCCGAACATCCTGCCGTATACGTGCTTTATTCCCGGCAAGTGCGACAGCTGACCGTACAAATCAGGGCTGAGGCTTTCCTCTGAGGTCAGGGATATATCGGGCGTATACGGCTTCGTTGTCTTCAGGCTCGTATGCAGGAAATCAACAAACACGTTGAAGCCGAGAAACATCATAATACTAAAAGCGATGGAGGCCGACATCAGGGCCAGCGTTTTTTTCCGGGCGGCCGCGCTCCCAATCCCCATCGCCGACTCAACAGGCAGCAGCCTGGTCAGGATCCCTCCTTTTTGGACTTTTCGCATCCTGATCTCGCTGTTTCCCGTCACGGCGTTGACCGGAGACACCCTTGAGGCCTTTTTCGCCGGCAGCAAAGTCGCAATCGCAACGGTGAGGACGCCGACGGCAACACCGGCCAGGATGCCTGTGGGGCTTATGGTAAACAGGGAAATTTGGGAAAAAATATAGCTGTTATAGAATTTAAGGAGCGCGCAGCAAAAGAGCGTGGCGGCTATCCCCAGAAGCACGCCGCCCGGAATCGCCCAGCGCAGCAGCAAAAACCCTTCCCTTTTCACCAGCCTCCTGATCTGCGCTTTCGACGCCCCGACGCACCGCAGAAGGCCGAACGAGCGCATCCTGTCCATGACCGATATATTGAAGGTGTTGTAAATCATTACCACGCCCGCAACCAGGACGATAAAAAACAGGATCGCTCCCGCCTGGTACAGCCCCACTGCCGCCTTGTGATCGCTTTGCCCGATAACGGCGAGCAGGCGCTCGTTCCGCCCCATGCGCTCGTCGGATATCCCAAGGCTTTCCTTGATCTCCTGCTCCGCTTTTTTCATATTTGCCTGTTCTTTGAACTCGATCAGGAAGATACCGGTCTTTTCCACGCTTGCCTTTTCGGCTGCTTGCATGGAAACTGCCACGCCCGGCTCGCCGGTTGCTTTGGTGCCCCCGTAATCGGCGAATATTCCGCTGATCACAAACGGCCTTTCCGCTTTATCCGCAAAGGCGAAGGACACCGTGTCGCCGATGCCCGCGCCCAGCTTTTCAGCCGCCCAATTTTCAATCATCAGCTCGTTTTCGGCTTCCGGATAAGTCCCTCTAAGCAGGTTCATGCTCATATTAGCGGCAAAATTATCGCTCAAGGCCACAATATCGCACCGGCTGCCGTTGATGCTGCCGCTCTTGAAAGCTACCAGCGTGCCGGTGTTTTTCACGTCGATCCGGCTTGAAATCGCTTCTTTTTCCCCGTCAGTCGCATTATTAACCAACAGGTGGTAATTTCCGTAGTCATTGATGACCTGTATTTTTTCGAATTTCAAAAACACGTCCAGCATGGAAAAAATCCCTACGACAAGCGCCACGGACAGGACAATGCTGAATATCGAAAGCCTCGTTCTCTTTTTATGGGCGGCCAGATATTTATGCGCCAGGTCAAGATACCCGTTCATCTTGCGCCACCCCCGAGCTCGGCAACAACGCCGTCCTCCACGCTGAGGACCCTGTCCGCAAAAGACGCATAGCTCTGGTTATGGGTGATCATAATCAGCGTCTGGCGATATCTCTCGACAGACAGCTTGAGCAGGTTGATCACATCCCTGCTGTTCTTGCTGTCAAGGTTGCCGGTGGGCTCGTCGGCAAGGATAATGGCCGGTTTGGCCGCGAGTGCCCGCCCGATAGCCACACGCTGCTGCTGTCCGCCGGAAAGCTGGCCGGGCAGGTGGCGCTTTCGTTCCGCCAGCCCCAAAATGCCGAGCAATTCAGAAATGTACTGTTGGTCAGGCTTTTTATAATCGAGCAGTATCGGCAGTACAATGTTTTCTTCCACGTTCAGCTCCGGCACAAGGTTATAGGCCTGAAATACAAAGCCGATGTTGCGCCTGCGGAAGACCGAGAGTTCCTCTTCCTTCATCGTATAAATATCCCTGCCGTCGATAATGACCTTGCCCGACGTCGGATAATCCAGCGCTCCGATCATGTTGAGCAGCGTGCTTTTCCCGGAGCCGGACGGCCCGATAACAGAGACAAATTCGCCCTTTGATACGGTAAACGACACGTTTTTTAAGGCCTCGACCTTTGTGTCCCCCGCGCCATATGTCTTGCATAAATCCTGTACGGTTAATATGTTCAATGATCTCACCTCACATTTTCTGATGTGATGATGATAGCATGCCAGCCTTACTTTCCGGTGAATTATGTCTTACAGATTTGTAAGCCTGGGAAATATCAGGTGAAATTCCGCTCCCCGGCCCAGTTCGCTGCGGACGGTGACGGCGCCCCCGTGTTTTTCGACGATGGCCTTGGAGAGCGCGAGCCCGATGCCGACGCCCTGCTTATCCTTTGAAAAACGGCTGCGGTAGAACCGCTTGAAAATATGGTGGATATCCTCGGGATGAATGCCCGCGCCGTTGTCGCGGATGATAATTTCTGTCGCCGCAGCCGCCTCCTGGCAGGATATTTCAATGGCGTCTCCGGAGTCCGTGTGGTCAAGGGCGTTTTTTATGATGTTGCCGACCGCCTCGCCGAGCCATGTTTCGTCAAGGCACAGCATGGGGCCGTTACCGCATCGCAGGGTGATGCTTTTTCCCTCCTGTGCGGCGCGGGTGGCAAAGGAGCCAATACATTTTTCCAAAAAACTTTGTAGGCTGAAAACGGCCTTTTCCAACTCAATGGTCCCCGCGTCGAGCCTGGCAAGTTTCAGTAGGTTTTGAATTAGGTTTTCCATCCGCTCAAGCTCGCGGCGGCTTTTATCCGTAAAGCTCTCCACCACCTCGTTGCCGGTCTTTTCATCGCAAATAATCTCATTGTACATCTGAAGAGCGGCGAGGGGCGTTTTCAGCTGGTGGGATATGTCGGATACCGTATCCTTTAAGAACTGCCTGTTCTGCTTTTCCTTATCGATATGGGCGGTCAGTGACGTCGCCATGGCGTTAACGGACGCGAAGAGCCTGGCCAGGCTGCCTTCTCCGCAGTCCGAAAGGCGGACGGCAGTGTCTCCGTCCATGAAGTGCCGGAGCTGCCCGGCGGCTGTTTCAAGCTGATAGCCGCGGCGCTGCTCGCCAAGGTAAAGTACGGCCAGAATGGCGAGGGAAAACAGGACGGTGATTAAGAGCATGGTCAGGGCAAATTTTTGATGAAAACTTTCCACCACAGGCAGCAGGCTGTTTTGCGTACTTTCCGCGTACCCGGAAGAAGACAGCAGAGACGCGCCTGCTTCAGTGTCCGCGCCGGTTTTATCGGAAGTAAAGGCCGTGACAATCTGCCTTTTGTCCACTCCGCTGCCGGACAGGTACCCTGCCACAGTATAGTCATGTTCAACCATGTCCTTTTTGTAGTCCTCCGCCATGCGCGCGACGATTAGCTGTCCTAAAAGGATAAACGCGAGCAAAATTATCACGGTCACGGCAGCCTGGCGCCGGACACTTTTATCGTTAAATATCACCTTACCACTTTCCATTTATATCCCACACCCCGCGCTGTTAATAAGTACATTGGATTTTCCGGATCGTCCTCTATCTTGCTCCGCAGCCGCCGCACATAGACTGACAGCGTATTGTCGTCAACAAAGCTGCCGCTCCCGTCCCAAAGCTTGTCCAGTATGACTGCCCTGGTCAGGACATTATTGGGATTTTGCATCAAAAGGCATAAGAGACGGTACTCCACGACGGTGAGCTCGATCTCAAAACCGTCTTTCAGCACCCGGTTTTCGCCAAGCCTGACAGTTATTCCGTTTGATTTCAGCTCTGTGTGTAGAGCCTTGGAAATGCCCGCTCGGCGCAGCAGCGCGTTGATCCTGGATACTAACTCGTTAAGCTTAAAGGGCTTGGTAATATAGTCGTCCCCGCCCATGTCAAGCCCCATGACCACGTTTACTTCCTCGTCGGAGGCAGTCAGAAAAATAATCGGCACATCTGATGCCTGCCTCGCTTTTCTGCAAATTTCAAAGCCGCTGCCGTCAGGCAGCGTCAGGTCAAGGAGCAGCAAATCATATTTTTGCGCCGCAAGCTGTGCCAGGGCTTCTTTGACGGTCCTGGCGACGTCAGCTTCAAAACCGTTTTTCCTAAGAGAGAACTCCAACCCGTCAATCAGGCTGAGGTCGTCCTCAACGAGTAAAATTCTATGCATTCATGTCACTTCCGCAATTAATTTTTGAAAATACCGCTATGGAAATAATCACATTGTAGCACCATAATTCAAAAGCTTCAAGGCAGTAAGGCCCAGTGTCAGCCTATTCATCCGGAGTTGCAAAAAATCCTTCAAAATTGGCTGGTCAGACATTATAAGAAAGAAGATAACTTAAAGTAAGCCAGAATCGCCGCTCCTTCCACTTAAGGGCTCTTTCGTCCCCTGCCCTATGCCGGTTTACCCCGGCGCCTATGAACTCCCCCTCTTTTCCCTTCCTGTCTTTCCTGTTTCTTCAGAGCGAATCGACCCGTCACCAGACCGGACAAGCAGGACTTACAGCCATTTTCTGATTGACTGCCGCGCCAGGGCGGCGAGTTGAAGGACGGTCCTTTGCACCGTGGGAGCGTGTCCAGAGGACTTTGCCGGGCGTGTCAAGGGAACGGTTTGCCGGGCGTGTCTTGGGGACGGTTTTGTTGACACGATTTCTATTATTAAATCTTGAGACAAAAGCGTGTCAACAGAACTGTCCTCATGACACGCTCGAGAGAAAAAGCCTCTTAGAAAGATCCGTCCTCTTGACACGGTCCATTGAAAATGAGCCAAGCAGGTTCAACACCATGGAGACTCAGTCAAAACCTACGCCTCGCCAGGGGGCTTTAGTTACCGCCCAACGCAGGGAAAAGGAGGGCATGTGAAGAATATTTTATGCACAGGATACAATCATATTATTGATGGAGATATGACCATGGAAAATAAAGAGTTTCTTGAAGCGCTGCGCTCGGCCAGAAGCCTGGTGCTATACAGGAACATTATTTTAGACCCGGCCTGCAGGGCTTGGCTTAACTTTGTCGAGTCCGTGGCCGGGGACAGGCCGGCCGATGAAACACTTAACATGTACTGCGAGTTATTCTTTTGCCTGACGCAGCAGGCCGGACCATCTGAGGGCGGTTTCACCGGGGACGCGTGGCAGGACCACCTGCTGCAGTTGCTGCTGTATGATGACAATGTCTTCAGCCGGTGGGCGTCGCTGTACTCCCCCGAAAAGCTCGGGGCTTCACTGCTGGACGCCGCCAGGGGCGACCTGGCCAGGCTCCATGCCATGTACAGGATAGACTGCGCCGCCGCCCGCGAGGCTGTAATGCAAAAACTGGGCGCGACCGACATACCCTGCGGCGGTTTGCCCCTTTGGAAAGAGCTTTCCGCTCCGGCTGCGGATAGTTTAAAGGCTAAAAACCACCTGACTGGGGAGATAATTGATTTGCTCTCCCGTTCCGGTGACTGGGGTCCGTGCCTGGAGGACCTGGCCCGCTATTACCGGAAGGCGGGAGCGGGGCTGACCGGGAGATACCGGGCTTTCCGCTGGTGTGGCGCGGTTGGCCGGATGGAAGGGATCGACGAGCCGGATTCCATCCATTTTGATGATTTGGTCGGCTATCAGGACCAGCGGCAGCAGGTAGTGGAAAACACCGAAAAATTCCTGGCCGGCTTCCCGGCAAACAACCTGTTGCTTTACGGCGACCGGGGCACTGGCAAGTCTTCCACTGTTAAAGCCCTGCTGAACCAATACGCCGAACAGGGGCTGCGCCTGGTTGAAGTGCCCAAGAGCAGCCTTGGCGATTTTCCCAAAATCATTACCTTGCTGCGGCAACTGCCCCAGCGGTTCATCATCTTTGTGGACGACCTTTCCTTTGAAGAATCTGAAGTCGAATACAAGGAGCTTAAAGCTGTTTTGGAGGGCGGGCTGGCCAGCCGTCCCGCCAACGTCTTGATTTACGCCACCTCCAACAGGCGGCACCTGGTCAGGGAGCGGTTTTCCGACCGGGACATGGGGGATGAGCTGCACGGCAACGACACGGTCCAGGAAAAATTGTCCCTGGCCGACCGGTTTGGGGTTACCATTTTCTTTACCACCCCGGACAGGGCGCTTTACCTCAAAATAGTGCGGGAAATGGCCAAACACATGGGCCTTGAGCTTGCGGAGGGTGAACTTGAGCGCAGGGCGCTGCTGTGGGCGTCCTGGCACAACGGTTTGTCCGGCCGCACCGCGCGGCAGTTTATCGACAACCTCAGCGGGGGACTGTACCTGCAGGAATAGGTTTAAGCAGTCTTGCGAAAAACCGGATGGTAACGGCGCCATCCGGTTTATAATACACCTTCTACATTCTCAAAGCAGCTTATTGCTAGTAATATATTGTTTCCCGCGCTGGTTCTGGAACTATAAAGCAGCCGTTCTATGTAATTCAAAGAATATTTTTGACAGAGACACCTTGTCCAACTCGCCGGAAGAAAGCAATATTACAGCTTCGTAGAGCTTTCCCGCTTCATCTGCAATCGTGATTCCGTTTATTTCCAGGAATACCAGGCCGCACACAAGGGCTGTTCTTTTATTGCCGTCAACAAACGGGTGGTTCTTACATAAGTGATAAACATAAGCGGCTGCCATCTCGAAAATATCGATATGCAAATAATCGCCGCCGAATGACGCTTCCGGCATGGCTAAAGCTGAGCAAAGAAGATGATAATCCCGCAGCCCTGGATGACCGCCGTATCGTTTGATCTGGTCCTCATGGATCTCAATTACCTCCGCCAGGTTTAAAAAAATAAATTCTTCCTTGCTCATTATTCCCCCAACTTTCTGAGTGTGTCTCCGTGATTCTTATTTACCTTGTCTAAAGCCGCTCTAAATCTCTCTTCACGCTGGACATTCGGTAGTGGTGATACTATAAGGCTTTTCCCGTCTGTGGAAATTTTTAACGGTGTAGACATCGATATACCCAGCAATTCTAGAATAGCTTTATCTATTACTAAGGCGGCACTGTTGCCATGTGAGGTTAATGTTTTAATCATAAAAATCCCCTCCTGTAATTACATTGTTATAACATTGTAGCACCATAATTAAATGGTTTCAAGAAAAAATCAAGTTACTTAAGAAGCCAATGTTCGTTAAGCAGGCGGCGCCGGTATTGACTAAAAGGGACCTGCGCTCCCCCAACAGGGAGTGAGGCCCCTTTCTTTTGCCGGTACCGTTAACTAACCAGTGGTTTGTCAGGCGGTTTCAATGCGGTTGGCTGCCTGCAAGCCGAGTTTTTCAACAGCATGCTCGCGCATCTTATATTTCATAATTTTCCCGGCGGCATTCATGGGGAAGTCATCGACGAAATCGACGTAGCGCGGCGTTTTGTGCTTCGCCATGTGTGAACGGACGTACTCCTTGAGCTCATCGTCAGTCATGGTCACACCGTCCTTCAGGATCACGCAGGCCATAATCTCCTCGCCGTACTGTTTGTCGGGCACGCCGATTACCTGGACATCCTTGACTTTGGGATGGGTATAGATGAAATCCTCAATTTCCTTGGGATAGATATTCTCGCCGCCCCTGATGATCATATCCTTGATGCGGCCGGTGATTTTGTAGTACCCATTTTCATCGCACCTGGCCATATCACCGGTGTGCAGCCACCCGTTTTCATCGATGGCAGCCTTCGTGGCCTCAGGCATTTTGTAGTAGCCTTTCATGATGTTGTAGCCGCGCGCTACAAATTCACCATCAGCATTAGGGGGCAGGTCCCGGCCGGTCTCGACATCAACGATCTTGCATTCAACACCGGGCAGGTGGCGGCCCACCGTATTGACGCGCAGCTCAATCGAATCATCGACGGTGCTCTGGGTGCAGCCCGGCGAAGACTCAGTCTGGCCGAACACAATTGTAAGTTCCGTCACGTTCATTTTGTCCACCACATCCTGCATAACCTTGACCGGACAGGGGCTGCCCGCCATAATGCCGGTCCTCATATGGGAAAAGTCAGTTTTTGAGAAATCCTCATGTTCAAGCATCGCGATAAACATGGTGGGAACTCCGTTGATGGCGGTAATCTTTTCCCTGTTTACAGCGTCAAGGGACAGCTTGGGTGAGAAATACGGCATCGGGGTCATGGTCGAACCGTGGGTCATTGACGACGTCATGGAAAGCACCATACCAAAACAGTGGAACATGGGTACATGGATCAGAAAGCGGTCGGCAGTGGAAAGGTCCATGCAGTCACCGATGTTTTTGCCGTTATTCACCACATTATAATGGGTGAGCATAACGCCCTTGGGGAAACCCGTGGTCCCCGAGGTATACTGCATATTGCAGACATCATGCCTGTTGATGGACATGGCGCGGCGGTAAACCTCCTCCACCGGGACTCTTTCAGCCAACGCTATGGCGTCCTCCCAGGTCAGGCAGCCCTTCTGCCTGGAATCTACGGTGATGATATTGCGCAGGAAAGGCAGGCGTTTTAAATGGAGCGGTTTTCCCGCCTCGGCAGTTTCCAGCTCGGGGCAAAGCTCTTTTATAATGCCTACATAATCAGAATCCTTATAGCCGTCGATCATTACCAGCGTATGGGTGTCCGACTGGCGCAGGAGGTACTCAGCTTCATAGATCTTGTAGGCCGTGTTTACAGTCACCAGTACGGCGCCGATCTTGGTGGTGGCCCAGAAGGTGATGAACCACTGGGGAACATTGGTCGCCCAGATCGCCACATGGTCACCTGGCCTGACGCCCAGGGCAATCAACGAGCGGGCGAATGTATCCACATCGTCCCGGAACTCTGCATAAGTCCTGGTATAATCCTGAACAGTATAGCGGAAAGCATACTGGTCGGGAAACTCTTCCACCATGCGGTCCAGCACCTGGGGAAAGGTCAGGTCGATCAGCGTGTCCTTCTGCCAGATGTATTTCCCTGTCTTGGCGTTGTTTTCGAACAGGTGGCCCTTTACCACGTTTATTTCAGTGTAACGACTCATATAGTTGGCGAAGTTCGGGAAGACGACTCCCGCGTCATCAAGATCATCCGCCCAGCGCTTGACCCATTCGAGAGATATATAGCCGTCGTAGTTAATCGAGCGCAGCGCCAGCATCATGTCGTCAACCGGCAGATCCCCCTCACCCATCATACGATACCGTATGGAGCCGTCCTCCACCACGGAATCTTTGATATGTACATATTTGATATAGGCGCCGAGGTTTTTGACAGTCTGTTCGGGGCTCTCACCGGCAAACCGGTAGGGATGGTGCACATCCCAAAGAGCTGCCACCGCGTCGCTTGCCACCTGTTGAAGCAGCCCGCTCAGCCGGGCTGTGTCTGTATAGACGCCATTGGTCTCCACCAGCAGGGTCACGCCTTTATCTTCAGCAACCGGCGCCAATCGCCGCAAAGCGGCCAGGACCACCTCGTCATCGACTTCTCCGATGGGATGCGGCTCCAGGTCAGCGAGAATGCGGATGTATGGTGTGCCAAGCCTGGCGGCCAGGTTAATATACTGCACCAGCTCAGCATGGTTTTTCTCATCATTTTCAGCAAATTTCAAGCAGCAGCCGGAAGTAAGGCAGGGGATTTCCAGGCGCAGCTCGGAAAGCTTTTTTACCGTTTCCGGAAGCTGTGATTCGGTGAAAGGCTGGGCCCGCACCGCGGATATTTCGCTGCCAAGCCCGCGCACCTCAATGCCTCTGAAACCAAGGTCCTTGGCCATGGTGCAGATGTCGACCCAACTGAAGTCGGGACAGCCGAGTGTTGAAAATGCAAGTTTCATAGAAAAACTCCCTCCTTAATTTAAAAAGCGCTTCCGTCACATAGCATTTCTGCTAGAGACGAAAGCGCTAAACTTCCGCGGTACCACTCATTTTGGCATGTTAAACATACCCACTTAACAGCATCGGTCAACTGACGAATGCCCTCTCATTGTAACGGCGAGAAACCCGTTCGCACCTACTTGCTTTAAGCCGCCATAACAGCACCTTCAGCTTTCAGCTGACTGCTCAAGGGGGAGTCAACTTGCTCTGCGCGCTGTCTTTCAGCATCCAACAGCTCTCTGGAGCGACATACCGCAAGGTGTTTTCCCTGTCATTGCATTTAAATAATATTCCAAATATATAACTAATTACTCGAAATATTATCAAATTTCATAATATCTGTCAAGCAGGATTTTGATACAGAGGGGGTTTCTTGTACGCCCGGCAACATATCGATCACTTCGGTTCAATTATAATCGCTTAAAGGAACAGCTTGTATTGTTTTTTCACCTTGTTTTATCAATAAATTTGCATTATAAGCCTCTTTTTCAATATCTTCAGCTTCTTCCGGTGTGGGAGGACGAATAAGTTTATCCGGATTTTCCGTTCCTGCTTCATCTCTAGTACCAATAACGAACTCTATCTCGTATTCTAATTTTTCTCCTGCCTCCAACTTGGTAGGTCCATTGTAAGAACATCGGTATAAAACCTCATCATGTTTATTGTTATTATTATCTAATGACCCGATTTTTTGATTTTCAAAAGGATTCCCTTTTAGTAATGATAATAATTTATCAGTTGGTTCTATGACTAGATATATCATTTTGTCTATTTCCTCTATGCTCCCCATATCCCTTGTGCTTTCAAGGGTAAATTCATAATGCAAAACAGTATCATAAATGTAACCCAGATGTTTACCTGTTTGGGGATCTGCCGCTGAGACAGACTGTTTTTCATCATGTTCATAAACCTTAGCACTATAATTATGCAATATAAAATCTTGTTTATTTGTGCACGCAGGCAGTATTATTGAAACAAAAAATATAAGAGTTAAAAATAGTTTGTTTATCTTCAAAATGATCACTCCCCTTATTTTGGTGAGAAAACACTTACCAATATTACCTCCAAATGTTATTCGTCATAATTCTATGATTTTCCTATCCAACCGGACAATCTAATTTGTAAATCATCCCCTGCTCCACCCCATTGATATTGACATGGATTTTTTCGGAGATACTTCCGGCCAGCACTTTTCCGTTCTCATTGAGAAATGGTTTTGGCTTACCTGGGCTCCATGCCAGCAGTACGCCAACAAGAATGAGTATACAGGCCAGTAAAATAGAAAGCGTGATTAACACGATACCTCCCGCCTTTAGCATAAATGATTGAATAGACAGTTACTTGATGCCATTTCCTGTCATTTTAATCCTTCCAGCCAAACAGCCAATGCCTTAATTTGGCTAAATAGAGAATATCAAAAAAATGTTCTTCAAGGAAGGTCTCATTTTACGTACGTGCATATCCTTTGAAAAACAATCGCCCAATTCACCCTGCTTCTTTTTGTTGCTTCATCTTGTTTCTTCTTCTTGTTTCTTTTTATGGTATAATTTTACTATAACTACAGCAATGGGACGACAAAAGCGTTCCGTTTTATTTTGAAAGGGGATTATTAGTATGTGGAAGATTTTAATTTCATCTATGATTATTTTTATTTATCTTATTTTTGCCGGTGTCGCCTTGGCCTCACCGCTAGTAATTATTGATGATAAGATAATATCTTTTGATTCCGGTCAGCACATTATAGTAGAAAACGACCGGACTTTGGTTCCGTTCCGGAATATTTTTGAAGCCATGGGCGCCGATGTGCAATGGGATAAAGATACACAAACAGTCACAGCTAAAAAAGGTGATATTACAATTAGTCTCATAATAGATGGCCCTGCTTACAAAAACGGGGAGCCAATTGTGCTCGATGTTCCGGCGAAGATAATAAAAAGCCGCACAATGGTCCCGCTTCGTTTTGTGGGTGAGGCTTTTGGTGCAACCGTAAATTGGGACCAGGATTTTCAAGCAGTTCTCATTTCCACTTCCGGCACCAAAAATAAGATTTTAGATAATTACCTGGCATTAAATAAAACAAAACTCAACGAATTCTTGCTTGCTGAGGCCAAGGAAGGTCATGGCGGCGCGGTAGAAAAATTACTGACCGCAGGTGCGGACCCAAATACATCTCAAAATGGAAATTCGGCTTTAATGTTTGCCTCAGGAAAAGGAGATACAGATACTGTTAAAGCTTTAATAGCTGCTGGGGCAGATGTTAATTATAAAAACAAAAAATTTGGCTCTACTGTACTTTCATCTGCTATCTTTGGAGAGCAGGGAGATAACCAGGCAGATACCGTTAAAGTTTTGCTGGAAGCGGGGGTAGATCCAAATAATAATTATTCAGTTGACTGGACACCGCTCAACTCAGCAGTTAACAGCGGCCGTACTGAAGTGGTTAAGGCTTTGCTGAACGGCGGCGCCGACCCCAATTTCAAAGGTAAAAGTGAATATCCTGTTATTTATCATGCTATGTGGAGTGGCCCAGATCAAACAGAAATGATAAAAGCATTAATTAAAGCAGGGGCAAAAATAAATGCATTTTATGATGACAGAACACCACTAATGATCGCTGCCACACGTAACAATCATGAGTTAGTGAAATTTATTCTTGAATCCGGCGCGGATCCCAATATGGAAAGCAGCGACGGGTTAACCGCCCTAATCATTGCTAAAATGAGGGGATACACAGATATCATTAATCTTTTGCAAAAATCAGGAGCAGAACACAATAACGGCTACTTACCATATATTGATAAAACTCGTGGGTTTAAAATTCAATATCCGGAAAAACTGTTTAAAAAGGAAAGGAATAACACAGTTAAATTTTACTTTAATCAAGAGAATTCGTCAGATGTATATTCGGATAACATTGAAATCATTGGTGAATTAGTAAATGATAAACAAACTACACTTGACGAATATGTTGACTCTGGTCTGGCGTTATCTAAAAAATATTCTGATTTTAATGTTGTTGAATTAAGTGAAACGAAATTGGCCGGAACACCCGCTAAAAAAATAATTATAACGAGTAAAGAAGGAGAATTGAGTCTAAAATATTTAACAATATGTACAATTAAGGATAATAGAGCTTATAGAATTACCTATACCGCTGAAACAGATAAATATCCTGAATATCTTAAGATTTTTGAAGGAATTATTGACTCATTTGAGTGGATTCCTGGTTATTCTGAAGAGTGAAAAAACATATCCAAATAATAGGCCTCGTAAGCAATGGAAATCACGTCTGACATTTCACCATCTTCAATCTGTTTTTCCGGATAAGTTATAAAGTCCAAAGTGAGAAAGCCCCATGGAGGGGCTTTCAAGTATCAAATTTATTGTAATTAGTTGTTATTGATGATGATGATAACACTTAACCCAATGTATTTTTTGCTAACCTTTAACTAAAGCGTCTTTTCCTTGGCGGCTTTCTTTTCCAAATAATCCGCTACAATGTCGATTACAACCTGTTTGTCGCTGCCCGTATTATCATCGTAATAGGAATAGATAGATACAACAAGGTTGTTTTTTACAAATACCACTTCTGAAAGATACTGATTCATCTTTACAAGTCCAGCCAAATCTTCCTCGCGCATTCTTTTTACCTTACTTATACAATACGCGTCGTTAGCGTTGATTACTTTTTCAAACTGAGTACGGTTATGATTAAAGTTTTTATAGAATAGATAACCTTCGGCCGCTTTCTCTCTGTCTTTATATAAAGTCATTCTAACATTAGTTCTTGAAAGCCTATGACTTGATGTAAGAAATTCGAGATGCTCTGTCGGCCCTCCTTTAAAATCAAGTTCAGGAGCACGGCTCCAATCAAATGTCATCCCTTCCTGTTGGAAATCCCAGATGGTAGGTAAATCCTCCGTTATCTCTATCTTTTCAATGCGTTCGAGATCCACGTACTGGTAGTAGTAATCATCCTTAAAATGAATGTAAAGTAAAATTGAGATAACGGCCAAGTATATTCCCCAAAACATTATACGATTCTGTTTTCCCATTTTAGAAGTAAGTATATATACTAAACCTGTGCATAATAAAAATGGTACTATAAAGACTGAATAAAGTATAAAAAGCATATTTCACACCTCAATCACACAATTCATGGATCAATTTGGCAATGGATAATGATAACTTAGTTGTATGCTTCTGCCTTTTTGTTTGGATATCCTGCAAAACATTGTCATTTTAGGGAACTTAGGTGTTGTGAATTCTTTTTCCGTCCAATGATTACCTCTTTGCTAATGCAGGCCTTACCAACCGGTATAAATCGTAAACTTGGCGGAAGAAACAATGTTACCCAGGATATCAACCAATATCCAGGGTAACACAAATTTAACAGGCTCGAATATTTAAAACCACCCGTATCCAAACGAGTGGTTTTTTGGCATCTACTGTCACTTGTTGTGAGAACAACTGTCAGTTGTTGTTATGAGAGAGAAACAACACAAACTTACACATTAATTGAATAATTGATTAACTAACTAGGAACTACATATTACTACACCTACTCCACCGTCACGCTCTTGGCCAAATTCCTCGGCTTATCCACGTCGCAGCCTCTTGCCACCGCGGTATGGTAGGCCAGCAGCTGCAGCGGGATCACGGTCAGTATCGGGGCCAGGAGCGGATGGGTTTCCGGAATGTAAATGGTCTTGTCGGACACTTTTTCCACTTCCTTGAAGCCCTCCATGGCCAGGGCCAGCACGGAGGCGCCCCGGGCGTTAACCTCCTGGATGTTGCTGGCTGTTTTATCGTAGAGGTCCTTTTGTGTGCACAGGGCCACCACCGGGACAGCGTCTTCGATAAGGGCGAGCGTGCCGTGCTTCAGTTCCCCGGCCGCGTAAGCCTCGGCGTGGATGTAGGAGATTTCCTTCAGCTTGAGGGAGCCTTCCATGGCCACGGCATAGTCCAGGCCGCGCCCGATGTAGAACAGGCTTCTGGAGGAGCAAATTTCCTCGGCGAAATCCCTGATCTCCACTGAATTGTCAACAAGCAGCTGGGCCTTGGCGTCCAGCTGTTTCATCTCTGACAGGATCCCGCCCAGTTCCCCAGGCGCAATCGTGCCGCGCACGGTGGCCAGGTGCAGGGCGATCAGGTACATCGACGCCAGCTGGGTGGTGTAAGCCTTGGTGGAAGCGACGGCGATTTCCGGGCCGGCCCAGGTATAGATAACGTCGTCGGCCTCCCGGGAAACGGAGCTACCCACCACGTTGGTCACGGCGATAACATGGGCCCCCTGGCGCTTGGCTTCTCTCAGCGCGGCCAGGGTATCGGCGGTTTCGCCGGACTGGCTGATTATGATCACCAGTGTGCCCGGCTCAATAATCGGCTGGCGGTAGCGAAACTCCGAGGCGATATCGACCTCCACCGGCAGCCGGACCAGCCTTTCTATGACGTATTTGCCCACAAACCCGGCGTGGTAAGCGGTGCCGCAGGCTGTAATAAAGACTTTCTTCAAACCCCTGATTTGTTCCGGGGTGATTTTCACTTCGTCCAGGATAACCCTGGAATTGTCCGCGGCTATACGCCCGCTGAAAGTGTCGCGCAGGGCCTTGGGCTGCTCGTGTATTTCCTTCAGCATAAAGTGGTCGTACCCGCCCTTTTCGGCCTGCTCGGCTTCCCATTTGACTTCAAGCACTTTTTTATTAATTTTATTGCGCTGCCGGTCCATGACCCTGACCCGATCAGGCTCGAGCACAGCTATCTCGCCGTCGTTGAGGATGTAAGTAAACCGGGTATGCCTGAGCAGCGCGGGGATATCCGAAGCCAGGAAATATTCCCCTTCGCCGAGCCCGACTACCAGCGGGCTGTCCTGGCGGACGGCCACCAGTTTATTTGGCTCGTGCGAGGACACCACGGCCAGGGCGAAAGAGCCCTCCAGTTTTGATGACGCCTTAAGCACCGCTTCCAGCAGGTCACCCTCGTAAAATTCCTCGATCAGGTGGGGCAGTACCTCGGTGTCGGTCTGGGAGTTAAAAACGTGACCCTGGGATTGGAGCCATTCCCGCAGGGAAAGGTAGTTCTCAATGATCCCGTTATGGACCACGGCGATCTTCCCGGTGCAGTCCGTATGGGGGTGCGCGTTTTCATCCGAAGGCCTGCCGTGGGTCGCCCAGCGGGTATGTCCGATGCCCACGTTGGCGCTGTATGTCTGCCCGTTCAGCTCATCTTTTAGGGCTCTCAGCTTGCCTTCTTTTTTTAATATTTCAATGCTGCCGTTGCCGGTAATGGCGACACCCGCGGAATCATAACCCCGGTATTCAAGCTTCTCCAGTCCTTCAACCAGGATGGAAACGGCCTCTTTGGGGCCGATGTATCCCACTATACCACACATGTTTATTCCTCCTCATGTTTACCAGATATGTGCGACTAAAGCCGCACCTACAGTTCCGGGGCTGCCCAATTCAGTAGTCGGTCGTCAGTAGTCAGTAGTCAGGCTTATTGACATTTGAGTTTATCTATAATGTCTTTCTATATCCTTCATATACGAATGACGTCCGAATCTTGGTACGTTGAAGCGAAAAATCATTGCCGCAACGCAGCAGATGAGTCTTTTCGACAGCACCGTCAGAAAATAGAAAAGCCGGGCGCTATAAAGCCACGGCGTTAGATCGTTTTTGGCATTTTAAAAAAGGCAACACTCCACCTGTAAAGCCGCTGCTGGCCGCTGGCACTTCTGTCCCACCAGTTACCCGGTGGTTTTGTGATGCTGTTAACGGTCCGGCCGGACCGGGGGGCACCCGCCGAAATTTCGATTAACCCCCTCCTCGTCAACCCAGAAGGACATATGAGATTTGTAACACAATGTTTGAAAGACCAAAGAGAAATGCAGGATATACCCACGTCTCACGTCTCATTTTCCCACGTCCCATATCTGGGTTCTGGCGCTTTTATTTATTTTGATGAGATGTATGGTGCTGTTTCCCTGTAGGAACACCTCCTAAAATTATAGTCATTCATGTGAGCGGTGCAGCTATATAATATATTATGCAGGATTATTCTGGAAAACTACCCTATCTCTAATATTATATTCGACAGCCTCTCAACAATATCCTTTAATTGATCCATATCCCTTCCCTCGGCCATTACCCGCACCAGGGGCTCCGTGCCCGACTGGCGGACCAGGATGCGGCCGCTGCCGCCCATCTTTCGCTCTTCTTCCTTTATGGCCCCGGCCAGGACAGGGCTGTTCATGACCAGGTCCTTATCGGCAATCTGCACGTTCACCAGCAGCTGGGGCAGCCGCTCCATCTGGCCGGCAAGTATATCCAGCGGCTGGCCTTCCTCTTTCATCACGGCGAGGAGGTGCAGCGCGGTCAGGATGCCGTCTCCGGTTGTGTTGTGGTCCAAAAACAGGATGTGGCCGGACTGTTCGCCGCCGAACCTGGCCCCCGAACGCAGGAGCTCCTCAAGCACATAGCGGTCGCCGACCTTTGTTTCCAACACCCGGATGCCGCTTTCCCGCATCGCCAGGTGCAGTCCCATGTTGCTCATGACAGTTACTACAGCCGTATTTTCCGCCAGGCAGTCTTTCTTTTTTAAATTGCGCGCGCAGATAACCATGATCTGGTCCCCGTCGATCAGCCTGCCCCTGGCGTCAACGGCCAGCACGCGGTCGGCGTCGCCGTCGTGGGCCAGGCCCAGGTCGGCCCCCGCCGAGACAACGGCCTCCATCAAAGCTTCAGGGTGGGTGGAGCCGCACCCGCTGTTGATATTAATACCGTCGGGATGATTGAAAATCGCCGTTACTTCCGCGCCAAGCTCGCTGTAGATGCGCGGGGCCACCCGGCAGGCCGCCCCGTTGGCGCAATCGACCACGACTTTGAGCCCCTTCAGATCGGTGGCAATAGTGCCGCAGGCGAATTTGACATAGCGGTCCGCCGCGTCACGCACCTCGTATACCCGCCCAACTTCTCCGCCGACGGGGCTTATTACACCGGCGCAGTTATCTATAACCAGGGCTTCTATCTCCGCCTCGGTGTCGTCGGAGAGCTTGTAGCCGCTGGCGCCAAAAAACTTTATCCCGTTGTCTTCCACTGGGTTGTGGGAAGCGGAGATCACCACCCCGGCAGCCGCTTTCAGCTCTCTTGTCAGAAAGGCTATGGCGGGCGTGGGTAATACCCCTACTTTTAAGACGTCGACTCCGGCGGAACAAATGCCGGCCACCATGGCGGCCTCCAGCATATCGCCGGAAACCCTGGTATCCCTGCCTATCACGATCCTGTTGTTGGAACAGCACCTGGCTAATATATGAGCCCCGGCCCGGCCGAGTTTAAAAGCTGTATCCGGCGTCAGGTCGCGGTTTGCAACGCCCCTGACCCCGTCGGTGCCAAACATTACTCCCATTAGAAAGCGTCTCCTCCCAGCGGAAAAAATACAACTTATTATAAACTTCGCACATTCCGGTTGTCAATTTCTCTTTATATTATGTTATCAACCGGAAGTCTGACAATTTAAACGGCTCGAAAACTAAGTTTTTGGTGTTGTATCGCCACCGTCACCCGGCGGTGGGGGCGGGGCTTCACCTTTCACCACTTCAACCTGCACCTTGACCCGGCCGGGCTGGACGCTGACCCCCTGCGGGACTGCCAGTCCCACCTCCCTGGTAATGTTCTTGTCAGCGCCGGTGATATCAACAGCTTCTGTTTTTATGCTGGTAATTGTGCTGAGGGCCTCCGGCTGCCCGGACAGCTGCACGGTGGCCGGGTCGGAAACAGAGCTTTTTACGTAATAACCTTCGGCCGGGCTGCCGGTCACCGCGATCAGGACAGGTACAGTTTTGGCCGGCACCATTGCGACAATCGGCACCACCACTTTGACCGTTGCGGGGCTAAGAGTTATATCGGAATTTCCCACGCTGACCTGGAGGGACTGCTCCACGTCTTTTACAACTCCCTGTATATCGATCAAAGCTGTAGCCTGTTTGATACCGCTAATTACCCTGGAGGGCCCCCTGGCGACCACTGTATTAGGCTGGTAAAACGGGGCCAGCGCGGTGAAACCCTGACCCGGCTCTCCTCTCAAGCTGACCGCGACCGCGACCTCTTTTTCCGTGACGGTGTCGATAAACATGCTGACCATATCAGGGGTAACCTGGGTCACGCGCATTCCAGTCGGTGTGCTCACCTGCACTGGCAATGTCAAATCACCGGTTTTTCCCGCGGGTATGTTCACCACAGCCCTGAAATCAGCCGGGACAAGGTTGGCCAGCTGGCTGCGGTTACCCTGGACTTTCACCGTGACGCTGTCCGGCACACCTCCGGTAACTATAAGGCCCTGTTCAAGGCCGGTTTGTTCCAGCTCTATAGTCAAAACTTTATCCCGCAGCGGGTTTTGTTCGTTGCTGACGTAAAGCCACAGGGCAAAGGCCAGCAGCAGCGAGAGGAGCATCAGGGAATTGTTGCGCCAGTTAAATTGGGCCAATGTGTCTACCTCCTGAGCAGTAATGCTGACAGCGAATGGCCGGACCGGTAATATAAAAGCTCCGACAGCCTTTTAGAAAGCGCGGCCTCGTCCAGGTGCCTGTTGAGGACCCCTTCGACAGCCAGTGAAATGGAACCGGTTTCCTCGGATACAATTACCGCCACCGCGTCGGAATGCTCGGTGATGCCGATCCCCGCCCGGTGCCTTGTGCCAAGGTCGGTGGAAAGGTGAGGGTTCTCACTCAGCGGAAGGAAACAAGCGGCCGCCGCGACACGGTCGCCCCGGATAATCACCGCGCCGTCGTGCAGCGGTGTTTTCGGCACAAAAATGTTTACCAGGAACTCGGCGGTTACCAGGCCGTCGATCTTGACACCGTTATCGATATGCTCTTCCAGGCCGGTTTCCCTTTCAATAATGATCAGGCCGCCCATCCTGTTTTTGGACAGCACGGTGGCTGACCTGCAAATCTCAGCGATAACCTTGGCCTGGTCGATATCACCGTAGGAGCTAAGGGTGGTATGGTTTAAAAACCTGCCGCGCCCCAGCTTTTCCAGCGCCCGCCTCAACTCCGGCTGGAATACGACCGGCAGGGCTACCACCAGCGCGGTCATCAACTTGCCGAGCAGCCAGTTTATGGTGTAGAGGTTAAACAGGCTGGCAAAGGCGGTTATCACCAGCAAGACAGCCAGACCTTTAAGCAGCTGGACCGCCCTGGTGCCTTTGATCAGCAGCATCAGCCTGTACATCAAATAGGCGACGATCAGGATATCTATGACGCTGCTCAGGTTGAACTTTACAATTGCTTTTAAATAGTCGAGACTTGGGAGCCAGAACTGCTCCAAAAGTCAAACCTCCCTTATCTTACAAGGAATATTATGTCTCCATTATATTACAAAAAACCCGCAATACCCTATTTCGGGAAGCGGGAAGCTGTTTCCTGCAGGGAACCCCTATATTTTGGCGAGATTATATGGGATTTGATCTATCATTTTCTTTCAAAACTACAGAAGTTTCCACCTGGCGGTCCGGGATCGTCCAGTAAGTTTTGAGCAGCCGGTCCTTTTCTTCCGGGGAGACCTGCCTGAAACCGTTCTTTTCATAAAAGCGGATGGCCCAGGAAGCGTCCGCCCAGGTGCCGATCAGGATCGGGCGACCAGTCATTGTGCGCAGGTAAGACAGCAGCGCCGCTCCTATACCGTGGTTCCGCCTGGCTGTGCGGACGTAGGCGTGCCTGATCAAAGTCACGTCTTTCACATTCTGGATGCCCATTACGCCAACCAGTTCGTTATCTTCCTCGCAGCCCCAGAATTCGACGCCGCTGTTTATTTCATGGCGCAGCTCATCCATGGGCATGTATGGGTTTTTCAGGCGGTCGGCGGGTATAACGCCAATGTAAGCCCTGGCGGCGTCATTGATAATACTGAAGATATTTTCCGTCTCGCTTTCTTTACACCTGCGGATCATCATTATCCCCCGTATGGTTGCTGCCGGCAATATTGCCGACGCCTTTATCGATGTACTTTTCGCCTTTCAGCAAGCCGAACGCCAGGCTGTCCGCCAGCGCCTGCCAGCTGGCCTCGATGATGTTTTCCGATACACCCACCGTGCCCCACGATTTTTGCCCGTCACCGGTCTCAATGTGCACGCGCACGATGGCCCCGGTGCCGTCACTTTCATCAATAACCCTGACCTTGTAGTCGGTCAGGCGCATCGTGCTGATGCACGGGAAGAAGCTCTCCAGCGCTTTTCTCAGGGCGTTGTCCAGCGCGTTTACCGGGCCGTTGCCTTCCGCGGCGGTATGCACGACCTTCTCGCCGACCCTCATCTTAATGATGGCTTCGGAATAAGCGCCTCCGTCCTGCTTGACTTCGACCAGCAGCCGCAGGGCCTCCAGGGTAAACGGCTCCACATACCCGTCATAAGCCTTTCTCAGCAGCAGCTCAAAGGAACCCTCCGCCCCTTCGAACTGGAAGCCCCTGTTTTCCATGTTCTTGATCTCTTCAAGGATGCGCTTTCCTTCCTGGTTTTGCTGGTCAATATTAAGGTTCAGCTCTTTATACTTGTACAGCATATTGGAAATCCCCGACAGCTCGGAAACCAGCACCCGGCGCCGGTTGCCCACCAGTTCCGGCTCTATGTGTTCATACGACCTTGAGTCTTTTAACAGCGCGCTCACGTGCACGCCGCCCTTATGGGCAAAGGCGCTGGCCCCGACGTAAGGCTGGTGGGTATTGGGGTTGACATTGGCTACTTCGCTGACAAAGCGGGACATCTCGGTAATATGCGCGATGTTTTCCCGCGGAATGGTCTCTATCCCGCACTTCAGGGTGAGGTTGGGGATGATGGAGCAGAGGTTGGCGTTGCCGCACCGCTCGCCATAGCCGTTTACCGTGCCCTGCACCTGGACGGCGCCGGCCTGGACAGCTATAAGCGAGTTGGCCACGGCCACGTCGGTGTCGTTGTGGGCGTGGATGCCGACCGGAATGCCCAGCCTGCCCACCGCCAGCTCCACCATTTCTTTTATTTCCAAAGGCAGGCTGCCGCCGTTAGTGTCGCATAAAACGACGGTTGAGGCGCCGCCTTCTTTTGCCGCTTCGATTGTCCTGAGCGCGTATTCAGGATTGGCCTTGCAGGCATCAAAGAAGTGTTCGGCGTCGTAGATCACCTCGAGGCCCCGGCTTTTCAGGCAGGCGATGGTGTCCCTGATCATGGCCAGGTTTTCTTCAAGGGTGATCCGCAGGGCCTTGGTGACATGGAAATCCCATGACTTGCCGAAAATAGTGGCCACCTGCACGCCAGTATCCAAAATGGACTTGATGTTGGCGTCGTTTTCCGCCTTTATCCCGGCTTTCCGGGTTGATCCAAAAGCAGCCAGCTTCGAGTTCTTTAACTTATGCCCCCGGATAGAAGTAAAAAAATCCAGGTCCTTGGGGTTGGAGCCGGGCCAGCCGCCCTCAATATAATGAAAGCCCATTTTATCTAGGTTCAGGGCTATTTTAATCTTGTCTTCACAGGAAAAGGATATGCCCTCGGCCTGTGAGCCGTCGCGCAGAGTCGTATCGTAGATTTGAACAAACCGCATAAATTTCACACCATTCTGAAAATTAAATTTCTGCGACAAGGTGGACGCCTGCGACAATGGGGACGGTTCTTGCGACAAGGGGGACGGTTCTTACTGTCGCATTTTTTATATCGTTAGCACACGAGAACCGTCCCCGTGTGCTTTCCAATCGGGGACATTATATGAGTTGTGGGTCGTGAGACGTTGGACGTGGAATTCATGCATTCCTTTCGGGTCTTTAACCCTTAATATCTGTCTTGCATCCTCACGTCTCATGTCTCATATCTCACGTCTTATTTGATGTGTCCCCATTCCTATGTCTGGTTACATTGAACGATAAAGGCAACAAATCTAACCTAACATTCTCTCTATAATCAAATCTGCCATCTCAACCGTATTCACCGCGGTTTTACCTTGTTCCATAAGGTCGGCGGTGCGGTATCCCAGGTTGAGCACATCTGTGATTGCCTTCTCTATACAGCCGGCTTCCTTACCCATATCCAGCGAAAAGCGCAGGAGCATGGCCGCGGAAAGGATGGAGGCGATAGGATTGGCCAGCTGCCGCCCGGCAATATCCGGGGCGGAACCGTGCGCCGGCTCGTACAGCGCCGTCCTGCCCCCCAGGCTGGCAGAGGCCAGCATGCCTAGTGAACCGGAAAGGACCGAGGCCTGGTCACTGAGGATGTCTCCGAACATGTTTTCAGTTACCAGGACGTCAAACTGGCCCGGGTTCTTGACCAGCTGCATGGCGCAGTTGTCCACATACATGTGGTCCAAGCCGACATCCGGGTAGTCGCGCCCGACTGCGGAAGCGACCTCCCGCCAGAGTCGCGAGCTTTCCAGTACATTGGCCTTATCCACGGAGGTGACCTTACCCTTCCGCTTCCTGGCCAGGTCAAAAGCCACACGGACGATCCGGTCTATCTCATTTGCTGTGTACTCCAGCGTGTCAACCGCCCTGACACCACCGTCAGGCAGTTTTTCCCTGAATTTTTTGCCAAAATACAGGCCGCCGGTCAGTTCGCGGACAATTAGAAGGTCGACTCCGGCCACAACTTCCGGCTTGAGGGTGGAGGCGTTTTCCAGCGACGAAAAAACCATGACCGGGCGAAGGTTGGCAAAGAGGCCCAGTTCCTTGCGCAGGGAAAGGATCCCGCCTGCTTCCGGGCGCAGGTGCGCGGGCAGGGAGTCCCACTTCGGGCCCCCGGCGGCGCCAAACAGGATGGCGTCACTGGCAAGACACAGTTCCAGCGTATCTTTGGGCAGTGGGGTCCCCGCGGCGTCATAGGCGGCCCCGCCGACCAGGCCTTCAGTAAAGGTGAACTCCCGGTTGAAACGGCGCCCTACTGCTTCCAGCACTCTGACAGCCTGCGCGGTGACCTCGGCGCCGATCCCGTCACCGGGCAAAACAGCAATTTTGTACATATTTAATCCTTCTTCTTAATAGACTCTTCAGATCTTGTGTAGGGCGGGATTTATCCCGCCAAAGATGTGCGGCTAAAGCCGCACCTACAATTATCACGTCTCACGTCTTATTTAATCTTGTTAATCTTGAAAATCCTTTATCCTGTATTAGATTATTTTGAGTTTATTATTCCTCAAAACGATAGAAGCGTTTTTAAGAATTAACAGGACTAAATTTATATAATTTAAATTCTCAAATTTATTTCTGAAATCTTGTTAATCTTATAAATCCTGTAAATCCAGTGATATTTCTTTTCCTACTTAATCTTGGCCGCGACGTAGTTGATCAGGCCGCCGGCGGCGATGATTTCCTGCATGAACGGCGGCACCGGGGCGGACTTATAGGTCCGGCCGGTGGTAAGGTTGGTTATTGTGCCGCTGTCGGCGTCGACCGCCAGCTCGTCACCGTCGCGCACGTCTTCGGCCGCTTCGGGCGATTCAAATATGGGCAGGCCGATATTAAAGGCGTTGCGGTAAAAAATACGGGCGAAAGTCCTGGCGATGACACAGGAAACTCCTGCAGCCTTAATGGCTATCGGCGCGTGCTCCCGCGAGCTGCCGCACCCGAAATTCTTGCCCGCCACAAATATGTCACCGGTTTTAAAGTCCGGCGGGAAGGAGGGGTCGGCGTCCTCCATGCAGTGTTCGGCCAGTTCGGCCGGATCCGACGTGTTGAGGTAACGGGCCGGTATGATGGCGTCGGTATCCACGTCCGAGCCAAACTTCCACGCCCTTCCTTTCAGCTCCATAGTTACTCCACCTCCCACGGGCCGGCTATGCGTCCAAGAATGGCCGAGGCGGCGGCAACCGCCGGGTTGGACAGGTAGACCTCGCTCTCGGGGTGCCCCATCCTGCCTACAAAGTTGCGGTTGGTGGTGGCGATGCAGCGCTCGCCTTTCGCCAGTATGCCCATGTGGCCTCCCAGGCAGGGGCCGCAGGTGGGCGTGCTGACCGCGGCGCCGGCCCTGACCAGGGCCTCAATCAGGCCTTCCCCCAGGGCCTGCAGGTAAATCTCCTGCGTCCCCGGGAATATGATCAGGCGCACGTTTTGATGGACTTTTTTGCCCTTCAGCACTTTTGCCGCTATCCTCAGGTCCTCGATCCGCCCGTTTGTGCATGAACCGATTACCGACTGGTCGATATCAACCTTGCCTGCCTCGCTTACAGCCCGGCTGTTTTCCGGCAGGTGCGGAAAAGCCACCTGCGGCTCTATCTTTGTGGCGTCATATTTATAGACCTTCGCGTAATGGGCGTCCGGATCGCTTTGATAAAAATTGAACGGCCGCTTGCAGCGCCCCTCAATATATTCCCTGGTTACCTGGTCGGGCGGGACTATGCCGTTCTTCGCCCCCGCCTCAATGGCCATGTTGCACATGGTGAAACGCCCGTCCATGGATAGCTTTTCAATTGTGGGGCCGGTGAACTCCATGGCCCTGTACAGGGCCCCGTCAACGCCGATATCGCCTATGACGCGCAGGATCAGGTCCTTGCCGCCGACCCAGGGCTGTAATTCGCCTTCAAAAACAAATTTGATCGACTCCGGCACTTTCAGCCAGGTTTCCCCGACGGCCATGGCGGCCGCGATATCGGTGCTGCCCATGCCGGTGGAAAAGGCGCCCAGGGCGCCGTAAGTACAGGTGTGTGAATCTGCTCCGATTACCAGGTCGCCAGGGCCTACCAAACCCTGCTCCGGCAGCAGGCAGTGTTCGATGCCCATGCTGCCCACCTCAAAATAGTTGACAATTTCGTGCTCCCTGGCGAATTCCCTTATACTTTTCGACTGCTCGGCTGACTTTATATCTTTGTTGGGGGTAAAGTGGTCCGGGACCAGAGCGATGCGTTCACGGTCAAAGACACCTGCGGCCCCTATTTTATTGAATTCCTTGATGGCGACCGGCGCGGTGATATCGTTTCCCAGCACCAGGTCGACCCGGGCGTTGATCAGCTCCCCGGGCGCAACCCGCTCTTTGCCGGCGTGAGCGGCCAGGATCTTTTCAGTTATTGTCATCGGCATCAGTATCCACCTCTTTTTTCCCAGCCTGTTCAGTGGCGGCTGTCTGGCTCGCATAGACCAACTTGTTCACAGCGTTCAAGTATGCCTTGGCGCTTGCCTCCAGGATATCGGTACTTATACCGCGGCCCATGAAGACCTTTACCCCGTCCGTGGTAATTTTCAGGTTAACGTCACCGAGTGCGTCTTTACCTGAGGTGACAGCGTTGATACCCCAGTTGATCATGGTGCAGTTGATCCCGGTAATTTTATCCACCGCCTTGCAGATGGCGTCCACCGGGCCGTTGCCGCAGGCCGCCTCTTCAAAAAGCTGCCCGTCCCGCCTTAAGCCGACTGTAGCGGTTGGCACGACGGCGGTGCCGCTGGAAATGTGCAGGTACTCCAGCGTGTATGAATGAGGGAGGCTGCTTAGCTGCTCCTCAATGATCGCTTCGATATCTTCGCTGGTAATATTCATCTTTTTATCGGAAAGCTTTTTAAAACTGGCAAAAGCGCTGTTCAGTTCTTCCTTGGATAGGAAGTAGCCCATGTCTTCCAGCCTCTGGCGGAAAGCATGCCGCCCGGAGTGCTTGCCCAGCACCAGGTTGCTCCTGCTGATGCCGACCATGGCCGGGTTCATAATCTCGTAGGTGGTGCGTTCTTTCAGCATACCGTCCTGGTGTATGCCGGCCTCGTGGGCAAAGGCGTTGTCGCCCACTATGGCCTTGTTGGCCTGTATTCTCATCCCGGTCAGAGTGCTTACCAGCCTGCTGGTCCGGTAAATTTCTTCGGTGCGGGCGCCGGTATGGTACCCCAGGTTGTCCTTGCGGGTATGCAGGGCCATGATCACTTCCTCGACGGCGGCGTTGCCGGCTCGCTCCCCGATGCCGTTAATAGCCCCCTCCACCTGCCGGGCGCCGTTGATGACAGCGGCCAGCGAGTTGGCCACGGCCAGGCCCAGGTCGTTATGGCAGTGAACGCTTACTATAACTTTTTCAATCCCGGGCACCTTGTGGCAGATATCATTGATCAGCCCGCCCCACTCGCCCGGGACGGCGTAACCGACCGTATCGGGAATGTTTACAGTCGTGGCCCCGGCGGCGATGGCCGCGGCGATAACCTGGCACAGGTAGTCAAAATCCGACCTTGAGGCGTCCTCCGCGGAAAATTCGACGTCGCTGGTGTACGACCTGGCCCGCTTAACCGCCGCCACAGCCGCTTCCAGCACTTGCTCCCTGGTCATGCGCAGCTTGTATTTTAAATGGATATCCGACGTTGCGATAAAAGTGTGTATCCTGGCCTGCTCGGCGTGGCGCACAGCTTCCCAGGCCCTGTCTATGTCCTTGGACTCGGCCCGGGAAAGGCCGGCCACGGTGACTCCCTTGACCGTGCGCGCGATGGCGCTGACGGATTCAAAATCCCCCGGCGATGAGATCGGGAAACCAGCCTCTATAATATCGACACCAAGCCTGGCCAGCTGCTTGGCTATCTGGACCTTTTCGCCCACGGTCAGGCTTACGCCGGGTGACTGTTCTCCATCCCTTAAGGTGGTGTCAAAAATATAAACACGCTGGCTCATAATTCCTCCCTGTCAATCTCAGCCTATCGCCTCATCTATGTTGTAACCGTCCAGGACCATGGGCAGCACGTCTTCCTCACGGTCGATAAGGCAGTTAACCATTACCGGCGCGTCAGAGTTTAAAACTCGCGGCAGTATTTCCACTAACTGCTCCGGGGTCTCGACGGTATACCCTTCCATCCCGTATAGCCGCCCGAGTTCAGCAAAATCGGGATTGAAATTCATGTCCACGGCTATATATCTTTTATCACAGTAAAATTCCTGCAGCTGGCGGACCATACCCAGGCGGTTGTTGTTCAAAATAAAAATTTTCAGCGGCAGCTTCTGCTCGGCGGCGGTGCCCAGTTCCTGCATGGTCATCTGGATGCCTCCGTCGCCCACCACCAGGATTACCTTCCTGTCCGGCGCTCCCATCTGGGCGCCTATGGCGGCAGGCAGACAAAATCCCATCGCCCCCAGCCCCCCGGAAGACAGAAAGCAGCGCGGCTCGTTAAATCGCATGTACTGCGCCGTCCACATCTGGTGCTGCCCCACGTCCGTGACCACAATGGCGCTGTCTTCCTTAAACTCGTTCAGCTTTTCCACCACGAATTGTGGTTTTAAAGTGCCGTCCTGTTTATACCGCAGCGCCATAACCTCTTTAAGCTTACAGATCCTCTGCACCCAGGAGTTGTTTTGCTTCTTTTCCAGGTGCTGCAGGATTGCCCCCAGGACGTTTTTCACATCGCCCACTATGGGCAGCTGGGTCCGGACGTTTTTGCCTATTTCAGCAGGGTCTATGTCAATATGAATAATCTTGGCAGTGGGAGCGAAGCCGCTTATTTTGGAGACAACCCGGTCGTCAAAACGCGCGCCGACAGCTATCAGGCAGTCGCTCTCAGTAACCGCCTGGTTGGCGTAGCGGGTGCCGTGCAGCCCCAGCATGCCCAGAAAAAGAGGATGGTCGCCCGGGAAGGAACCCAGCCCCATCAGGGTATGGGTCACCGGGGCGCAGATGGTTTCCGCCAGCTGGAGCAGCTCAGGCGCGGCGTTGGCGATCCGCACGCCACCGCCGGCGTATATAACCGGACGCTCGGACCCCATCATAATTTTGGCTGCCTGCTGCACCATTGCGGTATGCCCTTTGACGGTTGGTTTATACCCGGGCAAATCCACTGTCTTTGGATACCTGAACTTTATTATAGCCTGGGCCACATCTTTTGGCAGGTCTATCAGCACCGGGCCCGGACGGCCGGTGGAAGCCAGGAGAAACGCTTTCCTGACCACCGAGGGCAGCTGTGCCGGTTCTTTTACCAGGAAATTATGCTTGGTGATGGGTATGGTGATGCCTGTGATGTCAACTTCCTGAAACGCGTCTGTCCCCACCATGCTGGTAGCCACCTGGCCGGTTATGATCACCATGGGCACGGAGTCCATGTAAGCGTTGGCAATGCCGGTTACCAGGTTGGTCGCGCCGGGACCTGATGTGGCCAGGCACACGCCGACCTTCCCGGTAACCCGGGCGTAGCCGTCCGCCATGTGGGCGGCGCCCTGTTCATGCCGCACAAGGACATGCTTGATGCTGGTATTATTCAAGGCGTCGTAGACAGGCAGTACCGCTCCGCCCGGATATCCGAACACAATTTCCACGTTTTCCTGCTCCAGGCACCTGACAAGGGCTTCCGCAACAGTAATTTCCAAAACTAACTCCCCCAATTTAGTCGTGGGCTAATAACACTTTCACCAGATTTACAGGATTTATAGGATTAACAAGATTTCTTAAATAAAGATTTAATTTATATTATGATTTATAGGATTTTTAAGATTAACGAGATTGCCTTAATTTAATTTATATATTAATTTTAGTTTTAAATTTAATCCTGTTAATCTTGCCAATCTTGTTAATCATGTGAAAATAATTCTTTTAAATCTTGTTAATCCTGTGAAAATAATTCTTTATCCTTAATCCTGTTAACCCTGTGAAAATGATTGATTTTATTCTGACGTCTGACGTCCGACGACCGACTTCTATTTCTTCAGCCAGGGCATCATCTTACGCAGTTCGGCGCCGACTTGCTCGACCAGGTGTTCGCTTTCTTTCTTTTTCATGGCGTTGTATGCCGGGCGGCCGGCCCTGTTTTCCAGGATCCATCTCTTGGCAAACTCGCCGTTTTGCACTTCGGACAGGATCTTCTTCATCTCTTTGCGGGTTTCTTCAGTGATAATGCGCGGGCCGGCTATGTAGTCCCCGTATTCAGCGGTGTTGCTGACGGAATAGCGCATCAGGTTGAGTCCGCCCTCATTAATTAAATCAATGATCAGCTTCATTTCGTGCAGGCACTCAAAATAAGCTATCTCAGGAGCATAACCCGCTTCCACGAGGGTGTCAAAGCCGGCTTTCATCAGCTCGGTGACGCCGCCGCAGAGCACTGCCTGCTCGCCAAACAGGTCGGTCTCGGTCTCTTCCCTGAAGGTGGTCTCAAAAACGCCCGCCCTGGTCCCGCCAATACCCTTGGCATAAGCCAGGCCGATGTCCTTGGTTTTGCCGCTGTAGTCCTGGTAAACCGCGATCAGGCAGGGCACGCCTTTGCCTTCCGTATACATCCTGCGCACAATATGACCCGGTCCCTTGGGGGCTACCATAAATACATCGACATTGGCCGGAGGCACGATCTGGCCGAAATGGATGTTAAATCCGTGGGAAAACATGAGCGCGTTGCCTTCCTCCAGGTACGGCTCGATCTGCTCCTGGTAGATTCCGGCCTGAAGCTCGTCGGGGACCAGGATCTGAATGATGTCTCCCGCTTTTGCCGCTTCGGGCACAGTCACTACCTTGAGCCCGTCAGCCTCTGCCTTTTGCCAGTCAGGCAGGTCCCGGCGCAGTCCGACGATTACATTGAGACCGCTTTCCTGGAGGTTTTGCGCCTGGGCATGGCCCTGGCTACCGTACCCGATAATTGCGATGGTCTTACCTTTCAATAAGTTTAGGTCCGCGTCTTGGTCGTAGTAAATCTTTGGCATTAGCTTTCGTCCTCCTCTTTATTCATATGATTTTTAGAACTGGCTTTAAACCCCCGCAGCATGGCGATTTTGCCTGTGCGGACCAGTTCTTTGATTCCAAATGGGCGCAGCGAGTCTTCAAAAGCGGTTATTTTTCCGTCATTGCCGGTTACTTCAATAGTCAGGGTCTTGGGGCCTACATCCACAATGCGGGCTCGGAAAATATCCACCAGCTGCATTATTTCCGCCCTCTTTGAAGCGTCGGCGTTGACCTTAATCAGGACCAGCTCCCGGTCGACATAGGCATCCCTGGTGATATCGCTGATTTTTATAACGTCCACCAGCTTGTGGAGCTGCTTGTTCACCTGCTCTAAATACCTGTCGTCCCCCTCGACCACGATGGTCATCCTCGATACGGAGGGATTATCCGTCCGGCCCACAGCCAGGCTGTCGATGTTGAAGCCGCGCCTGCTGAAAAGCCCCGCGACCCGGGCAAGCACTCCAGGATTATTTTCTACCAATACAGCCAGGGTATGCCTCATTTTTTTTAACCCCCCATAATTTGTCGTGAGACGTGTGACGTGAGTCGTGAGAAAAACCGATTTATTTAATATTTTTTTCTCTTAAGCGATAAATTCGTTTTCCGAGAATGTCATATTCCTCAAATACTTCCTTATAAGAAGCTTCTTGAATATATCCGAGAGCTTTAACTATATCGAGTAAAACACACACTTCATTACATGAACCCAAAGCATTTCTAAGATAATGTTGAAACTCTTTTAAAGAATCTTTCCTTCCGTATCCCTCTGCAATATTTAATGCCACTGAAACTGCTGCTCTTCTTAATTGGCTGCCTAATTCATACTTTTCGTAATCAGGGAATAACAATGTGATTTTATGCAATTTTATTGCTAAACCAAATGCGCTCTTATAGACTTCAAGATTGCCATATCCGGTAACCACATTATTCACATCTCATTTCCCTTTTCCCACGTCTCACGTCCCATATCCCACGTCTCATATTATCCCAACATGTTGTCCAGCGACTCGCCCGGAGGAACTATGGGCAGGACGTTATCTTCCCTGTCAATAATAAAATCTATCATAACCGGTTTTTTGGCCTGGATCGCCTTTTTCAGCGCCGGCACAACCTCTTCCTTCCTGGCCACCCTGATCCCGATTGCCCCGTAGGCTTCAGCCAGCTTTACGAAATCGGGGTTGAGCAGTTCGCTTTGAGAATACCTCCGGTTGTAGAACATCTCCTGCCACTGCCTGACCAAACCCAAATAGCCGTTATTTAATATTGCCACATTGACGGGGAGATCATAATTGACCGCGGTGCAAAGCTCCTGGATATTCATCTGGATGCTGCCGTCGCCGGCTACGTCAAATACCACTTCGTCCGGGCAGCCCACCTGGACGCCGATGGCCGCGGGCAGGCCGAACCCCATTGTGCCGAGGCCTCCCGAGGTGATAAAGGAACGCGGTTTGGTAAAAGAGTAATACTGTGCAGTCCACATCTGGTGCTGTCCCACCTCGGTGGTAATCCTGGCGTTGCCCTCTGTGAGGTTGTATATTTCCTGGATTACATACTGCGGTTTTATGTTGCCGCTTTCACAGTATTTCAAGGGGTATTCTTTTTTCCAGGCTTTGATCTTTTCCCGCCAGGCGTCTTCCAGGTTCGGCCGGAGCACTTCCAGCAGCCGGCCCAGCACTGCCTTGACATCGCCCTCAATGGGGATGTCGACCTTCACGTTTTTGCCGATTTCGGCCGGGTCTATATCAATATGAATTATCTTCGCTTTTGGGGCAAACGTCTCCAGCTTGCCGGTCACCCGGTTGTCAAAACGCGCCCCCACGGCAATTAGCAGGTCGCATTCACAAACGGCAAAGTTGGCGTACTTGGTGCCGTGCATCCCCAGCATGCCGAGAGAAAGCGGGTGGTTGCCGGGGAATCCCCCCAGCCCCATCAGGGTACAGGTAACCGGCGCCGCCAGCATCTCGGCCAGCCTGAGCAATTCGTCGTGCGCTCCGGAAATAACCACGCCGCCGCCCGCATATATAAGAGGCTGTTTTGAACATGCTATCGCTTCGGCCGCCTCAATTACCTGCTTCACGTCGATATCCGGCACAGGTTTGTATCCGGGCAGTTTAATCTCTCCCGGCGGTTTGTAATCAATTTGAGACAGTGAAATATCACTTGGAACATCGATCAGCACCGGGCCGGGCCGGCCGGTAGTGGCGATATAAAACGCTTCTTTTACCGTCATGGCCAGCTCGGAAGGGTCTTTGACCAAAAAATTGTGTTTTGTGATAGGCATGGTGATGCCGGTGATGTCAGCTTCCTGGAAGGAGTCCTTACCCAGTGAGGACCGTGTGACCTGTCCGGTGATTGCTACCATGGGCACAGAGTCCATATACGCGTTTGCAAGACCGGTAACAAGGTTTGTGGCGCCGGGGCCGGAAGTAGCCAGGCAGACTCCGGGCCTGCCGGTAGCCCGGGCGTAACCGTCCGCCGCGTGGGCGACACCTTGTTCGTGGCGGGCAAGGATATGCCGGATGCCTGAATCATAAAGCGCGTCGTAAATCGGCAGCGCCTGGCCTCCGGGATACCCGAATATGGTGTCTACCCCTTCGGCCTCTATGCTTTTTAATAAAATTTCCGCTCCAGATAATTTTACTACACTCATGCCAGTCATTCCTTCCTTAAAGACTCCCTTTCCCAGTTAAGGAGAGCCTGCCGCTATAAATGTTTTGAGCGCTTTATACTCTATAAAAAAATGGCCGGTACACGGCCGGCCATTCGCCCGTTTTTAATTAAAAAAAGATATTGCTATTTTAAGCACCCTCCGCGGGGTAAATAAGGGGGCCGTCTACCTTGGTAAGCTCATGGAAAGCAGTAATCAGTTCCCATGTCATTTGGCCGGGCTTGCCGTCGCCAATAATTCGCCCGTCCACGTTAATGACAGGTATAACCTCTGCTGCGGTGCCTGTAAGGAAAACTTCGTCGGCCGTGTAGACGTCATACATGGTAAACATTTTCTCTTCAACGGGGATCCCCTTCTCGCGGGCTATATCCATGACCGCGTTGCGGGTAATCCCCTCCAGAATGCCGGCGGAGGAAGGCGGCGTAATTAAAACGCCCTTTTTCACGATAAAAATATTATCTCCGGTCGCTTCAGCAACGTATCCTTCATTATTCAGCATGATTGCCTCGGGCATGCCGGCAAGGTTGGCTTCCATCTTGGCGTAAATGTTGTTCAGGTAGTTCAATGACTTAACCCTCGGGATACAGGCGGTGGGTATGTTCCGGCGGGTAGACACGGAAATAACCGACATGCCTTTTTTATACAACTCGTCAGGATAAAGGACAATAGAAGCGGTTATGCAGAAGATAAAAGCTTCCGGACACTTGCGCGGGTCAAGGCCCAGGTCTCCGGGGCCCCTGGTTACTACCAGCCGGATGTAGGCGTCACTCAAGTTGTTGCGGCGTAGTGTTTCCAGCACAATTTCCTGCATTTCGTCCTTGCTTACAGGTATATTCAGGCTAATCGCCCTGGCCCCGTCATAAAGGCGGTCCAGGTGGTCACCCAGCTTGAAAACCCTGCCGTGATACGCCCGGATGCCTTCGAAAACTCCGTCACCATACAGCAGTCCATGGTCAAAAACAGAAACAACCGCTTTCTCTTTTGGTACAAATTCACCGTTCAGGTATACGATCATAAGAACAACTCCCCCTATGAATATATAATACTTACATTAAAATCTCATATTTTAAGGCGTTAGAAATAAAACAACCTCTCGCCTGACAGCTCTCTAAACTGTCAGGGACGAGAGGTTGAAACCTTGCGCGGTACCACCCTGCTTGCTTCCAAAAGAGGAAGCCTCTTATAGTGCTTCAAAAAGCACGGCATTATAACGGATGCCTGAACCGGCCCGGCTTACTCTAATTTTCAGCCTGCGACTCCGGGGTGATATCGGAACCTGCCTAAAAGCGCCGGTTTTCAGCTAACCCGGCTCTCTGAAGCTCTGCCGGCAGACCCTGGTCCCCTTCATAGCTTTTGCCAATATAACTGTTTTTCAGTATACAAAAATCCCCCAAAAGTGTCAAGTTATAATTTAATTAGTCCCTTTATATTATTACAAATTTCGAAGAAAGGTGGACCTTTGGAAATTGTAACCACAATAAATATTTTCACATATTATGTAAAAAAGTGATCAGGAGGAATATAAAATATGGATAATAAGACTGAGGCCAAGGCTGAAGCCATGATGAACGACCACATGACAGGTATGTGTCCCATGGATCCGGGCTCACTCCTTGACGCCATTGCCATGCATGAGCAGAACGAGGCGGCGCTGTATTGCGCACTTGCCCAGTGCGCCCCCACACCCTGCCTGCAGAGGACGATCGCGATGATGGCCGCCCAGGAGGCCAACCAGGCCGCTGCGCTTGCCGCCATCGCGGCCGCTTATGGAATTGGGGCAGCCATGCCTTTTATGCCCGGTGACCCGCCACCCGTTCAACTACCGCCTTTCATGCCGCCTAATTTCTACGCCGCGGGTGACAAGCAAGAAAAATAGATAATTATAATAAGGAGGTTATTGTTTTGATGCCAACATGGTGTGACAATGTGAGACAAATAATAAACGCGGAATTGCATCAAATATGCCACCTGGCCCGGTTGGCCATACTGGCCCCGGACGAGGCGGCAAGGAATATGGTCCTGCATTTAATCAGTGAGGAACTGCATGAGGCGATGTTTTGGAACAATGTCCTCTGCAGCACCTGTGACCCGTGCGCGCAGCCTTATCCTGAAACCGGGATGCAGCCGGGCATGTTCTTGCCCGGTATGGGTCCGGACATGGGCGCCGGCGCTGGTTTTGGCCCGGAAATGGGATTTATGCCTGTAATGGGAGGACCCTGCCCGCTATACACTGGCGTGACCTGCCCCGGTTTTTGCCCCGGTATGCCATGCCACCCAATCGAACCCTGTCCTACTCCCACTCCTGTTGTTCCCACTCCCAGCCCCCCTATCGGCATTGGCCCTTCTATCGGGACCAGCCCGGGTGTAAATATCGGGTCTGATACCTTTGGCGGCCCGGGTATGCTTCCCGGCCCCGGCATGGCCCCGGGACCCGGCATGGGCATGGGGCCCGGCATGGGCATCCCCGCACCCGGTGCAGGCGCCGGCGGCGGTGTCGGCATGGGGCCTGGCGGCATATTTGGCCCCGGCACAACTTACGGGCCAAATCTCCCCAGTTTCGGGTCCGGCACCCCCATTTTTAACCCTGGCGTGGGTATCGGGACCACCCCCGCAATAGGCCCCATAACCAGCGGCGGGCCGATTATAAGCCCCTCCCCCGGCATGGCTTCAGTGCCGGAAGCGGCCCCATCCGCCGCAGAAAAAGATAAAGAGCAGGAAAAAAAATAGCATATTGGGCAAAACCGCCATAAGGCGGTTTTTTTTATTGTTTAGGAAAGTATACTTTGATTGTGATGGCAAGATTGTCCATATTATGCTAACATTAGAATATGAGGCATTCATCTAACAAGATCAAGGAAATACTAAAGCTGAAGTGGCCCGAGTAT
>NZ_JBMGJC010000020.1:0-33374 GCF_048984525.1 Pelotomaculum propionicicum
TCCACCTCCGTGAACCCTCATGCTTCCAGACTCCCGGCCCGTTTTTACTTCTGTATCGTGGCCGCTTCCTCTATAGCATGAGTTTGTCCCAAAATATTTTGGGACAGGTGCGACTGCCTGTCGCACACACAAAGCCAGCTCAATATTTGAGCTGGCTGCTCTCGACTATTTGGGTAGTCAGGTGAATATAGATGCCGTCGTTATTCATCCCATTATGCTAATTATCCTTGGGCTTTTTTCGTGCTAATGAAGAAAACGTCAAACAAAATACCATCGGAAGTACTGCATATCCTGCATTTGCTTGTCCACCTGTAATAAATATATATATTCCTCCGCAAATTGTTAGTATTCCAAAAACAACTGCAAGTATTTTTGTTGCTTTCATATGAATTTGATCCTCTTAAAACTGCATATATTTGAATGCATTATATCACAGGCATTTCAAAAACAGAAGGACCTAAACCATCGAGGGTTTAAGTCCTATTGTAGTAGCCAGGCAAGTCGCTGCTTACTCCATGGGCGGTTCCGGCTGAGGATCCAGCTTATTTCCCTGGTACTTTATTTTTATCTGGCTGAATTCAGGGACCCATTCAACTTCGCAGCCGAGGTTCTCAGCGATAAAGCGCAAAGGCATCATGGTCCGGCCGTTGACGATCAAAGGCATGACCGAGGCGTTGTCCGGATCTATGAGAACGCTTTGGCCGTTGATCCTGGCCTGGTTCTTGCCGATCCACAGTTCGATAGTGGTGGCGCCCTGGTTGATCAACACTTTCTTTTCCGTGTCGAACCACTGGATATTTGCCCCGATGGCTTCAGTGACAAAGCGGATGGGCAGCAGGGTCCGGCTTTCCTTGATGATGGGGCTCACATCCATGGCGGACGCAACACCGTTGACATTATACGCGCCCTGGCCGATGAAGAATTCCAGGGTGACCTGTCCGCCGGGGCTGGTGTTGCTGTCTCCCGAACTGCTCTTAGGTGTGTAGACCACCTCATTGGAGGGCTTGGAATTCAGGAACATATTATAGGCTCTTACCCGGTAACTGTATGACTGATTGGTGCTCAGGCCGCTTTCGGTCAAGCTTGTTTTATCAGCGCCGACGGTAGAGCTCATTTCCCAATCTTCAGAGCCTGATTTTCTTTCAATAATGTAGCCGTCGATATCAGAAGTGCTGGCCTGCCAGGAAAGTTCTACCTCTTTGGGGTCGCCGGGGACAGTTTTTGCAATCAAATTTGTTGGGGCGGCAGGGATCAGCTTGTTGTAGTCGATATCCGGCATAACCGCAAATTTCTGCAGCAATCCCGGAGCTTCGTTGGAATAACCGGAGTCAAAGTTTCCATTGGCTTTTACCCGGTAATAATAAGCGGTGCCGAATTGGGCGCTGGTATCAGAGTATTTGGTGGTGTTGGCGCCGACCGTGGCAATTTTTGCGTAAACTCCGCCGGCAGACTTCCTTTCGATGGTAAAACCGGTTTCATTGCTGGAGTTGTCCTTCCAGGACAGATCCAGGCGGGTGAACAGGTACGGGGTTACCGTCAAGCCGGTAGGGGCGGCAGGGAAGACCTTCAATATCGTCAGGTTGGGATCGATACCCGGCAGCAGGATGCCCGACCCGGCAATGCTGAATCTGGAGTCGCTGGTATCGTTGGCATAGGCCCAGGCATCAGTTTCATTGTCATGATATAACCAGCGGGCCTGGATCACTACATTGGAACTGGTCTTATTGGGAACAGTCCAGTCATAACTGCCGTTATTGGGCAGTTCTTCCTTGATCATGATCAAGCCGTTGGCGGCTACGCCGTCAGCGGCATAGTAGAGATTCATTTCCCCGCCGTCCACGGCAGAAGTCCATTCGATTTCCTGCACATCTCCGGCTTTCAGGAATTCTCCTCCATTCGGCGCTGTGAGTTTGATCTTCTGGAGGACTTTGGGAGAAGACCATGCCCGGAAGACAACACCCTCATAGTTGTAACCGGGGATATTGGCGGCATCCACCTGATAAAAATGATGCCGGTCCATATCTGCCGCACTTACAAATGGTTCACCGGACAGCCATTCCCAACCGTCAGAATGGTCTGATTCAGGATGATACCAGCGGTTCACATTGACATCACCGTAGGAGGTATTACTGCCAGGGATGGCATAGCCTTCGATGCCGATATAGGAGAAACCGTATTTGGATATGACAGCGTCCCTCTCGGCGGAGCTGGTGGCATAATACATGTCATTGTACAGCATGCATTTGTACAGGGGAACTGTATTGGGCAGAGGCGCCGGGGATATGTAGCAGGTAATCCCTTCGTCAGAGAAGCCGTTCGCCAGCCAGCTGTCACGCTCGTCCGCATTGGTGGTGTACCAGTGCACTGTCCCGTTCCAGCAGCGGTACAGGGGGATGGCCTTGATACTGATGCTTTCAGATACGACAGGCAATACGGGGTCTGGCAACTCGATTTTGATGTCGGTTGGAGGGAGCAAATTGGAAACAGGCAGTTTGACACTTGGGCTGCCTAATGCGGCAGCGGTTCCGGTATTAATGACGATCATCGTCAGCATCACAAAGCTGACCAACAGGGCAACTAATCCTCTTCTTTTATACATTTTTCACCAACTCCTTACCATAATAGACAATTTGTATAGCTTAATAATAACACCTCATTTTTCCATATGAAATAATTATCTTTTAAATAACTAAAATATATTTTCGCAATACATTTAAACCCGCTGAGATGGGCTTGAGAAGCCCAAACAGCGGGTTAATAAAGATCCCTTCTAGAAGAAGATGGATGAAGGATTTTTATGACCTACACCTTTTTATAAAGTAAAATTTTGAAGGCTCCGGCATATTAATCAGAGTGTCTCCGCCTGAATTTTTATGGCCTCATCAAGCAGGTTTTTCAGCAGTTTCAAAAACTCTCCTTCGTTTTCCAGTACCTTGCGACTAATGGTGATGGTCGCCATCCCCTCTTCAAAGTTTAAGATCTCATAGCCCCTGGCTGATAATATCTGCCGGGTACGATCCTCAACGGCCTTGATGTCCAGCGGCGACTTTTTCTCATGGTAATAAATTGAGTGCACAACAAAATCGCAATAGATATACTCATCCGAAAGAGGCAACTGTTCGCCGAAATATTCGTATAGCCCTAAAAGCTCCTTTTCGCGGCAGCGGATAGGTATATTTATAAAAGGGAAAACCTGGCCTCTCACGTAGGAGTTTTTCAGTGAGGTTGTACTAAGAGAGCTGCAAGTTTTTATATCAACATTGTTATAGTTGCCTATAAATTCTTTTACCTGGTTAAAAATGCTGGTTACCCATGCTTCCCTTTGGCTTATGCTGCGCCCGCCGCAGGCAGCCCCCTTTGCATCCATCAATTCCCCTCCTAAACTGATTAATATATTTAACCACTAAATAACCTTGCTCAAAAAGGATTGGGTCCTGGCATTATGAGGATTGTCAAATATTTGTGCCGGTGTTCCTTCTTCCATTATTATACCTTCATCCATGAAGAGGACCCGGTGCCCTACCTCACGGGCAAAGCCCATTTCATGGGTGACCACCATCATGGTCATACCTTCATGGGCAAGGTCTTTCATTACCTCAAGCACTTCTCCCACCATTTCCGGATCCAAAGCCGAGGTCGGTTCGTCGAAAAGCATAACCTTGGGCTGCATGGCCAGGGCGCGGGCGATGGCCACCCGCTGTTTCTGGCCGCCGGACAATTGGTTGGGATACACACTGGACTTGTCCGTCAGACCGACCTTGCGAAGCAGTTCGTTGGCAACCCGGTTGGCTTCTTCTTTAGACAGCCCCTTGATCTTAATCGGCGCCAGGGTGATATTTTCCAGTGTGGTTTTATGAGGGAAAAGATTAAACAGTTGGAACACCATTCCCACCTGCTGCCTAATCTTATTGATATCCGTTTTGTGTGAGGTGATTTCTTCTCCGTCTATAAATATCTGCCCCTTATTGGCATGCTCAAGCTGATTCACACAGCGCAGCAAAGTACTTTTGCCAGATCCGCTGGGACCGATTACACATACCACTTCCCGAGGAGCGATACGACAGTTTACTCCTTTTAAGACCTCAAGTTTGCCAAAGCTTTTATGCAGATCAATGACCTGGATCATTCTGTCGCCATCCTCCTTTCTATGAAATCGCCCAATAAAGCTAGCAGTTTAGTCATTATAAAATAAATTACGGCCACTGTTCCCCATATCCAGGCGGCCTCGAAATAGGTGGAATATAACAGTTTACCCCGCAGGGTCAGTTCCTCAGCTGATATTACCGCCACCAGCGAGGTATCCTTGAGCACTGCGATAAACTCGTTAAGCAGTGGAGGTATAACGATCTTGTAAGCCTGCGGCAATATTACATAAGACATGGCCTGGCGGGTATTCATGCCCAGCGAGCGGGCGGCTTCCATCTGCCCCTTGTCCACCGCCTGTATGCCGGCCCGGACAATTTCCGCGGTATAAGCCCCGCAGTTAAGAGAACAGGCAATTACCGCAGATACAAATGGGTCATCAGTTTTCATAATCAAAGGCAAAATCCCAAAATATAATAGCAAAATCTGTACATAAAGCGGGGTCCCCCGGAAAAAATCGATGTATGCAGTTGCAATTGCAAACAATACCCGGCTTTTTGAAAGCTTGAACAACCCGGCAATCAAGCCTAAAACCATCCCGAATAGTACCGACAATACTGTAATCTTTAAGGTCAGCGCAGCGCCTTCCAGCAAATAGGGAAAGTTTTTGATCACTACCTGCAGCCCGTTTATGGCAAGTAAGGACTCTAGCGACATATATTGGCTCCCCCCTTAATAAAACAAGCTAAAAGCGCGAGATATTAGGCTCGCGCTTTTATAGCTTGAACTCCGGCAAACTATTTTCCGTCCCCAAACCACTTTTTATAGATTCTGTCATATTCTCCGCTGGCTTTTACCTTGTCCAGCCCGGAGTTAATCTTATTCAGCACCTCAGTGTTGCCTTTCTTAACGCCGATACCATATTGATCTTCAGCGGCAAAAACTTCGCCTACCATTTTAACTTTATCCTTACCCTTGGTCTGGATATAGTAAGCGGTTATTGGCATATCATTAATAACTGCATCCACGCCGCCCTTTTCCAGTTCCATAAAAGCTTCACCGACTGAGTCAAAGATTTTTATGGATGTTTTGGGATCCTTTTCCTTTATACTGTTGCTGGCATCCAGCCCGGTGGTGCCGACTTCGGCGGCCAGCCTTTTCCCCTGCAGGTCTTCCAGAGTCTTGATGCCTTCCGTTTTCTGGCCGACAGCAATGATTAAACCAGCAGTAAAGTAGGGTTTACTAAAGTCAATCGCCTTAGCCCGGTCTTCTTTAATGGTCATCGAAGATATGCAGGCGTCTACGGTTCCAGCCTGGACAGCCGGGATCAAAGCGTCGAAGCCCAGGGAAGTAATCTTTACATCAAATCCTTCAGCAGCCCCGATAGCTTTAATTAAGTCCATATCAAAGCCAACATATTCACCATTCTCAGTGAACTCCATGGGGGGATAAGTAGTTTCCGAGGCTACATTCAAGACCGGTTTTGCGCCATTAGCAGGAGTCTTATTCTCCGCTTTGTTGCCGCACCCTATGGCCGAGAAAGCAAGCCCCATAACCAGCATGCCAACTACCAGCAACTTTACAAATTTCTTCAATAAATCCACACTCCTTTTTTTTAAATGCCTTTAATAATTATACATTTCATCGCAATAATGAACAATATATATCTTTACATATAGTATTAATGCGCCGGCATTAACATTTGCGGCCCCGTGGCAAGTCTCTTGAAATTTAATCGTTTTCCTGTTAATGTTATATAGTTACAGAATTACAACATGTTTAAATGGGGTTATTTCTATGGTCATAAAAATCAGCCGCACCTGGGCGGATCTATGCATGGTATTTGTTGCCTGTATCTGGGGAGTTACTTTTGTCATCGTCAAAAACGCACTGGCAGACATCGGCCCTTTTCTTTTTGTGGGGATTAGATTTGTCCTGGCTTTTTTTATTTTAGCTGCCATGTCTTATAAAGACATGTTAAAAGTCCGTCTCTCCACCCTGACCACCGGCTCACTTTTGGGCTTTTTTTTATGTATCGGGTACGCGTTTCAAACCCTGGGCTTAAAATATACTTCCTCGTCTAATGCTGGTTTTATAACCGGGGTGTCAGTGGTTCTGGTGCCGATAATCTATGCGCTGATGAACAAGGAAAAACCCGGTTTAATCACCAGCTTAACGGTAATTATGGCTGCCATAGGTTTATTTTTTATTTCCGTGCCGCCCGGAACCTTTACCCTCGGCTATGGAGATTTGCTGGTTTTGGTCGGTGCTTTCGGGTTTGCCATGCACATTATTTTTGTTGACTGCTATTCTCATAAATATAATGCTATAGCTATAACCGGCATACAGATCTTGTTTGTCGGCCTGGCTTGCTCTGCTGCCGGCCTGTTAATGGAGCCTGTACCGCCCAGCCTTTCTCACAATACCTTGTTGGCCATTACCGTTACCGCAGTCTTCGCCACAGCCCTGGCTTTTTTGCTGCAGAATTACCTGCAAAAGTTTAGTACTCCCACCCGGTTTGCAGTTGTTTTAACCGCCGAACCTGTATTTGCAGCTCTGGCCGGTTATTTATGGGCGGGAGAACATTTAGGCCGCTCCGGCTTAATTGGCGCAGGCATGATCCTTATAGCTATGCTCCTCGCTATTAGGGGTCAGGCTTGAATCTATTAGGGGTCAGGCTTGAAATATTGAATTATTCTTCACTCAAATAATCAAGCAGTTAATAATTCAATATTTCAAGCCTGACCCCGATATCTCCGTCGCCTTATACTTTATTGCCGGTGAGTAGGACTATATTGAGTCAGTTAAACCCTGTTCATTGTTCCTTCCCAGGTGCTGATCTTGGTCTCTTGCATATCCTCTTCGTCGAACCATCTCGAGGTCACGCACTTGGACTCCGTGTAGAACAGGACACCGTCTCTCCCCAGCACGTGAAGGTCCCCAAAGAATGAATTTTTATGCCCCGCGAACGGGAAGTACGATACGGGAACGGGGATACCGACGTTAACGCCCACCATTCCGCCGTGGGTCCTTCTCGCAAATTCCCTGGCGTAGTAGCCGCTTTGAGTGAAAATTACAGAGCCGTTGGCAAACTGATTGGCGTTCATCAGGGCAAGCCCTTCTTCAAAGTTCTTCACCCGCTTGATGCATGTGACGGGGCCAAACACTTCACAATCACCCACGCTCATGCTGGGCTTCACATGGTCAAAAATCGTCGGGCCCACAAAATAGCCGCCCTCATAACCTTTGACTACGATATCCCGCCCATCGAGGATAAGCTGCGCCCCTTCTTCAACGCCTTTTGCGATCCAGTCGGTAACAAACTTTTTATGGCCTTCTGAGACAACAGGGCCCAGTTCGGTCGACGGGTCATAGGCACAGCCGACCTTTCTTTCTTTTGCAAACTTTACGAGATATGAGACAAATTCATCCGCGACTGCTTCTTCGACGCAAATTACGGGCAGGGCCATGCAGCGCATTCCGGCGCAGCCGAAGGTGGAATTGATGATGCCCAGCGCGCATCTCTCAAGAGCAGCGTCCCTGAGAACCAAAGCATGGTTTTTGGCCTCGCAAAGGGCCTGGACTCTCTTGCCGTTGGCAGCCGCCAGAGAGTAGATATGCCTCCCGACATCTGTGGAACCGACATAGGATATGCCCCTGACGTCAGGATGTTTCAGCAGCAGTTCCGCTTCCTTCCGGCTGCAGGTTACCAGGTTTACAACACCCTTCGGCAACCCGGCTTCTATTAACAGTTCAAGAGTTCTAACCGCAGTTTGTGGCGTCAGGCTGGCAGCTTTAAGCACAAAGGTGTTGCCTGTGGTAATACAAAGCGGTATCATCCAGCCGAAAGGAATCATTGCCGGAAAGTTGAAAGGGACAATTCCGGCAAATACTCCGAGCGGCTCACGGTACAAAACAGTGTCGTGACCGCCGGACACATTCATGAGAGCGTCTCCCTGCATCATCATCGGAGTCCCGCAGGCGATCTCCACGACTTCAATCGCTTTGAGGACATCTCCCCTGGCCTCGTCCATGTTTTTCCCCAATTCTTTTGCCACGAGCAATGTTAATTCATCCAGGTTCTCATCAAGGACAGCCTTGAACTTGAACATTAACTGGGCTCTTTGGCCCACAGGCGTACTTGACCAGGCAAGGAAAGCGGCCTTTGCGGCTTCAACGGCCTCATTAACCTCATCAACGGTGCAGCAGGGCGCTTCAGCCATTAATTCACCTGTGCTCGAATTGGTAACCGGCATGTATTTACCGGTTTTTGATTCTTTCCATTCCCCATTGACACAATATTTCAGCCTTTTTACAGCAGCAGACGAAGTCATCATTTTATACTCCCTTCTTTTTATAGGTTAGCAGTATTTGCAGCGGACTTTACCGCGTGTTCATGTGGCGGCGGCAGCCTGGCCGCTTAACCAGGGTATTGTGCAAATGCCGTGCCTGACATATCCGCGGGAAAAGTCAAGGAAACGGGACGGCAGTCAAATCACCCGTGAATCAATACCGGGGGACCCACACGAAAACTCAATGTCTCCAACAGGAACAGGTGATTCAAAATTGAACTGTTTTTAATTCAAATTTGAATCACCTGTTCCTGTTGCCGGAAAGGTAACTGTTGGGGTAAAAAATATACGCGGATCAGGCGGGAACCCGTCCTTTAAAGGCCCCTTCCCGCGCAGAAAAAGATACAGGGGAGGGGATTCTTTATATGCAGGTATATGTTTTGCTAACTTTATAGACAAGCCTTAAATCAAGAGAAGTGAAGTGATTTAAAATGCGGGATGAAATCCTTGAGGCGCTGCCGGTTGGCCTGGTCATGCTTGACAATAAAGAGACTTTAGTATTCATGAACCAAAAAGCAAAAAACTTACTGGGATGCCAAAAGGATAATTCAATTGGAAAGCAGGCGGGAGAAATTTTTAGAGGGACTCCGCTGGCCAAATTTTGGAGCCAAAAAGAACGGCCGGCGGCAAGCCAGGTAAATTTCGGCGGCGGACCGGTCATTGTTCAACTTACGCCCCTGAGCAACAACAGCTTAACAGTACTGTCCCTTATTGAGTTAAAGCACTGCGCGGACTTATGGCGGGAAATGGCGGATTTAAAAGAAGCCAAGAACAACCTGGACGCCATCTTCAATTCTTCTTACGACGAAATTTACATCACTGACGGCCGTGGAATTACCCTTTGGCTGAACAAGATGGGTGAAGAAAACCGTGGTGTTAAGTCAGGGGAGCTTATCGGCAAACACGTCGAGGAACTGGAAAGGGCAGGCTACTTCCCCTCCCTTGTGACTAAGAGCGTGCTTAAAGAGAGGCGCAAAATAACGCTTCCACAGAAAACCAGGGACGGAAAGCAGGTTATCGTCACCGGCAACCCGCTTTTCGACGAGTCCGGCAACATAACCCGGGTCGTAATTAACTCCCGGGACATATCAGAATTTATTAACCTGCAGTACAAGCTTGAAGAAACGGAAACCCTAAATAAAAACTACCGTAAAATGATAGCCCATTTACGCCAGCAACAGTTAAAAGAAGAAAAAGAAGTACCGATGGTAAGCGTGCAGATGAAACGGCTTATGGACACGGCGGACAAGGTGGCACAGGTGGACTCAAATGTGATTATCACCGGTGAATCAGGAGTGGGGAAAGGTGTTCTGGCTTCCCGGATCCACAAATTAAGCCGGCCCAAAGGCCCTTTCGTGCAGATAAATTGCGGCGCCATTCCTGAAAACCTGCTGGAATCGGAATTGTTCGGCTATGAGGGCGGAGCCTTCACCGGCGCCCGGAAGGAAGGGAAAAAAGGCCTGATTGAAGTGGCCAACGGTGGAACGCTTTTCCTGGATGAGGTTGCCGAACTGCCGCTAAACCTGCAGGTGAAACTGCTTCAGGTGCTGCAGGAAAGAAAAATTATCAGGGTGGGCGGCTGTAAAGAGATTGAGGTTGACGTAAGGATTATCACCGCCACCAACCGGGATATAAGGCGCATGGTGGCCGGCGGGCTCTTCCGTGAAGACCTTTACTACCGACTGAACGTGATTCCCATGACCATACCACCGCTAAGATGCCGGCGGGAAGACATCCCCCCTCTTATTAATTACTTTCTGGCCAGGTTAAACCTGAGATACAACATAAACAAGGATCTCAGTCCGGCGGCCATGAACATGCTGGTAAACTATAACTGGCCGGGGAATATTCGCGAATTGGAAAACATTGTCGAGAGGGTAGTCGTCACCACCGAAGGAAATGAAATCCTGGCAGAGCACATTCCCGACTACCTGGCTGCAGATAAAAAAGAAAGCCGGGACGGGATTGTCATCACTGAGCCCTACCCATTAAAAAAAGCTGTTGAGGAACTTGAAAGACAAATTTTCGCATTGGCTTACCAGCGATTCAGGAACACATATAAAATAGCCGACGCATTAAAAGTCAGCCAATCGACGGTAGTGCGCCGAATCCTGAAATATCGCCTGGCTTCTAACAACGAACTGCAGGAGTCCGCGGAGACAGGAGATGTTAAGGCTTACCACCATTAAATTCGATTCAATCCGGGCGGTTATAACCCTTAATCCATAAAAATTTCGAGGAGGCCTTTACGAAATGCCAAGGTATGCTGGAAAGATTAAGTTATGTGTATTTGATACTGCAGGGGTTGTAGTTGACGGACCCCAAGATTTGAGACATATATTTCCCGGTGACGATTTAAAGGGAAGCAAATCTCCGGTGATACCTTTTGAGGGAATATTACTTAAACGCAACATTTTTGTCGACTGGGCTACCATCAGAAAACCAATGGGTTTGTATAAAAGAGACCACCTGCGGGTACTCCTTGAAGATGAATCGGTTAATATTCAATTCCGCAAGGAGTACGGGCGCAACTGGACGGAAAAGGACCTTGATGGAATGTTTAAAGAATACCAGCAGTTATTAAGCGAAATAGTCGTCAGGGATGAACTGATCAGACCGGTAAAAGGAACAGCGGAATGCATGGAAAAACTCAGGGAAGCCGGTATCGTCGTGGGTTGTGACACGGGATACGCGCAAGAAACCTCAGAAGCTATGGAGAAACTGCTGAAAGAAAAATACGGACTGGTATTTGATGTCACCGCAAACTCTGAAATGGTCAAGGGAAGGCCGAGCCCGTTCATGTTGTTCAGCTGCATGGACAAGGCCAATATTTACCCGGTGGAATCAGTGGTAAAAATTGATGATACCGGGGCGGGCATATATGAAGGACGCAACGCGGGGGCCTGGACTATTGGTGTTTACGCTACCGGCAGCAATGAATATGAGGAACTGGCCAGGTCCAAACCGGACTTTTTAGTGCCCAGCTTAAGATATGTTCCGGAAATAATTTTCTATCAAATTGAGCCCAGACTAAGAAGAGGTGAATTACCCGGGCAGGCTATACTGTAAATTTAATTCGCTCATCAACGCCACCTGCAGGCTTTCCATAAAACTCATGTCCGGCCCAAAATTGTCCGGGTCCATGAGCTTTATTTTTTTGTCGAATTTTAGCGGAACAATAATTGCAAGTATTATAAAACAACACTTTTTCGCGGTATACCGGTGTAGAACGCAAGAAATACATGAGATGGGAGGGATCTCAGATGCGGATCACGCCTGGGTGAAGCGCCAAAATTTTTGGGGCATCACTTAATTCAAAAATAATTAATTTAAAAAGTTACCAACTATGTGAAAAAACTAAATTCTACTATTTGAAAGGAGCACGGCAATGACAAGTCATTTTTTACTTCCCCTGGGAGGCCTTAGTTTAATGCACCTTCTGGTTTCTTTTGCAGGAGGGATGTTCGGTGCTGCCATCGGAGCGTTGCCGGCGTTCATACTATGCGGCTTTTTTATAATAATCGGGGTGGTCTTGATGGTTGCCGGAGCCGGACCGGATTTCCTGCTCAACATCGGCCTGGGGTACACCTTTGGCCCCCACGCTTGCTTCGGGGCGGCGGTATGCGCTCACGCTTACGCCCATAAGAAACAGTTGGCCCCCGGGCGGGACATCACGGTTAGCCTGATGGGGCTCAAACGCCCGGACGTCCTGTTGGTAGGCGGCCTGTTCGGTATGCTCAGCGCCGTCCTCGCTTGGATCTTTTTAACGCAGCTGCCATTCAAATGGAACGGCATGCACTGGACGGACGGCCTTGCTATCTCTATCACCATTATGGCCATAATCGCCAGGCTGATGTTCAGCGAGAGCGGCTTGTTCGGCAAAGTCGCGGAGGGGGAAAAGCGTTATAAGCCGACGGAAAAAAGCGCCTTATGGCTCCCCTGGCAGATGAATATCTCTGAGAATGTCGTGATCGGCCTGACAGCCGGCCTGTTGTCAAGTTACCTGGCGTTGTTGCTTGGCGCCGACCGTGGCGGCGCTTTTCTCGGCTTCGGCATTTCCGGCTTTAGCCTCGTGTTCCTGCAGTTCGGCGCCAAAATGCCTGTTACCCACCACATCTCTTTAGTTGCGGCAGGCGCCGCCATTGCCAGCGGCAGCCTGGTCTGGGGCGCCCTCTTCGGTATCGGCGCCGCTTTCGCGGCCCAGTTCTGGGCATGCACGTTCACAATCCACGCCGACACTTACATCGACCCGCCGGCCGTGTCTATCTTCAGCATGTGGAGCGTAATGGTGGCGCTCGGCGCCCTGGGTGTATATACTTTAATTCCCCTGCCGTAAACAGTTAACTAATAAAGGAAGTGAGTGTATGGAGTCCTTTACGGAGTTTCGCATGACACAGGTTTTATTTTACGGGCGCGGTTCGTTTTCGACCATCGGTGAGCAAACAGCACTTCGCGGCAGCAAGGCGCTAATCATCAGCGACCACATCATGGAGAAGCTTGGCGTTTTATCCCGCTGCGAAAAGCACCTGGAACAAGCTGAAGTTGCGTATACGGCATACCTCAATGTTGATACGGAGCCCAGCGATATCCATGTCGCTGAATCACTGGACTTGTTGTTGCGTGAAAAATGCGATGTGATTGTAGCGGTCGGAGGCGGCAGCTGTATCGACACGGCCAAGGCGGTGGCGGTGCTTGCTTCCAACGGAGGTTACATAGGCGACTACATCGGAATGAAGACCCCGATCAAAAAAGACCCGGTAAAGCTGATCGTTGTCCCCACCACTGCGGGGACAGGCTCGGAAGTGACCAGCGTAACGGTCATTAACAATTCCAAAGATGATGTGAAGATGATGATTAAAAACCTTGCCTTCATGCCATCTGTCGCTATTGTTGATCCGGTATTGACATTGTCGCTGCCGCCGCATGTTACAGCGGCGACAGGAATAGACGCCCTTTGTCACGCTGTTGAAGGTTATATCTCCCGGCTTGCCCAGCCCCTGACAGATATCCTCGCCCTTTCGGCGATTAAGCTGATCTGGGAAAACCTGAAATTAGCTTACACCAACGGCAGTGATATCGACGCCAGGGAAAACATGTCTCTTGCCGCCACCCAGGCGGGGATGGCATTTTCAAATTCTTCAGTGTGCCTGGTGCATGGCATGTCCCGCCCGATCGGAGCGATGTTCCATGTGCCCCACGGGGTCTCAAACGCCATGCTGCTGCCGGGTGTGCTCGAATTTACCAAAGGACATGCCACTGAAAGGCTGGCTGTAATCGGCCGTTTGCTGAAACCTGAGCTGCAAAATAAACGCGATCAAGAGGTAGTTGAAACTTTACTTCAAGACCTCATCCAGCTGTGCAAAGATTTGAAAATACCCAACATGAAGACCTGGGGCATAGAGCGTGATAAATTCGAGCAGGTGGTAGCCAAGATGGCAACTGACGCCCTCGCCAGCGGCAGCCCGGCCAACAACCCGCGCGTACCTTCCGTTGAAGAAACCATCGAGCTCTACCGTTACTGTTACGACTACAATTTTGGTTAAAGCGGATCGGAGATAATAAATGCGGCGCTTTGCGCCGCATTTATTATCTGTTAGAAAAGGCCAACATCTTCCCCGTTATAGGATTTCTACATAGCCTTCAGTTCCATTTACCCGGATTCTCTGCCCGTCTTTGATCAGCCCGGTGGCATTTTCCACGCCTACAACTGCAGGCAGGCCGTATTCTCTGGCAATTACGGCGCCGTGGGTCATCATCCCGCCTACTTCCGTCACCAAACCTTTTATAGATACAAACAACGGTGTCCAACTGGGGTCAGTAAATGCCGTGACCAAAATATCGCCTTCCTCTATATCGGCATCCATTCTTAAAATGACCCGTGCCCGGCCCTCAACGATCCCGGATGAAACGGGTATGCCCGCCAAAGCACCTTGCGGGATGTTGCCGGTATCGTATGCACCGGGTATAACCTCGCCTTCAGAGGTCATTATACGGGGAGGTGTTAATTTCTCATAGACCTCATATTCCTCTTTTCGCTTCGTTATGATGCTGTAATCCAGCTGGTTTGTCCGAACGACCTCCCGGAACTCCTCAAAAGACAGGTAGTAGATATCCTCCTTCTCCCGGATAACCCCCTTTTGCACGAGCCTAGCGGCCTCCTTCAGCAAGGCCTGCTTAATGATCCAGTAACGCCCAATCATCAAGTACTTCGGGTATTCCCGATAGCCGGTGAAATTGCGCAATCGGCTAATCATCTTCCTTGTCTTTTTGGCCTTTTGTTTTCCACCGGGCAACTGTTCCAAACGGTTTAGGAGATCCTGTTCCTTCTGCTTAGCTTCCAGCAGGCCCTGCTCAAATATGGTGTTATGAGCATTCGGCTCAAAGTTCTTGATGTTGCTGAGAATCATGGGGACGAGCACGGTCGGCTGTTCGCTGAAGCGGGGCCTGGTGATATCGATCTCACCGGAACAACGCATGCCGTATTTTTCAAGATACGCCCGCATGGATTTGCTGACGGCATTGCCGCCTTCCAACTTGGCCAAGTCCTCAAAAAAAGTCTCATTATTGGCGTGTTGAAAATACTCCATTACCGCCGGATATTGCCGTACGACGTCTGCTACATCCAACAACGCCAGCCCCATTTCAGATGTAACATTATTGGCTACCGATTGGGAAAGCGAATCTGCCGCACTCTTTTCGCCCAGCCATTTTTCCATTTTCTTATTAATCCAACTCACGGCATATACCCCCACATAGATTAGGGCCATACCTTGTGGATTATACATGGCTTTTTTTAATTGTTTATGAGTTTCTATAATAAAGGCAAAAAGTTCTTCTCCGGATAGGTCTGCAATCCTTTGCCGCAGATCCCTGATAGACGCTTCATTCCGGGACATTAGAGTTTGAACAAGGCTTTTGTCGTTGCTGCGGTATATCTTGATAAACTCAATAGGCAGCGCCCATGTGAAATACCCTGAACCCATACTGAAGGCTCTTTTACCCCGCGACAATGATTTCATAAAGTCTTTTCGCTTCATTAAGGTCTTGATAGCGTTATACATGAGAGGATCGATTTTGCCCGCAGCCAAGACTACAATCTTTTGTCCTATGGGAGAAGCCAAATCGTGGGCCAGATCAATAAACAACCTTCCACCGGCTTCAATTAGCGGGAAATCGTCGGATAATAACTGAAAAAAAGATAACCCCAATGGTTTCATGGCATCGGTCATCATCTGTTGATGGCTGAAAGACATGTACACATGGTTTTTACCATCCTGAACGTCTGGTATAGGGTATAAGGTGGTGATGGGACGGCTCTGGACGATAAAAAATTTATTTTCGCACAGGCACCATTCGATATCCTGTGGGCAGCCGAAATAGGCCTCAATAGTTCTGCCCATGCGTTCAAGCTGTAAAATCTGTTCGTCTGTCAGCGTCTGCATATTCTGACGCCCGGCATCGATCCTCTTCTCCTCCGTTCCTCCTTCTTTTAAGGCATAGATAGCCAGCTTCTTAGCGGATATCTTCTTATCAACGATTCTGCCGTCACGCACCTTATAGATATCTGCGTTTACCAGGCCGGAGACCAGAGCTTCACCGAGCCCAAAGCCGGCATCGATGGATAAAACCTTCCTGTTTGACGTGACGGGGTCGGCAGTAAACATGATCCCCGCCGCCTCCGGGAAAACCATCTTTTGGATGACGACGGACAGATGGACCCTGCGGTGATTGAAGCCGTTTCGGATGCGGTAGGTCACGGCACGGTCGGTATACAGCGATGCCCAGCATTTTCTGATATGCCTCAGTATAGCTTCCTTTCCGATGATGTTCAGATACGTATCCTGCTGGCCCGCAAAGGAGGCTGCCGGCAGATCCTCCGCCGTGGCGCTGGAACGTACGGCATAAGCATTTTTTTCACCAAGTTGGCCAAGACGATGGATAATCTCATTTTCGATACCTTTTGGAATAGCAATTCCTTCGATGACCTTTCGGATTTTTGAGCTGATTTCACCAATACTATCCCTGTTGTCCGCTTTTATGAGGGACAACTTATCCAGCAGTGAATAAAACTCCTCGTTATTCCCGATAATCTCTTTATACGCTTCAGTAGTGACGCAAAAGCCCTCTGGCACTGGTATACCCTTTAGTCCGGATAGTTCCCCCAGATTGGCGCCTTTGCCCCCGACCAGCGCAAGCTTGGCTTTATCGATTTCCTGAAAACCAAGTATATATGAATTCATACATAATCTCCTTTTCATTAATTCTCAATGCCAAACCGGCCAGGTATCAAGCCTGAACTATTTAGAAATTCCTCTTTGTAGAGGTTGTTTTCAAGTAATTTCATATATTCTTCGAATTCTTTGATCAAGCTATCAAAATCAATGTCAGTTTTACTCGATAGCTGATGCGTAAAGGCATCCGCGAACAGAGTAAGCATTTTCAAGACCAGTTTGGGGTCAACACCGTCTTTAAATTTGGAGGTATCCATGCCATCAAAAGCTATTTTATTTCTAAAACCTTCACCCACAGTTAAAATGGCTTGTATATCATCTTTTACCTCTTCATCATTTTCAAAATAAATTCTGGTTAGAAAAGTCAGAATTGCAGGGTATTTTTTCATTACCGAAATTTCAATTTTAGTCGATAGCATAATCCGGTCGAAGAAGTCCGTAACCGTGTTATCAAAATGTTCATCAACTTCTTTCATAATAATTTCGACGCACATTTTGATCAGATATAGGTATAATGTCTTTTTGGTACCGAAGTAATGAAATATCATGGCTTTTGAAATACCTGCCGCAGCAGCGATATCGCTTGTGGATGCTTTTTTATAGCCGTTAGCGCCAAATGCTTTAAGGGCGGCATCAATTATGACCTTCTGTTTTTCCTCAGGCAAACTAAGAAATCTATCCAAAAATCCCACCTCACTAGTTTCCATCGACCGATTCGGTTAATAATATTCTATTGCCATAAACCGATTCGGTCAATAACTAGGGGTCAGGCTTGAAATATTTACTTATTCATTGCTTGGCTATCAGGTGAAGAATAAGTAAATATTTCAAGCCTGACCCCCTCCCCTATCGGAGATAGTAAATGCGGCGCTTTGCGCCGCATTTATTTGCTGTTAAGTATTTATTTACAGTATTGGTGGAGGTGGGCGATGGATTGATGTTGAAAACCTTGTGCATCCTCGGCAGGATAGATGTAAATCAAGCAAAATGCTGCTTTGGCCAACCTAATGGCCCTTTTCTTCATCATGTTTTACATCTTCCATTATTGATAATGCAACGATCATTACCCCTCCTAGAGAAAATAAAACTATGTAAACAACATTCAGTAAATCCACAATGATTCCCCCTCTGAAATAATTTAAGGTAGTGCTGTTTAAATTATAAAGGGGGGAAATTAAAAATGTATTTCTAAATAATTAAAAAATAATAAAGTTTTAGGTTATTTGCCAGCGGTATCCAGACCTAAATGATTTTTATTATCCTATGATGCTTCTGCCGGAGACCACCCAGGGGGCTGGAAACCGCTCCATCATGTTTTTGCTGTTGACTCGCGATACACCTATATGAATTGCTTCAGTGCGCTCCAGGCCGTTTTCCCGAAACAAAGCAGGCAGAGAAGCCAGGATTTCAAAGTCCAACGAGTAGACCACAAATCTCATGGCGGGATTGACTGCCAGCAGGCTCTTTATTTCACTGCCGATCCTCGGCGAAGCCACTATAAATGCTATGTCCGGCACCGAAAGGTCATCCAGTGCCCCATCTTCCAGAGACTCAACGATTGTTACGTTGTTCAGGCCAAATTTCTCAACATTACATTTCATGGTATTATAGTCCCTGCGGTCATATTCCACAGCAATGACACTGCCCTCGGCGGCAATGATAGCGGCCTCCACCGCGATGCTCTCGCCCGAGATTACGCATATATTGTCCTGGTCTCCCAGGTTGAGCTTATTCATTATAACAACCCTGGCTTCCCGGCAGACATAATGGACGGAGCCTTTGGCAAAACGGCTGTTCTCAATGCCTATCTGATAATTCGTGGCGGCGTTGGGATTCAGGATCAACATCGCCGCGGAGTAATTGATCCCGCGGTTGATCATGTCTGAGACCTTGTCGTGCTTGATCTCGCCGCACGGGTCCGAGCCCTCGTTATACCAGATGACGCAGTCTCCCAGTTCCGCGTTCCACATGTCATAGAAAATTTCCGGATGGCCGGCGTCCGTGAAGACCAGTACCGCCCGGTTGCACATAATGGCCGGAATCAGGTTTTTGTTCTTCCCTGTAATATCCAGCATTTTAAGTTTTGCCAGGTTGATATCAACGTACTGTGAAAAATACTGGAGCCAGGATAAAATAACTTCGTTAGTAAACATTGATCGTTCCACAGGCAAAACCTCCCTTGTTAAAAATTATCATACCATATTTTTAGACTTACTCCCAGTCTCCGCAAAGATTTTAAGCGCCGGTTCGCTCCAGCAGGCGTTCCCATTTTTGATCCACATACAGCTGCGCTTCTTCAACCATCCACTCGTTGCCTTTCTGGAACATGTGGCGGAATCTGCCCTGAGGGCGTAAAAAGTCTTCCACGGGCAGCTTTTTCTTCGGTGTATAGCTAAGGCGCCACTCCCCTTCCTCTACTTCGTAAAGGGGCCAGACACAGGTATCCACCGCCAGCCTGGTAATCTCCGCCAGCTTGGCCATAGGGTAGTCCCAGCCGCGGGGACAGGGGGACAATACGTTCAAAAAGCAAGGACCCCTGGTATAAATAGCCTTATAAGACTTGGTGTGCAGATCCTTGAAATTGTTCATGGGGGCAGTCTGAGCCACATAAGGAATATTATGAGCCACCAAAATTTCAGTCAGATCTTTTTTGTTCTGTTTCTTGCCCTGCCCCACAGAACCTGTGGGGGTGGTAGTCGTGCGGGTAAATTGGGGTGTTGCGGATGAACGCTGAATTCCGGTATTCATATAAGCCTCGTTGTCATAGCAGACGTAGACCATATCGTGGCCGCGTTCCATGGCGCCTGACAGGGATTGAAAACCTATATCATAGGTGCCGCCGTCACCTGCAAAAGTAATAAACTTGACGGTCCCTTCCACCTTGCCCCGGCGTTTCAAAGCGTTATATGCCGCTTCCACTCCGGAACAGGTAGCCGCGGAGTTTTCAAAAGCAGAATGGATGAAGCTGTCCATATAGGCTGTGTAAGGATACATAAAGGTAGAGACCTCCAGGCAGCTGGTAGCGTTAACCACCACTGCCCTGTCCTCTCTATCCAGGGCGCGCAGTACACCCGACACAACGACCCCGGCGCCGCAACCGGCGCAGAGCCGGTGCCCTCCGGTGAGACGTGCCGGCTTCTCTACTTCTTGTTTCAGGTTATATACCCTGCTCATGTTACTCCTCCTTCGACCTCTGACCCATATGAGTATATACCGGTCCAACTTCGCCGGTCGCAGCAATATCCGCCAGCCGGCCGAATACATTTTCAAAATCCCCGGTTTTTGCGTCACGGCCGCCCAAACCGTAAACAATATCAATCAGATACGGGCGTTCCTTCAGATCATACAGGGCGCTGCGGGTCTCCGCGAATAAAGGGCCTCCGTTGGCTGAAAATCCCTCGGACTTATCCATGACGGCAACGGCCCTGGTATTGGCCAGAGCCCTGGCCAGTTCCTCGCCCGGGAAAGGGCGGAACACCCTGATCTTAACCAGCCCCGCTTTTACTCCATTCTCCCGCAGCTTGTCGACAGCAGCTTTGGCAGTGCCCGCGCTTGACCCCATCAGGACCAGGGCCAGTTCCGCGTCCTCCATCCTGTATTCTTCAAACATGCTGTAGCGCCGGCCGGAAATCTTTTCAAACTCCGCGGCTACCTCCAGTATGCGGGCCTTGGCCGCCTTCATCGCCTCAGCCTCCTGGACCTTGTGTTCCATGTAATAGGGACTTATATCGTACGGCCCAACCGCCAGCGGATTTTCTTTTTTCAGCAGGTAGTTTTCAGGGTTATATTCCCCGACAAACTTGCGCACGGCATCCGTCTCCAAAAGCTCTATATTCTCAACGGCGTGGCTGGTAATGAAGCCGTCCATACAGATCATCACCGGCAGGCGCACACTTGGGGTCTCACCGATAGGCATGGCCATAAGAAAATTGTCATAGGCCTCCTGATTATTTTCGGCATAGATCTGGATCCAGCCGCTGTCACGGGCTCCCATAGAGTCGGAGTAGTCGTGGTTTATGTTAATGGGGCCCGAAAGGGCCCGGTTGACACAGGCCAGTGTAATAGGCAGACGGCACGAAGCCGCCACATACAAGACCTCGTACATCAGCGCCAGCCCGCAGGAGGAAGTAGCACAGACGGTCCTTGCCCCGGCAGCCTGCGCCGCCAGGCACACGGACATTGAACTGTGCTCAGACTCCACGGTTACGTATTCAGTATCTACCTCGCCGTTAGCCACATACTGGGCGAAGTATTCAGGAATTTCTGTGGAGGGAGTGATCGGGAACGCTCCCATGACATCGGGATTGATCTGCTTCATGGCATATGCCACAGCCTCGTTGCCGGAGAGGCGGCTGCTCATTTGGCCCCACCTCCAGCCACCATTGTAATCGCCGCGAAGGGGCACACGTCCTCACAAACGCCGCAGCCCTTGCAGTGCATATAATCAAAATCCAGACGCTTCCCGCCCTTTACCGGAATGGCACAGTCCGGGCAGAATGGAATACAAAGCATACAGTGTTTACATGCTTCCTCATGAAAAACAGGCGTGTCGGTCCGCCAGTTACCGGTATTGAAGGCCCGCGCGGTTCCAGGTTCGTAGATCTCCCCGCCGGGGGTCAGGTCCTGCCAGGGTGTATTTTCGTTGATATCCTTCGCTTTTATCATCCAACCTGCACCTCTTCCATGGATTTATTCAGCGCTGCCATGTTACCCGCGATAACCTGGGGCTTGTTGGCGAATTTATGTTTAAATGATTCTTCTATATCAACTAAGAAACGACCGGTTTCCAGAACGCCGCCCACCTTAACCACAGCGGCCAGCATTGGGGTATTCGGCAAGTTTTTCCCCAGGAACTCTTCTGAAATGCGGCGGGCATCTATGGTACAGACTTTTCCGGTCCACCCCCGCAGCCTGGGGCGCATCTCCCGGGGAGAGCTGGGAGTGTTAATGATTACCGCACCGCCCTCTTTCAGTCCGCCGGTAACGTCTACGCTTTCCAGCAGGCTTTCATCCACCACAACTACATAGTCCGGGTAGTAAATGTTGGAATGGATAGTACACCGCTTGTCACTGATGCGGTTATAAGCCGTAATAGGGGCTCCCATACGTTCAGGGCCATACTCCGGGAACCCCTGCACGAATTTTCCTCCTAAACCGGCCACATCAGCCAGCAACAGGCAGGCCGTCTTGGCTCCCTGCCCGCCCCGGCCGTGCCAGCGAATTTCAACCATACCATTGGTCGCCATTGCTTTTCCTCCAGTCATTAGCTTTATAACATTAAAAAGGCTTTCGTCCCAAAGGGACGAAAGCCTAAAAGGCATCCGCTATACCACCCAATACAAACATACCATCATATGCGTTCCCGGTGACGGGGGAAAACCGTCGGAGCCTACTGGATTTCTCTTTCGGTCCGCAGCTCAGGAGTGATCTTCGGGTTCAGACTACTGGTACCGGGCTTGCACCGTCTCCGGCTCGCTAAAACGTTCGGCTGAAACGTACTCTCTCCGTCAATGCCTTTGAATTATTTAAATTATAAATAAATACTACTTTCTTGACCGTGTTTTGTCAATCACATTTTTGTCTAAATTTTTAGTTAATTGTAAAATTGAGTTAATCGGGAAGCACAGGGACGGTTCTGCCGCTTCCTTTTGAAAAATACCCCTGTAATAAATCAAGCTTGTTCTATTCGAGAAGCAATTAATTAAAAAGGGTATGCGCTTGACTCAAGTACCTTCTATATATAGTGGTTATTAACGTCAGACAATCAGATTAGCTAGTGCGAGCGGGTCCGCGTCGGCGAGGCAGGCAGGATCCCCGGCAATCAGCCCCGCCTTTTCATGCCAGAACTCGCTAATCAGGATGTAAAGCGGCTTCAGCCGATCAGTATCGCCGCCACCCGCTAATGTCTTTGCAAGGAAATCGATGGCGAAGTACATGGTCTTGCTTTCAAAGCAAATGTGAGGGTGCGGGCCAGGGCATCGATTATCCAGATAATTAAGTTCCCCACCCGTTGCAGACCATAATGAGGGGTTATGCCAAGTGCTTGACAGAAAGGGATAAGTTGCTCATTGAAATCCATCTTCGAACGGCAATTCACAATGACCAGGTACTTGGAAAGGCTTTCCGCGGAGAAAACATGCGCGAAATCGACACGCCCTACATCTCCATGTTGCTTTTCACAGGCAAGATCAATTCCAGTACATTCTTTGAACCTGACGAGTGCGCTGGGGATAAAACGCGTGAGGTCAAGTTGGGGATTCGATGCTATGGCAATGCTGCCGGGTATTTTCGCAGCGGTGAACAAGCCCGATGTGCCTCCCGATGAGATTGAATAGAAGATAATTCGCTCGTTAGGGATGCCGAGGCATCGCGCCACGTTCCTAACGAGCTTTGCTGTTGCGTCGCGGTAGTCTTGTTCACGCGTGCCGTAGAACCAGCCGACAGGGATGTCCGATTCAAAGTACATCGGGTCTTCGATGCTTAGCAGATGTCCTCTCAGAAATGTATTCCATGACCACTTATGAAAGCGGGGGAGCGGCCCGAGCGCAATTGTCTTGTCATCGCGCATGGTATCCAGCACAACGTAGAGGTAATCGTATTCGCTTGCATGGTAAAAGCACTCGAAGCGCGCGCCATCGACCTCCGTATGGAATCTGCCGTCCGGCACTCTGCTGATTCGTGTGTAATCGATACGTACACTTTCGGTTGTGATGGCCGCTGCATCGGCTGACCGGTATCGTTCGCACCGGCGTACTTCGAGCGTTTCCGCAAGGTTGGCCGCGTTGCCTTCGCTATCGTACTCGCAGGCTATATTTTCAAGAAATCTGACTGCTGGGAGGCCGTCATTGTTATCCCCTCTCTTTTGATGCTGAACAAGGTGTGCTTGATTTTCCTGTCCTTTTTTCATAGCAGCTAAACCTTCCATTTTTTAATCCGGGGGTATCCACTTGACTCCAATACAACTATTATAGCATTTAGTATTTTCCGCCAATTAGATATATGTTTAAAGGCATAAAATGGCCGTTATATATTTAAAGCATAAAGTGTCCTAAACGGACACTTTATGCTTTAAGTTACACTACCAGTCGCCTTATGCTTTAATTTTGGTGGAGGCGGGTATTTATATTTGCCATTAGCGAAATAATCCCGATAAAGCTGATCCGGCAAAACATAAATGTTTTTGCCAGCAGCAGCTGCGTATCTATTTATAGGTGTTACTTCTGCGCCAATTGGAATACCTCTCTGACCGATATTTCAATTTTGCCCTCCCAGCGAATATAGTTCCCGTCGGTCGTCACCCGGGCAAAAAAATCCTTGTCCCTAAGTAAGCCGAAACGGACAGTGGAAAGCCTGCTTTCCAGGTTGAGGATGACAGTGCTGCCGTTATCGAGCAGCACTTCCAATTTATAATTCTCCCGGGGCACCACCCTCTTAATGGAAATCATGTAAATACCTCCGTTAATACATTCATACCACCATTCCAAAATGGCATTTTAGTTATGCGACGTCTAATCAATCCCATATATCAGCAAAGTGTCATAAAAACCAACGTGCCGAAGACCAGTACAACAATGGGTGAGAGTCCGGTTACCCGCTTGAATGGGAGATCAACCCCTGGTTACCAGAACACCGTCCTGCCATGTGCCAAAATCCGTGACGCCGGTGTTGCCATTATAGAATGTGCCCTGACCGTTCATCTTATCGTTTTCCCAGTATCCATCGTATACGCTGCCTGATTCCCACTGATACTGGCCATAGCCAGCACGCTTTCCATCTACGAAGGAGCCCCGGTATATACCATCGCTGTAATACTTCGTTGCCTGTCCGGTCATTTTATCATTGTTAAATTCGCCCTGATAGACTACGCCATTCGAATAAGTAAGCTTGCCCTGGGTATCCTGACGGAGGCCGTTGACATAATAGCCTTCGTATACGTTCCCATTGGTGTAATAATTAACACCATAGCCATGCCGCTTATCCGCGCTCCACATTCCGTCGTAGTATTCGCCGCTGGCAAATGTATACTTACCGCTTCCTTCTCTCATACCTCTAACCATCCTACCTTCATAAAAGTCACCGTTTTTATAGGCAACTTCCTCCTGACCGGTTATCTGGTTATCTACGAAATCTCCCACAGACATGTTTCCTTTTGCTGAGACAAATGTTCCCTTTCCTTGCTTCTTACCGTTAACAAAATTCCCCTCATAATATGATCCGTCACTGTAGGTAACTTTATTAAAGCCATTCTTTGCCTTATCAGCCTGTTGGTTTTCTTCAGATTGCCAGGATGTGTCGGTTTGTGTTGTTTGCGTTCCTGTGTCTTTTTGTTCAGTTTGCGTTGTTGTTTTTGCTGGGGCAGTCTGATTTTTAGCAGCATTGGGTGCAGTAGTATTATCATCAGGACTGAAAATAGCATAAGCAAAGAAAAGTACAATAGCTGCCACGCCTATTGTCAGAACCTTATTCAGTGTGCTGAGCCTTTTAAATTTTTCAAGCATGTTCGTACTCCCACTGTTTACCGTCTGTGATCCATCCGCCCTTTCGCCGCATTTCGGGCAAAATACCGAATTCTCTTGCAGTTCTGTGTTACACCTTGTGCAATTCATCCTTTTTCCCCTTTCATCATCTATAGTTATTTTGGATCAGGTTTTACCAACAGCAAGCCGCTCAAATCCTTATACGGCATCTCCATTTCCAGATGATCGCCTGCTGCATGTGCCACTTCGACGCTTACTCCCAGCGCATCTTTGGTAAAATAAAACCTGGCTGACCGCTGTTTCAAGCTTTCCATCAAATCCTGGCTGTTGAAATTGCTCAATTTATCCTTAAGCACTCCTGCTGATTGCAGGTTCAAATCCGAACTGTAGGCCTTGTATTGGCCTGCCTGGAATTTTTCAATAAAGCTGTCGTTGACGATCACCACATCACTCAAGACAAGTATTCTTTCTTTAACCATGTCGATGTTGGCGGTTTGCAGCACGTGGACCGGATAAGCAGCGCCTTTCACTATGGCCAATCCCAGATATTCAATACTTAGAAAATCAGTTCCCTGGTATTTGATTTCAAAGTCCATATTTAAGTTCAGACTGTTGATATCATCTTTATAGTCGTCCAGAACTTCCAGCGCTGATGTCTTTATTAACTCGTTGATTTTGTTCTGTTTGATGCTGTCACTTAAATTGCTTAGCTGAGGATAGTTAATTTTTACATTCTTAACAGCATAGCTTGCTTTGTTAATGTCATATCGATCATTGCCGGAGGTGCTGATCTTTTCTTGAACTGTGTTCGTGGTATTGCTCAAATCTTGCGGTTCTTGTTTTCCTCCACACCCGCTCATTATTAAAGACAGCAGCAGAACTAACATTATACAAAACTTCTTCATTATTGACTCCTCCTTTATACGTAAAATAAAAATCCACCATACACAAATTGTACAGTGGATTTTTTATCATTTATATCACCCGGTGGGTGATTTTGGGTAGAATTATTCATTCTCTTTTTGTAAATATTGCTTTAAAAGAGACCGGGAGTTGACCCCCAGTTTATCAAAAATACTTTTCAGCTGGGTTTTTACCGTATTCTCGGATATATACAGGCGCTTTCCGATTTCCTTGTTGGTTAGACCATCAACGACGAGTAAAGCTATCTCCAATTCCCTTTCGGTCAATTTAGGCTTTATTAGCGTGAAATAATCCCTGATAATCTGCGTGGTAGCATTTTGATATGTGGCGCCAAGTTTAAAGATTCTGGCGATATGATCACCATAATTACCTTCCCTGTGAATCTGCTCCAGAAGCGGTTTTACGTAGTCGTAGTTTTCCACAAAGGGCATATACACTCTGTCCGGCACGGCTATATCAAGCGCTTGCTTCAGTGTGCCAAGGGCATCATCCCATTGATAGATCCTCTCATTGGCTGCTGCCACATAAATGCAGGTATAGATATCCGCTAATAGATTGGGGGAAACCGCGGCGATTACTTTGAACTGCTCTGCAATTCCGATCATTTTAAGATAATCGCCTTTTATCAAAAGCGTCCGGCCATAAATGATATTGTAGAATGCTGTAGTCGGAAATAATAGGCGGCTTGAATTAAAATCACCATTTACTATCCAGGCCGGGATTCTGCCCCCCTGCTTCAGACAAGCATAAATAAAGCCTTCACACATATCAAGTGTATGTATCAAGGAATACAATTTCTTCTGATTTATGCCTTCCTTCATTCGCTCCAATAAGTAAAGAACGTTTGGAAAATCAGCCTTCATCAATGCTATCCGTATCTGCAAAAACATGGCACAGATCACGATCTCTGGTTGAATATTGGCCAAATATAAAGCCTTATGTACTGCGATTTCTGCTTTTTCAAAGTCACCTAGATTAAAATGCCATTCTGCCGCCATTACATATTCCGCACCATTGCCGTGCCCCCTGGTTAATTGATAGTAATAGGGCATGCTGTCTTTCAGATCACTCACCTCATTGGCAAGTTTGCCGGCTTCCCTGTGAAACATATATAAAACAGAGGGTGAGCCCATGGTCCAAGGGCCTTTAGTGTCAAGGAACACAGCCGAGGTTCTAACCAGTTCACAGGCCTTTCTATGGTGCTGCGACATTTCCATAATATCATTATATTTTGTAAAGCTCTGCAACAGCTCATATTCACCTATAAGCTGGTTCCTGCTATCATGATCAAGGTCAGGGCTTTCCAAATGACAGATAAATTCGCTGCATGCCTCGGCCAACAGTTCCATTTCATTAAAGGTAAGCATACACATGGCATAAATCAGCAAAGCAACCGGATGATTGTGCTTATGCTTCTTGGGACATTCCTCAAAGTACTTGATGAACAAATCCTTTTGCTCGAAGTATATGCTATTGCCTTTGTCAATCTCCACTGCATCAAGCAGTTTATCAAAATCCTGGCATAGATAGTAATGATGCATGGCAGTCAGGTAATTTCCGGTTTTCATGTACCACTGGGCCGCCTTCTGATGAAGCTCCTGTTTATACCTCAGCTCTTTTCTACCCAGAATATCTCTGAGAAAAGTGGTAAGAATCCTGTGGATTCGATAGGTTTTGATTTGAATGTCATAACTTACGAAAACATTTCTCGATAAAATCTCAGCTAAAAGCTCAGGGGCATTTTGCTTTTGCCATATGTGTTCAGCTTGTTCGACCGTGAAGTTATCATAAATACAAACGCTTAACATAAACTCCTTAATCTCTTCAGACAGGGGGTTGAAGACAGCCTTTTCCACAAGGTTATAAATGCTTGGCATCAAAGGCACCCGCGACTCTGCCGACTCCTGCTTAATCCCCCCATCACTTAGCATGTTCAGCATAAATAGGTACAGAGCACTGATCCATCCTTCGGTATAGGTGTATAGTTTATTAACTTCATCAGCCTTAAGACTGATTCCGCACAATCTGTAATATCTGGTAATTTCATTGGGTGTTAATTCAAGAGTTTCTTTGGTAATATGATACGCATATCCTTTCAGCTTGAGTTCGTCCAGGTTTTCAAAGAGGGCAAGCCGGGTGGTAATGATGACATGGAGGTTTTTTATCTCATTTTTCACAAGAAAAACGATAAAGTTATCAATGTCAGTATTATCGATCAGGTAATAGTCATCTATTATAATTACGGTTTTTTCCGGCAACCGTACTTCTTCAATAAGGTTTAAGGCCTCCTGCCTTGACACACTGTCGTTGGGGAGGCCAAGCCGGGCAAGTCTCAGGGCACATTCGTCAAGCTCCGCGAAGAGTTTACTGAATCCACTCCAGAAACTGCTGGCATAACCGTCATAAACCGTTTGCCACAATACGTTGACCCCGGCATTGTTTAAGAGGCCTTTAACAGCGGTTGTCTTGCCATATCCCATAGGTGCTTCGATTATGGTAAGGGGATGGTCAAAGACTCTGTCCATTGCTTCCCTTATTCGATCCGAAAAGTATAAGGTTTTGATGTTATATTGTTTTGTTTTCTTCATTGTCTCTCCATCGTACTTAATAACCGGGTATGCCTGATAATCTCCTGATATTTATCATCCAACAGTGCCACTTCATAAGCACCGGCTTTCAACCATAATTGGCGACCGGTCAAAGGCCTTTGAACTGGAGTCTCTTTGGCTGTTGTACTTTATGCCGTAATTATCTGCTTTAACCAGTTCCCAACCGGTATACCTCAAATGGAACAGGGGGAAAGCGGATATAATCATAACCCAACTTGTGTATATTCCCGTATTGAACAAAAACTCCTGCTTCCCTGAATGGTAAGCAAGTCTTGAAAAGACATCTTATTTCGCATTAGATTAACAGCATCACCGCTACCACCCACTTTGATGTCTGACAATGATAACGGGGGTTTGACATCCTAAAACCTACAACCTACTAATACCAAGCACTCACCTTCCACGTCGAACCCCATTTCACACAAAAGCAAAAACTCAGGCCAATTTGACCTGAGCTGTTTTACAAATTTGGTGGAGGCGGGCCATATTGGATAAAATCCACAGTATCCAAGCATACATTGAGTCACTGTATAAAATGCTAAACTAATCTCTAAAAACGGGCCTGCTGGAGAAGGTTTCTTTGTATTTTAACTTCTATGAACATTATATCCAATGAAACTGTAACCTTTAAGCCTCTTATCATACATTCTCATTAGTACAGGCACATTAACATCAATATAATCATAAATCTGGACTGTCCGCTTGTTATCGTGCAGCCTGTGCAAACGCCCCGCATACTGCTGCAGTGTACCACGCCAGGAGATTGGGGAAACCAGGAAAAGCGTATCCAGCCTGGCATCGTCAAAACCCTCGCCAATGTATCGCCCGGTAGAAATGATCACCCTCTCCTCCTGGTCCGGTATACTGGCAAGCTGATCGGCCAAAGCTTTTCGCTGTTTTTTCCCCATGCCGCCCCTCATGACAATAATATTCCGTGCAAAACCCTTAAGCCTGTTGACAAAGTAATCAAGGTGCTCTGTCCGTTCAGTCAGCAAGTGAGCGACCTGCTTCCAGAGCCAACAGGAGGTCATCGAATATCAAGTCATTTCGTTGTTCATCCGAGACCAAAGCGGCATAGACATCCTGGATACCCGGGCTGATAGTTTCAGGAGGCATCCTGAAGGTCGTAGACCTCGGAATAACTATGTGCTCAAAGGGCCTGGCCTTTACCTGTCTCTTTGCGTCTACCCGGAAACGGATAGGTCCGCACTGCATCATAATAATCGGGTGGTGCCCGTCTTTACGAACTGGCGTTGCAGTCAACCCGTATACATATCTGGCCTTAACCTGTTTCAGCACCAGTTCGAAACTAAAAGCGGAAAGGTGATGGCATTCATCAATAATAACCTGGCCATATTCGCCTACAAGGTCCTTAACTTCTCCTCTGCGGCTTAAGCTTTGGATGATTCCAACATCAATGATGCCAGTTCGTTTGTCTATACCGCCACCGACTTGCCCAATGGATTTTGGCGGCAAATCAAGGAACGCGGCTAAACGTTCCTTCCATTGATCCATAAGCTGCCGGCGGTGGACCAATACAAGTGTATTTACTCCGCGGGCAGCTATAAGCCAGGCCGCAACTACAGTCTTACCAAAAGCTGTGGCGGCGGACAGGATACCATTGTCATAAGCTAGTAATGCTTTCGCAGCCATTTGCTGTAATGAACTTAACTCACCATTAAAAGCAACATCTATTGTCCTGCCCTCAAAACGTTCGTCTGTTAATTCTACTTCACTGTTATACACTTTCAGCAGTTCCCGTACTTCATCCAAACTTCCCCGGGGCAGGCCAATGTACCGGGGGAAATCTTCCGCACACGCAATTACACGGGGTTTACCGAAGGTTGGCAGCCGCATAGCTTGAGCTTTATAGAACTCAGGGTTCTGAAAAGCGGCTATGCGCATCAGGCGGTTTATCATGGCAGGTGGCAAACCGTTTTTGTCAATATAAATCATATTGCTTTGGACTGTCCTTACCTTATCCGGTATGGGTTCTAAAATCGGCGCCTCTACTCTTTTTCCTGAAGGTGGCAGCAGCCAGGGATCTTCTTCTTCCTGGCCATCGGCGAAACTTTTCCGCACCCCTATAATACTGCCTGTACGTGTTGCTTCCTGTACGATAGTCTCTGCTTCGTCAGTCCTAACCTTTTTTAACGTGGAAAGGAATATCCACTGATCTTCGTAAGGTTCAAAGTTCTGATCCAGAAACAAGCTGTTGCCAGTTTTACGGGGTATGCTCTGCAGGGGCAGGGCAATCAGATTCCCAAACCCACCTTTAGGCATGGTGTCCTGGTTGGGGAAAAAGCGGTCATAAGAATCAAAACCAATTTGGTGCCTTCGCTCCATTGTGCGTGTCAAAATAGTACAGCCAAGCTTCCGGGCCAGGGACGCCGGTACGGGATGATCAAAGAAAATCCAAACGTGACCTCCATTGCCGGACCGGGAGCGCTCCAACACTGCTGAAACGCCCATTTCACCGCAAGTCTCCAGAAAGGCGGCAGAGTCAGCCTGCCAGGTTTTTTTATCAAAATCGGCAGCAAGAAACCAGCAGGTTTCATCTGCCAAAAGAGGATAAACACCAATAGTATGTTTACCGGTTAGATGGTCATGAATAACCTGATCTGTTACCGGTAATAGTTTCCGGCTTTCACAATCGGCACATTTTACAGAAGGCTTGCGACAGACTTCTCTCTTCCATTCATTAACACAGGCTGGTGAATAGCCGTATTTACCAGCCTTTCCTTCCCAGCGCAGTGGATAAACATCCTCCCGCCCTCTAAACAAGCTGCGGAAAAGGGCAATCTTGTTTACAGCAGGAGAGTAAATGGTTATTGGAGCGGTATCTGTTGTAATTTTAATTGGTTCCTGGTTAACAGAAGTTATAAAAGATGATTCATCTTCTTCATATGATAAATTAAGAAGAGCTTTTAATCTGTCGTTCTCTTCTCTCAAACGGGCACATTCAGACAGGGTTTTTTGTAGTTGCAATTGAAGATTTTCATGTTGTATTAATCTTTTCCCAGTCATGTTAACCTCTGTCTAGACATGTTAAATATCTCAAGTATATCATTAACATTATGCGAAATGTATAGACACTGGTTTTACCGTGCCAATATAACATTAAAAGAATACCTTTCTTTTTTCCTGGAAGCATTTATAATGATGATATAACATTCGGTAGTTATTTCTATCAGCCTTATTATTTATCAATGACTGGTGAGCAGGCTAGAAACATTCTAATAACTTTATTATTACCTCTCTTAAAATCAATTACTTGATTATACTACTCCCAAAACAAATATTTGCCGATCATCTTATTAGGATGTGTAATAAACTGCCTGATTACCCACCGGTTAAACTATACTATTTTTCACCGAAGATTTTCGACGCAGGTATTGAAAAAATAAAATTCGGCAGGCATGAGGTAAAAATATATAATAAAGAGATACCATTTGCGACTGTATAAAGCACCGTAAAAAAATAGGAAAAGATATCATTAAGGAAATGATGCTAGAGTATATTAAGAACCATAACCGCAACCTGAATCTTCTAATGAAATATGCTGACATTTGCGGGGTGACCAAGCAGATTGAGACGTATATTGAGGTTCTGTTATGAGTGAGATAAAGAATAAACAGGCTTCAATAGAGCAATGCCGGGCTTAATTATTATTCACCATAGAATGGGAGGTCATTCAATATGGCAAGCCTAACTGATAATCAGAAGAAACTAATGGACAAGCTGGCTGAGATGTTCCAGTTTGACCAGGCTGATTTGGATTTTGGCATATACCGGATCATGAACTATAAGCGTAATGAAATCAAACGCTTTTTAGAAGAGAATTTGATGGTACAGATTTCAGCGCAGCTGGCTGATTTATCACAGAGCAGTAATGCCGCCGAGCTTGCCAAGATCGATCAGGACCTCCAAAACGCCCAGGCCATGGATTTAGACGATGGCATCAAAGCCGGTATGATTGCCCAACTTAAAGAAAAAAAAGCGGCTTACACGGTTAATTCAGATATTACCGTTGTGGAAGCAGATATCTATTCTCATTTAACCGAATTCTTTTCCCGCTACTACGACGAAGGAGATTTTATCTCCCAGCGGCGCTATAAGGACGGAGTATATGCCATCCCCTATGAAGGCGAGGAAGTAAAGCTGCACTGGGCCAATGCCGACCAGTACTATATAAAAACCAGCGAGTATTTTAAGGACTATACCTTTAAAACCCCCTTTGGTCAAACAGTACATTTTAAGATCGGCGAGGCTGAAACAGAAAAGGACAACAACAAGGGGAAAAACCGCTTCTTTCAGCTCAACACTGAAAAGCCCTTTGCGTTGGAAAACAGCGAGCTTTTCATCTACTTTAAATATAAGGTAGGCGAAAAGAAAAAACAGGCTGACTACAACGCTTGTGTTATTGCGGAGTTTGCTAAAGTGGTTGCGCAGTATCCCGGCTTTGCCGCCCTTCTAACAGTTGCAGGTGGCAAGAGCCTGCTGGAAAGGCAGTTAAACCGTTATACCGCCCGCAACACCTTCGACTATTTTATCCATAAAGACCTGGGCAAATATAATGCTCCCAAGGAGTGAGACACAGGACTAGAAAAATAAGTTACAATGGGAGCATGAACAAACGTAATCATTATTCAGCCGGCTTTAAAACCCAGGTGGTTCTGGAGGTCCTCCGGGAAGAAG
>NZ_JBMGJC010000021.1:0-23061 GCF_048984525.1 Pelotomaculum propionicicum
AGGGTTCTGCCAAGTAATCAGTGCACATGGCTTGAACGAAGTTTAAGCCAGCGTCTTTTAGGCGCTGGCTTGTAATAAGCCCTTATAGGGCTGGTTCAAACCACCCCATTTTGGGGTGGTGCTGATTAGGGAAAATATGGTTATTTTTTTTGGTTTTTTAATTAACAAGGGAATATTCGTCCAACATGCTCATATATATATACTGTTATTGTATGCCACTGGAAAAAAATAGACGTGGACTAGGTTCACGGAGGGATTTGATATTAGCTTTTGTATGTGGGGAGGGATGCATTTTTTTATATAGATCTGCCTCGTCAAATTTTTAAGGAGGGAGTGTGTATATGGAGACGAACGATCTTTTCCGCGATATTGCGGAGCGTACAGGGGGGGATCTGTATCTCGGCGTGGTTGGCGGCGTGCGCACCGGCAAATCAACTTTCATAAAGCGTTTTATGGAATTAATGGTACTCCCCAACATGCAAAATGTTTACGACCGGGAGCGGGCAAAAGACGAGCTGCCCCAGAGCGCGGCAGGGCGGACAGTGATGACCACCGAGCCCAAGTTTATCCCGAATGAAGCTGTTGAAATTCAAGTCACACCGAACTTAAATATAAAAATACGCATGGTTGACTGTGTCGGCTACCGGGTGGAAGGGGCCCTCGGATACGACGAGGAAAACGGGCCCAGGATGGTGTCAACTCCCTGGTTTGAAGAGCCTATCCCATTTCAGGAAGCAGCCGAGGTGGGCACCAGAAAGGTTATTTCCGAGCATTCAACCATGGGCCTGGTAATAACCACGGACGGTTCTATCACGGATATTGAAAGAGAAAACTATATTGAAGCGGAGGAAAGAGTAGTTGACGAGTTGAAAAACATCAACAGGCCCTTCCTGATGCTTCTTAACAGCACGGACGCGGCGGGGCAGGAAGCCGCCGACCTGGCCGCAGAATTGAGCGAGAAGTACGATATTCCGGTTATCCCCATTGACTGTGCCCAGATGGCCGAGGGCGATATTTTAAATATACTGGAAAAACTGCTTTATGAATTCCCTGTGAACGAGGTTAACATCAACCTGCCGCCATGGGTGGAAGAGCTGGATATTAAGCACTGGCTCCGCGATAAATTTGAAAAATCAATCCAGGAGACTGTTAAAAATGTCCGCCGCCTGAGGGATGTAAACGGCGCGGTTGAATCGCTGGCCGACTACGACTTTGTGGACCAGGTCAGGCTGCACAGCATGGATGCCGGCACCGGTTCCGCGGCTATAAGCATAACTTCCAGCCCGTCTCTTTTCTACCAGGTGCTGAGCGAGCAGTCCGGCTTTAATATCGAAGGGGAAAAAGAACTGTTCCGCATTGTCAAAGACTTAAGCGTGGCTAAAAGAGAATATGACAAGGTATCCAACGCTCTGGCTGAGGTAAGGGATAACGGCTATGGTGTCGTAACGCCGACGCTGGGCGAGCTAATCCTGGAAGAGCCGGAGTTAATACGCCAGGGCAGCCGCTTCGGCATCAAGCTGAAGGCTAGCGCCCCCTCGCTTCATATGATTAAGGCGGACATCACCACCGAGATAACTCCTATCATCGGTACGGAAAAGCAGTGCGAGGAACTGGTACAGTACATGCTCAAGGAGTTTGAAGATAACCCGCAAAAAATCTGGAAATCTGAAATCTTCGGCAAGTCTGTGCATGACCTGGTACGCGAAGGTATCCAGAACAAAATTCACCGGATGCCGGAAAACGCCCAGGTTAAGCTTCAGGAAACCCTCCAGCGGATTGTCAATGAGGGTTCCGGCGGCCTGATTTGTATAATAATCTAATTAGTTTAACCGGTCTGCTGGCCGGTTTTTACTTTTTATGCCTTACCTCTTTTTGGGGTGAAATGATCGCAGCCCCAACGGTAGAACGCGATAAAAGCCCTGGAAGACAGGAATGTGATGGTCAAAGTGTAGAAAGTGGTAAACCAGCTCCAGGTATGGTATTCAATCAGGTCGGTATACAACTCCAGGGGGTATTCGATCGCAGTCATACCGGCGCTGAACAGCACGGCATAATATAGGATCGGCCAGATGCCGCGCTCCCTGGTAATCTGGTTGTATAACAGGCACAAGATTGGAAATATCCAGAAATCGAATAAAAGACTAATTTTATACAACTGGGGGAACTGACGATAAGGAAATTCTATCCGGCCTGTGTTTATCACCGCGGCGCCCCACAGGCTGTCTAAAACACATTTATATAAGAATACAACTACCCAGTCACGAAAGTAACGCCAGTCTATGATAAATACCAGCGCTGATAAAGCCAGTACCACCGATACCACAGATATTATAAGTTCAATATTGGAAAACAATCAGTTTGCCTCCAAAATAAAACTATTTTTGAGATTGCTGTTTTATAGAATAAATTTATTTTAATTAAAAACTTAATAAATCATTATATTTTTTCACTTCGCCGGAAAAATAATACCAGATCACTATTGATGGCTAATTAAAATAACAATAAATATCTTCTGGGAATGGATAAGACAATGGCTTGCAAAAATCAGTCTAACGACAAAAGAATTGAAGTTGTTCTATGGAGTTTGGCCCTGCCGGGATTCGGGCAACTCCTGAACGGGCAGTATTTTAAGGGCGCGGTATTACTTATTTTTGAGTTTCTGATCAACATAAAATCAAATTTAAACCTGGCCATTATCTCAAGTTTCAGAGGTGATATCGCCGCGTCTCTGGCAACAACTGATTTTCAATGGCTGATGTTTTATCCCTGCGTATACATGTATGCCATTTGGGACGCATACCGGGACGCGTCTGCCAGCAGCGCGCCTTTTTCTTTTCTGCCTTTTGCGTTTACTGCTTTCACGGGGACTATCGGTGTTATATATTCGCAGCAGTTTAAAGTTATGGGTGCATTGATTGGACCTGTGTGGCTGCCAATTATTTTTATGCTGCTGGGGATGGGAATCGGCTCTTTTTTAAAGTTAATGTTAGTGCGAAAATCCTGAGCCAGTGCTATAATGTCTACCAGGAGCTTTTTACATATAATTATATTGAAGTTTGGCAGAACCTGTTTTATAAGGGGGAAAGAGTTGTGTCACAAAAAGAAATTGGTGTTGGACTGCTGGGCATGGGTACTGTCGGACGGGGTGTCTATAGGATCCTGAATGACAACAAAGACGGGATAGAGAAAAAAACCGGGGCTCCCATCGTGGTTAGAAAAGTGCTGGTACGCGATACCGATAAAAACCGCGGCGTTAAAACGCGGGAAGGGCTGCTTACCACTGATATAAACGATATACTCAATGATCCGGATATTGATATAGTGGTGGAATTACTGGGGGGTATAAATCCAGCCCTGGAGTATTCACTAAGAGCTTTGGATAAAGGGAAAAGCGTGGTCACTGCCAATAAAGACATGATAGCGCTGCACGGCAAAGAGCTCTTTGCGGCGGCGGACGCGGGCAAACGCGATTTGTTTTTTGAAGGCAGCGTCGCCGGCGGCATACCGATAATCAGGCCCCTGAAGGAGTGCCTGGCCGCCAACCGCATCACCCAGGTAATCGGTATAATTAACGGGACTACTAATTATATGCTGACCAGGATGAGCGATGAATGTCTTGGTTTTGAGCAGGCTCTCAAGGAAGCGCAGTCTTTAGGGTACGCCGAGGCAGACCCCAGCGCTGACGTGGAGGGTTATGACGCGGCCCGCAAGCTGGCGATCCTTGCTTCTATCGCGTTTAACACCAGGGTTTCTCTGGATCAAGTACATGTTGAAGGAGTTACCCGGATCACTGCCGAAGATATCGTTTACGCCGCAAACCTGAATTATGTGATAAAGCTGCTGGGTATCGCCAGGGACAGCGCGGAGGGTATCGAAGTTAGAGTACACCCCACCCTGCTGCCGAAAAACCACCCGCTGGCGTCGGTCAATGATGTCTTCAACGCCATTTTTGTAACCGGCGACGCTGTAGGAGACGTTATGTTTTACGGCCGCGGCGCGGGTGAGCTGCCGACGGCCAGCGCTGTGACGGCTGACGTGATGAACGCTGCCCGCAACCTGGTCAACGGCTCTACCGGAATGATAGGCTGTACCTGTTTTGAGAGTAAACCGGTAAAGTCTATGGGGCTTACTTCCACTGAATATTATGTCCGCCTTGACGTGGCCGACAAACCGGGCGTGCTGGCGAGCATAGCCTACATTTTTGGCGACAATGACGTAAGCCTTGCCTCAGTGATACAGCATACTACAGGGAAGTCAGCCGAGCTTGTCTTGATTACGCATGAAGTCCTTGAGAAAAACCTGCAGGAAGCGCTGACGGGTATTAAACAACTGCCGGTGGTAAACGAAGTGTCAAATGTAATCAGGGTTGAGGGGCGTAAAGAAGGTTAATACTTTTTGTAATAAAGCGCTGACACAGGAGGATTGCCTGTGATGATCCGTGTGCAGGTTCCGGCTACCACTGCAAATATGGGGCCCGGCTTTGATTGCCTTGGCATGGCCCTGGAACTCCATAACGTCGTCGAAATGATCCCTTCTTCCCGCGGAGTGGTGATAGAGGTATGCGGCGAGGGCGCGGCCGAAATCCCCCGCGATGAAAACAACCTGGTCTTTCAGTCAGCCAGGCGTGTTTTTATGCAGGCCGGGTTCCCTGTGGCAGGCCTGAAGATACGCCTGGTCAACCAGATCCCGGTGGCGCGGGGACTAGGAAGCAGCACAGCGGCAATCGTCGGCGGTATAATTGCCGCTAACATACTGACCGGGGGAAAACTGTCCGTCAGAGATATGATCACCCTGGCCAGTTCAATCGAGGGACACCCCGACAATGTGGCTCCCGCGATACTTGGTGGTATAGTGGTATCAGTTGATGACGACGGTGAAATAAAATATTTAAAAATAGAGCCGCCCTTTGGGTTAAAGGGTGTTGTGGCAATACCTGATTTTAACCTTGTAACCAAAATATCAAGAGAAGCGATACCTGCCCAGGTGCTGTTTCAGGACGCGGCCTTTAACGTGGGGCGGGTGGCACTGCTTGTCGCCGCCCTGCACCAGGGAGATTTAAGCATGCTAGGCGCGGCGATGGAGGACCGGCTTCATCAGTCATTCCGCTCCCCCTTAATTCCGGGCCTGAAAAAGGTACTGGCGGCGGCCAAGCTTGCGGGAGCGCGAGGTGTGACGCTGAGCGGAGCGGGGCCTTCTGTGATAGCGTTTGCCGATTCAAATTTTGAACTAATTGCCAGGGTTATGGGTGAAACCTTCCAGCAGAACGGTATTAAATCAAGGGTCCTGGTGCTGAAACCGAGCCCGATCGGGGCCAGAGCGCTGGAAGTTAAATAAATTATGAAGCAACAGCTTTACATGATAACTAACAGATGAATATATAAATTTTATCTTGTGCCAATAGTTAAATGAAAAAGTGTCTTAAATCTTATATAAAGGAGATTGTTCATGTTAGTTGTGCAAAAGTACGGGGGCAGTTCGGTAGCAAACCCCGAACGGATCCGCCGTGTGGCCGGACGGGTGGCCTCTGTCAGGGAAAGCGGCCACGACGTAGCAGTGGTAGTATCAGCCATGGGCGATACCACTGACGACCTTGTCAGCCTGGTTAAGGAAATAACAGACTCGCCGTCGGACAGGGAAATGGACATGCTCCTTTCCACCGGCGAGCAGGTGTCCATAGCTCTGCTGGCTATGGCCCTTAAAGAACTCGGCAGGCCTGTTATCTCTTTAACCGGCGCGCAGGCGGGGATAAAAACAGACAGCGCCCATACCAAGGCAAGGATATCGGAAATAGACACAAGCCGGGTCAGGGAAGAATTTAACCGGGGAAATATTGTCGTGGTCGCGGGCTTCCAGGGAATTAACCAGGCCAGCGATATCACAACCCTGGGCCGGGGGGGGTCTGACACCACTGCTGTAGCCCTGGCGGCGGCGCTGAAAGCTGATTTGTGTGAAATTTATACTGACGTCGACGGTGTTTATACTACCGACCCTCGTGTTGTCCCCGAGGCGCGCAAGCTCGACGTTATATCTTATGACGAAATGCTGGAACTGGCGAACCTGGGTGCGGCGGTCCTGCATCCCCGTGCCGTGGAGTTGGCGATGAAGTACAAAATGCCTCTGCATGTTCGATCCAGCTTCAATATAAATCCCGGGACATTGGTAAAGGAGGTGGAAAACATGGAAAAAGCACTCTTGGTAACCGGTGTTGTATGCGACCATAACGTCGCCAAAATCGGGCTCTTTAATGTTATGGACAAGCCTGGTATCGCTTACACTCTTTTTAAGGCGCTGGCGGACGAAAAAATTAACGTGGATATGATCATCCAAAGCGCGATGCGGGACGAGAGGAATGACATATCCTTTACATGTTCCAACGGTGATCTCAAGAAAGCCCTGGCCGTTGTAGACAGGCTTCAGCCGGATATCGGCGCCAACGGCTACACCTATGGCGAAGGGGTTGCCAAAGTATCCATTGTAGGCGCGGGAATGGTCAGCAATCCCGGCGTGGCGGCGGAGATGTTCGAAGCGCTGTATAAAGAAGGAATTAACATTGATATGATAAGCACCTCCGAAATAAAAGTGTCCTGCATTATTAATGACGGGGATGCGAAAAAAGCTGTCCGGGCCCTGCATAAAAAATTCAACCTGGCATGTGAGTAGTGAGTAGTGAGTCGTTAGTCGTGAGTATTTACTGCATTCCTTTCGGGTCTTAAAACCCTTGAGAATATCTTAAAGTCCTACGTCTCATTCACGTTTCAATTGTGATGGATTCAACCCCCATGGACTATGTAAGTGTATCGAAGGTATTCCATTGTAGGGCGGGTTTTAACCCGCCATTCCAAGCCATGGACTTTGTAAAACAATTTTGCCGACAGTCTGAGAGGCCGTATCAACGGCCTCTTTTTGTGTGCCTTGCGGGCTTTCAGCAGCAGGGCCGGCTTCAGCCGGCCAATGAGTGATTGAAGCAGGCTAGTGTTGAGACTGGAATCGCACCTACTTGGCAGGTGCTGAAGTAACTGAATTGGATGGGATGTCCTGGTGTGCTTCAGGATTAGCGTCTGGTTTTGCTTTACCCAGGAAAAACACAAGGGGCAGGGAAAATATTATAATAATCGCTGCCAGGATAAATGTGTCGTCAATAGCCTGGACCAGTGACTCTCTCGCGACGAGAGCGTTTAGGACATAGACAGCGGCAGCTTTCGAAGATGTCCCGGCAATGGCGCTGGACAGGTAACCCTGGACCTGGCTTAAAAAAGAGCTTGCGGCAGAGTCTATTGAGACAGCTTCGGACAGGCGGGCGAAGTGGAAGGCCTGCCTGTTTTGCATTGTCGCGGTAAGGACAGCGATTCCAAGGGAACCGGCGATCTGGCGGATAACGTTGTTCAGTGCGGAAGCCCGCGCTATAAGGTGCTGGGGGACTGTGTTCATGCCGGCGGCGGTAATAGGCATAAATGACAGGCCCATGCCCAGCGACCTCAGAGCCATGTAATAGATTATTGTTGTATTGCTCATATTAAGGTTAATTGTGCCGAGCTTCCACGTTCCCCAGGCTACTAATGCAAGTCCGGACAGGGTCGGCAGCTTTGCCCCGAACCGGTCGAAAATAAAGCCGCTGACAGGCATCATTATGGCTGTCACGATAGCCGCGGGCATTAACAAAAGCCCGGTCTGGTACGGGGTGAGGAGCATCAGGTTTTGCGTAAAAATGGGGATTAGAAATACACCGCCAAACAGGCCGATTGTAACAATACTGCCGATAACAACACTAATTAAAAAAATGCTGTTTTTAAACAGGCTGAGGTCAAGCATCGGCTGATCCTGTCCCAGTTCTACAATAACAAACATGACCAGGGTAAAAGCAGAAATAATAAATAATGTTACTATGTATTGCGAGGTCCAGCCTTCGGAGTAGCCCTGGCTCAGGGCCAGCAGCAGGGTAAAGCAGCCTACCGTGGAAAAAATTACACCATGCAGGTCGAGCTTGGAGTCGCCGCGCGACGGTATTTCGGGAAGCAGGAAGTAGGACAGTACCAGGCCGGCCACACCTACCGGGATGTTCATGGTAAAAAGAAAGCGCCAGTTAAAATGGTCTATTATGTAACCTCCCAGGGTAGGGCCGACAGCCGGGGCGCAGACAGCCGCCATGCCCCAGACTCCAAGCGCAACGCCTATTTTTTTCCTGGGAACTATGCTGTAGACAATGGCCATGCTGACGGGCATAGAGGCGCCGCCGCCAATACCCTGTATAACCCTGGAGGCGATCATAGTCTCGTTGCTCCAGGACAGGCTGCACAGCACAGATCCCACCACAAAAATAGCGAGGCCTGTCAGGTAAACGCGTTTGATGCCGAAACGGTCGCTGAAATACCCGGTAATAGGTATTACAACGCCTGAAACGAGCATGTAGGCGGTAAGGATCCACTCAATTTCATTTTCAGCCACGCCGAAGATAGTCATTAACTTGGGAAGGGCTACGTTTATCGAGCTGCTGTTCAGGATGGCGGCGAAAGCGCCAAGGACAACAACCATAAGCGTCAGCCAGAAAGAGTTGTCCTCTGCAGTTTTATTTGAAACAGGGGGGACGGTTCTCGGCTGTCGCATTTTATTCGCCGCGGATAAAATAATCCATTAGTTTGTGCCCTGCCGCGAAAGACAGCCCGCTTTTTTCGGCTGCTGCCTCGTTATATACCCCATTTACGTTATTGCTGTCCTGCCCGCTGGTGTATATAACAAAAGGAACAGGCTTGTCCGTGTGGGTCATGGTGCTGAGGGGCGTCGGGTGGTCGGGCAGCACCATCACTTTGTAGCTGTCAAACTGTTCCATTCCTTCTAAAAGCCGGCCCAGCATATCGTCCACCATTTCGATGGCTTTAATTTTCGTTTCTGTTTCACCCCTGTGCGACGCGGCGTCCGGCGCTTCAACATGGAGGTAAACAAAATCTTTTCCCTTTGAAAGTTCGTTGACAGCAGCGGCCACCTTGCCGCTGGCATTTGTTTCGACCGTGCCGGTAACGTTATCTACTTCAACAATGTCCAGCCCTGCACATATACCTATCCCCTTGATCAGGTCAACCGCGGAAATAACAGATCCCCTGAGGCCGTACTTTTCATGGAAACTTGTCAGTGAAGGTTTCTTTCCTTTTCCCCAGAACCAGACTGAATTGGCCGGCCTGAGTCCCTGTTCAATCCTTTTTACGTTTACAGGGTGGTCGGACAAAATATTGTAGCTTTCTTCCATCAGTTTAAGCAGTGTCGCGCCGCCTTCGCCCTCCGGCAGGTATTCGGCAATTACCCGTCCGGATATGTCGTGGGGCGGCGTTAATTCAACCCCTTCCGGACCGCCTTTCCAGACCAGCAGGTGCCTGAAGCGGAACCCGGGGTGAAATATTATGTCTTTTGTGCCGAGGGTACCATTTATTTTTTTGATCAGTTCCCCGGACTCGGGTGTTGTTACTTCATCGGCACTGTAGTCGACCATTGTTTTTTCCGGGTATTTACCGCTATCAGACAGAGTTACCAGGTTGCAGCGAAAGGCCACGTCATCCGGCGCGAGCTCCACGCCCATGCTCACTGCTTCCAGCGGGGAGCGCCCTGTGTAATATTCAGCCGGATCATAGCCCATAACAGAGAGGTTGGCCACGTCGCTGCCAGGGGGGTATCCGGGCGGAACAGTGGATGCCGTCCCAATGACACCTTTTGAAGCGAGCAGGTCCATATGCGGTGTCCTGGCAAATTGAAGAGGTGTTTTACCGTCCAGCTCCGGATTTTTAAAATCGGCCATGCCGTCACCGAGTAAAATTAAATATTTCATGTTATTCTCCCTTTATTTAATGGTCTAAAAATGGTATTCTCCTGCTAGAAGAAGAATCCTGCCCCATACCTTGAAAAAGCTGTTCAGTATTATAACCTGAAAACAGAGGCGCAATTATTTAAACCACATTAAAAACCTGAAACAATTGGTTGAAAAATAAGGGGGACGCTCTGTTGAAAGAATTTATAATTTTATCTCCCACAGCTATCTTGGGATATGGCTTTCCTTTAAGTTCATTTAAAGAGGGCTTGCGCCGTTCGCCGAATGCTATTGCCGTGGACGCGGGGTCCACGGACCCCGGTCCTTACTACCTCGGCGCGGGTGCGTCTTTTACCGGCAGGGACTCGGTAAAACGGGATCTCGGACTGATCCTCGATGCTTCGGCAGCCAACAAGATCCCAGTCCTGATCGGCAGCGCTGGAGGCAGCGGGGGTGAGCCGCATTTAAAAAGAGACGTGGACCTGATTATGGAAATAGCCAAGGAAAAAGGACTGCATTTCAGGTTGGCGGTGATACATGCCGAGGTTGACCGTAATCTAATCAGGGACTCGCTGCGCCGGAATAAAGTTAAGCCCCTGGGGCCGGTACCCCCGTTGGAAGAAAAAGACCTGGACGACGCGGTCAGGATTGTCGGGCAGATGGGCATTGAGCCTTTATCGGGGGCGCTGGAAGCAGGCGCGCAGGTTGTAATCGCCGGACGCGCTTACGACCCCTCGGTTTTCGCCGCCCCGGCTATCAGGTCCGGTTACAGGCCAGGGCCGGCCATCCACATGGGCAAGATTTTGGAGTGCGGCGCTATCGCCGCCACACCGGGAAGCGGCAGCGACTGCCTGCTGGGACGTATCGGCGCGGGGTATTTCGAAGTGGAGACGTTAAACCCGGCCCGAGCCTGTACTGTGACTTCCGTGGCCGCCCACACTTTATACGAGAAATCAGACCCGGTATATCTGCCCCTTCCCGGCGGTTGCCTGGACCTGAAAAGGACAAGGTTCGAGCAGGTGGCGGACAACCGGGTAAGGGTAACAGGCAGCCGGTTTATCCCTTCACAGAAATACACGGTGAAACTAGAGGGGGTAAAAAAGGCCGGCTACAGGACGGTTACCATTGCGGGGTGCAGGGACCCGGTCTTGATCAGGGAAATTGATAAAGTAATCGAGATTGTAAAGGAAAGGACCAGGGACAACTTTGAGGGTACGGTCAGCGATTATTCAGTTAATTTTAAGATTTACGGCAAAAACGGAGTGATGGGGAAACTGGAGCCGGTGCGTGACACGTTATCTCATGAACTCGGCATAGTCATAGAAGTTATAGGTAAAACCCAGGAAACGGCGGATACAATCTGCGGTTTTGCGCGGTCTACGATGCTGCACTGCAGTTATCCGGGCCGTATAGCTACAGCGGGCAACCTTGCATTTCCCTTTTCCCCCTCGGAGTTCAGAGGAGGCGAGGTATTTAATTATAATATCTATCACCTGATGGAGGTGGCCGATCCTTTTGAGCTCTTCCCGATGGAGATAATAAACGTAAAATAATTGTTTAAGGAGAGGATGGGAAATATGAGGAAAATTAAGATTGCTGAAATGGCCGGGGTTATCCGCAGCAAGAACTCCGGCCCTTACGAGCTTACACTTGATATTATTTTCAAAGACAGGGAGAATTTCGAGCTGGCAAGGCGTTCCGGACTTTTTACCAATAAATTATTCGCAGAGCTGTATGGTATTGAGGTTGATGGAGTGATTGGCGTTGTTGAATTCGAACAGGCCAACGCCATCAAAGCGACAATTGTGCGCCCCGTTGTTTCCGGCAGCGCAGGCGACAGCGATATTTACGGGGCGCAGCAGCACGCGCCGCTTTTGCATATAGAAGTGCCGGTTGAATGATTTATTTCAGTCCATAAAAATATGGTTATAAATGTTAAGAAATGACGATTAAACCTTAAAAGTTAAAACCTTTCCAGCCTCCGGCGCGTCAAATATGTGAAAGGCGGGATTAAAGTGTGCAAGCATAAAAATATTTTATACGCGTGGCTGTTAATATTATTGGTTTCGTTAATGCCTGTGATTTTCCCCTGTGCGGCGGCTGCCGCTGATATAGCTCCGGGTGAAAATATTGTCAGGAGCAGTGACCCGGTCAGGGTGATTATTAATAATCACGAGTTGTATTTCCCCGACGCGGCGCCGTATATGGATGACAGCGGGCGGGTCAAGGCGCCGGCGCGTTATATAGCGGAAGGCCTGGGCGCCAGTGTGGCATGGGATGAAGAATCCTTTACAGCATTTATAACAGGTTATAAAAATATCGCTCTTATCCCGGGACTAAATGCCGCGACTGTTGACAACAGCGAAGTTAAGCTTGATTCCAGCGCCGAGCTCATTAATAACCGGTTATATGTGCCGCTCCGCTTTATAGCTGAAACCCTGGGCGCTAGCGTACAGTGGGACGAACCGGACAGGACGGTTAGCATCATGACTGAAAAACTGGATTTCCCTCAGCCTGATAATACAAATATCTTCACGGTTGTTGATGAAACCGTCCTCAGCGTTGAACAGAGAGCTTTTATAGACTCGGTAAAGCTAATTAAGGGTGTTCACCATAAGGACAACCTGTATGTTATTGCCCTGGGTGAAAAGCCCAATCCGGGCTACGGTCTTGAAATAATAAAGACAGAAATGAGCTGGGAGCAGGCGAAAGTATATGTAAAACTGACCACGCCGGACCCGGACAAGATGTATGCCGCTGTAATAACTTACCCCTACGTTGTGGGCAGGGCTGTTCTTCCGCCATACACCACTCTTAGCTTTATAAATGTGGAAACAGGCGGTTATTTTTGATATATAACAAGGTTTTATGTTTAATATTTGTTCTTTACATGGTTTATTTATGTTAGAGTATATACAAGAAAACTAACGGGAGGTGAACTGTATTTAACAGGTTATCGGGTATTGGTTAACTGATTAAAATATGGTTCATCCGGAGGGAAAAAAATGAAAAAGAACAGGTATTTTTTGCTTGCGCTGACTGTAATTATTTGTTTTGGCGTGGTATTTTCCGCCAGCGCGGCCTCTCAGATTACGGCCAAGCAAATGTTGATCGACAGGCTGCAGAGCTCTGATTTTATCCCGACTGGAGACATTAACAAAACCTCCTCGGGCACCGCTTATTACCAGATAAAAACGCTGAGCGGCGTTTACGCTGCAACTTTAAATCCTGTTGCGAAGCTGGCCGGAGCGGATCTGAAAATGGATTACACTCTTGATACCCCTGAGAACAAAATGGCAATCAATTATATTGTTAATTATGACGGCGCCAAATATTCCGGCGGCATGTTCATGGACAACGGCAGGTTTATCATGACCACGGAATTCCTGTCACTGTTAAATAGTATGCAAAGCGGTATCATACCGGAGGGCAAAGAGCTGCCGCCGTATGTTTATATGGACAACCAGGCCTATAATACCATGTGGGGAAATCTTAACAGCGGCCAGTATATACCGCCGGAGTTAAAAGAACTGATGGTTTTCTTCGTCGAGGCGGTGCCTGAGAAATACTTCACCGTATCGCTGGTTGACCAGCAGGTTAGCTTCGCCCTGGACCAAAACGGTTTTGAAGATGTGACGCTCGCGGTATTAAGCAAGGTGGCCAATGAAAGAGACAGGTTTGCCTCCCTGGTGGCTGATTATATGGCCACGTCAGGCGGCCAGCAGCAGGCTGCCGACATGATCAAGAGCGAACTGCTAAAAAGCATTGAGCAGGGCGTCAACGATGGCAGCTACCCTGACACTGCCGCGGAAGTAAAAAATATGATGGCGGGCATCGTTGAGTTAAAAGAATTGAAGTACCAGGCTTCCATTATCTCTCCGGGACAAAACAGCTTTAACATGACCCTTGGCTTGGGCGGCGGGCCTGAGTTCAGCGGCCAGGTGGTTGTTAAGTCCGATTTCACCAGCGGCAAAGATTTATTGAGCGGAACTTATTCAGTGGATTTCAAAGCGAACGCGGGTACGGAGAATATAAGCGTCAGCGGCGCGATGCAGGGTGAATTTAACCAGACCGGCCTTTCTTCAAAATCTAATGATACAATTAAGATCAATGTGCAGGATTACAACACTGGTACCAGTTTGCTCGACCTTTTAATCGAGGGCCATGCGGACGCCGCGGCCGACCCTGAGGTCCGGGTTAACATCCCGGTATTGACCCCCGCCAACAGCATGGACCTGATGAAGATGATGAACAACACTCCTGCCATAATATTAAACGGCGCGCCGGTAGCATTTGATGTTGCCCCTTTTATAGTCCCGGTGGAAAACGGCAGCAGGATACTGGTGCCTCTCAGGAACCTGGCGGAAGCCCTCGGGTGCGAGGTGGGCTGGGTTGAGCCGGACCAGATCAATATTGTGCGCGGTGATAAGACTATTAACATGTTTATTAATAAGACGGGGTATTTAGTTAACGGCGAGGAAAAGCAGCTGGACGCGCCCCCGTTTATTATGGGCGACAGGACCATGGTGCCGTTGAGGTTTGTCGCTGAGGAGCTTGGCTGTACCGTTGAGTACGACAGCGCCACAAACACGGTGAACATATACTCCAACTAACGGGTAAAATCATAAAACATAAATAGACTATATAGAAACCTGAGACGCTTTTTTTAAAAGCGTCTTTTCTTTTATAGGCTTAAAAAATTGAAATAATATATTATACCTCAAAAGGATATGAATATATTTTATGTTATTTCCTGTCATGCAAAGCCCTATTGTGGTAAAATATACTTAAGTAATTATAATATGGGAGGTGTGCATAGATTTAGCAATTGCTTATTACATATAGAGACTTAAAATATATTTGGGGGGAGATATATGAAGTGTAAAAGGTATTTAACTGTGCTGCTGGCTTTTTTAATGTGTTTTGGCATTGTTTTTTCAGCTAACGCGGCCTCTGATTTAACTGCCAAACAATTGATTTTGAAACAGCTCAATAATTTAAAAGAATATTACCCGCCAGGCGATATTAATAAAAACGCGTCAGGGACTGCCGAGATTAAAGTAAAGACTTTTAAAGGCTTAGCTGCTTATCTTGCCGGTTTTGCCAGGCCTTTAGACAACCTGGCCGGTTCAAATTTAAAGATAGATTACAAAGTCAATTCAGACGATAATAAAATTCAAGGTAACTATATTCTAGATTTAAACAGCGGCAGACATAATGGGGAACTGTATTTTAATAATGATACATTGATTATGTCGAGCGATATTATATCTGTTATGAGAGATTTTGATCCTGATTTGTTTAAAGGAAAAAACATCCCTGAATATTTGTATTTGAAAGATGAAAGTATCTCTGGTATTAGATTTAATAGCGACACAAGTATATTACTTTCACCGGAATTCAAAGAACTATGTATATTTTTCCTTGAAGCTGTTCCTGATAAATATTTTTCAGTTTCACTAACTGACCAGAAAATATATTTCAGACTGGACCAGGCCGGGTTTGAAGATGTAGCATTATCAGTGCTGCAAAAAATAAAGGATGAAAAAGTTAGATTTGACACACTGACGACAAACTATCTTAAGGTCGCTGCAGGACCAGGCCAGGATACTGATAAAATGATGAAAGATATTTTTGGTGATATTGACAACAGCATTAAAGACGGAAGTTATCCGGACACTAAAGAAAAACTGAAAATTTTAATGGGCAACTTCAGGTTGAAGGAGTATATAGTAGAGACTTCACTTCTGCCCGGCGGGCAAAATGTAATGTCCGCAAAGGCGTATTTCGGAAGTGTCCCTGAAGATGCGACTTACGAAAGGAGCTATCCGGAAACGGGATTTATGAATATAGGAAGTGAGCCCTATATAAAAGGGCAGATTAATTTTAAGAGTGAATCCACCTCCAGTAAGGATAGAATGCACGGCACATACTCATTTGATGTTAACGTCAAGGAGTATGAAACGAGAATAAATGCAGATTTTCAGATAACTGGCGAATATAACCAAACAGCAAAGGATAAGGATTCAAATTTAACATTTAGTATTGATACAAATGATTTTAACAACAATTTTAATTTTATAGATTTGGTTATAGAAGGAAAATCCAGGGTTGTAAATGATGAAAATGTACAGGTCGGAATTCCTGTACTCACCGGCGCCAACAGCAAGGACATAAAAAAATTAATGGCTAACACACCCGATATATTGTTAAACGGCGTGCCGGTCGCATGCGATGTTGACCCGTATATTATTAAAACATCAAACAGCGGCTATAAAATAATGGTGCCGCTCAGGAACCTGGCGGAAGCGATGGGGTGCCAGGTGACCTGGGTTGAACCGGACCGGATCAGTATCGTGCGTGGGGATACTACAATAACAATGTTTAATAAAAAGAAGGAATATACTGTCAACGGTGTTGGAAAACAGCTTGACGTACCCCTTTTTATTACCGGTAAAAGAACCATGGCTCCGCTGAGTGTCCTTACCAGTGAATTTGGATGCACGTATGATTATGATCCCGCGTCAAACACGGTGAATATATACTCAAAATAGTTGATGAGAACCTGAGGCGCTTTTAACAAGGCGCCTTTTTATTTCACGATGTTATAAAAAACATCGATATCCTGTGTTTGCTTCTGCAGGCAGAAATGTACATTTGCAATAAGAGACAATAATATTTTAGAAAGGAAAGGATAAATCCTTTAATTATCGAAAATAGGAAAATAAAGTATTCAAGAGTTAGGAGGGAAAACATGGGGACCCTGACCACGCTTGCCCGACCGGTAATAGAGAAACTCCTGAAATATGACGAGGAAGAGCTTTATGAGATGCTGGGCATGACGGCCAGGGCCATGGCCGCCGACCCGGCGATTGCCGGGATGTTTGACCCGATTGTGTCCTACAATGAGCCGGAAATGGAGTTTGTCGAGAATGCTCGTGAGTTCGGCAGACGCCTCTTCAAGCGCTGGAATGTGGAGACATACAAATTTATTTGTGGCGACGATATTGACGATATGATTGACCGGAGGGAATTAACCGAAGCATTCAGCGTAAATGATAAAGCGGTGGCGGCAGCACTGTCTTCACTGCTGATCACCCATGTGGGCCTGGCCCCGGCCCTGGCGGTTGTCATAGCGTCGCTAGTAATTAAACGTTTTTCCAGGCCCGGGCACGAGGAATTCTGCAAAGTCTGGAAAAGAAATCTGCGCAAATATGAATAAGAAACAGCTTTTTTAAGAGAAATTGTTTTTAAAAGGGCATTATATAATAGTGATTTAAAATATTAAAACAAATATGGCAGGGAGGAGTTAACATGAAGAAGCGGTTTACCGAAGAACAGGCAAGGGAAACCGGGGAAAAACTCGGCATCAAGTGGGACAAGTTTGACGTTGACCAGTTCAGGAGAGGCATGGACGTGGAGCTTGAGCACGGCACGCGAGACTCCTTGACCAATGTCACCGACGACGACATTATGGTAACCGGAAAAATTGCACTCGCCCACCTTAATGAGTTTCCGGATTATTATGACAGGCTTGAAAAAATGGAAAAAGAAGCGGAAGAGTTTTGGGGAGTTGAAGACTAAAGATAAGAAATTTATAAGAAAATTATTAGAAAAGATTAATAAAGATATTAGATAATATTTAGAAACAAAAGAAAAGAGGTGTTTCTAAATTGGATCCAAAGGCACTATTCAACATCAGCTACGGCCTTTATGTGATCACATCAAAGAAAGGCGGCGAGGTAAACGGACAGATCGGCAACACTGTATTTCAGATCTCCAATGAGCCGCCGACTATCGCGGTAAGCATCAACAAGAAGAACCTCACGCACGAATACATCAAGGACAGCAAGACATTCGCCGTGTCAATTCTCTCACAGGACGTGCCCCTGAACCTGATCGGACAGTTCGGTTTTAAATCAGGCAGGGAAATCAATAAATTCGAGGGCGTCAGCCACAAGATTGGAAACAGCGGCGTGCCGTATTTGACTGAACACGCCCTTTCGTATGTGGAAGCCAGGGTCATACAGGAATTTGACGCCAACACGCATACTGTTTTTGTGGGCGAGATAACCGGCGCTGAAATTCTCAGTGATGGCATTCCCATGACTTACGCCTACTACCAGCAGGTAAAAAGGGGAAGCGTCCCGCCCTCAGCTCCAACATATAATAAGAAAGAGGAGGAAGGCACTGTGTCAGAAAAATACGTGTGCAGCGTTTGCGGTTATGTATATGACCCGGAGGTGGGTGACCCGGATGGCGGCATAGCGCCCGGGACACCTTTCGCGGATATTCCTGATGACTGGGTATGCCCGGTCTGCGGCGCGGGCAAAAAAGAGTTTGAAAAGGAGAGCTGATACTAAGGCAAGTCTGTTTATAAAGCAAAGCTTAACCCGGCTTTGCTTTTTTCATTAAATTATTAGATAAAGACAGTATTGGTATGATCTGAGCTGGAACTGATAAAACTGAACTTTGGTGGCTAAAAACTGGTTAGAATATTTTTAAAAAAACTGGTATAAGGGCGGAATACAAGATCAATAATCATAGAAACGCGGTAAGGTTCAAAGGCCAATGAATTCATGGCAATTACCGCTGCGCCGGCAAGCGTTAATATTGAAAAGACCACAAGCTCGGCCCACTTTTTTTCACGGATTAAAGGCCTCCCTTCAATGCCTGCCAGCGCCATGAGGGCAAGAATATAAAGATATACCATCACTGCCCGTCCCCCTCTTGGCGTGACCCGGGCGTATCGACTGTTAATTCCCGGTCATGGATATGCGCCTGGCACTCGACCGTCACCTTTACTATGGGGTAAATTTCCCTCCAGTTGTCTTTAATCTGCTGCCACTCTCTGCGGTGCTGCCTTCTGACCTCTTCGCCAAAGCCGAATATATCGGTATCTATCTGCTGCGATTTTCTTACTGCAGCCTCTATTTCATTGATCATCTGGCTGCCGGCCATTTGTTCAATGCTATTTATAAAATTTATATCCGACAATCCCCGGTGAGTCCCGAAGTGCTCAAGCAAATCAAAGCTTGCCTGTGTTCTTATTTCAAAACTTGGCAGGCCGTCCTCTCCAATGCTTACAACGATCTTACTTTTGGCTTCAACCTGTCTCAGGCTGATAAATTCCTCTGTCCCGTCAACAAATTGGGGAATGGTCAGCACGCGGTTTTTAGCCCTGTTCATTACCCATATCAGTCCCATCGATTCCCTTTCGTCCAGGAAATCGACCAGCCTGCCGTCCGGGTCGAAGGCGGCCAAGCCGGTAATGGCGACAGTATTAGTGATCCCGGCTTTTTTTTCTTCAGTGGTAAGGCTGGCCTGCGGGATAACTTCCACTACCGGCGCCAGCGGGCTGGTAACTCCGGTGCTTAAGCGGTACTCGAAATCGGCTATGTTCACCGCCAGGATCCCCTGCCACCCGTCTTTATCCAGGAAAATACTATTTAAGGCCAGAGCAGTCGACTGGAATACCGGCGATTTCTGTTCTAATACACTGCCTGCGTCTCCCTTTGATACGGCCATGAAATTGTTATCCCGGCTTTCACGGCTGCGCGTCAAACGGTCAGACAATAACGGTGTTAAACCAATACGGGCCAATTTTTCGCTAATAATGTTTACCCGGACATGACCCAAAAAAAGGTACTTGGGGATGCGGTATTCCATTTTAGATATGGCTGCCCTTATTGTTTCTCCCGTATCGCTTACTGTCCAGAAAGGTCCCGCCCCGGTTATTCCGCCTGTGCCCCCTGTTATGGATGTACCGCCCTGGCCGGCGGACATGGCTGCGGGGTTGGCAACCTGTGCGGTTAATTTAACACCGGGTTTCCCGTCAATTTCGGCCTGATCATATGCAACACCGACCACAAAGCCGAGGTCGTTTATTTCGCGCCGGTCCCAGCAGCCACAAAGCAGTAAGGACAGTATCAATAAAAACAGCGCTGGAATGATCCTTTTCATGATTCTTTAACCTGCCTCAACGGGTGGAATATCGCGATCAGGTAGAGGAACAGCGGGATAACCAGCTCAAATGACAGCAGCGCGTAGCCCGGCCATACATTTGTGAGAAAATCAGTCAGCTCGGGGATTCCCTTGAAAAAGTTTTGTGCAAATGCCAGCATTAAGACCGACACGGGCAGCAGCAGGAATTGAAAACTCCTGAAACCAAAGACCTGGGCGGCGCTTAAAGTGGAACAGTAGAGAAAAGCGCAGATTTTAAAAGAAGTTCCCAGCAACAGGGCCATAACTATCAGTACTTCCAGCCGTTCAAAGACCCTGGCTATGCCAATCATCCTGGCCAGGCTGAAAAACGGGAATTCCTTCTGGCCGGTCAGCAACCCTCCAAATGCCGCCACAGACGCTATTTCTACAGCCGCCAGTATAAAACCGATGGTTACAACTGAAATAATAAGGCTGCGGGAGGTGCTGCGAAAGCTGGCCAGAGCCGGGATGAACATACCGGCGAGAATTACCTCCCCGTGCCAGGAAGCTGAATTGGCGGAAGTGGAAATTAACAGGCCAAGCGGGTGGTCGGCAATCGGCAGGAGGCGCCTGAGGTCCATATTGCCGAAAGGCAAAACTATCACCGCCAACATGGCCAGGACTACAACGGGGAGGAGGATCTCGTTGACCCTGGCCCATACCTCCAGGCCGCTGCGAAGCGCATAAAAGCACAGAGCCATGACAGTAACCATAAATACCGCCAGGGGTGTTCTCGGCATGATCGTAATATTCAAAAAATGGGCGAATTCAAATATGATGACAGCGCCTATGGAAAGAAACCAGAACGCATATAAAGCCCCGAAGAATTTCCCCAGCGGTTTGCCCAGGATTAGAGGAAGGTATTCAATTATCGTTAGCCCGGGGTAACGCCTGGCCAGGGCGATGATAACCAGGACTGACAGAATGCCCCATAAAGAGGCAATTAAGGCGGTAAGCCAGACATCCTGCGCAACTGCGCGGGCGCCCAGCTGGGGCATCCAGAATACCACCGTGGTTATGAGCACAGTCGTTATTAAAAAAACAAGCTGCCGCTCGGAAATCTTTCCAGGCTCCATTTATCTGCCGCCTCCCTTGAAAGGTTTTTTTCTCCCTGAATCAGAAGTACTACCGGTATCCGGCGGGGAGGGCGGAGGTGTATTGACTCTGGTAGTGTCGCTTCCCGCTATCAGCGCCGGCCTGTCCTCCACACCCCACAAGGGAGAGCGGTAAAGAGTGTCCTTCATTTCTTTCAGGTTCAGGGGCGCAAATGGCTCAAAATATGGCACCCCGAACGACCTCAGGCCGGCCATATGGATCAGGAAGGCCAGGGACGTCAGGGCGATCCCGTAAAGGCCAAGGATACCGCCGGCCGTTAAGATGGCCAGCCTGATTACCCTGACCGCCAGAGCCAGCTCGTAGCCTGAGCCCAGGGCAAAGTTGGCTACGGCTGCTATGGCTATGACTATGACCAGGGTGGGTGACACCAGGTTGGACTGGACTGCGGCCTGCCCCAGGATCAGAGCGCCGACAATATTGATTGCCGCGCCTACTACCCTGGGCAGCCTGATGCTGGATTCCCAGAGCAGCTCAAAGACAATCAAAAGGAACAGGGAATCAAAGTAAGCGGGGAAGGGTACTGTTTCCCTGGTCCCGGCAATTGCGAAAACCAGTGGTATCGGGATCATTTCGTGGTGAAAGGTAATCAGGGCCACATATATGCCGGGCAGGTTGGTGGCAATGAAAATTGACAGGTACCTTAGAAAACGGATAAACCATACCGATATGGGATTTTTGTAGTAATCGTCGGTAGCCTGCAAAAACTCTATGAAAAGGGACGGAGCGATCAGCACCTGTGGGCTGCCGTCGACAACTAGGGCAAACCTTCCCTCCAGCAGGTCGGCCACAGCCTTGTCAGGTCTCTCAGTACCCTTCATAATTGGAAATAAAGTAAAACCGCGGTCCTGGATCAGCTCTTTAATGTAAGAGCTGTCAAGGATGCCGTCTATGTCTATCTTGCTGATCCGACGCCTGGCTTCTTCTATAATTTTTGGATTGGCGATATCAGCCACGTACATAAGGGTCACCAGGGTGTTGGTGCGCCGCCCGATGATAAAGTCTTCAGACTTGAGCTTGGCGTCACCCAGCCTGCTTCGGATCAGGGCGGTGTTTATCCGTATATTCTCGACGAAACTGTCGTGCGGCCCAATCACGGTAGGTTCGGTCACCGGTTCGGATATAGGGCGCTGGGGTCTGTTTTCGGCGTCGACCATTAAACCGACCGGGCAGCCATCCACCAGCAGTACCAGCTTTGACATCAAGACCCAGCGCTTTAACTCAACCAAGTCGGTTATTTGAAGGGTGTCATGATACGGCAAAAAGCGTTGGTTTAAAAAATCAGTTCTTTTTTCATCAGGTATTTCCAATAGTTGTCCTTTTGGTATGTCCAGCATCAGGGCGCGGAAAATATCATGGCTTACCCGGTTGTTAATCAGCCCGTCGAACCAGATTGCCAGACACTCGATTTCACCAGCCTTAAAGTTCTTAAAAATAATATCTGAAATATTCGCGAACTCCTGCCGCAGGTAGGTTTCATTTTGTGCAAGGCTGACGCTGATTTCCATATTATTATGCGGCTGGGGAACCATTTTGGGTCCGGTTGATGCTATTTTTTTTGCTTTTCGGTTCACTCTGCTGGAAATACGGAGCATAGGCTGCGACTCCTGTTTAAAAATTTGAGGATTTAGATGGCTATATTTTCCCCCTAAAACCATAAATTACTCCAAATGAAAAAAATCACACCCTTTTGGATGCGATAAAGGTTGTGACAAAATTCATCCTGCAAAGTCCATGGTGTTGAAAACCAGGCTGCGGCAGCGGGAGCGTGTCTTGGGGACGGTTTTGTTGACACGATTTCTATTATTAAATCTTGATACAAAAGCGTGTCAACAGAACTGTCCTCATGACACGGTCAGAGAAAAAGCTTCTTAGAACTCTTGACACGGTCCATTGAAAATAAGCCAAGGGGATTCTACACCATGTAGACTTTGTCAACAACCTGAGTCATTTGATGTGATCTGAAACGCAAGAGATAACAAGTTTAAAGGTGTGACCCCGTTCCTTCCAATCGGGGTCATACCTCATGTGCAGGAATGCTTGTGAGAAAGGTGTGACCCCGTTCCTTCCAATCGGGGTCATACCTCATGTGCAGGAATGCTTGTGAGAAAGGTGTGACCCCGTTCCTTCCAATCGGGGTCATACCTCATGTGCAGGAATGCTTGTGAGAAAGG
>NZ_JBMGJC010000022.1:0-17536 GCF_048984525.1 Pelotomaculum propionicicum
CCCGGGGCCATCAGTTTCAGGCCAATATACTCCCCGGGATTGTGGCTGGCGGTGAGCATCACCGCGGCGCAGTCCGGGTTTTTCATATGGCTGAAATAAAATTGACAGGTGGAAATGGGGAGAGGGTTCACCAGAACATCGATGCCCAGGTCGGGCAACAGCTCCAGGGCGGCTTCCATAAGGGGCGGGGCGGCTATCCTTCCATCCCTGCCCAACATAATCCGCCTGGTCCCCAGCACCTCCAGCGAATAGCGCCCGATGGCCGCCATCAGCCTCCGTATAAGCTCGGAAGTCAGCCGTGAACTCTTGGTTCGTATGTCATAGGCCTTGAACATCCCCAGGTTCAATTCCTGCTTCAGAGCCTCGGGCAGGCCGGTCGTCAATTCGGCGTAGGTCATAGGATTCCCCGGCCGGCCGCGGCTTTTTGTACGATTCGGGTATTGCCCGCCAGATCCTCCACCGCCTCCACAATCAGGTTCGCCCGCGAAGCGGCGACGATCTTCAAGACCTCTTCCAGGGGAAACCCCTGCTCTTTCAAACTGGAATGGTCGTCCCTATAACGTCCGGGCTCCGAGGAGTTCGCATGGAGATGACAGCTGGCGACCTTGCCGCTTCCGATAATCGTCTTCAAACCCTCTAAATAATCGAAACCGAAGGCAAAGGAAGTGATATAGAGATGCCCGACATCCAGGCAGAGCCATAGATCAGGGTCCAAAGCCGCCAGTTCCAGCATCTCCTCGGGGCTGTGGAACAAATATCCCACCCTCGGATTGAGGTTCTCCACCGCCAGCCTTACCCCGGCGCGGGCATAGCGCCGCGCCAGAGCGACCAGTCGCTCCTTGGCCCTTTCGGCATAGGGAATGTACCCAGGACTCGCGCGGTACTCCGGCCCGCAGATAGCCCCATCCGCATGCCGAACATCATTAAGAAATTCCGGCCGGGAAAGTATGGGCTTTCGGGCCGCATAGGATGAGGGCATGGCCAGGTCGGTGACATAGCCCGCGTGGAGCACCACGATCCCCGCCCCAAAGCCCATGGCTGTCTCAAGAGTGGTCTCCATATCCGTCAGGCTTTGCGCCACAACCGAAGGATCGGCGCTGGCCAGATTGGGGAAAAACTCCGTGGAGGGGCAGCAGGCGTGGGCCGATACCACCCTGCCACGGATCAGTGGGGCCGCCTGGGCCAGAAACTCCGCGCTCATCTGGTACGAAAGCTCGAATCGGGCGTTCGGGCCTATTTCGTCGATATATCCTTCGATCGCTTCCAGGGATTTCATACCCACCAGGGAAACCCCGGTCACGGCCTCGCCCCGGCCGCCGCTTGCCCACCCATTCCTTGCCATTTCGGCTCCATGCTCTTCATGCTGCATTCCAAGGGCCCCTAGTCTAGGTCTTTTCATCATTATTGAATATAGCACCGCCGGGGAAAATTAGGCGAGCGATTGCCGAATCGCCGGCGGGCATAGTATCTTCGAGCCCATGTCTGAGCCCGATCAAACGCCCCCGCCCGCCGGCCCGAGCTCCCGCGAGGCCTGGAAGAAAAACACCGCGATATTCCTTTCCAGCCAAGCCCTCTCCCTCCTCGGGTCGGCACTGGTGCAATACGCCCTTCTCTGGCACATCACCCTCGAGACCAAATCCGGCCTCATGATGACCCTCTATATCATCTGTGGGTTTTTGCCGACCTTCTTCCTCTCCCCCTTCGCCGGCGTCTGGGCCGATCGCTATGATCGCAAGAAACTCATCATCCTCGCCGACGCCCTCATCGCCGCCGTCACCCTTCTCATGGCAGTCGTTTTCCTCTCGGGCAACCGCTCCTTCCCCCTCATGCTCATCGTCGCCGCCGTGCGCGCATTTGGCTCGGCGATCCAGCAGCCCGCCGTCGGCGCGATTCTCCCCCAGATGGTGCCCCAGGAATCCCTGACGAAGGTCCACGGGATAAACGGCAGCATCCAGTCAGCCCTCAGCTTCGCAGCGCCCCTCCTTTCGGGTCTTCTTTTCTCCTTCATGAAAATCGAAGCCATCTTCTTCATCGACGCGGCAACCGCCGCCCTGGCCATCGCGCTTCTCGGCGGCTTCTTGCGTATCGCTCCCCACGAAAAAGCCCTCCGGGCCAAAACGCCCGAAGGCCGGGCTGTTCCCTATTTCAAGGACATGATCGACGGTTTCCGCTACATCAAGGAGCACCGTTTTCTCGTCGGGTTTTTCATCTACGTCGGCACCTTCCTCATACTCGTCACCCCCGCCGCCCTGCTCACGCCCCTTCAGACGGCCCGGCGTTTCGGCGAGGAAGTCTGGCGGCTCACCGCCATTGAGATGGTCTTTTCGGTGGGGATGATGGCCGGCGGCTTGTTGATCGCGGCCTGGGGAGGGTTCAGGAACAGGATGCGAACCATGGTGGCCTCGAACATCCTCATGGCCCTCTGCACGATCGCCCTGGGCCTGACGGGCCGATTCTGGCTCTATCTTTTCATAATGGGCGTTTTCGGCGTTTCCATGCCCTATTACAACACCCCGTCCATGGTCATGATCCAGAGCCATGTCGAAGAATCCTATATGGGCAGGGTTTTCAGCGTAATGACAATGATCTCCTCGTCCCTGATGCCCCTGGGCATGCTGCTCTTCGGACCCCTGGCGGATAAAATCAGCATAGAGACCCTCCTCCTGGGCACCGGGTCCGCCATGCTCCTCACAGCCTTGACGGTGCTGGGAAAAAAGAAACTGATGTCCGCCGGCCTTCCCAAAGCCCCCGGAAGCGCCGCCCCCGGCCCCGACCATGGCCACGCCCCGTCGGTCTGAAAGGACACTCCCCACGCTCCCTCGGCCTAGATAATCACTCCTTCACCGCCCTCGTGGCGTAGAAGGTCGGCGTCAGGACCACGGACCAGTCGCCGTCCATCGCCCTCAGAAAAGTTTCATGGTCTATCGGCCTGCCCCATTTCCAGCCCGCCTCCACCCAGGAATCCACGAAACGGGCATTTATCGACGTGTACTCCTCATGCTTGCTTTTCATCGATCCCCCATGTCCTGAGCAAAAAATCGTTCACGGCGCCGAACTTGTCGATGATCGCGTGCCCCGTATCCTCGAGCAAACGCGCTTCCGCCCGGGGCAGCAGGACCGCAAGCCGCCCCACCGAGGTTTTCGTGTCCAAAAGCGCGTCCCTGTCCCCGCCGAAATACTGCAGCGGCATCGTCAGCGCCTTGAGCTCCTCGTCCGAAAACCTCGGCAGGCCCTCGTTCACCGGCCTGAAATGCCTGGACACCAGCGCCTGGTACTCGAGAATTTCCTTCGGCATTTCGACCTTGTGGTAGATCGCCTTATTGAGCATACGCTGCCCTCGCTTTCCCAGCAGCAGGAAGATCATTGCCTTAAAGATGAACCCGGGTTTCTCGGACCCAATCCCGCCCGCGCTTATCAGCGACAGGGCGCCCACCCGCTCGGGGTATCTCACCGCGAAATTCAGCGCGTACCAGCCGCCCAGGCTCATCCCCAGAAAGGCGACTCTATCCAGCCCCAGGGCATCCAGGGCGCCCCGCAACCAGAGCGCCGGCGACTCCGATCTCAAGGAGAGCCGCTCGGGGCTGCTCAAGCCCGGCTCCCCAGGAATATCCAGGCAATACACGCTGAATCGCTCAGCGAATAAAGGGATCACCCCAAGCCAGGAAGCCGAGTTGGAAACCGAACCATGGAGAAGTACCAGAGGAGGCTTAGCCACCCCGCTCTCTTCCACGACGAAGGTGCTCCCCATACCTGTTTCGATACTTCTTTTCAGGAGATTCGCGCCCAGGGGCGAGTCCAAATGCGCCCTATATGCCGCCTCGATCAGCATTCGCCCCTCTTCGGATTTGTAGACAGCCCGGTTCATGACGTTTCTCCCTGGCCGCCCGCCAGTCTGGAGAACATAAGCATGATCTCGCCGATGAAGGCCGGAGTCCCATACAGAACATATTTCGCTTTCCTCGTCTCGGGATAGTAAAACCAATCGAAGCGGGAGTTTCCCCAGGACGGGTCCTTGCAATTCAAGGTGGCCATCAGGGTATTGGAAAGCCGGGAAGCTTCCTCGGAGTTTTGCTCGTCGATCTCAATTACCGACGACACCCTCATGCGCGACCCAATGGTTCCGAAATCCACCGGTTCGACAACCCGGGCCGGGGCCGCCAATTCGGCATGCGAATACTCCTTGAGCGCCTCCCGGCTTATGCGCCATGAGCGGCCTATTTTTTGTGCCCTGATCTTTCCTTCATGGATAAAACGCAAGATCGTTTTCGGGTGCAGTTTAAGAATCCCCGCCAGATCTTCGATTGAATAAAACGGCGCGCTCATACCTTATTACTCCCTTATGCCCAGAATAATAAACATAATAAGAGCATAAAGTAGCAATGTCAAGTATCTTTAAGAGATATTAAGTAATTTTAAGGATATTATAGTAGTCCCATATCTTCCACTCCCCAGGACCGACGGTTATTCGATAAAAGCCCTGCGCGACATTTTGAACTCCTCTTGGCTATACTGGTATCGCTTTTCCTTGTATTCGAAGGTTTTATCGAACTCCTCCGCCTTATCGGCATCCACATTGTACACTTCGCTTTCCTGATATCGCCAAGCGGCGCTTCCCAAAACGCCCTTTTCCAGCTCCAGGGCGAGAAGGGAATAGGGGAACCGCCCATCCATCGAAGCAATATTGTAGTCCCTGGAACTCTTAAACCCGAACTTGCAGTAGTTTTTAGGATGCCCGTAGATGATCACCGCCTTATCTCTCCGGACCCTCGCCTCATCGATAGTCTTCCAGATCAACATCGATCCTATGCCCAGCCTCTGAAACTCAGGCAGTACGCTCACCGGCCCGAAGGTGATCGTGTCGACAAATCCCCCTTCATCATCGATAAGCTTCGAAGCCGTATACATGATGCTCCCCACCATCCGGTCATCCTTCAGCGCCACATAGCTCAACTCGGGAATAAAATCCTTGTGCTCTCTCATTACATGGGCAAGGTAATGCTCGGTACATCCCGGCACATAGAGGTTCCAAAAAGCTTCCCGGGTAATTTTTTCGACAAGGCGATAATCCGCTTTTGTTTCTTTTCGTAAAATAATCATTCCTCACCCCTGTTCTTGATCGAACCCCAAAAATGCCGCAAATACTCCAGCGGCATCAGATACAGCATCCTCGGACCAATCTTCCGCATCACTTCCCGTATCCGCTCACACTTTTCCGCCTCGTAGCAATGCACCGAACAGGCGCTGCAAAATGGCTTCTTGTCTCCAAAAGGGCAGCTATCCAAGCGTTCCGCCGTATACCGCAAAAGGCTCTCGCACTCTTTGCATAGCTCCGGTCCGTGATACAGCGCGCAATACTTTCGTACCATAAAACCGACAGTCTTCTTTTCCCTCTCTATGCGCACGCCGCTTCCCTTGTCCTTGTGCGAATCCATAGAGACAATAGGAATATTCTCCTTGCCCAGGGGCAGTGCGAAGGAATCGGCTTCGAATCTATTGCGAAATTTTTCAAGAACCAGCATAGGCACTCCCCTAAAACACCTCGTCCACGGTTCTTACCGGTATTCCCTTCGCCTCCAGCGCTCTTTCCATTCGGTCCATCTTCTCGGCGGCATCCGAATTCCAGCAACTGTGCCCATCTTTCAATAACGATGTCGAAAAGCCTTCTTCCCTGCCTCCCAGGCAGGTAGCCCTCACGCAACCGTGGCTTACCAAACCGCATACCATTATTTCATTTATCCCATGCCGCAATAATACTTCTTTCAGGTTCGTTTCCTGAAACGCGTTGCCGTGATTTTTTTTCAGGCAGGGATCGGTTTTCCTGATATCGAGACCATCATACAACATCCAGGGAATCGTATTTTCGATAAGCTGGCTACTCGTATGCTGTATTCCCACTATAAGATGACCCCGGCTCCGCACTTCTCGAATCGCCGCTTCGACGGTGGCTAGAAACCGTTCTTTCTCGAACAATGTCCGTTCGACCAAGCCATTTTGAATATCCACCACAAGCAAAGCCTTCATAAAGCCCCCTTCCCCCATTTATCAGTGTCCTATAATTCCTTTTCCAGAAAAACCGCGTCGTCGATCGGGTTCTCGACATATTGCCCGATCTCTTTGAAACCGAGCTTCTTATAGAGCGCTACCGCCGTACCCATCCGCTTCAGACTATCCAACCTCATGCGCGAGTACCCTTTATTCTTCGCTTCCCGGACAATCGCGTCCGCCAAACCCTTACCGATGCCCTGCCCCTTGTATTCGTCCTTTACGAAGAGCCGCTTCATCTCGCATATCCCTTCGCCGATCTTTTTCAAGCCCACGCAGCCAACCACCGCCTCCCCGTCCCTGGCGACTAAAAAGGCCCCCTCGGGTTCCCTGTACTTGTCAGGGAAGTGCTCCAACTCCTCCTCGATATGCTGAAAACACAGATCTATTTGTATCCAGTCCAGGTATTTTCGTATCAGCCCCTTGGCCCCTTCGACGGTCGCATCGCTCAATTTTTCTATTTTAATATTCTCCGGCATTCGCATCATTTTATCCCAAACACCACATCGACCCGCTTCGTCGCCGCAAGAAGCCCCGGGGAAAGCGCTATTCCTCCCCCCGTATCCTTGGCCATAAGCTGGGTCTCAAAACCTCGCCCATAGACGGCTCCCGAAGAATCCCCCATCGATGCAACCGACAGCACCGCCCCAAGCCCTATCTTCATCCGCTCGGCAATCTTCAGGGCGGCCTGCTTCGCGTCGTCCAGGGCCAGCATATCTGCCTGGGATGCATACTCCGAATACCGCGAATGGCTGAACGCCATACCGTGCAACGTAGTAATTTCCAAGTCCAGCAGCTCTTTGGAAAACTCTTCGAACCGGGGCAAATCCCCGTAGGAGACCGCCGTGCTCTGGGTCGAAGCGTAACCTAAAAATTTAGGCTCGCCATTGCCATATTGGTTGGCATATTCCTTTCCGGAATTTACATAGCCCGTCACGATATCCTTCTCGTCTATCCCGTATTTCTTGCATACCTCCACCACCCGCAAAGTCGAATTTTTCGTGAGCGTCGTCGCCTCCTTTAGTGTCGGGCTCAAGTTCCTCACGGTAATTGTAAAAGACACCGTATCGGGAACGAAGGTCACCCTTCCTTCCCCGGAAACGCTTATCGTTCTACGTTCCCCCTGGCAAGAACTCAACAGGGCCAAAAAAACGATAAAAGCCCAATATTTCAGCTTCCTCGGTCGCGGAAGATTTACCTTACCATGCTCGATCTGCTCTTTCATCTTCGTATTCCCCCTTTATCCGACTTCTCCCTTTATCCGACCCATTCATAACGCCCGGGCGCCCATGCGAATATTCTTAGCGGAAAAACAGTACTTTTTGCCTACTCCCCTTTTCCCGTCGAATCTGCCTTTTTAATGATCTTTATCTTCTCAGTACAAGCTCGATACCTCTATTTTTCGCCTTCTCGCAAAACAAGCCCTTGACGATTCCCGATTCAGGCTTCCGATGTTTTTCTTTTTCTTTCACGATTGCAATGATTTGCCCAATATCCTCGATCGGCAAGAGGTTAATCGCCAGACAAAAAAAACCTTTAGACCTTCCGTCGTTGTATTCCTTTAAGAAATAGTCCAAATACTCCTTTTTCTTCCCAAGATCCGATACGTAAGGTTTCAGGTTCGCCCTGGCTTTATCGTTATCGGCCAAGACATTGCGATAGGATATAAACGAATCCCTGCCTCCCATTCGCGAAAATCTATCGCAGGGGTATTTGTCGCAGGCGAAACAGTACTCAATAGCCCCGTTCTTTTTACTACAGTTTATTATGGCGCAGGACGGGTGTTTTAGGTAGAAGTCCGGCCCTCCGCACCCTGGGCAGCGCGAAATTCCGTCGGTGTTGTATCTCGGGCACAATACGCAGTTTAAGCCGCACAGAGAGAAGCCTGGCGTCGTTCTTTCATATACCTGCATGCGCGTTACCACCCTAAAAAAACAAGGACCAAAGCTTTTCGTTTCGATTTTTCTGATCCGATACCACGAGTTCCCGGATTCCCTCGGGCAGAATGGATCTTTGCCATTCGATCTCCCTTTCGGCTCCGCTCTTGCCTTTGTACGATATCATTGTTTCTTAGTATATCCTTTTTGGATAATGATCAACTCCGCAGGATTTTCTCCATTGTCTTCCCTTTGGCCAGCTCATCGATCAACTTGTCGAGATAACGTATATTTCGTTCCACCTCGTCCTCTATTTCCTCTACCCGGTATCCGCAAATGACGCCGGTGATCTTAGCCGCACTAGGATTCACATTCGGAGCTTCGGTGAAAAATGTTTCAAGGTCGCTATGGACATCCATATGCCTTTGCAATGATTCCTTATCGTATCCTGTAAGCCAGAAGATAATTCTATCTACCTCCTCCCGAGTCCTGCCTTTTTTTTCCGCCTTTTGTACATACAAAGGATAAACAGTTTCTAAAGTAATTGAATACATGCGTTTCTTTCTGTTTATTGCTTTCCGTTCCATTTCCTATTCTCCATCGATTCCGCCATTGCGCTAAATTCTCTTTTTATCAAAAGCATCTTTTATTTCTTTTATATTGAATTTCTTCATGTCCATATACTTTTCCGTCACGCTTTTCCGCTGCTCGGGTGTTCCGTTTATCAGCATCCTGCTCAAATCCGCGGAGACGACCTGCCAGGATAACCCATATTTATCTTGAAGCCACCCGCATTGTTCGGCTTCGGGAACATATGACAGCTTTCCCCAATAATAATCAATCTCTTCTTGGGTATCGCATTCTATTACGAGAGAAACGGGATGCCAGGGACGCGTTTTATCCTCGCTTATTCTTTTGCCATTCCTTCTTTTATCTTTTTCCATTCGTCTTCTTCGCCCATGGCATACAATGTCATCGCATTTCCTTTTATCCAAAATTGGATACTATGCTCGTCGCTGTACCTCGCTCCAGAAGCCGCTATTACCTGGGGCAAGGTATGTTCTTCCCCATCCGGCATCTTGATCTTGACAAAATTAAGACTGTCATCTGTCAAGCTAAAGTAACGCGCCTCTATTCGGCTCTGGTCTAAACAAATATATTCGGCTTCATAAACAACTTTTATCCCCAATTCTTCCTTATTTCCATTCTTGCAACCACCCAACAACAGTATTAAGAGTATCCCTGCGATCGCCACACAATTCTTTCCGGCCATTTCGTCCACACCTTTGCGCATTCTCATTGACTACCCCGATATAAAGCCATACACAATTATTTTGTGCTTCCCTGATTAAGGTTTTGATTCATACATACTTGCTTGGGACATATAAAGCCTATTGTAATAGTCATTAGTAACGATCAGCTCATTATGGCTCCCGTCGCCCACCACTTCGCCATCCTTAAGTACGATGATTCTTGATGCCTCTTTGACGCTTCCCAGCCTATGGGTCACGCAGAGCGTGATGCCCTCATTACGGGAAAAAACCAGTTCGAAGATACGTGATTCCTCAATGGGATCTATAGATGCGGTTGGCTCGTCAACAAGAAGCACCTCATGGGGTTTTGCCAGACCACGCAAAATCGCGAGCCTTTGCCACTGACCTCCCGATAGCTCCACGCCGCCCAGCGTCGTTCCCAGGAGCGAACTCATTCCATCAGGCAGTTTTTCCAATTCGCTTTCAGGGAATACTCCGGGAAACTCGTTCATAATATCATCATTTCCCGAGCCATCTGAAAATATGTTTTCCCGTACCGTCAAGTCATACTTCATAAAGTCCTGGAAAATGCCGGAAAACTTACACCGGTATGAGGCGATATCGTATTCAAGTATAGCATTGTCGTTAAGATAAATGGAACCCTCGGAAGGATCGTAGAGCCGCAATAGCAATTTTATGATCGTGGATTTTCCTGCGCCATTTTCTCCCACTAACGCCACTCTCTCGCCCGCTTTAAGCGAAAAAGAGATATTTCTCAATGCCTGTTTTTCCGATGGGTAAGTGAAAGAAACATTTTCGAAACGTATTGCCTCGACACATTCCACAAGCATCCGCCTTGAACGCGATATGTCAATCGTGTCTTCCATGGCTAAAAAATTAAAAAACTTTGAAAAATAGTTATAAGAGCCTTCAAAATATGCCCAGACCAACGCGATCATAAGAAGATTGTTGGAAAATTGAAAAAGCGATTGTAAGTACATCGCGAAAGAACCAATTGTTACTGTCCCGTCCCTTGTTTTACCCAGCATGAAGATAAATATGGAACCAATAGCGATAATTCTGATACTTGTTCCCAGTATATCTCCGTTGCGTATTTTCCTTTGGAACCGAACATTTGATATTTCCATATCTGAAAACAATTCCAACAATTTGTGTTTAAACAATTTATTGAAAGAAAATAGCTTAAACTCTTTCACCGCCGCAGGAGACAATAGAGTATTTCTATAGTACCGGGCTTTACGTGATAAAGCTTCGAGAGCTTCTTCCTGATGCGATTTTTCCAATGACCTTTTCTGCGCTATTATCATACTTGGCACAATCGATACTGTCAGCACTATCGATATCCAGTACTCAAAGCTGGCGAACAAGGCGAAAATGGATATAAACCCTGTGCAGTACTTTACGCCATCGTTTATCTGATAGAGGAACGGCCCGACCGATCGATCGGTAAAACTAAGCCAATCGTTTATATCCAGAAATTGCTTATCCTCAAAGTGCGCTATTCCTTGAATACTGATACATTTCCCCACGATCGACATGCTCAGCTCTTTCGAACATCGTTCTCTCGTCACTTCGAGCAGATAGGTAGTAATAGATGGAATTGTATATTGAACAATCATAATGAGTATCCAGACAACTGCCAGACTTGCGGAGGACAGGCCAGTTTCTGCATACGTCTCATTTGCGGTAAATACATCCACAAACTTTTTCAGCACAACGAGGGCGGAAACAGGCAAAAGGCCCTCGATTAATGAGACTGCGGTCACAATAAACATTTCTATGGGCGTTTTTGTCCAGACATATTTCAGCGCACGGCCTAAGGTTTTAAGCTTAGCTTTCATTATGTCTCCATTATGCTACTCGGTTCTCCCGCTTAATCAACGGCCGCGGAAACCCTTGCTCGCCCTATTCTATTTTCAATATCCTTTATTACCCTATACGACTCATGCAAGAATGATTCTTCCTCTATTCCCTTATCTTTTGGCAACACCTCGAGGTTCAATATTCCGTTGTATGCTTTGGGAAACTTTAGCACAAAATCTTCCCAGTCGACTTTCCCTTGGTAGGGCGGCCAATGATCATCCGATTTCCCGTCATTATCCGATATATGAAAACATAAGATCCTATTGTGATATTTTTCCATTATCTTGAACTTGGGATCCCCATAGAGGTTGTCATGGGACGTATCAAAACAAAGTCCGAGTGTCTTATCTTTTATTGTGTCAAAGACAGTCTCAAGCACTTTATTCTGTTTTGTATTTTCCGCCGCTATGGATACATTCTTATCGTTAGCATACTTTACGATTCTCCGAAGGGCTTCCAGCCCATGCTTGTTCGCCTCTTTTACCCTGAAGCCCTTGGTCAAATGTATGACCAGTATAGGAATTAAGTGCCTGAAACAATAATCGATATGTTTCTCAAGCTCTCTCTCCATATCGTGTGTCTTATAGCGATCCCATAATGTATTTATTCTAGAGTAAGGCGCGTGAGCATACTCAAGAACGAGACCATTATCCCTGATTATATGCGGAATAGTTTCGGGATCGATTTCCCATTGCCCATCATCATCAATCCACATAGACGTTGATTCAAATCCGGCTTTCTTAATAGCCTTGATCCTATGCTCAAAGTCCCGGGGTATTCCGTACCAGTTGAATATTCCCACCATCCGATGTCTAACTTCCCCTCGCGCGCGAAGCGCGTCGGCCTACCAGTTCCGCTCCCCGCCAAGTATAGGCAGGCGCTGTTTTCATATTAAATTTCCCATGCACTCTTATATTATGATGTTCCGATTATCACCTTAATTGGTTTACACCTGCCGCCATTGCAACTACTTTCACTTACGCTACAAGAAGCGATAAATACATTCACGTCCATTAAAGCTTTCAGCACTATATAATCATTTGCCTTTGATAATGGGGCCAATACCTCGAACGATCCGTCTGCCTTGAACTTTGTATTCATAAAAATGTTAAATGGATGCACTTCCAGAAGCAATGGAATTCCTTCTTCGTTTGCCTTGTCGGTAATGTTTTCATAGCAACTCGGGTGATCTTTCCCGTTTTTATAAAAATACTCATACATTTCCTTTCTGCAACATGGATGTATTAAATCGTGAGTTCCGACGGTATCTTCAATGATCTGAAACATTTTATTGTAATGGTTGGTATACAGACATTGATCCCTTTTTATCGCTAAAGATTCATTACAATCGATGGTAACGCCGGTGGATAAAATCTCGTTTTTGTTTTTGACGCCAGCTGCAAAAAAATCAACAACCTGCTTCCCTTCAATATCGACTATTGTTATAGTCGCACCTTTCGCCGCCCGTATTTTTATGCCGTTTTTTGCGGGCACTATATATTCTCTGTTCATTCGCATTCCCTGCCTTTCCTTCTTCATACTAACTCATTAATTTTCGAAGACGAGTTATGCGACTATTTCTTCTTCCATCTTGAGCGCCCGGTCGCCAGCACCTCGGCATCGCTCTTCCGTATCACATTATGCATAAGTTCTCCTTCATTAACCTTCTTGACTCTCACTTCGATTTGATCCTCAAATCTTGCCTCCTGCAAAAATGCCCCCTCCACCGATTCCAATTCATTCCCAGAGTAGTACTCAAGCGGCACGGCCTCCAGCACTCATTCCAAATACCTCACATTATGCACATGCTTATTGCTATCTATGTCAGTCCTTCTGATATTGAATGTTTCCGATACCGATTCGCCCGATATTTCCAACGGTCTCTTTAGTAATGATGCTTCAATAGCCTTCTGTTGGCTATATTCCCATTTTTCCTTGAATACTTCTGGTATTGGTACTGGCCGCCTGTTAGTAACATCGATATACGCCCATACTGTCGTAGCCTTAACGCACTTTTCTTTTCTTGCGTTTAGTACGATGAATTCCTTAAAGCCCTGGAATATTGTCCATTTCGATATCCATGTCGCTATCGTTATGGAATCGGCATAGCTCGGATATCGGAGAAACTGGATTGAACCGCCTCGCAATACCCACCCATACCCTTCTTGAAGAAGCGTAAAGACGTTTCTATTGATCGCGTAACAGTTTTCTATAGCCGCTTCCTCAAGAAGCTGTATGGCAGATAGTACTTTCAGGCGACCAGAGCTATCTACCTGGTTATAACCAACTTTCGCATTCATTGAAAAAGTGTTAAAATTCATTTCCGATCTTCCTTTGTTGCAAATTATTGAAGCAAAGACTAGGTGAGTCTAAATATGATATCCAAGAATTCTATGTGCTTGTTTAGCTGCTTTAAACATCCCCATTATCCTGAACAAGACCCTATCCCGTCTCCTTAGATTCGCAATATCATCTGAATCGGTAAAGTACCATTCGCAGATCATTTTATTATTATCGTTCCATTTCTCAATTTCCAATGGATTGTCTATACCCCACTTGATTCTTGCGCCAGTTTTTTTTATAGAAGGATGACTATTCGCTCCTTTTGCGGTTAATTTTCCATATGCGTCAAAAAAGATATCACTATCATTAAAATTGACTTTTATTAGCCCGAAGAGTTCTTTTATTTCTTTTTCATCTAGATACATGAACAGCCCTTCGGCAATAACGCAAGCCGGGCCTTTCTTTGAAATTTTCTCTACCCAGCTTTTATCTGTGACAGAAGAACCTATCATGTGGTAATTATTGTTTTCGTTATAAAAATGCTTACGCAACTCAATTACATCTGGAAAATCTATATCATACCATATAGCGTTTTTCGAATCGATCCTGAAATACCTGCTGTCAAACCCACAGCCAAGATGAATAACAATTGGGTTATCGTGGTTTTTTATGTACTCATTAGCATAATAATCAAGTTGTTTTGCCCTCATGGCCAAAGTAATTAAGGTTTGCCTTGGTATTTTCAAGTCGGCGAAATTATACTCAATCCTACCAAGGATCTCTTCTGCCTTTTTATCAATAATGATGGGAAACCTATTGCTCATTTCGTGTGCCTTGCTGAAAAGTGGAACTAAAAGTGTTTCCATTTCATTCTCAAGAAAGATCTTTTCTTTTTGCATAACCATTCTCCCTTCGATAGACACAATAAAGGCGCCGAAAGCATCAAACTAACACTTGGCTAATCCATTTTGCCAATGTTTTTGGTATTCAACTCTATAATTTTTTCCCAATGTAAAAAACATATCCATAATATTGTTTGTATTTTTCATACAGCTCTGCTTCATATTCCATATTCTCAACTAAAGCCTCTGCCGCCTTGTTCCCAGCGTTATCTTTCATAAATTCTTTTTGCATTGCTTTTTGAGGACTGAAATAGGTATCGATCCAACATGTTTCAGGCAACGCAAACGCAGCGACAAAACTATAACCAGATTTTTTCATTATGGAAATGTTGGTTTCAACCGTACTAATCGCTGGAACCGCATCAACCCAAAACTTTTCTATTTCGGCAGGCCGTTCATCCGTAAACCATGACTCATATGTTAATGCGATATATCCATCGTTTTTAAGAAATCCTTTCCAATAATCCAAGCCATTTTGAAAGCCTATATTGGCAATCGCCCCTTCAGACCATATAACATCAAATTGTTTACTACGAAACGGCAAATTGTCCATGGAACCAACAATACCCTTAACCCTGTTCCGTAAGCCGAGATTATTCATATTTTCATTAAATTTTTCAATAAATTTCGGGAAAATATCAAGCCCAGTAATGGTTCCCCTAGTATTTTGCGCAATAGTAATAGTTTGACCACCTGTTCCGCAAGCGAAGTCCGCGATCTCCGACTCATCTGAAAGATTGTCAATAAAACTCAATGCCAAAATGGTAGATTCACGGCTGCCAGGTCCTTGCCGCTCCAACCTTCCAAAATAGTCGCAAATTAAACTCGAATCGAAATCATGAATAAATGCAACTTCGCTTTCCATGTATTGTCCTCACGAGTGTTATCACTCCACATCACCATTTATATTCACATATGGAGTAAAAATATATCTTTTTGCTGCGGCTAACAATCCCGCATAATTAATTCCAATTTTTAATGATTTTTGTAGTATTCCACCGCTCCAGTCCATTCATTACGGATACCATACACCCGCTTATTGACCCTATTATTGTATATTCGTCCAGGGCCCTCAACTACTGTTTTAAACATAAATTCATTCTCAGAATCTATTTATACTGAACAGGCATACCGTCTTTTTATCGTTTTCTCTTGATTAAAAAATGGACGTTTAACCCTATACGTACCGTTTGTTTTTACTCATTCAAGCTGCTCTTTATAAACAATCATCTACAAATACTAGAGTATTCCAATGCATTTCAAATAAATTGTTGCTTGCGTAATACTATTTGTCGATGTCTTCCTAAGAATATGTTGCCTATGGTTATTCACGGTGCTCGTACTAATACAAAGCTTATCTGCTATTTCTTTGCTATCAAAACCTTGCGCGATTAACCCCAATATCTCTTTTTCCCTTTTTGTTATTATATAGTTCTTTATCCCAGATTCTTCATTAAACAAATGAACTCTATTAGTTTTTATATTTAACAAAAACCTGCGAGGACTTTCATCTTTTGGATACAATGATATAACATCTGAAAGAATCAACAATAGCCATGAACTGAAATATTGATCAAGTTCTAGTATTGCTAATTGATGCAAGAAACGTACATAAAGGCCACGATTGTTACGTACTCGATAATCATATACAAGCTTAAAATCTTTTTTTTCGATTCCTCCTATTGAGTTCAAAAAGTGATACATTTTGATTTCTGAATCATAGAGATATGGCAGATCATCAGAATGTACTTTTTCATGATAGCGGCAAATACTATCTATATCGATTGAATCTTTACTTGTGTACCCCAACAACTCAATATGCTTGTCAACCTTCAGCAAAAATTTCTTCTTATGTAAATCGTACACTGAAATTGCTTTATTCTCTACAGTAGCAAGGCTTTTAAAACTTTCCAGCTTGTCTTTAATTTTCTCATAATCGCTTTCTTTAACTATACATACATGAGATTCGACAAGTCTGTCATACTCATCTTTCAGATTTTTTATGGTTTTCAACATAAAATAGTTATTTCTCACTATTTATTTATTTTATATGCTTATATATCGTGTTCATCGGTTTTACCATATGAAACATATAGATAGATACATCTATACCCGATTCCCTGCCTCGAGCCCGTGTACGTGCAAGATTTGTATCAGCTTCTGTAAGCGTCCGGGGTGGTGGCTTGTATCTGAGGCTCGTGACGCCATCGTCCACGGATATGCAAATAGAATGATGCTTGAGCTTTCTCCTAATCATTCTTTTGGCGTGCTGTCACCAGCTTTTAAAGGGAATGAAGGTTATTTGGCCTTACTGGAATATTCAGATAATTATTGCACATTTCTGGAAAATGATAGGTGCACAATATTTGGAAAGACATTCCAGCCAATAGAATGCCGTTTTTGCCATCATGATAGAATTGGATTGGGGAAAAAATGTCATTACGCTATTGAAAAAGATTGGAATAGCAGCAAGGGGAAACGCCTTGTTAATGATTGGCTATTTTTACGCAACTTAAACTCATTTCATCCATTTTAACGAGGCATCTCTTAGCTTCTTGCTCTTTTCAATGTTCTCTATCGTTTTTTCAATTGTCAACCCAGCCATTTTATCGACTTCAATTTTACTGATGTATTTGATAAACTCCTCAACGATTTCTTTTCTGTATGATCGCAAAGGGTAGCTTTCTTTCTTAATAAACGAGGCATAATACTTCTTATAGGCATCTAGCCCTATGCGGTCCAATAACCATGACGTAAACGCCCCTGCCACAGGATATGTATACCGATCGTCTTGTTCAAAAAATCTATCGTTCTCATAGTAAGTTTCAATATTGGCCAATAAACCTTTTTCCATTATGATCTTTGCCCAATACTCATTCTTAATACGCCACCATTCTTTATCAAAGGACATAGCTATGCCTTCCTTGACGAAACATGAGGTAATGTTGCCGAATTGTTCATTCATAAGAATATGCACATCCTCATGATAGCCGACACATTGAATGCTTTCATTATATGTCGCGAATATCATATCAGGACACAATGTATACCCATTTACCGATTCATAAGGATCATTATCGTCATACTCCTCCGGGTGCAAAACTCTATATTGCCTTCCGCATTCGAGGGGCGACGAGAAAAGATAGTACTTTATTGTTAAGTTGCTTTTAAAGTTAAAAGCACGAAGAACCTCTTCAAAGCATTTTTCCTGTAATGCAATTATCGATGCTATTTCTCTCTCCGCAAATGAATCTCCAGGTACATTAAAGACATAATGGTCGCTTGTATATTCAAC
>NZ_JBMGJC010000023.1:0-17061 GCF_048984525.1 Pelotomaculum propionicicum
AAGGATGCGCGTTTTATCTTCGAATTTCCGCCGAAAATCTTCTTTAAGCCTACATTCGAGAACTACAGCTATCTCGCCGAGACTTGGCCTGAATTTTTTTCATCCTTATGGAACAGCACATTGGTGACGATCGGCTCGGCCTTGCTCACTGTCGTGGTTTCCTTTTTCGCCGGCTATGCTTATTCGAGGTTCCATTCCCGCAGGCTCACCATGTCGGCCTTTTTTTTGCTGGTGATCCGAATGTTTCCGCCCATTATCATCACAATTCCTCTCTACCCCATAATCAGGGCATTAAACTTATTTGATAAACATATAACGTTGGTACTTTTCTACTCGGCTTTTTATGTGAGTCTGGGAACATGGCTGATGAAGTCTTTCATGGATCAGATTCCGAAAGAACTCGAAGAGGCGGCATATATGGACGGTGCCACCATGCCCCAGATTCTGGGAAAGATCATTTTCCCCTTGGCGTTGCACGGCATAATGGCTACGGCCACCTTCGTGATAATTTACGCTTGGAAGGAATACCTCTTCGCGATGCTTTTTACGACGACGAAGGCTAAGACAGCGCCGTTGATAATCGGCGAAATGCTAGGCTCGGTTACGGGAGTGCAATGGGGAAGTCTTTTCGCCGCGGCGACGATACAGTTGATCCCCATTCTTGTCTATATTTACTTCGCCCAGAATGTGCTTATAGAAGGGGCGACGGTAGGATCGGTGAAAGGATGAGTTCGAATACGCGCTGCGATTTCGTCATACGCGGAGGTCGAGTCTTCCTGGACAAGCCTCCATATTGGATCGAGGCCGATGTCGCCGTAAAAGACGGCAGAATAGAGGCGATAATTGAGGCAAAATCGCGCAATGCTAACGCGACACGAGGCCTTGAAGCGCTATATGTCGCGGATACGGAGTATTCCGCCACGGGACAGATGCTGCTTCCTGGATTGGTCGATTTTCATACCCACGTCTATTGGGGAGGCACCCCTCTGGGAATCAATCCCGACAAGTTGGCCCCACTTACCGGCGTCACGACATGGGTGGATATGGGGAGCGCCGGGGCGGGCAACTTCGAAGGTCTTTACTACCATGTTCTGAAGCGATCGGAGCTCTCTATTTTCTGTTTTCTGCATCTCTCCTATATAGGCCTCGTACCTGTCGGAGATACTAAGCTCCGGTTCGGCGAACTTTTCGATTCGCGGCTCGCGGACGTATCCGAAGCCGCCAGGATCTGCAAGGCTTTCCCGGATGTGATAAAAGGCTTGAAAATCAGAATCGGCATGGAAAGCTCGCTCACCGAAGGCCTTGCCTATTTGGATATGGCGCTCGCTCTCGCAGAAAAGCTCGGGTTACCCTTGGTGGTCCATGCTACTTCCGCTCCGCCGCGCACCGCTGAGGTGCTTTCTCGCTTGAGATGTGGTGACGTATACACCCATTGTTTTTCTTCTTCCCCGACATCGGGCATCATCGAAGAAAGTGGGAAATTAATCCCTGAAGCGATAAAGGCAAAAAAACGGGGAGTTCGTTTCGATCTGGGCTACGGAGCCCGGAGCTTCGATTCGGTGACAGCCAGAAAGGCAATTGAGCAGGGGTTTTTCCCGGACTTTGTCTCTTCTGATCTGCATGCCTACAGCCTGGCTTCGACAATCTCGGGCCTGCCGGCCGCGATTTCTTCACTCTGCAGGGCAGGGCTTCCGCTGGAAGAAGCCATTCTGGGTGCTACTGCGCGGCCAGCTGATTATCTCGGTCTCGGTGTTGATAACAACCTGGGCAGAATCAGGGCCTTTCCGGGGAAGGCCGGGCGTCTCCAAACTGGAAGCCCGGCCGATATTTGCCTATTGTCCTGGTCCAAGGAAGAGGCAGAACATGTGGACGGTTCAGGAAGACTCAGCAGGGGACCGTCGCTGGAAGTAGGGGCTGTGTTCCGCTGCGGCCGGCGGTTGGAAAGTTTCGACGACGGGCGGAGGGAAGCCCGATGGAAACCCGGTCTTGTTACGCATAGATAAGAATTTTAGCCGCTGAAGTAAGAGGGACTATCGTGAAAGATGTTTACAGCGAACTAGGAATCCCTAAGGTGATCAATGCCTTCGAGGTGGTGAGCATGTATGGGGGTTCGGTTATGAGACCTGGGGTCGCTGAGGCCATGGCCGCGGCGGCGAGGGGCTTCTACCATATCCCTAGCCTGAACGCCGCCGTCGGGCGCCGTTTGGCGGAGTTGACTCATAACCAGGCTGCCTTGGCCAGTTGTGGCACCGCGGCTTCGCTTGCTCTGGCCGCCGCGGCCGCCTGTCACTCAGGTCGCGATGAAATCATCGTTTTTCGAGGGCAGAGAAATCCCTACGATCAGGCACTTACACTCTGTGGCGCTCGACTGATTGAAATTGGCTACCCGACCCACAAAGCAGAAAAGCGAATGCTTGAAGCGGCCATCAGCGCTAGAACCGCAGGTTTAGCCTATTTCGCCGGAGGGATCTTCGAGCGTTACGCCCTTAGCGTCGAAGAATGCGCCGAGATATGCAAAAGCCACAACATACCCTTGATCGTGGATGGAGCCGCCCAGGTGCCGCCCAAGGAAAACCTCTGGAATTATACCCAAAAAGGCGCTAGCTTGGCCCTCTTCTCAGGCGGCAAGGGTATCCGTGGTCCGCAGAACACGGGAATCATCGTCGGCGAACCAGAATGGATTGATCGGATTGCTGCTATATCCGCTCCCCATCAAGCCTTTGGCAGACCTATGAAAACCTCAAAAGAGGCTATCGTCGGGCTGCTAAAAGCCGTTGAGCTTATGATGGAAGAGGATTATGAGGCTTTTTATAAGACCATGTACTCAGGTCTGGAAAGCCTGATTTCCAAGCTGTTCTCTGCCGCCGACCCGATTCCGGATATCTTTGAGGCTCCCTATATTCTTCCCACGGGACGGCATGGGCAGCCTTACCCCAGGGCCGTGTTCAGCCTGCGCTCAACCCGGCCTGGTGCGCGAAAGCGGTTTATGAAGGCGCTTATGGAGGGAGGCGAGCCCCCTATCTTGGTAGGTCCATTGGACGAGTCCGAAAGGGCTTTTTACGTGAATCCCTTCGGTTTTCAGAGCGATGAAGAATACAGCATAGTCGCGGCTCGTATCCGCGAGGAATCTTGGAGGTGGAAAGACAATGGCGCATAACGAAATGAATGAGCGGTTCCTGGCTCACCCTAAGCTGAGCAAGTACGATCCCCTGAAACGGATCATCTATTTCGACGATTTCGACGAAGGCATCAACGGTTGGACCGAACTCATCGGCAACTATGAGGATAATCTGGACAGCCTCCTGCCTGGCTACAGGGATCTGCGGCCACCTCAGCTTTCTTCTGTCTCGATGTGGGATTCGGGCACCGTAGGCTCCTTGGACGGCACTTACGCCCTTAAGATCGCCACCAGGGCAAAGAAAGGGCACCAGGCAGTGAGCATAAAACGCACAACCTTCCGTCATGCCGGACCGTTACGGATGGAAACGTACTTCACCTTCAAGCCCGAGGCTAATGTATTGAGCCTTTCCGATACCGCGGTTCGCTCGGTGGGATTTTTTTTCGACCTCCAGGACTCTAGGGAACGCATAATGCCCCATATCCGCTATTTAAACTCCTTGGACGGCCAGAGGCAGTGGAAGTGGCAGTACAAAAAAGACACCGTGCCCTTCCATGACATAGGCGAACGGAGCGAGACAGTCTCGCATTATCATCTTGATCCTGCGGGTTGGTTGGATATTCCTGACGGAGAGCAAAAACTTTGTTACAACGAAATCCCGACCAAGCACAACTGGCACTACCTGCGGGTGGATTTCGACCTGAAAGAAATGAAATATCTGGCCTTGCAATGCAATGACAGGGAATTCGACGTCTCCGGCCTGGACAGCATGCACATTCCGGCGATGAAAAACCTCTGGTGCATGCTCAATCTCGCCTTTTTCGCCGAAGCCGACGAAGATAGGCGGGTCTTCTTCTACCTGGATTCAATCCTGCTTTCGGGGGATTTTTAATATGATTAATACAAGCTATAACGCGATAGTAGAGAGGAATATCGGATGGAAGGGCGCTTTCGCCACCGAACCCTATGAGTGCGGCTGGGCTAAGGAGGCTATCTTTTTCGTCCGCGCTTTGGGCGATGCCATGTCCTGTGAGGTGCCAGGAATCGCCAAAATTCAAATCTCCCCCGATGGTATCCACTGGATCGACGAAGGTTCAAGCTTTGCCCTTCCGCGGTTCAAAGACCAGACCAGCTTCTGCAAGATATCCCATTTTGGCAACTGGCTTCGCATCGCCGGTGATACCGCCGGCGCCGAACTGAAGGTCCTGGTTACTCTTTCTTTGAAAAGTTAGCCTGAAGTCGGGGTAACAGGATCTCCCAAGTTTTGCCTGGGAAAGTAAGCGGCGGTTAATCGCGATATAGAATGTCGAAAAACAGCATCCCGCTTTGCGTGAGTCCGCGACTAGCCCACGGGCATCGCTTTTGGCAGCTAACTTAATAACAATTAGCTATATAGTTACCACGATTCTGTTTTTTCGCGTTGATAGTTTTGTGCCGTAAGGCGTGCTCAATTCCACAAGACGATCAGCGATTTCCTTTGCCGTTTTTTCGTCAGCCAGGTTCGGATAGCCTCGCAAGCCAGGTCCGGCTGCGAATCCCATTTCCAACGGATAGAGAACAAGACGGCATAGTTTTCCGTCCTCGAATTCCATGAAGGGCATTATCGCTCGGAAGTTCATGAAATCACAGTTCAGCCCTCTTGTGCCGTTTGCCGATCGTATAGCGATAGCCTGTTCTGCGGTATACTCTGTGGGAATATCATATTTCTCATAGTAATCCTGCGGCATATAATGAGAAGCGTCGCTTTGAAAAATAAAATTTGCGATTGAATAAAAAATCGGTTTGCCCTTGTATATTTCGATCGCTTTAAGCTGATGCGTGCCGCTCCCGATTACCGCCGACGCTCCCCAATCGATACAGGACCTGGCAAATTCTTCCAAGAAATAATCAGGCTCATCATCCGTCAGGCCTTTTATTTCATGGGAATGGACAAGAACGACCAGATAGCTTGCTTCTTTAAGCGCGTTTTCGATCACATTTTTTGTGCGGGCCATGTCGTTTTTATTGCACGACGATGTTTTTCCTTCCACATCGCTTTCTTTGAAATCTATTGCGCCCAATGAGAATAATCCCGGTTTTTGAATTGTATAACCGCCTTTCTTGGAGTTGTCGATTCTTCCATTAATGCAAGTATTCTTCGCGATTTCCTTCAGCGCGTTCATGTGCGACGAATTGATGTTGTACACTTCCGAGTGGCGGAGCGGATTGAGGCCGGGCCTGCCGGGTATGGGAGGTCGAGCATATCCCGCTCTGGCGGCGTCGTCGTTTGTCGCGCATATGGAGATCAGCCCGACTTTAGACTTTCCGGCTTCTAAAAAAGCGGGCCTGGATGCCTCCGCGAGGTCCTTGCCTGCCCCTGAAAAAGCGATCCCGTGCTTTTCCAACGTGGCGAGCGTTGATTCGAGGCCGTTGTAAGAGTAATCCATAGTGTGATTATTGGCTATGCTGAAATAGTTAAAGCCGAATGCCAATAATTCTTCTAGCGTCTCGGGCGGGGAAGTAAGCCAAGTGCCACCGCAAAAGGTCGAAGCAAAACAATCATAATTGGAAAGCACCATTTCAAGGTTATTTATCCGGATATCGGCTTTATCGATAATCTTCTTAAGTTCTTTTCCTCCATTGTATTCCCTCGGCGGAGGATTCATCATTATGGAATCGCCTGTGGCACAAATACTAACTTTCATCCCCGATCCTCCTGTTAATTGTCGTCCATATCGAATACGTGTTATTCAACCAAGCCGTGAACTTTCGTTTTTATGAAGAAAACAGGCGCAATAGTGTTCTTCTCCAAGGTTGATAAGTGGCGGGTCTTCCCTGGTGCATTGCTCGAAAACATAATTGCACCGTTTAGCAAAACGACATCCGGGACTTGGGTTTACTGGACTAGTTAATTCTCCCTTGATTATCTCCACTCTTTTGTTTCTGGACGATATGTCTGGTTCTGGAATCGCAGCCAAAAGAGCTTTTGTGTACGGGTGCTGGGGGTTAGAAAACAATTCATCAACAGGAGCTTGCTCGATGCACTGGCCAAGGTACATCACGATAATTTCATCGCTGATATGCTTTACGACAGAAAGGTTGTGCGTCACGAACATGTAGGTTAGCTTATACTGTTCTTGGAGATCCATTAGCAGATTCAATATTTGAGCTTGGATGGAAACATCCAGCGCTGAAACAGGTTCATCGCACACAATAAACTGCGGATTGAGGGATAAAGCCCTGGCGACTCCTATTCTTTGTCTTCTTCCTCCGTCCAGTTCGTGCGGATAAGCGTTGGCCAGTCGCTGCGCCAGTCCTACCGTATCCATAAGTTCCGCTGTTTTATTCCAAATTTCCTTTTTCGTTTTATACGTTTTATGGATGAACATAAAATCGGCGATTATTTCCGCTACCGTTTTTCTCGGGTCAATGCTCGAATAGGGGTCTTGAAAAATTATTTGCATATTCCTTCGCATTTCGCGCATTTTTGATTTGTTGTAGGATATTATCGATTTACCGTCGAATAAAACATCGCCGGATGTAGGTTCGATGAGTCTTAAGATTGCTCTTCCTAGCGTGCTTTTCCCGCAACCGGATTCTCCGACGACTCCGATTGTTTTGCCTCTGTGGATTTTGATGGTGATATCGTCAACAGCGTGAAGCAGTCCCTTTTTGACTTTGAAGTATTTCTTCAAATTTCTTGTTTCAATAAGGGGTACGGTATTCTCGTTCATGCTTTCAAATCCTTGAATAAATGACACTTGATTGTATGGGTTCCTTGTATGGCATCTTTTGGCTGTGTTGACAGGCAAACATCCATGCACCTTGGGCATCTTGGAGAAAACTTGCACCCTTTAGGCAAGTTTGTTGGATCAGGCATCAAACCGCCGATAGGACTTAATCGGTCGGTTTTTGTCTTTAAATTGGGTATGGATCCGAACAATCCTGTCGTATAGGGGTGATGGGAAGAGCCGGTGAAAATATCCTCCAATACGCCGGTTTCAATTAATTCTCCGGCGTACATGACCCCGACTTTATCGCAAGTTTGGGCTACTATGCCGAGATCATGGGTTATCATGATCATTGAGGTACCCAGCCTTTCCTTCAGTTCGCGAATCATAGCCAATACTTGGGCTTGTATTGTAACATCCAGGGCCGTCGTTGGTTCATCGGCGATAAGGATATCCGGCTCGCAGGCAAGAGCCATCGCTATGACCACTCGTTGTTTCATCCCGCCTGAAAATTGATGCGGATAGTCTTTTTTTCTTTCCGGCTGTATTCCTACTAGCCGCAATACCTCATCTGTGCGGGCATCGATTTCATCTTTTTTTTTGTCTTTAAAGGCATGGAGAACCAGTACCTCGGCGATTTGCTCGCCTACGGAGAGAACAGGGTTGAGGCTTGTCATCGGGTCCTGGAATATCATTGCGATTTTTTCGCCGCGAATGTCCCTCATCTTTTCTTCCGGGGCTTCTAATAGGTTCTCCCCCATAAACTCGATAGAACCATTGATTACCTTGCCAGTTCTTTCGGGTAATAAGCGTAGAATAGAAAGTGCTGTAGTCGTTTTCCCCGCGCCGGTTTCGCCCACAATTCCCAGTGTTTCGCCTTTTTCTAAATCGAAGCTGATGCCGTTTACCGCGTGAACAGTTTCCAGGTCTGTTCGGTAATCTACACATAAGTCTCTGATTCTTAATATTTTTTCATCAGTTCGCATTGATATTTCCTTAAGACTTAAGACGAGGGTCGAGGGCGTCCCGCAATCCATCGCCAAGCAAGTTTAGAGACAGCGTTGAGAGCACAATCGCGAGTCCAGGGAAAACCATTAAATATGGCGCAGGGCGCAGGAATTCCCGAGCTTCCGAAAGCAAACTGCCCCATTCCGGTTCTGGCGCCTGTATGCCAAGACCCAAGAAGCTGAGGCTGGCCGACCTCATTATCAACTGAGCTGTCGTCATGGTGGTTTGTACGATCAAAGTGCCGATGATATTGGGAAGAATATGCTTTATGATTATGCGAAGGTCTCCCGCTCCGCCGGCCTTTGCGGCTTCTATGTATTCGAGGTCGACTACGCCTAGAATCGCGGCCCTGATGATTCTCACGAAGGCGGGGATTCTCGCGATCGCGATGGCTATTATCAGGTTTGTCATATTTGACCCGAGCGCCGCGACAATCGCCAACGCCATGAGGGTCGCAGGTATTGCGGAAAGAATATCCATAAAACGCATAACTATGGCGTCGAATTTACCACCGTAATATCCTACAGCGGCACCGAACAACAGACCTACGCTTAATGACGCAAGCGTGGCAAGAAAGCCTATCGAGAGCGATCTCCTGCTCCCATGCAAAACCCTGGCGAACACATCTCTGCCGAATCCGTCCGTGCCAAACCAATGATCGGTCGAGGGCCCCTGCATTCTCTGCCGAATATTCTGCTTGATGGCGGTATTATAAGGGGTAATGAATTCGGCGAAAACCGCGGAAAATATGAAAATTGAAAGCACGACCAGGCCGAACATCGCGGTCTTGCTCTTTTTTAATCGTCTCCAGATTTCTTTCAATTTGCCTTGTCGTTTAAACTGAATTGTATCATTCATGCGCTAAACCTCTATTTGGAGTATTTTGCCTTAATACGTGGATCAACTGCCGCGTAGAGAAGATCCACGCCAAGCAGAATCAAGCTGAATATAAAGGCCAAGATTAAAGTAGCGCCCATTACCGTTGGAACATCTTTGATTTTGATGCTTGTTATTATCAACGAACCAAGGCCGGGTATGTTGAAAAGTGATTCCGTAACAACCGCCCCTCCGAGCAAAACGCCAAAATTGCCGCCGGTTACCGTGATAACCGGAAGGAGCGCGTTCTTTAATGCGTGCTTCCAAATTACCAATCTTTCATTCGCGCCCTTCGCCCTGGCGGTACGAACATAATCTTGTCGAATTGTTTCTAGCATGCTCGACCGGGTGAACCGCAATTCCTGCGCAGCATAGGGGAGGCCGAGTGAAACGACCGGCAATATAAAATGCTGCCAACTGCCCACCCCGTTTGACGGAAGCCATCCGAGTTTTAGCGAGAAAAAATACATCATCATCATGCCTAGCCAGAATCCGGGCAGCGCTGCCATGAAAAGCGATATCACCGTCGGCACCGTATCCAGCAGTGAGTATTGTTTTACCGCGGATAAGACTCCGATCGGTATTCCAATGACGGAGGCGAACAAGATGGTGCTGAAAGCCAGCGTTATCGATACGGGGATCCTGCCTCTGATATTGTCGATCACCGGCAGCCTGGTCCTGTATGAAGAACCGAAATCCAGTTTGAAGACAACGTTGTAAAGATAGGAAAAGAATCTTTCTAGAACGGGTCGATTGTACCCTAACTCCTCATTGAGCCGATCAATCGCTGTTTGATCCCCTCCAGCTCCCAGTATCATGGTGCCTGGATCACCCGGGGTCAGCTGTAGTATGAAAAAAATCACCAATGCGACGCCGAGCAATATAGGAATGATCATCAACAATCTTTTAAAAAAGTATTTATACACGATCAGCTCTCCTTACGGTAATTCACTTTTTTAAAGAGCGCCCTCCGTGCCGATCAGGGCGCGGAGGGTGATCAAGTCAAAAGCTAATGCAGGGAAGTATTCCTTTACCCGATACTATTTCCAACTCCAATCATATATGTAGTAATAGTTGAGATCCAACTTGACATTGAGGTTTTTATTCCATGCGTAAGGATTGGTTTTATAGAATACAGGGATGTAGCAAGCTGTTCTCGCGATATATTCCTCAAGCTCGAAATAGATTTTTTCCCGCTTCGCCTTATCCAACTCGGCCGCGCCCTTGTTGTATTGCTGCAGGATCCATTTTGCATCGTAATCCGTGTTTTGAAATTTTAGGAATGAAGATGGGACATCGGGGCTCGTATAGCGGGTATAATAATCGTAATCGAGAACGGCATTGAATCCAGAACATAGCATATTGAACTGTCCAGCTCTCCATCCTCCTACGAGCGCCGAAGTTTCGCCGCCCTGAAGGCTGCATTTGATTCCAAAATCGGCCAACTGAGCTTGAAACACCTGGGCGATTTTAGGATAGTAGGTGGCGGTCGTATGCTGCAGAACACCAATGTCCACGCCATTGGGATATCCGGCTTTCTTGAGGTATTCTTTCACTTTCGCGGGATTATAGCTGAATTTGAATGTATTATCCGAAGCGCCGGTTATATATTCTGGATGCATCATATGATATGCTTCGTCCGCGTATCCTTCATATGCGACGATGTTGATCAATTCCCTGTCGACGGCGTAATTGATGGCATAGCGAAGGTCCTGGTTCTTGAGCACTCCGCTGGATGGGTTAAGCAGGATGTAACTTATATGGGAGGATGGAGCGAGGGTGTATTCGTATTTCCCGCTTTCGGTGATTTCTTTCCAGTTGGAAGACGGCACTCCGAAGAAGTCCAATTCCCCGTTCTCGAAGGCGATCAAGCCGGTCGACTGATCCGACATGGGGATGAAGGTGACTTTCTTGATGGCCGCTTCGCCCAAATAGTATTTGGGGAACGCCTCGAGTTCTATCCTCGTATTGCCGTCATATTTCACCACTTTGAAGGGACCGGTTCCGGCTCCGGTGATTGTGGCTCCGAATTTATTTCCCGCCGCCGTATATGCTTTTTCGCTTACTATGAATACTTGGGAAGAATTATTGAGGAATGGGGTATAGGGCTGCTTCAAGGTTATTTGCACCGTGGAATCATCGATTTTTTTGACTTCTTTTATCACATTGACGTATGGCGCGAGTACCGGCGATGCAATGGCTGTCTTGAAAGAGAAAACAACGTCCGATGCCTTTACCGGATCTCCATTATGGAAGAAGGCGTCTTTTCGCAGGTTGAACGTATATACCAACCCATCAGGGCTTGTGGTATGACTTGAGGCGATACGGCCGTGAGGTTTTGCATAGTCATCGATGTAATAAAGACTTTCGTAAATTTGCTTGAACAGCATCAAGTCCACTGTGAGAGACGTCTTGAACGGATCGAGGGTTGATACGACTCCGACGAGAGATAGGTTTACATCGGTCCTTGATGTGGATTTTTTGGATTGAGAAAAGGCGGTTGTTGGTACCGCCACTATCAATACTGCTGCGATAATGGCGAATAGTATTCTCCTTTTCATAAAAACCTCCTATTTTCGCTAGATTTCTACAAATATCCAAAATAACTGTAAGGCAGGATATACGTATTGGCCATTGCATTTCTTCTAAATAACATTGCAATTCGTACGAATACTTTTCGTCGTTTCATCAATCTTCCCATTCCAAATTCATAAGCGGGGCATGTTGTTGAGCACCGTATACGTCCCGTTCGCCCAGATCTCCGGAACCGCAGGGGCGGACTATCGTAGCTTTAATCGCCTTGGCCTGGGGGAACTTTATGATGCTTAAGACTTGGTTCTTGTCGATTTTATAAAGACGGGCGATCAAGGTTTTGTCGATAATATTCATGGAAGAGAATCTTTCGAAATCTTCAGTTCTTTTAAACAGTATATCCAAAGTGAGTTCATAGGGGCCTGAATTTTTGGACCGTATCACCGAAGCAATATCTCTGAGTTTTGTTCTCATAGTAGGCCGCCCTCTTTGAATTCATAATGCGTTCTAGGGAATATCCGCTCAGGCTCATTAGTCTCCAACAAATGATAAAGCGAGAACTTGTATACCGCGCCGACCTGAATATCAGACGGCGAATAGGGAAAAGCCAAATTGCCAGCGGTCGCTATTCGACCTTCGTATCCATGATGAAGCAGCGTTGATCGTGTTACCGAGCAAACCGTGTTTGCATTTTCCTGGGAATCCGCGACTACATCGATAACGATCCCCAATTCATGGGATGTGATTCGATCTAAGGGCTCCAGATCACCCATCACGCCATTCAGTCCGTAAAGAATGAAATCGAGTGCGTATTTGAAATCACATCCACTAAGGTTCTGAGACACTCGGACACGTAGCTCCTTGAGAATGGAATCAATTTGAGAAATGAAGATCGGGTCTCTGTTGCCGCAGACGCAAATTGTCCTGTAGCCGATTCTTTTCGCCCCTTCCAGCTTTACCGTTTTCTTTCCGCTGGAATCATATACGCTGCCCTTTACCCGAACTCTGCGGTCGGTTTCTTGAATAAAATCGCATGCGGACAGATCAAGAACTCCGCCAGGACCGGGGAGGAGGTAGGGATTTGATTTCTCGTAAAGGGTGTGGGCGGCGACCGATGTCGTCGTGCATTTTCGCTTCTCGTTGAGGGGTTCCACCGAGAATGAATCATCATACAAATACCCCATCATGCAATCCGACCCGCTGCCGGGGACGGCGGCGATGGCCGCGCATTCCAGCAACTTGCCGAGATGAATGGCAAGGGCCTTGTCATATCCCAGACGCACGGCAGGCGCCGCGAAAGGTGCCGGATCGTAACATCTCCCTGCTAGGATAACCTGAGCGCCTTCGTCCAAGGCTTTGATAATCGGTTCTATTCCCATTTGGGCGACAATGCAGGAGCTACCTTCGATGTCCTTGATCGTAAGGGGAGGGGCGGCACCGAGAGCCGTGACTCTGCCTCCATTGAACTCTCTCGTTATGAAAGCTTTATCAAACTCCGCTGAAATCGTCGAAAATTTGAAAGATAATTTGTATTCCTTCGCGATGTCGCATACTATATTGAACTCACGCTTGAGATGATTATCCCCTCCCGAACCTCCGGCGCTTCCTATGACGAGAGGTATTTCAAGTTCGCATGCGGCCTTCAGCATCAAGGTCAAATCCCGCTTTACCGCGGTCGCGGTGGTGAACGGTTTCCCGCTGCCTAAGTAATATGGACCGGGATCGCTGGAGCCTGCGTCGCAGGCGATTAAATCCGGTTTTTGGGCAATACCGAGCTTGAACGACTCTTCGGGGAACCCATAGCCGACTATTCCTGTGGGAGAAAGGATCCGGTATTCTCGCATATTCATCGCTCCTCGAATTTCGTAAAAAAGTCGCAATACTCTTCCTTACTATTAAAAAGGGGAACAAAATCATTTCGGATTTTCCTACACGCCGCGGCGCCGTCGTATAGCAGATCGATCACTGTCATCGCGGCCACCTTTGAAGGTTGGACATAGGCGAGATATTCATCGCAGATATCGAAATCATTGGTATGAGCCGGGCCGCAGGAGCCACCGAAATTCGGGTGGATCGCAGGAACGACAGAAGCCAGATCCCCCGCGTCGGTGGAAGATCCTCGGCTTTCCTCGACAAGATCATGGACAAAATGCGGGCCCACAAGGGCTTTAGCGTTTTCGGCGTAGAGCAGCCCTAATTCTCTATGCTGATGCAACGGCAGGTAAGCGCCTTGGTCATTAATCTCTACTTTCGCGCCGAGAGCTTCCGCGCCGGCGATTAGCGCGCGGTTGACCGATTTATTCGCTTCGACCATCATCTCCGCGGTGGAAGCCCGAACGCCAAGTTCCATACGTACATCGTCGGGAATGATATTCGGGCTATCGCCTCCCTTCGTTATTATATAATGGACTCTCATGTGGTATTTTTCGTCAAGTTTTTCTCTCAAGGCGTTTATGTTGTTGATGGCGCTCACCGCCGCGTGAAGGGCATTGACTCCTAGTTGCGGGGAAAGTGCGGCATGTGAGCTTTTTCCTATGAATCTTGCCGATTTGTGAAGTACGCCGTTATAGCTCTTGCTGTGGTCGAAGTACGGCTCTTTGGAATTGGTAATATGACTGCAAAGAACAGCGTCGATATCATCGAACACGCCAAGCCGGATAAATTCCTGCTTTCCGCCGAAAAATCGTATCTTTCCCGCTTTGGCCAGTTCTCTTCTATAGGATAGTTCTATTACTTCCTCGGCGGGAACGGCCAACAGCGTGATATCGCCATCCAGTTCTTTTATTAAATCACTACCGACCAATCCGAAGGCCGTACCGAGCATCATGGTCAGTTGGGCATGATGTCCACACGCATGGGCGGCGCCGGTGTCCTGATCCGCGCGGGGGTGGCCGGGCATGAGCAGGGAATCAAGCTCTCCCATGATACCGATGTTTGAGTTGTGCGACTTTCCTTTAGCGACCGCCCTCAGCCCCGTTATAGCTATGCTGTTTTCCACTTTTAGCCCAAGAGAAGTAAGAACACGCTCAACGTATGCGGATGTTTTAAATTCCCTGAATCCTGGTTCCGGCATTGCGTAAAGGTCCCTGCCGATGGTAATAAGTCTATCCTTACTTGCTTCGATAGCATCGGCCGCGATTTTCTTAAGGGCAGTCTTATCCATTGGTTCCTCCTCAATACAGTTTCGTATATTCGAAATCTTCCGGAATATCCAGCATCTTCATTGCCTCTACGCGTTTTTTATCTACCTCTCGATTCACTTTTTCGAAAAGTTTGTTGCCTTCACAATCTATATCGACCACGAACGGGCCAAGCTTTTCGAGGTTCAGGCACCATGTGGCTTCGATGGAGCCAAGTTCTTCGAAGAGTTTCACATCTTCCACGGAAATCGAATCTATCCATAAATTCGGGCTTACGCATTGCGGCGATACGTGCACGCATTTCTTTTTTTGCATCATCAGTCTTGTTTTTTCGCCCATGGTCGTTTTACCAACGATCATTCTCAATCGCCATTGATCCACCGATGCGGAACCCCATTTTTCAAAACGAATGCTCGATGTCGGCATATAAGAAATGACGTCCCAGCCGGAGTCGTTTTTCTTCATTATTGGCCCGGCGTGCAGAAGCACATTCCGCTCGCCGGGAGGGAAGGGGAGTCCATGGTTTTCATCGAAAACATATCTATGGAGCCTTGACCTGCAAGAGAATGCGGGGCCGCTGACATAAACGAGGTCGCCGATCTTAAGCTGGATAACATCTTCTTCGCTTAACGGGGCACGCAGTTCGTAGGTTTTCATCATGCCGTCCTTTTTATCTTGCTCCGAACCAATTTGGGCTTTGTAATACCTGGACAGTGCCATTGGCTAGTATCCTGCTGGTCGCCCGTCGGGCGACCATGCAGTTGCAGCTCATGGCTACGGCGATGCCCGCGATATGAGTGAACGCGTATTCGACGTTGACGCCAAACACGGATGTGTCGCCGCCAAACCCCATTGTACCTATCCCCAGCGAGTTGATGGCTTTGAAAATGGATTCTTCCAAGGCCGCGATCATCGGTTCCGGATGTTTCGAGCCAATGATTCGCAGACAGGATGCTTCCTTGGCGAGACTCGCGGCTATATTCATGGTCCCGCCTATGCCAATTCCTAGTATCGAGGGGGGGCATATGCCGCCGGATCTGGTTGCGTCTATGTAACTGTCGAGGATGAATTTTTTAATCCCCGCGGTACCGTCAGCGAAAGCTATCATTCTATAGCGAGTGCCGCCAAAGCATTCGCTTCCACCTCCCTTGGCTACGTACGTCAGTTCTAAGTTGCTGCCGCTGACAAATTTATATGTAAAATAAGGGATATTCTCGCCAATATTATTACCTGGATCATAACCGGTCAGGGGATGTTTCATCGTCGCTCGTAAATAGCCTTGGCCGGTTGCCTTGGCTACCGCTCTCCGAGTGGCGGCCTCCAGTTCGATAATTCCTCCTTCAATCAGGCAGTCATTGCCTATTTTATAGTAAAAAAGGGGCCAACCCGTATCGGGGCAGGCGGGATTATTTTTTCTTACCGAAAGTTCAATGCTCTTGAGGGTCTTTTCAAGTCCTAACCGAGATGTCGCCGATGCATCTTTTTCAATACCCCTATGAAAAGCCGCTCGAACGTCATCGGATATAACCGTCGCTCCGTTTTTTATCGTATCGAATATTGCCGACTCATAAAGACCGATGGGTATCACGATGATTCCTCCCTATTCGATCGAATTGTAGGGCCATGGGTTATTGCGGACCATTGTAATTCTTCTATATATTCTTGCATTTCGTCCAAATTCCTGTATCGCATTAAAAAATCATGGTAATATGCAAATATTGATTGTTTTTTGCGGAGCGTGACGTGAATACCAGGATCACCCTCGACTATTTCCCAAACGTCTCAAATTATTACCACATATATAAATTAAACCATAGCAAGGTAGCTGAGGTTCCGCATTACCACGATTTTTTCCAGGTATGTTACCTTTCAAAAGGAGCGATAAAACATAGGGGTGAAAAGGAAGAAGTAAACCTGATCAAGGGAGACTCTTTTATTATTCCCCCTAATTTTTCGCACAGCCTTGTGCCGGACAGCGATGATCCCGAGTTCTACTCTCTATCATTCAAGGATAGAATTTTTTATCCGAGATTCTCAAATTCGCGGGCGTATAAATTTTTAACCGCGCTTCAACTGGATACAATGGAAAAAGACCACCTCGATATTCGTCTTAAGGTGACGCTGGACGAGCATATGCAAATGACTATAGAGAGCCTTTTGGACTGTCTGGTGAGGGAGTTCCCTTTAAGCTTGCCCAGGGATCTGGCTACTGCAGGTAGTCTCATCTCCGCTATTCTTCTCGTACTTGCCAGAGCCTATTTCTCCGAGCCGACCGCGCAACAGCAATTACAGACTATCAACATATACTACAAGGCGATTATGGCTTGCAAAGATTATATCGATCAAAACTATATGAAGGATCTGGGTCTTTCTCAGATTGCCAGACAATTCGGCGTATCCCGCTCCGTCCTATGTATGCTCTTTCCCAAAATTGTAGGTAAACCTCTGAAGCAATACATATCCGAACGGAGAATAAAGCAAGCCGTAAAACTTTCCGACGCGCAGGATTTGTCTCTCCAGGAAATAGCGGAAATCGTAGGATATGAAGATTATTCGACTTTTTTCCGCAATTTCCATAAAATTATCGGAATCTCTCCGATCCAATACCGGAACAATAGAATTGACAAGAGGCAAAGTTCGGCCATGGATCAGCATAATAATGATCCATCCATACCTG
>NZ_JBMGJC010000024.1:0-13683 GCF_048984525.1 Pelotomaculum propionicicum
TTCGCTTGCGCTCGGAATTTACTGCTCGTTTCGGTCTCGTTTTAGACTTGACGAGTCATGTGTTGTTTGAGTCGTGGGTCGTGGGTCGTGAGTCGTGTGATTCAGGGCATTCCTCTTTAGTCTTTTGAACTTTCAAGGCCTGTCATCCATCCTCACGTCTCACGTCTCATTTCTCACGTCTCGTTTTTACATCCATCCACTGTTTAGTTTTCAAAGACCTAGTACCTATCCCATCCGCGACACTTTTATAGTCTAACATTATTGTTTTCTCAAGTCAAGGATCATTAATCCTTTTTTCGTCGCTTTTTGCAGGGAAAATTCGCATTCCATTTTACTCATTTTTCTGAGTTTTTGCTCCCGTCTTAATAACAGGATTTTAATATTTAACTAAAGTACAGCCGTAAGCGAGATTCTGTTTTGGCAGTCATCTATCTAAGGAAGACCTGCTTCCTTCCCCCTGCGGGGCGCCCCTACCCGCGGTCATGAGAGGGAGACGTTTTTTGTCCCTTCTCCTCAATCCCGCCTATTTGGGTTGCACGCTAGCGGAGTTTACCCTTGCACCCGCCGGTCACCCGGCGGTATAGTTTCTGTGGCACTTTATGGCTACTCGCAACTCATAGTGAGTCCCTTCTGCCGTCGTCAGGTCACCCTGCCCCGGCTTGCGCCGGGCGCCGTACTACTTCCTGCTGCAACCTGTTAAGTGTTACAACCAGGACGTGCGTGTCTCGACTTTCCTCTGCCTTAGCCGGCAGCAACTGCCCGCTGAACTTTAGTTATTAACTTTTTTCTTTCGCCTGTCAGCCTCACCAAGAGGCGACAAAAGATATCTTATCAAAAATCCGCCGCCCTGGCAACAGGTAATTTATGGACAATCCATACTAACCTGAAGAAGCAACTGCCATACCATCGGCATCAGGCAAAAGGGTATGTATTTTATGAATTTTGATAAACAGTTTCTTTCTCGATGTTGATTAAATAACATTCTGCGTTTTATTGTTTATTGAGCAAAATTATCCAGCATGATACTATACATATTGATTATTAATAAACATAGTGTTCATTTACTCGGCAATGGTTATAAAAAAGATCGCGTTATTAGTTTGATTTGGGTATCAGAAAAAAAATCAGGGTGGTATAAACATGCCGGAAAAAACAACAGACAGGCGAATCATTCGGACGAACAGGCTGATCCGGGACACGCTGACAGAGTTAATGAAGGAAAAAGGTTTTGAAGGGATTACTGTAAATGAACTGACTGCTAAGGCAGATATTAATCGCGGCACTTTTTATTTGCATTATCGTGACAAGCAAGATTTATTGGAACAAAGTGAAGATGAGATTATTAAAAAAATAACTAAAATTTTAAGTGCCGCACAACAACTAAGTCCGGAGGAAACATTATATTACAATTCTCATGATGAACCGTTTCCATTCATTGTAAAACTATTTGAATACATTAAAGACAACTCTTCTTTTATAAAAACCCTGTTAGGACCCAAAGGAGACCCTTCCTTTCAAGTAAAACTAAAAGAAGTTTTGAGAAAGACATTATTAAAAAAGTCACATCAATTAAAAAAGGAAGAAATGATGGTCCCTCCGGATTATTTGATAGCCTATCTCTGCTCAGCTTACCTCGGCCTCGTCCAGCACTGGCTGGAAAGCGGCATGAAAGAATCTCCGCGAGATATATCATTGGTTTTATTAAGAATTAACCTTTTGGGCCCCGGAAAGGCGTCAGGCCTATTAAGTACTTCTAAATCTTAGAGTAAAAAGGAGTGTCAAACTATATGAAAAAAAGACTGATTCCCCTTATCTTATTAGCTATCGCCCTTATTACGGGCGGGATCTTGATGACGCTCAACGGCAAAGACGCGGTAACAATGGCCTCCACTGTAAAATTCGGCCTGTTGGCTGCCGATACCTTAAACCAGTCCTTTCAGGGAGTGGGCGGCAGGGTTATATCCATTCAAGCAACCGAGGAACAGCAGGTAAAGCAGGGGGATGTACTGATGGCCCTTGACTCCACGGATATTGATCTGCAAATAGCCAAACTGAAGACCGACATTCAGCAGCTGGACGTCAAACTCCAACAAACAAATGCTCAAGGCGACCGCAGGGAAGACGTGGAACGCCAGTTGCTGGCCGTGGAAGCGGCCCAACAGGCCTTGGACCTGGCACAAATTAATTATGACCGCACAAAAGCGCTCTTTGACGCCGGGGCGCTAGCCCAGGCCAACCTGGACACCGTAAGTTATCAGCTTGATACTGCCAAAAACGCTTCATCCCAACAACAGGCCGCCCTCAAAAAGCTGGAGACAGATATTCAAAACAATGCTTATAACGTGGAGCTTGTTGAAAAGCAAAAGGAATCCATGGAAGTACAACTGCAATCCCTGGAAGTCCAGAAACAACGCATGACCTTGAAAGCGCCGGCAGACGGCAAAGTGACCCGCATCATCCCCAAGGTTGGAGAGAACATACCCGCGGGGGCAACTGTGGTTGTCATTGAATCCAAACAGTTATATTACGACATCTATGTGGATGAAACGCAAATTTCCAGTTATACACCCGGCAGCAGGGTGTCCGGGTATGCGGCAGCCTTAAAAAAGAACGTCGAAGGTGAGGTCCGCTACATTACTGCGGCGCCCCAGTACGCCAATATGAGAATGAGCCGGGAAAAGGGACAGGCCGATGCAGCTTCCTTCCTGGTCCGCATTGATGTGCAGCGCGCGCCGGACCTTCTTCCGGGAATGACATTGGAGGTGAACACCGGTGAAAACACTCATTGATGAGTGGAGATACATTATCCGGGGTAAATTCATTGTCCAGATCCTGATAGTTCCCTTAGTGGCCGCGGCCCTTTTTGGTTATATATTTAAAAACAGTACTGTAAATGAGGCACCCCTGGCGGTAATTGACCTCGACCACAGTTCCTACAGCCGGCAGTTGATTAATAAATTGGACTCTTCCCAATATGTCCATGTTGTTGGCGTTTATGACAACTACGTGGAAGCCGACATGCTGCTGTACAATGAAAAACATTCCGGCGCCTTATACCTCCCGGCAGGCCTGGAAGCGTCCTACCTAAAAGGGAAGCCCGTTAATATGGGCTTGTGCCTGGACATGACTCTGACTGCCACCGCCAGCAGCATTCGCACAGGGATCAGCGAAGTAATTGCCGCGGAAAACGCGGCCAAAGGCGCATCCATGTCTCTGGCCCTGGAGCAGCGCACCCTGTATAACCCCACCAACCATACCGTCATGGGCTCCGTTATAATGTTTATTAATGTTGTCGTGCTTGCTCTCCTTGGCTTTCATACCATATCCATCGTCCCGCGCCTGCGCCAGGAAGGACGTCTGCGGGAAGAACTGCGGCAGCCGCTGCGCGTTGTTTTACGCCTGCTCCCCTATGCGTTTATCGCCTGTGTCTCAACCTGCCTGGTGACGGGATTACTCAAGCATTTCGGCAGCCTTCGCTTTGAAGCCGATTGGCTGCAAATATCCATTCCATTTCTTTTGTATACCTTTAGTACGGGATTAATGGCGATGCTGGCAGGCTGGACAGCACCTGACGCCGGGAAAGCCGGCGCCAGAATTGTTTTACTTATACTCCCCTCTTTCCTGCTCAGCGGCGGTCAGGTCCCGGTTGCCTTACTGCCCCAGCTATTGCAATGGATCAACAAGGCCATTCCTTTATCCCTGCACTTCAAATTTTTAAGGGGCATGGGTTATAAGGGTGGGGAGCTTTGTTACTTTATTCCCGAACTGGGCCAATACTTGATTTTAATCGGTGCTTTTCTAACGGTGGTAATTATACTCATTCTAAAAGAAAACCTTAAGGACTCTGCTCCAAACGGACTGGTTCTCAAGGCGCCGCCACAGGTGTGATTTTTAGATTTATGCTATGAATTTTGTTTATAAACTGGCACACTAAAATAGAAGGTGCTTCCCTCGTTTACTTTGCTCTCCGCCCAAATTTCACCGCCGTGAGCCTCGACAATACCTTTTGCGATGGCCAGCCCAAGGCCCGCTCCGCCGCCGGCTCTATGCCGTGACTGCTCTGACCGGTAGAACCTGTCAAAAACATTGGCCAGATCGCCCGGTGCAATCCCTATACCGGTATCCTGAACTGAGAAGACGGCCCCGCCGTCTTTAGCAGCGGCGGATAGTTTTACTGTGCCGCCTGGCTCTGTGTAAAAAAGGGCGTTTTTTAAAATGTTTAGAATAACCTGGGCAATCCGGTCAGGGTCGGCATTAACCTGTGGCATGCCGGCCTGGACATCGACCAGAAAATTCACGTTTTTCTGCATTGCTTCACTTGAGAAGAGCAGAGTTGCTTTTTCCACCAGTTCATCCGCTGAAACACTGCGCCGGTTTAACCTGAGCTCACCGGCATCCGCCAAACTTATTTCCTGTAATTCATTTACCAGCCTTGAAATCCGCACGACCTCATCGTGCAGCGAAATTATTATTTCTGGAGATGGTTTAATTATCCCTTCCTGTAATGACTCCAGGTTGCCCCTCAATATGGAAAGAGGTGTCCTTAACTCGTGAGCCGCATCCGCGATGAGGTTTCTTCTCAGCCTTTCATTTTTTTCAAAATTATCAGCCATAAAATTAAAGGATTTAGCAAGTTCGCCAATTTCATCACCGGTTACGACCGGGGCCCTGTATCCAAGGTCCCGCCCGCCCAGGCGGCTCGCCGCGGTTGTCAGCATGGCCAGAGGCCCGGTCAGGTGCTTTGAAACAAGCATGCCCAGTATTAAAGCTATAATCGCGGCAATAACTGCCGCCCATAAAATGGCATTGTTAAGTGAGCTGACAAACTCATTCTCCCAAATACCTTTTTGCAAATTCACTACAATTAATTTGCCAACAGCGACGCCGTTTACCTCAATGAGCGCGCTCTGCCCGATGGAGGACTCGGGAGCAGGCCGGCCAAGCAATGTTTCATCAGATGAAGCAACTACAATATCAGAAGCATCCAGCAGAAGGACATCCCAGCTGCCAGGGCCCATCATCGTTTCAGCGCCCATGGCCCGGCGCCCCGCCCCTGCCCTGGGAACTCCCTGCCCCCCGTAATACCCGTACCCGCCGCCTTTAAGCTGGAGACTGTCAAAAACAGCCTGGACGCCCGTCCATCCTCCTTCTTCAAGGTAATACCCGGCCAGCACCACTCCGATCCTGTCCAGCCGGTAGGTAAGGTTCCTGTCAACGTAAAAATCGAATGACCTGCGGATAGCAATACCAGCCACATAGGCGGCTATTAATGTTGCAACAAGGGCTAATGCAACCATTGAAACTGATATTTTCGCGCCAAGCTTCATTCTTACCACCCCGTGTCTGCCGGTTTAACCTCCGAACCGGTATCCCATACCGTACACTGTCAATATATAACGGGGATTCGCCGGGTCCGGCTCAATCTTTTTACGCAGGTTGCTTATATGTGTGTCTATCGACCTTTCGTATCCTTCGTAGGCATAACCGAATACAGCGTCAAGGAGCTGCAGACGGCTGTAAACTTTCCCCCGGTTGCTGAAAAGCAAGGCCAGCATCTTAAATTCTGTGGGAGTCAGAGCGACGTTTTTTTCGTTTGACCAGACCTCATGCCGGTCCAGGTTTATTTCCAGGCCGTCTGCCTTAATCGAGTTGGTCTTTGTTTCCCCGCCGGGATCCGCACGGCGCAGGACAACCCGGATCCTTGCAGTCAGCTCTCTTAAGCTAAAAGGTTTGGTTATATAGTCATCCGCTCCGAGTTCCAGCCCGAGCAGTTTATCGATTTCTTCCGTCCTGGCTGTCAGCATAATAACAGGGATGTTGCTTTTCTGCCTGACCTGCCTGCAGACCTCTAAGCCGCTAATGCCGGGCAGCAGCCAGTCCAGCACGATAAGGTCCGGCTTTTTAGAATCCGCCAGTTCCAGCGCCTGGCGTCCATCAGCCGCCTCAATAACCTCAAAGCCTTCATTCACCAGGTATTTATTGATTAAGTCCCGGATTTTATCTTCATCATCCACGATTAAAATTTTTTTGGACATATTTCACCTCGGTAGGTAAGCAGCTAAATTTCTTTAATCAAAATGATAACCTATCCACGTTATTTTAACAATCTTTTAAGCATGGAAGGTCACCGCATGTTGCCAGGCAGCGGAATGGGGACACCCCTCCGGTTTATGATAACTTTTGTCGTTACATGTTACCAGACAGCGGAACGGGGACACACCTCCGGCTTCTGCAGCCTTTTATCGTCGCATGTTGCCAGACAGAGGAATGGGGACACACCTCTACCCCAGGTATTCCTTTGTGGGCGAGGTATGTCCCCGATGAAAAAACCCTCCGGTTTTTTTAAACCGGAGGGTTTTATCTGTAGACGGCGTCCCAGATACCAGCAAGCAGGGGCTTTAGCCCTCTAATCAGATTTTTACCGCAATCCTGGCGCCTTCTTCAATAGCGTTTATCGCTTTTCTGGCATTTACAGCATCGCCTATAACATACAGCTCAGCTACTTTGCCTTTTAATTTTTCCTCCAGCGGATTGTAAGCTGCCGACCCCAAAGCCAGCACGATGCTGTCAAAGCCTGTTATTTTTTCTTCTTTACCATCTTTTTGGTAGACAACACCGCTGTCCAGGAACTCTTTGACAACAGCACCGGTCAGGCAGGCAACGCCATATTCTTTTAAACGCTGCAGCAAGTACAGCCGCGGCCCGTCCGGTATGTCCATAGCCACGTCAGGCTGCATTTCGATCACGGTTACCCTGTGGCCATGTTCGCCCAGATAGTCGGCTGTTTCAGCTCCAACCATTCCGCCGCCTATAACCAGGACGTTTTCACCCACGACATTCTTTCCGTCTATCACATCGGCAGCTTTAACAAATGCTGGATTATTAATGCCTTTTATATCGGGAACCAGCGGCGTCCCACCCGTAGCCAGGATTACAACATCAGGATTTTCTTTTTCTATCAGCTCAGGTGAAACTTCAGCGCCTAATTTGAACTCAACCCCGTATTTTTTGCCCATGGTAATATAATATTTTATCGCTCTCAATATATCGTCTTTGGTAGAAGGTATGCCTCCAATCCTGAATTGCCCGCCTAATACCTTTTCCTTTTCATAACAAGTGACATTATGGCCTCTCCTGGCGGCAATCCAGGCTGCTTCCAAGCCGCCGGGCCCGCCTCCCACGACCATAACCTTTTTAGGTTTTTCCGCTTTCTCAATTTTCAGTGTTCCTTCACGGCCTGTAAAAGGGTTCACCAAACAGGATATTTTTAATTTTTCCGGGTTGAATAAATAGCCCACACAGCCCTGCAGGCAGTATATACATGGGGCTATCTCCTCTGTGTCATTTGCGGCCACCTTGTTGGGCAGCTCCGGATCGGCCAGCGATTCCCTTCCTAAAGAAACCATATCTGCCTTGCCGGTTTGGATAATATCTTCCGCCAAAAACGGGTCCGTGATCCTGCCAACAGTAATTACCGGAATTTTTACCGATTTTTTAACTTCCTCAGCGTACAGCACATTATTCGCCGGCGGCACGGCGCCCGGCACAAACATCCAGTGCATGCTGCCATAGGTACATACTGATATATGCATCGCGTTGATCCCGGCTTGTTCCATCAGCCTGGCTACAGCCCTTGTTTCATTGATAGACCTGCCGCCGTGAACTTTCTCATCACCGCTCATTCTAAACAGCAACGGGAACCCGTTCCCGACTGCCCGCTTAATGCTCTTAATAATTTCGAGGGGGAACTTCATCCTGCTCAAGAAGCTGCCGCCAAACTCGTCGATCCTCTTATTTGAGTATTGCGACATGAATTGTGCTATCAGGTAACCGTGCGCCCCGTGGATTTCGACTGCGTCAAAACCGGCATCCCTGGCTCTTACTGCCGCGTCTCTGAACTTTCCGATCATTTCATAAACTTCTTCTGTTGAAAGTTCCTGAGGCATTTGTTTCATCACCGGACAGGGGACCGGAGACGGTGCGACTGGATTCTCACCAGTAATCTCGGTGGTTGTTTGTCTGCCGGCATGGTGAAGCTGCACGGCAATCTTTGTCCCATATTTATGGACTTCATCGACTAATTTTTTCCACCCCGGAACCTGATCATCACTCCAAATACCGGCCTCAAATGGTATGGCCTTACCAGCAGGTTCAACAGCTGTTACTTCTACTATTATTAATCCATATCCACCTTTCGCCCTCGTCACATAATAGTCAATCAGCTGTTGAGACACACTGCCGTCCGGATTAGCAAAATTTGTTCCCATGGGCGGCACAACAAAGCGGTTTTTCACTTCTAACGACCCAATCTTGATTGGGGATAACAAAGCTGGGAAATTCATGCGTAATCCTCCTTTAGAATTTAGATTTCATGCCGGCATGCCGGAAAAGCAACAGAGGTGCTGAGACTGTTCAGCAGCAAAATGTTGCCCCGGCAGCAAACAGTGATAGAAATCCATAACGCAATTTCTGTGCCTGTAAATTGAAGAATATTTAACAAAACATATAGGAGCTTCACAGCGTGAACCGGCAGTATTATTAATGATAATCCATGCGGGGGGAATATGGCGGATGGATGAAGCTATATTTTAAAGGTGGCGTGCGGCAGTTAGTGGACCGTTGCGTACAGCGGTGTATATTTTTAAGCCAATGTCAATGACATTGGCTTAAAATAGATGATCTGCTGTTTGCAGCGGGAAGGGCGTAATCCGCACGGACAAGCAGGAGAATATCAAATTTGATCTGTATACATTTTAAACACCCGCAAAGCCTTTTGCCTTCCTCTGTAGTATTATTTTTAAACACTGCAGCTAAATTGTTATTTTATATCTTTTAATTTTACGGTAAAGGGTAGCCCTGGTAATACCCAAAATGCTTGAGGTTTGAGAGATGTTGTTATTGCACCGGTTGAGCGTTTCTATTATTGTCTGCCTTTCGGTTTCATCCAGCGTCTTTAAACCCTGCGGAACATCTTCTCCGCAGCAGGACATACTGGAAGGCAGGTCTTTTGCCGTTACAGCACGGCCTTTGCCTTTCATATTGTTCAAAAGATAAATCAACGTGTTCTCAAGTTCCCTGGCATTTCCGGGCCAATCGTAAGCAGCGAAAATTCTCATGACCTGCGTTGAGACTCTAATGCTGCCGGCGTCTGCATAAGTTGAGCTATGCTTGCTTACAAAGTGCTGCCATAAAACCTCTATATCTTCTTTCCTGTTTCTAAGGGGAGGGATGGAAAGGACCATTACGGACAGCCTGTAAAACAAGTCTTTTCTGAAACAGCCGGCATCCACCTCCATCAGCAGGTCTTTATTGGTGGCAGCAATAACCCGGACATCCAGCGGTATTGTCCTGTGGCCCCCGACCCTCGTAATACGCTTCTCCTGCAGAACCCTCAACAGGTTGGCTTGAACGGGGAAGGGCATATCTCCTATTTCATCCAGAAAAATTGTCCCGCCGTTAGCAAGTTCGAATTTACCGGCTTTACCGCCTTTTTTAGCTCCCGTAAAGGTACCCTCTTCATAACCAAACAACTCACTCTGGATCAAGTCTTTAGGCAGGGCGGCGCAGTTAACTGCAATAAAGGGATTGCTGCGGCGGGGACTATTATTATGAATCGCCTGAGCCATGATTTCCTTACCGGTACCGCTTTCCCCCTGTATTAATATGGTCGTATCCCTAAAGGAAACGTTTTGAGCTTTTTGCACCACTTCTTTCATTTTATCGCTGCAAAAGACCATGTCTTCAAAGGTGTAAACGGCGTCATTGCCGTATTCGGACGTTCTTTTAAGTTCTTTCAAGGTGCCGACCGCGCCGATGTTTTCAAAGTTTGAGTCCTTAATCGGCTTAAAATGGGCATTTACACAGACCAGTCCTTTAGGAGTATTAAACTGCAGCTCGGTCCAGCTCATGTTTTTTTCCAACTGGTGTTTGATTTTTTCGTAATTTTTCACAATGGAATCTATCTGGTGGCCCACGTATCTCTGGGATGACACACCCAGTATCTTGGATGCGTTGTTATTTATGTGCGTTACTGTCCCATGTATGTCAAAGAAAAGCAAAGCTTCCGGTATACTGTCAACTATAGCTTTTAAGTAGTGGCTCGACTTATTAAAACCGGTGTGCAGCCGCCGAAAGTTCAATTCCATCTCTATGGCTTTGGCCGTCGTGTCCACTAAACCCAGAATAAGCGGGTGGTGCAGCTTTTCGTTGACATTGGACAAATCGAGTATACCGATCAGGTTTCGCTGGTTGTCAAATATTGGCGCCGAGGAGCAGCACCAGTTATGGTAAAGCTGGCAGTAATGCTCCCGGGAGAAAACCTGGATCGGGTTTTTCCCTATCAGGCACACGCCGGGAGATGTTGTCCCGATGGCATTTTCGGAGCAGCTGGCGCCTGGAACCAGGGAGAGCGACTCTGATAAACTGAACATTTTCCGGTCACCGAATATGTCCAGAATTATTCCCTCGGCATCGGTGAGGATAACAACGAAACCCATCCCTTTTACCCTTTCATAAAGCTTCTCCATATGTGGCTTGGCCACATCCAGAAATTCCCTGTACTGTTCCGCCCTCCCCTGTATGTCCGGATTAATAGAATTACTCTTATTATTTAGCGGGTCAACATTATTCTGCAGGCATCTTTCCCATGAAAGCGCTATTTCCTGGCGCAGCAGGTTTGTTTCGATATAATTTTCAGATGCCAGCCTGTTCCAGGCTCTCTCAGATACTTTATCGGTTTTCACATTCACTATAACGGGTGTTTTACTGGCCGATCCCATTAAAGCAACCTCCTATATAGTTAAACAGCTCAATAAAATTGCAATAAGTTTAAACCCACCATTATAAAAAAATGACGCGCCTCGGAATTTATCAACTTGGGTAATAAAAAGAAAAAGAGGCACGTTATTAGCGTTTAACCATTAATTCGAAGCATGGGGACGGTTCTCCTGCTTCCTTTCTGTTACTTGTTTTTTCTTGTTACTTTTTATCGTCACATGTTACCATGTGTCAAGGTGTGTCAAGGGGACGGGGTTGTTGACAGTAAGCGTCAAATAACAAAGTGTATAGAAAAAGAGCAAAAACCAGTGCAAACTGAGTTTTTGCCCTATTTGCAGGCTTCTTGAACCTCCGGACTCCACGGAAGATAATCTTCAAGATATTCCGGATGTTGACCGAACTGTACACCCGGCAACTGGCTGAAGATATAATAAAGATATTTATAAGGACTCAGCCCATTGGACTTGGCACTTTCAATGATGCTGTAAACGGCAGCACTTGCCGCGGCTCCTTTGGGGCTTCCGCTGAAAAGCCAGTTCTTGCGTCCTATGGTGAAGGGACGGATACAGTTTTCCGCAAGGTTGTTGGAAATAGAGCAATTGCCATCCTCCAGATAATTCATCAGCTCATGCTTATGATTCAAGGCATAATTTACAGCTCCACCCAATTTAGATTTGGGAAGAATCTTGGCCTTAGTGGAATCAACCCACGCCCAGAAGGCATCTAAAACCGGTTTTTCCTGTTTCAGACGCTCGGATTTTCGTTTTTCTCTGGAAAGGTCCTCAAGAGTTTTTTCAATCTCAAAGAGTTTGTTGCAATATGTAATCCCCTGGCTTGGAAAAGTAGCATCCGGACCACGGATATCTTTTGGAAGGGCATCAACGAATTTTCTTCGAAGATGTGTCCAACAGAGGCACCGCGCGATTTTATCAACCTTTTTGTATCCCGAATAGGCATCCGTGTGGAGGTATCCACTAAAGCCCTTCAGGAATTTCTGCGGGTATCTGCCGTTTCTCCCCGGCTGGTACTCGAAAATCCGGATGGGATGGTCAGAATGCTTACCTGTACTGTAGACCCACATGTAGGAATCAGTTGTATTCTTGCGCCCCTCTTCGTTCATAACCTGGACAGGGGTTTCATCTGAATGGATATATTTTTCTTGCAAGAGCCTTTTATGCATCAACTCTAAGACTGGCGACAGCCAGTCACGGGATGCAGCCATAATCCAATTGGCCATGGTAGCACGGCTTAAGTTTACTCCCAGCGTCTGCCACTCTTTCTCCTGGCGGTAAAGGGGAATGGCGTTAACGAACTTCTGGTGCATGACCCAGGCTACTGTGGAGGGAGAAGCCATGGAATGTTGAATTACCGGATACGGCATCGGTGATTTCTCCATGTATGGCTGCCCGTTCTTACGACAGGTGCGGCACTCGAAGGTTTCACGGTAATGGTCAATTGCCCTGACTTTGGCGGGTATAAACTCAATTTCCGTGCGGATGAATTCTTCACCGACGGACACAAGAGCGGTGTTGCACGTTTGGCAGAAACGATCCTCCTCAACAAGTGTACAAAGGTGTTTGTCGTGTGGGATGTCTTTTAAAAGCTCCATACGCTGACCATTAAATTTCTTTCGCCGGTAACCCTCGACTTGTTTTAAATCAGGTTCAGCTGCCTTCGGATCAGCCTGGGTTTCTGCTTCATCAAAAAGAGACACCTGTCCAGAGGAAAGGACAGATGTCTTCTCAGAGCTTCGGCCAAAGAGCTTATGCTTCAGATATTCAACTGTATCGTGAAGGAGTTTGTTTTCCCGCTCCAGTTCGGATATGCGTTTTTCGAGTGTTTTTACCTGCTCTGCTGCGCTCATAAACGGCTAAATCCTTTGCGTTTTTAGCTGTATTAATTATAGCACAAAAACGCCATAAAATCCAGTAAACGTGCGGCTTTGCGGCATTTTTACAGTGAAAAACAATCGCTGGTATTCAGCTTTTTAACCGCCTTGGGTTGATCGATACAGAGGCCTTCCATAAGCCACCGGAACTCCTGGCAGGTTATACAGCGGACCGCTTCGGCATTCTTTGGCCATTGGAATTTGCCTTTTTCCAGCCGTTTATATAGAAGAAGGAATCCATCGCCTTCCCAATAGAGTGCCTTCAGCCGGTCGTGCCGCCGGCCGCAGAAGAGAAACAGGCTGTTCTGGAAAGGATTCAATTGAAAATTCCGCTGGACAAGGGCTGCAAATCCATCAATAGATTTTCGCATGTCGGTATAACCGCAAGCTATATAGATCTTCTCGGCTTTGGAGATATCACCGAACATGCTGCAGCGCCCTCAGGGTGTTTTCGATCACCGATAGAGAAGCGTTGTTGTGAATCTCCAGTGATACCAGGCCATATCGCACGATGATATCCGGCGATGGCTTTTGAGACGCTGGGCCGGTACCGGATAAAGGTACTGGTATGTTTAGCGGTACGATGGGATTGTTTTCGCCCGAGCATGCGGGAAGGGCTTCACAGGCGGCTGTGCGAACGCGTTTTAGCCAGTAATAGTACCTTTTTTGATTAATGTTATGTTCAGCACACCAGGCCGCAACAGTTTGTCCGCTGCTGCGGCATTCACTGATAATCTGTGTCCACTGATTCAAGCGGTATTTGTCGGTGACTTCCCTGGTATTCAACCTAATCCTCCTTTGGAGTTTTTAGAGCTTAGTCGAAAAACTCTCAAACTCTAATTTAGAGGATTGTCCCACAGTTCAAAGGAAGTTTCTATCCACTATCTTATTAGACGCTTACTTCCTTTCTGTTACTTGTTTTTTCTTGTTACTTTTTATCGTCACATGTTACCATGTGTCAAGGTGTGTCAAGGGGACGGGGTTGTTGACACATTCCTTGACTCACGGAATGTGTCAAC
>NZ_JBMGJC010000025.1:0-9747 GCF_048984525.1 Pelotomaculum propionicicum
CGTGTGATTCAGGGCATTCCTCTTTAGTCTTTTGGACTTTCAAGGCCTGTCATCCATCCTCACGTCTCACGTCTCATTTCTCACGTCTCGTTTTTACATCCATCCACTGTTTAGTTTTCAAAGACCTGGAGATACATCAGGCTGACATCTTTCGCGGCAGCCTCGGGTACTTATGTTACCACAAAGACATACCATTGTCAAGCCAGTATATTCCTTTAAAACTTGTTTCCGGTAAACCCCGTCCCCGAGGGCGGAAGTTCATCTTAACACTTTGGGTCCAGCTTGTCAACCAAGCTTTCACTGGTAATTAAAGTCACATTTTTCGGTTCCAAACTTTAATTCCTTTTTGCCGCGGGCCGTCCCGCGACCGGAATACCATCTTAACATTTTGAGTCCAGCTTGTCAACCAAGCTTTCACTGGTAATTAAAGTCACATTTTTCGGTTCCAAACTTTAATTCCTTTTGCCGCGGGCCGTCCCGCGACCGGAATACTATCTTAACATTTCGGGTACTGCCTGTCAACAAGGCATTTGCAGGTAATATATGGATGTATTCAGATCCCAATCCCTTTCCTTAAAACAGTTAAGCCAGGCGGTCGGAACCAGCCTGGCTTCATGTGACATTTTGTTAATACTAAAACTAATTATATGAGGTTTAATCACGCGGCCTCATCAGCGGGAACAGAATAACATCGCGAATAGAGTACGTATTGGTCAGCAGCATTACCAGCCTGTCGATCCCGATCCCGAGCCCGCCGGCTGGAGGCATACCGTACTCAAGGGCGTTTACATAGTCCTCGTCCATCATATGGGCCTCTTCATCCCCGGCTTTCCTCTTTTCAACCTGCTTTAAAAAACGAGACCTCTGGTCAATCGGGTCGTTTAATTCAGAAAACGCGTTGGCAATCTCCCGCCCGTAAATGAACAGCTCAAAGCGGTAGGTTAAATCCGGATTCTCTGTTTTGCGCTTGGCCAGAGGCGATATCTCCACAGGGTAGTCCATAATAAAGGTCGGTTGGATCAGCCGGGGCTCAACTTTTTCCTCGAAGACCTTGTTCAGAATATCCCCCCATGTATCTGCCGGATCCAGCTCAATATCTAATTCAGCCTGCTTAACCGCGCCGCGGGCCTCCTCAGCGGTTTTAATCACGCTGAAATCAAGGCCTGAATGGACCTTTACCGCCTCAAGCATCGGGAGCCTTGTCCACCTCGGAGACAGGTCGATTTCCGTGCCCTGGTAATTAATTACGGCCGAACCGAGCACTTCTTTTGCCACTGTCGAAATCAGTTCCTCGGTCAGGTCCATCATATCGTTATAATCGGCATAGGCCTGGTAAAGTTCCATCATAGTAAACTCTGGGTTGTGTTTGGTGGAAATGCCCTCGTTGCGGAAGTTGCGGTTGATCTCGTAGACCTTGTCAAACCCGCCTACCAGGAGCCTCTTAAGGTAAAGCTCCGGCGCGATCCTCATAAACAACTTGATGTTAAGGGCATTGTGGTGGGTAACAAAAGGTTTGGCCGTGGCGCCGCCGGGAATAACCTGCATCATTGGGGTCTCAACCTCAAGAAAGCCCCTGGAGTCAAGAAAATTACGGAAAGCCCTGACAATTTTACTTCTCGCGACAAATACCTCTTTGACCTCGGGATTTACTATTAAATCCACATACCTCTGCCTGTACCGCAGTTCCACGTCTTTAAGCCCGTGCCATTTCTCAGGCAGCGGCCGCAGAGACTTGGAAAGCAGGTTAAGGTTTGCAGCCGCAACGGTAATCTCACCCATGCGGGTTTTAAATACACTGCCCTGGACGCCAATTATGTCGCCTATATCAAGTTTGCCGAAAAAATCGTACAGTTCGGGTCCGACATCGTTGGATCTTATGTAAATCTGGATTTGGCCGGTGGAGTCCTGGATATGGGCAAAGGACGCCTTGCCCATACCCCTCTTTGACATAATCCTGCCGGCCATAGTCACAGGCTTGTTTTCCATTTCATCATAATTATCTAAAACAAAACGCGCTAAATGGGTCCGTTCAAAACGTCCCCCATACGGCTCAATTCCCTTACCCCTCATGTCGTTGAGCTTTTCACGGCGGACCTGCATCAATTCGTTTAAATCTTCTTCTTTAATGCCGCCTGTGACATCGCCGGTCAGTTCTGCTTCTCTGTTTTTATGCCCCAAAACAAACCCTCCAAAATTCTCTTACCTCAATATGTCCAATATCTGATACTTTAATTGTCCGGCCGGGACGTTCACTTCAACCACGCTGCCCTTGGACTGGCCAAGGATAGCTTTGCCGACCGGGGAGACGTTCGATATCTTATTGGCGTCGGGATCAGCTTCCACCGATCCTACAATAGTATATTTTACTTCCTCGCCGCACTCCAGGTCCTTGAGCAAAACCGTTGAACCGATGGATACAAGCTTGGTGTCAAGGTTCTCGTCATCTATGATTTTTGCATTACGCAACATTTTTTCCAGAGTTAAAATACGCCCTTCAATGAAAGCCTGTTCATTTTTGGCGTCTTCATATTCCGAATTCTCGCTGATATCGCCAAATTCTATGGCCTGTTTAATCCGCTCAGCGACCTCTCTTCTCTTAACCGACTTAAGATGGCCCAGCTCATCTTCCAGTTTCTTAAGACCTTCAACTGTCAGTATTACATCCTTTTCATTCATATACAGTCTCCTTATCTCTGGAATAACGTTACAAACAATATATGTGTTAACCCACTTAATATTCGGCTGCAGCGCAAAAAGACCCTTAACTACACTTAAAGCACTGCAAAAATCCCGCTTTGCAGTGCTTATATAGCGCATTGTCAATTATGCCGCCACGCCAGTTTTTTTGGCTGTCAACCCGCCAAAGTCAAGTCCTTCTTTTCCTAAACATTATAAAAAGATGATCCCCCTTTGTCAAGGCCATCTTACCGGTTGATTTTATCCGGCGCGGCTATTCCGCCAGGGCGGGGATCAGGCGCGAACTCCCGGCGCGCAGCTTAATCCCTTGTATTTCCTTGTCTGTGACAGCTTTTCCAAAACTTCGAAAACCACCCAATTTAAAGCCATGTTTTTTTGCCAGGGCGGAAATTTCCTCAACCTGCTCAATAGTCAGCTTCCGGCCGAGAGTAAAGCTCTCATAGCGTTTCTCCAGGGCCAAAATCATTGTTTCAGCCATACAGGCATAGGCGGTTCCCGGCGGGAAGCCAAAATTAAGGTTAAACTCAACATCTCCGGGGACTTCGACTACGCCTCCTTCAATAACCAGCACATCATTCCGCACCTCGGCGACCTGTTTTGATACATCCCTCGGGCGGGCGACGTCACATATTACGGCGCCGGTCTTAATGTCCCCGGGCTCAATCACCGTGTCGACCGCACTGGTAACGGTAATAACCACATCGCCGCCGCGCAGCGCTTTTTTGCTGTCCGAGGTTATTTTTACAGCAAGGCCGGTATCGTAAAGAATTTTGGCTGCCAGGTCTTCAAGCTTGCGCTCATTGCGCGCAACCAGCGTCATATTCTGCGCTTCCCCGGCTAAAATCATGGCGCACACACGGCCTATTGAGCCTGTCGCCCCCATTATCACCACCGATGATTTTTTAAGGTCGTGACCCATCTCGCGGGCCGCCGCCTTTGTTGCCTCAACAGCTGTCGCCACAGTATAGCTGTTTCCGGTAGTCACGGGAATATTCAAATTTTTTGCCACTGTGACGCCGGCATCGCCGACCACCTTGAGAAATGCTCCCAGGCCGAATATTTTGGCGCCGAGTTTTTCCGCGACACGGCCCCCCTGGATAATCTTTTTCAGCACATAATCCTGGGGCATGCTCATAATAAGCCGGGTGGTGAGCGGGCAGGCGATAAACCATCCTTCGGCCTCCGCATGTGCCGAGCGAACCCCCGTGATATGTGACACCTTCATGGAAGGGAGCATGGCAAAAGCCCTTTCTATCGCCCCCTGCGGCACATATCTGGCAAATTTAAACTTTTTGGCGACATCACCCGCGTGCATCGGGTGGATCATAAAGGCAAAGTTTTGCATGGGTAATCCCCCTATTCTTTAACCGCTCTGACCAGTTTGATCAGTTCATCAATATTAACAAATTTATCTTCCTGTATGGGTGACTCGCCAATTTCAAAGCCTACAACTTCCTTGTCGAGTACAGCCTCAAATATCTTTATGCGCTTGTTGGAGCCGATCAATATGACCTGGTCAAAGGAGTGGACCTTGGCGATCTGTTCCATAATAGAGTCAAAAAGGTCAACCCCGTTCTTTTGCTTTATATATTGCCAGCGTTCTTCCTCAGACATGATAAAAACCAGGTCTACTCCCTCACGTTCCAGTGCAGCCTCAACTTCTTTTTTGTTCAGGATCGGGAAACCGACAACAGCAAGGCTGCGCCCTTTCCTGACCTCCCCCAGGTTTTCCAGGCGGCAGACCAGAGTCCGGTCGACTCCCAACCGCTGGGCGACCTCTGTCTGGGACAAGCCTTTCATCCTGAGGTTGAGTATTCTATTTATGGCCTGGTCAATTTTACGCCGGCTGACTATTTTATCTCCCAGGCGGATTAATTCCATAGTATCTCCTCCAAGGAAGCAAAAGAACCGTCCCCGTGCTTCCCTTGTTTCCCCAGTATGTGCACAGAATTGTGTACAGAAAGATTTTATCAAATAAATAGAGCCATTTACAAGTGGCCGCAGGCATTTATAAATATATTTCTTTATCTCCTGTTCCTGAACGGAACCGGCAAATTCTCTATAGAAAAGCTTCATTACTCCAGGAATGGCAAAATATACAAAAAAAATTTAATTCCATGCCATGGATCGACATGTTTCACACCGACCTGGTGATAAAATATAATCTGTGCGGTGAAATTAATTGTATAATTTTGGAGGTTACAGCATGGCGCGTGTGCTTGTTATTGAGGATGAACCCGGTATTGCTATGGTGTTGAGAATTGCCCTGGGTGATGAAGGGCATGAGGTTACTACGGCTTCTGACGGAATGGCCGGGCTGAAAATGCTCAGCCGGGCGCCTCACCCGGAAGTGGTGTTCGTGGACCTGAACATGCCCGGTTTAAGCGGGCGGACTGTGGTTGAAATAATGCACGGTACACCAGTCCTTAAAGATATTCCTGTAATTATATTATCCGGGTACATACCCGATACGCCTTGTTTTCCACCCAAGGGGACATATAACGCTTTAATAGCCAAGCCTTTCGACCTGAGTGATGTGATAGAAATAACCAACTATCTGGCTGCCAAAGGCAGACATTCAAACTTATTTAATTCTGCGGCCGCAGGCTAACTTCTAATACAAAACGTCCCGTTAAGGGCGCCAGGGTGTCGACAAATTAATAATGCAGAGTCCATGGTGTTGAAACCGGCTGCTCCATTGCGGCAGCGTCAAAACAAAGTTTCAATGCCATGGAGACTTTGTCTGCAGCCTGACGCCCTGTTAAGAGTGCTAACCAGCATGATCACTCTCGCATAATTGTCTTAACACATTTTTAATCTCCTCTTCAGATTTGGCCCTGTTCACCTGTTCCCTCAGCCGGGCCGCTCCGCGCAGGCTTTTCATATACCAGGCGGCGTGTTTGCGCATCTCCCGCACAGCCACGTTTTCCCCCTTGTTTGCAAGCAGCAGATCAAAATGCCTTAGAGCCATGGCGGCTCTTTCCCCTGGGGCAGGCCCCGGCAGCAGTTCGCGCGTTTTCAGGTAATGCACGGTCTGCTTAAAAATCCAGGGGTTGCCGAGGGACGCCCTGCCAATCATAATTGCGTCACACCCGGTCTGCTCCAGCATGAGCAGGGCGTCGGCGGGTGTCCATATATCCCCGTTGCCAACTACCGGTATATTAACGGCCCGCTTTACCGAGGCAATTATCCCCCAGTCGGCCTTTCCCGTATAAAACTGGGAGCGGGTACGGCCGTGCACCGTTACCGCCGCCGCCCCGGCGTTTTCCAGCAGGCAGGCCAGTTCCGCCGCGTTAACGGAAGAATCGTCCCATCCCTTTCGCATCTTGACCGTGACCGGGACTTTTACCCGCCCTGCAATCGCCCTGATTATACCGGCGGCTTTTTCCGGGTCCTTCATCAGGGCCGCTCCCTCACCGTTCTTAACGATTTTAGGGGTTGGGCAGCCCATGTTGACATCAATGATCGAGGCGCCCCGGCTTTCCACGATTTCCGCGGCCGCGGCCATATACCCCGTATCAGAACCGAACACCTGCATGCTCACCGGGCCGTCTTCGCCTGAAATATCAAGCAGGCTGCATGTTTTAGGGTTTCCATATAAAAGAGCCTGGTCGCTGACCATTTCGGTACAGACCAGGCTACAACCAGCCTCTCTTGCTAAAATCCTGAAGGACTTATCCGTGATGCCGGCCATAGGCGCGGATATCACAGGGTTCTCCAATACAACGCCGCCTATTTTCACCGCTGCACATTCCTCTCGTATATAAGCCTGAGTCCATTCAGGGTGAGATATGGATCCACCACTTCGATAAATGAGCTTTCCTGGGAAATTAAATTCGCCAGGCCGCCGGTAGCAATAACTTTAGTATTTTCACCCAGTTCTTTTTTCATTCTCCTGGCGATCTCATCAACCTGGCCGACAAAACCGTAAAAAATACCTGAATGCATGGCATTGATCGTATTTTTCCCTATTATTGACGCCGGCTTCGTCAGTTCCACCCTGGGCAGTTTGGCCGCCCGTTCAAAAAGGGCCTCTGTCGAGATGCTGATGCCCGGGGCTATAGCCCCGCCCAAATATTCAGCCCTGGCGTTTATGGCGCAAAAAGTCGTCGCGGTCCCAAAATCAACGATAATAAGTGGACTGCCGTATTTATCAATAGCGGCAACCGCGTTAACTATACGGTCGGCGCCGACTTCCCTGGGATTCTCATATTTTATGGAAAGGCCTGTTTTGATTCCAGGGCCGACGATAAGCGGATTGAGCTTGAAATACCTTTGACATACCCTTTCCAGGGTAAAAGTCAGCGGCGGGACTACCGTGGAAATGACCACGGCCTTGATCAGGCTCATATCATTACCCGAAAAAGAAAAAAGCTCTTTCAGCGTTATCCCGTATTCGTCCGCGGTCCGGTGCCGGTTTGTGGAAAGCCTCCAGTTTGCCACCAGCTCGCGGCCGTTAAAAACACCTAAAACAATATTGGTATTGCCAACATCAAAAACCAGGATCACAGACATCCCCGCTTTCCCGTACACTTTTACCCATTCTATCAAAGTGATCAGCAATCACGCAACATGGATACTCAAAGCAAAAACCCGTTAAATACAAACAATTATTCGCTGTATATTATCTCTTTAGGAGTGGTGGGGGTGCTTGCTTACAACCTTGAGGGCTTCCGTCAGGGCCCTGATGATATCCACTTTAAACTGCTGTTTTAAAGCGCCGGTCCTTTTAACCACTTCCCCTTCAGTTGTTACCACGTAATTCGTGGGGAGGTTATTTAGGGCCACCGCGGCAAGGTCTAACCTGCACCTGGGACAGCTGCAGATATCCTTGTTGGCCCTGAGTATTTCATCGATTGTATCGCTTACCAGGATTTCCATCACGTTAATCAGCCGGAACATATTACCGCCAACCCCCTTTGCAAGAATTGCTGAGACATTATTCTCCATGAAAAAGCTATTTTCCTTTTAAAATACTAAAATCTTCGGGGATGGCTGTTGTTATACGTACCGGCTAAACTTTTAGTTCAGCCTGCGGTAAAGCGCTCTGGCCATTACAGCGGCAGCCGCCGCCTTAACCAGGTCAAGCGCAATAAAAGGGATAAAGCCGATATACAAAACTTTTACCGCTGAAACAGCCTGGCCCAGGTAATAGTTTAAAATCACGTAAAGATAAGCCAGGCCGAAAAGGTAATAAACAGCTATACCGGTAACCATCGAAAAGAAATAGACGGCCATGCCGCCCTGCTCCCTGTTTCTCAGCAGCCGGCCTATAACATAAGCGCCCGTCACAAAACCGGGAAGAAAGCCGAAGGTGGGCTGCAGCACGTAGGCCGGCCCGCCAAAGGGCGGCGAAGCAAATACCGGCACGCCTACCAGTCCAAGCAGGATATAAACAACAATGCTCATGGCCCCGAGGCGGGCGCCCAGCACACCCCCGGCCAGCATCACCACAAATGGCATCAGGCTGAAGGGGACAATGCTTCCAGCATAGCGTACCAGCATCGCGGCCACCACCGCCAGGGCGGCAAAAACGGCTGTCATGGTGATATCGCGGGCTGAAAATTTGGACATTTCATCAACTCCTAAAAAATATTAATAATTTTCACAGGATTAACAAGATTAATAAGATTAACAGGATTAAAAACAAAAACCAGCAGCTACTCAACACTAAACATAATAATTCTTTGAATTATGTTAACCTTCTCACTCTAATTGGTTAACAAATAGATTAAAAAAATTTGTTAATAACAACCTCTAGGTTAATGAACCTGACAAGTCGCAGTGCAATTTAATTCGCTCCATTTGACCGGGCAAATCCTAGACGCCTGGGCAGACAAGTTTGAATCTATTTCTGTTAATCTGTTTATTCGGACAGGCGGAGAGAAACCTCGCCTGAGATCGCTCTCTTAAGTTCTCCGCCGGGCAGGCGCACGAGGAGCGCTCCGTCGCTGTCAATATCTTCCGCCCACCCGTCCCAGGATTTATTGGGGGTACTGATCCGCACCGGGCAGTTCAGGGAAACGGACATCTCTTTCCACCTGGCCAGCACCGGCGCGAAACCCTGTTCCAGTGAAATATCATACCATTTTTCAAACTCTTTGAGAAAAGCCTGCAGCAGCTTCACCCGTGAAATGACGCGCCCGGCATGAGCCTTGAGTGAAGTGGCGTTTAACCTTACCACCTCGGGAAAATCATTCTCCTCCTGGTTCACATTAACGCCAACGCCCACCACCATGTAGTTAATCCTTTCCATTTCCGCGCTCAATTCCACCAGGATACCGCAGATTTTTTTGCCGTCAACCAGCAAGTCGTTCGGCCACTTAATGCCTGCCGCCACTCCGGTCTCATTCCTGACGGCTTCCGCCATCGCCACGGCAGTCATCAGGGTAAGCACGTTGGCTTCAGATGGAATTAAAGGGGGGTAGAGTATAAAGGTAAAAAAAATCCCTTTATATTTTGCCGATGACCAATGGCGGCCTAGCCTCCCTTTACCGCCGCTCTGCTCCTCCGCCACCACCATGGTGCCGTCCGCCGCTCCCTGGGCCGCTAGCTCCTTGGCCAAATTGTTTGTTGAGGGGACACTGTCACAATAAAGAATATTCCTGCCTAAAAACCGGGTTGAAAGCCCTTGCCCGATTTCTTCCGGAAAAAGTTTGTCGGGCACGCCCGTTAACAAATAGCCGGCCCGGGACCGGGCCTCGATTCCATAACCGTTTTCGCGCAGAGCCTGGATGTGCTTCCAAACCGCTGTCCTGGTAACATTGAGCAGCCTGCAGATCTCCTCCCCGGAAACATATTCCGGGCTTCTTTCCCTGAGCAGTCGTAATATAGTATCTTTCAATAAGTCCACCTCAGATTAATTTTAATCAATATACGGTTTATCGTCAACCATCTATATTTTTAAAGTTAACCAATAGAAAAATCAGCACCACCCCAAAATGGGGTGGTTTGAACCAGCCCTATAAGGGCTTATTACAAGCCAGCGCCTAAAAGACGCTGGCTTAAACTTCGTTCAAGCCATGTGCACTGATTACTTGGCAGAACCCT
>NZ_JBMGJC010000026.1:0-9599 GCF_048984525.1 Pelotomaculum propionicicum
ACACTCATCATTTTAACAGAAAGCAGAAGGGTGTTGCTTTGCTTAAGCATTGAATCCCACCCGCATAGCGGGCGGTTTTTTGTTCTCCTGGCTAAAACCATGCCAGGAGAACTTACTGAAGTATAATGCAAAGAGCCGGTCAGCTTCTGACCGGCTCGTCTTATTTTACTACCCTGATGTAACTGCTGGGCTGCCACAGCCTCAGGAATACAGAAACCAGTTGCGGGTCAAACTGGGTTCCTGAGCACTTCAACAGCTCGGTGATTGCCTGCGTGTGAGTCAATTCTTTCCGGTAGGGGCGGTCATTGGTCATAGCGTCATACGCGTCAACAATGGATAAAATACGGCACTCAACCGGTATTGCTTCGCCTTCCAGACCCAGCGGATAACCCTTGCCGTTCCACCATTCGTGGTGTTTGAGAATCCAGTCGGCGATCGGGACCAAGTCCGGTACCGATTGGGCTATACGGTAGCCAATACTGCAGTGGCGCTGCATCTCGGCAAACTCGTCGTCAGTGTTGAGAGAGCCCGGTTTAAATAGTATCTTATCCGGTATGCCGACCTTGCCGATATCGTGAAACTGGGAAAGAAGGCGCAGGTCGTTCATCCTGTTTTCCGGCAGCCCGTAGGCTCTGGCCAGTTCTACCACTAAATCCTGGACCCGCTCGCCATGTCCTTCCGTAATATGGTCCCTTGTTTCCAGCATCTTCATCATACTTTTAACAATAGTGCTGCGGGCGCTCTGGCTGCTGTGAAGCTTTACCCGGTACATGTTGTTGTCGGCCTCTTTGAAAAGTTCGGTAAGGCTGGTCAGGGGGTCCTTCCTCGTCGCAAAACCCACTGACAGGCTTAAAGGAATTTCAGCGCCCTTGTTGCGTTCTTTAGTCGCTTCGCAGATCTGCTGGCAGGCGCGGTCAGCAGTTTCTTTGTCCGTATTCTTAAGCACAACTGCAAATTCATCGCCGCCTACCCGCGAGACAACCCCTTCCAGGCGGAAAGGCACCCGGAGAACGTCTGCCGCGGCAATCAGCAGGTTGTCCCCGGCTTTATGCCCCAGCGTATCGTTTACCAGCTTCAGTCCATCCACGTCGCATACTATTATGGTCACCGGTTCGTGCTCCCCGCTTTCAAGGCGGCTCATTTCTTCTTCGAAGTAGGTGCGGTTGGCCAGCTTGGTGAGGGGGTCATGTGTGCCAAGGTACTTGAGCTGCTTTTCCATCTCTTTTCGCTCGGTTATATCACGGAACGATTCGATTGCCCCAACCAGGTTGCCTCCGCTGTCAAAAAGCGGTGAAACAGCCGACCACAGGTAGGCGCCGCTCCCGTTGTACAGGCATGGCGCGTATATCTCTGTGATAATCGGGGCTTCTTTCCATTCGGGGCTGCTGTTCCCGGAATTTTTATCACTTTCCAGTACAGTATCAATCAACATTTGCTTGGGCAGCCCGTAAAAAGGAAACGCGTACTCGTAATCTCCCTTCCCGATGATATTCTTTTTCGGCACGCCGGTCATTTCTTCTATGGCGCGGTTCCAGGCAATGACTTTTTTCTCCCTGTCGATAACGAAAGTGGGGTCCGGGAGAAATTCGATGATGTCCATAACCTGGTGCAGTGCAGTCTGCAGCCTTTCTTCCACTTTCTTTAAAAACTTTTCAGTTTGCTTGCGGTCGGATATATCGCGCGCGATGCCTTCCATGGCGACAATGCTGCCCACTTCGTCGTATATGGGCACGTTTTGCTGTTCAACCCAGATTGTCTTGCCGTCTTTGCGTACCCACCTCAGGGCTACCGCATCGCTGAACAATCCTGAAGACTGCTTCATGGCCTTATAGAGCGGCCTGTCTTCCGGGTGCACCAGCCTGGTGTTGAGTTCCGGATCGGCATAGAGTTCTTCGGGGGTGTACCCGGTGATATCGGCAGCGGCCGGGCTTACATATTCATATCCCTGTGTCGGCAGCAACCGGAAGCGGTAAATTATATCCCTCGCGTTCTCCGCCAGGTGGCGTAAGCCTTCACTGCTTTTATTAAGTGTATTTTTTTCTTTTTGCAAATAAACCAGCAGCAGCGCAAATGATACTGTCAGAGACAGGGACAGGACACCGGTATATCCCAGGGGGTTGATATTGAAGTCACCCCTCAGAAAAGTGAAGATACACCTGTCCGCTCCCCACAAGGCCAGGGCCAGGCCGGCGATAATTCTCCCCGTTTTCTCGCTGTCGTCAAATAATATAAATTCGACGCCGGCGAAAATATAAATTACCACGCTTAAAGAAAACATGACGTATTTAAAATAAACAAACTGGGGGTATAAGAAACCTGATATAACAATAATTACAGCGGCCATAACAGAACTGTGCAGCCACCATGACGGTCTTTCTTTACCAGTAAAAATGAAGGCGCCCCATAAAAATAGCAGGCCACTGATAAAGGCGGACAACTGGTTCCCGATGACAAATGCTGCAGATTGATGCCAGGCCAGAGCCGCAAGAGCCATAATTAATCCAAATGTATAAACAGCCCAGCCTGAAGCCCATAAAAAAACCTCACTTTTTTTATCCAGTTTGCTCAGGTAAACATAACCGAGTGTAATTATTAGGGCGGCTGATAGGTTTACAACTACAGTCGACATAATATGTATCCTTCCTTTTTATGAGGCTTGGTGGGGGCTTTTTACCATTTTGTGGTCCACACTGATCTGCTCATCAGTAAGGTTAAAAAACCTATAGGATACAAAGCCGTCCCGGTTTGGCACCGGGTCATCCCAGGTGCAGTCCAGGTGGTACCAAATTCCATCCAGCCTGACAAGGTTCCACAGGTGGAGTCCCTTTGCGTCTCCTTCGACGATCCTTGTTTCTATGCCGGCCTTGTTCAACATTTTATAAGCGAGCAGAGAGTACCCCTGGCAGACCGTTTTCCCTTTGGTCAGGGCGGCATAAGCCGAATTTTCGGTATAACTTGTGTCGTATTCAACATTCAGGACGATGTAATCATGGATGGCCTTTTCTTTCTGATAATCATCCATGCCGTCCGTAATAATCTGGCTCAGTATTTCATCTACACGGCTGGTGACATAATCAAACTGCTCTTTTGTCTCTGTATACTGCACTTTAAAACTTATTGTGACGTCTCCTTCGAAGCCCTCATATACATATGAGTACCTTTCGATGGTGTAATGGAGATAATCGTCCTGGCTCATAATCCCGTCAAAGACACCTTTAATCTCTTCCTTTAAAGAACCGGTATCATTTATATATCTGATAGAAAATGACTGTTCGCGGTTGCTTAAGTTATTTTTAATTTCCTGACCCAGTTCTTCCATGGAATAAGCGGATTCATATATATTTCTTTCATACTTGCTTTTATTTTTTTCTAAATTGCTTTGAACCCTTACTGAATACAATTCCCCGTCAGTAACGATATCCTGTGCCGCTGCTGCAAAGTGAAAGGTGAACAAGAGCAGCAAAGCGCTGAATGTAAAACATAAAATCGAATTTGATTTTTTATTGATAATAATCACCTTCACTTCATATAAAAAACTCCTCGGTATCCCAGGAGTTTTAATTTACTCCAAAGGCAACCGGCTGTCTTCTTTAACAAGACCCTTGGCTTTGCGTCCCTACCTCACGATAGGTTTGCCCTTATCATTTGGAACTATATTACCTTATTTTACCATATAAGTTTTTGCAGCACAAATGGTTTTATTAGTTTTAATTTATCAAAGCTGGTCCCGGATCACATCCTGCCATGGTATAGATCTATATAGGTTCTTTGGATAAATCTCAATAAATTTTTGGCTTATCAGATGTTATACTAAGGTATAGTTATACTATCGGTTAGATTCCATTTATAGTTAATAGTATACCCATGTTTTAAACAAAAAAAGCGTACCTTACAGAATAAGGCCTTATATTCCCAGCACTTCCCTGGCCTTTTTAACGATTTCGTCAGGGTTAAAGGGTTTGGTGATGTATACATCGGCCCCTACGTCCAACCCCCGGCGCCGGTCAAACTCCTGTCCCTTCGCGGTAAGCATCACGATATACACTTCTTTCATGCCGAGGCTATGCTTTACCGCTTCACATACCTCAAAGCCGTTCAACTTTGGCATCATCACATCGAGAAAGACAAGTTCAGGGATCTCCCTGCCGATAGTCTCCAGGGCTTTTTCCCCGTTATCCGCAGTCAGCAGCACTACCCCTTCTTCCTCAATATCCTCAAGAGTCTGCTTTAATAGAAGCCTTATATGCAGCTCGTCATCAACTATCAGGATTTTCTTCATGTTGACCTTCCTCTTCTATTAAAATCTGCTCGTTGTCATAAGCTTTGAAAAAAGCATCGACGACCTTAGGGTCAAACTGTGTGCCAGAGTTTTCCCTGAGCTCATCAAATGCTTTGGCCAATTCCATCCTTTTCCTGTAGGGGCGGTCCGTAGTCATGGCGTCAAAGGCATCCACCACCGAGATTATTCTGGCGATAATATCTATGCCGTCACCCTTCAGCTGCTCCGGGTAACCGCTGCCGTCGTAACGTTCATGGTGGTGTTTAACGCCTGGAATAACCCCCTTCAGGTGTTTGATATGCTCAAGGATTTCTTCCGCATAGATGGGGTGCATCTTTATATCTTCAAACTCGTCGGTGGTAAGTTTCCTCTTTTTTAGCAGCACACAGTCCTTTATGCCTATCTTCCCGATATCGTGCAGGACTGCCGCCAGTTCAAGGCGTTCTATCTCCAGCTCGGAAAGCCCCAGTACTTTTCCGACAGCCAAGCTGTAATTCATCACTCTCTTGGTGTGTCCGCCTGTATAGGGGTCTCTTTTTTCAATAGTCTCGGCCAGGGTATGGACTGTTGTTATGAATGTCTCTTTTAGGCTGTCATAAAGCCTTGCGTTTTCGATATCGGCCGCCGCCTGGAAGGCCAGGGCCGATAAAAGCTTTAAGTCCTCTGCCGTGTAGTGCACCGGTTCTTCACTGCTGATATATATAACCCCGATAACCCTGTCCTTTATTTTCAGGGGGGCGCACATCAGGGAGCTTACCCTGATCGCCCCGCTTACATATCTCTCGTCAGATAATATATCATTTACTATTTCCGCCCTGCCGTTTAGGACCACGCTTCCGGCAATTCCTATCCCTATCTTCAGACCTTCCCCGGGGTGGAGCTCCCTGCCCGAAGACGCTAATACCTCAAACATCCCGGTTTCTTCGTTTTTCAGCATAACTGAAATGTTATCGGCCTTTATGAGCCTCTTCGCCTCATCGGCAACCAGTTGGGCGGCTTCTTTGGGGTCCAGGCTGGCTGTCAGCTTTTCAGTGATGTCATAAAGCAGTGTGATTTCCTTGTACTTTTCAAGCGTTTCGCGTCCGAGCACCTTTTTTTCCAGTTCAAGGTTGGCCAGGCACGAAAGCAGAGAGGCCAAAACCGAGGCCTGTGCGCCCCCGTAAACCATGCCGATGGCCTTGTTTTCAAGGACAATTGGAAATTCACAGGACAAGCCCTGGTCCATTTCTCCTATAATCGTCTCCCCGGCGGTGTCCTTAATACAGACCGGGGAACCAATCAAGACCATTACTTGAGAGATAATGCCGCGGACCTCGTCTTTTAAAACGAGCCGCTTGAGGCTTATTTGGATCATATGTACCGCTCACTTCATTTAATTCGCTGCATCCTGCCTGGCCACAACAATATTTTCGTCGTTCTGTTTACCCAACATCAGCATAAATATGTTTTCAAGGCCTTTTTCAAACCTCAGGGTTTTTAACTGGTCATAGCTGTCCGAAAACAAAGAATCTATAATAATCATATCCGGCTTTGATTCCCTGGCATTTTTGATGCACCCTTCCAGGTCATTTACCACCACGACCATATAGCCCTTTGCTTCCAATACCTCGGCCAGGGTTTTTGACGCTGACTCGTCCTCGTCAACCACGATTACTCTCTTCTTGGAGTTCCCCCTTGAAACGAGCGTGCCGATCTCTTTTAGCAGCTGTTCGGTCCTGACCGGCTTTGTATAATAGCTGTCGATGCCGATTCGGAAACCCCTGTCCATATCCTCCATTATGGAGAGAATAACTATTGGGATATTCATGGTGTCCGGGTCGTTCCTCAGTACTGCCGCCGCATCAAATCCACCCATTTTGGGCATCATCACGTCGAGAATAACCAGGTCGGGTTTCAGTTCTTTCGCCCTGGTAATTGCCTCCAAACCGTCTTTAGCCTCGGCAACGTAGTACCCGTCAGCTTCCAGCTCCTGCCTGAGCAGCGACCTTATATTTGAGTCGTCGTCTACAACGAGTATTTTCTTCTCCCCTTGAGTGTGATCATGGCTTACGGTAACCACATGGTCTCTCAGCTGCCTGACCAGGTTATCCACATCGAGCGGCCTGTCCTTTGTTTTTGTTGCTTTGATCACCGGTATGGAAAACGAGAAGCTGCTCCCCCTGCCTGGTTCGCTTTCCACCCATATTTTACCGCCGTGATAGTCTATGATCTGCTTGCAGATAGCCAGGCCCAGGCCAGTTCCCCGCGGCTTTTCCGTGAGGGTGTCACCAACCTGTTTAAATTTATCAAAAACCTTCCTTAGATCGTCGCCGCTTATCCCCACTCCGGTGTCGATAACGCTGATTTGTACACCTTCCCCTGTTTTCCTGGCCCTGAAAGTTATAGACCCCTCGCCGGTAAACTTCACAGCGTTTGAAATCAGGTTGATGAGTACCTGGATAAGCCTGTCCTCATCACCGGTCAGGTCAGGCAGACCTTCCTCTATATCCCTGACCAGCGCAATATCTTTCTGTACAAGAAGGGAAGTGGTGGCAGCAATTGCCCGTTCGATAATTTCATTTGCAGAGAGCTTTTCCATTCTCCACTCGATTTTACCAGCCTCCAGCTTGGCAATATCCAGTACATCGTTAATAAGCTCCGTCAACCTTTCGCCTTCAGATATGGTAATATTAATGTTTTCTTTTACCTGCCTGATGGCGTTATCAACCTTTTTCTCGCCTGGTTTTACCCGGGGGAAAATTACTTCATCTAATTTCTTCTGAGTAATACGGGCAAAACCGAGCACGGAAGTGAGCGGGGTCCGGAGCTCGTGTGACACTGTTGACAAAAAATCAGTCTTCAACTGGTCAAGTTCTTTCAGCTTTTCGTTAGTCTCCCAGAGAGCCTCTTCGACTTTTTTTCGTTCAATGATCTCAGACTGCAGTTTTTTATTTGTTTCTACCAGTTCCTCAAAAAGGTGCATCATCAGCTTCGCCACCTGGGCGTCCACCACTTCCACCCCTAAAGGGCAGTTTACATGCACTGATTCCCGTACGGCGTGGCTGCCTGTAACTTCAAAAACAAGGTCAAGTCCGTCCTGCCTGAGCAGCTTACGGTAATCGGTATAAACGGGTGTTTTTATTTCACCAGCCAGTGTAATGCCCGGGGCGTCCGGCTTTATGTCGCAAATGCCGATTACTTCAGCTTCTGTTAAGGAGGAAAGGGCGTCCAGGATCGATACCCCTCCCCGGCCTCCACCGATAATGCCTACCTTGATCATGTTAATAACACCTTTCTGTTTATAAATAAAATATATTTATAAAGGCTAAATTTTTCACATATGTGAACGGAACCATATATTGTTATATCGGATCGGATCTGGAATTTATTAAGCCTCTCTACACCACAAATTACAAAAAAATGGCCCATTATGGAACATGGACGCTGGTCACCATTGACAAGCCGGCCTTCCTTTTTGCCGCAGTTTTCTCACCGCCGGCTAGTTAAAAAACTAAACCCCCTTTACAGGGGGTTACTCGTCAGAAATTAATCCTTTTAGTTAACAATTGGCCTGCTGGTGTTCTCCTCCGGCAGGTTCCTTACCGGTGTTGTTGGTATTTACCATTTTCTTTAACTCTTTCAACTCAGCTTCGAGCAGCCGGATATGTTTGATCTTCTTATATGACCACATAAATCCCAGACATAGCGTCACCAGGGCGCCTAATGCTGTTGACGCCAGTATAATTATTACTTTTGAAACCTCTTTAACCTGCCAGAATAAAAAGTAAATGGCCATTTTTTCAGTATTCTGCACTGCGAATATGGCAACAACCAAAGCAAACATTATTGCCGCAACCAGGTATACCTGGGCTTTACTCATTATAGCTCACCCGCCTTACCATATATTATCGGCTGCCTATATTTCGGCGGTGCAATGAGGGCATCGCGTAGCCTTAACCGGTACAGCAGTACAACAATACGGGCAGTCCTTCGTATTGGGGGCAGCCGGTGGTTCCTCGCGCTTCAAGCGGTTGATTTGCCTGATAATAAGGAAGATGACAAAGGCCACAATTATAAAATCTATCACGGTATTTAAAAAGAGGCCGTAGTTTATGGTCGCCGCGCCAGCTGCCTTGGCCTCCGCCAGCGTGGAGTAATGTTTACCGCTTAAGTCTACGAACAGGTTGGAAAAATCAACTTTCCCGAGCAAAAGGCCGATAGGAGGCATTATTACGTCATTAACCAACGAGGTGATTATTTTTCCGAAAGCAGCGCCGATAATGATACCGACAGCTAAGTCAACCATATTTCCCCGCATCGCAAATTCCTTGAATTCCTTGAACATCATACCCCTCCTTTACTAAAATTTTAACTTACATCTAGATTAAACAACTAAGCGCTTATTTACAATAACTAAAATTAATTAAATTTGTATTTCATAAACATTATACAACTATTAATTTTGTGCAATTCAATAAAAAATACCCACCATACAGGTGGGGGCCCGGAATGCTGACAAAATTATTTTTTATCCAAACAAAAAAAACATTAATGTCTATTGATAAACCTGGCAATGGGTCCATCCTCTCTGACCAGGTTCCTTATTTGAGAGTACGGGATGGTGAACTCAGGAATTCCAATATAGTGAGGGGTGAACTCTATTTCCTGGAAATATATGACCAGGGCATTTTCAGTCAGATAAAATTCTTCGTAGTCATCGATACCTCTGAACTCTTTTATCAAAGGTATATTTTGTTCCTCGATCTGGTCTTTAATAATATCTGAAATTATGCTTTTATAGTTGCTGTTCCTTTTAAATAAATCATACAGCCGGTATTCCTTTCCTGTTTCCAGATTCACTGTCAGCGACCTTTGCTCATCAATGCCGTTGGCGGCGTGTATCCTAAAAGTGTAAACATCAAATTTTACGCTCAGGACACTCCAGTCATTTAGTTCGACCACGTAAATCCCTTTGATTTCCTGGTAAACATCGCAGCCTTCCTTTGGGATCATGGCAAGCACCTGTTCTTGTATCATCCGGTTAATCTTATCCTCGACCGCGTCGTCTGGAAGGCCTGAGACCCGGGGGTAGACAACATCGGTACACTCGTTCCTTATCTGAACATCAGTTATTACCGCGCTAAGGTCTTTATTTGCCATTGCTTTTCAGCCTCCTTTCGTTCCATGTTATTCATCTGTAGACATGGGTGTTCAAAAATCAGCACCACCCCAAAATGGGGTGGTTTGAACCAGCCCTATAAGGGCTTATTACAGGCCAGCGCCTAAAAGACGCTGGCTTAAACTTCGTTCAAGCCATGTGCACTGATTACTTGGCAGAACC
>NZ_JBMGJC010000027.1:0-8520 GCF_048984525.1 Pelotomaculum propionicicum
TTGATGGGGAGTAAGTTGCTTTTTAAAAAGCACTTATTTCCCATCTGCCTGCAAAAAAATGGACTAAAACAAGACGAGTTGAGTAGGGTTTTGTTTGCTTTTTTCACGTTTTTTCCCGGAAAAGGAAACAATATCTTCGTATTGGCGATCAGTAATGGAGACAATATCGACCTTCCCTGCTTTTGGAAGGTTTTTCTTAATATCTGCCACATAGCTATCAAATGCCTCTCTCCCCGATATAAGTCTATAATATACTGAAAATTGACTCATATGGAAGCCCTTGTTCAGTAATCCTGTCCTAAATTGGGACGCCGCTTTTCTTTCTTTTTTTGTCATGACAGGAAGGTCAAACAATACAATCATCCACATAAGTCGATAACTGCTTAGTTCTGTCATGTCATGATAGTCATACGGGTGATTTCAGCTATTTCAATGAGAGGCTTCTTCTCTTTGAATGATTTGACGATGGAAACCGCCATACGCTCCATTGCGGTAAAAAATGGGGTCATTTGCCCTCGCATCAGTAAATCTGCCCACAAAAACTTTGTAAGTTCTTGTTTTGATGCAGGTGATACCTCTGCATAGCCCTGGTCAATAGTATTGAGTACATAGTAATCGACGAGAGGCCTATAAGGTTCCATCAAATCGTCCGCAAGCGGGAATGTATTGGTACCATTTTTATGTTTAATTCCCAATGAAGGTAAGAGGCCAGCAGCGCAGATAGCTCGCGCTGCCGAAGCCCTCAACACAGCGTAACCGTAATTAAATAATGCGTTTGGCCAATCTCCATCAGGATTACGCCGAAAGCCCTTACCCATGAGTGCAGTCCAATATATTCGTGCAGCGATAGCCTCACGATTGTCTGTATCTCCAGATTGAACCCGATTCTTATAAGAGACTATTTTATCTGCCACAGAAATTTCTCCTTTCCAGCGGAGAACTTCGGCTTGATGAGATAATTTTGTTTTGACAATACTTTGCCATAAACGTTTTTTTAAAGGTAATGTGGCATTGATTTGGTACTTTATTCGTTGCGCCGTTTCATAATTACCGGCTACGGGTGTGACAAAAGCGGCAGGATGTCCATTCCCACCGCATAAAATGGTAATGGCGCCTTTCTCTGCGAGGGAAACTAAAATGTCTTTTGAAAAAGTTGCGCCAAATGCCGAAACCATCAATACGCCGATATCGTCGATGGGAACTTCCCCATAGTCTTTCCCTCTATCAGAGACTGTCATTACTCCGTGACGCTTTGCCAAAAAACGCCCGCTTTCACTTATTTCGACAATTCGAGGTATCATGTATCAATTATCGGGTACTCAATCGGCCCTCTACAGTTATATTCACCTGTTTAATTGTGTATGTAGTGAATAACATATTAATCGATTTAAAGTTTTGGCCGTCACAATCACGAGGCCAAAATGACGTTGTTAATTCAGGCTTGGTATTTCGAGTCCAATCAGCAATAGAATCAGCTGCCGCGATAGGTCTAATGTCAATTAGGTTTTTTGTGGTTGCATATCCAGCAATACGGGCTAATTCATTTATTTGTGGCGACAATATTTCCACAACGTCATTTTTATGTAGGGACATCATGAGCTTTGCCGCAGGATGGGGCTTTCTTATCGGTGCTTTTTGGTTTATTCTCTTTTGTTGAAAATACTCAGTCCTTGAAATGAATACTCCCTCATATTTTTTTGTTTTCCCAGGTAAGAGCCAAATATCGACACGGTAGAAATCATAGGGTAGATAAGCTTTATTATGATTAGAAGATATGGGCACAGGAACTTGGCCTTTAGGGAAATAACGGACAGAGCGAATTTGATGTTTATCAGCGTATTCTTGTAAAACAATGGTTAGTTTTCTTCCATTGGATTTTTCTTTGACATGTCTAAGTACATCCTCGCGTAAATGGGAGTCGACAATTGATATAATGTCTCGATCAGAAAGGTTTTGGAGCGCTGTCGTCGTTGCCCATTTTGTTCGCAATACATCGAAAAATTTGTATCTTTGCTGTAAATATTTCTTTACTTCTATAAAAGCTTCATCGCCTAGTTCTGACTTTTTTTCTTGCATCAGCCTAAGTAGGTACTCGCGGACCTTCAAGGCGTTAATATTCGGAATATCTTTCTCCGTAAGTTCGTTGGGAGAAATTCTTGTCAGTACTCTTATCGCTCCCATGGCTGTTTCATCATATAGTTTGCCTTCGGGACCACGATCTGGTTTGATCGAAACAATGACACTTTGCAGTTTTTTTTCGATATCCTCACGACGCAAAGGACAAGGTGGAACCGTAATTGCCCCATAGCCTAGCATTCTGTTTATTCTGGATGTTTCAGCTACGATAGATCTATCACATAGTGCTATTACAATAGCATCCAAAGCATGATGACGATGATCAGACCTGTTTTTAAACCATGTATCATGGTTAGCGTTGAGTAAGGTATTTATCCCCCATTCGCCCCGAAATTTTGCAGTCATTCTCCCTGATGTGGTCCAAATAGCATCTCGATCACATATTATGGAGAGGTAGTTTTTCGTTGCCTTAGCTATATAGGCATTATCTGTCAACTGACGTTGGATAAAGCCAGAATTTTTTTCGTCAAAGAGATCCATTGCCTGAGGAGAAAACTTTGCCCGTTTATTAGATGGCCATTTTTCAGAGAGTTCCTTTATTGTCTCCCAATCAAATCCAAGAGGGGAATGCCCGAATGCTTCATATGGTGTGTGTTCTTTCTTAATCTGATTGCAAGCTTTGTGCGCCACGGTGAGGTTGTCTTTCGAGTCGAGTAATGTCCGAGAATAGGGAAGGATATGCTCTATTTCGACTTCTTCTGATAGAAGCTGACTTGCGGATATGGGCTTGCCACAATAAGGGCATCTTCGCGCAAAACCGGTACCTTCGGGTACAAGTTCCTCCCATAGGCGATATTTTTTAATGAGCTTGCTTGAAGGCTGAATAAACCCGAGCTTTTTAAGCTCTTCTTTTACTTGTTCATTTTTCTCTTGATTTAATGCCTGTGCTTGGAAGTCTTCCAGCTTTTTCTTCGCGTTAGTTTTTAAATTGCGGCCTACTTCTACAATAATCTCGGACGGTTTTCCGTAACGTCTAATTAGAGCATTTACAAGTTTTCTTAATTGGTTCAAAGCGATATGCACTGTCGGATTAGAAATACGTCCATAACGAATCTCTTCTGTATCCTGTTGATTGCCACTTGCCTTGGTAGTTAACGATGTTAATATTTCTCCATAGTATGGCAATGATGAACGTATTGGTTTTTTTTCAAAATCGGAGTGATGCATTCCCATTTTAGCTACCGCATCATGATACGGTATAAAAAGATTAAGCATTATATCCGAGCATTCCCTCATAAATCGTGCGGAAAGCATTGTTGTACCAATAGGATAAGTCCATTTAAGGATATTATTCTTCTGATCAGCGGAAAGGTTGTATTTTTCTAGTAGCTCGATGATTTTTGTCTCATCGTCTTCGATAATAAGTCTCTCAACAAGTTCATCTTGGGTTTGCCAATTAAGGAAATCCCACTGCTGACCAAAGTATTTTTCGTTACGAAAATCGCAGGATGTTGTGTTACCTTTGAGTTCCTTACGTTTTATGTCCTCAAGGTTGAACAAAAATGTGAATGGCTCGCCTATTATATGAGAGAATTCTTTTCTTATTTGGTCAAATTTGAGTGATTTCTGTTTTTCGAGAAGATTATAAAGTGTTTCCTTGAAATGTTCCGCTATATCGACAAGCCTGTTATCCTCATCAAAATATTTTAAGTTGTTGATCTCTTGGAGAATTCTAAAGCGATGCGCTGAGGGCAGAGCCCGATATCCGCGCTCTTCGTCCGTATAAAATAAACAAGTACCACGCGCAGGTCTTTTTAATGGTCGTTGAAAATAGATTATTCTGTATAACTTATCCCAATCGAGCTTTGAGTGGCCGCTTTCCTGAATTCTCCGTATTGCCTCGAACTCTTTTTCATACATTTCCCGTGAAGGATAAAATGAATAATTTATTTTCGATTTAATAGTTTCAGGACGAAAACGTAAAACACCTTTTTCTTTAAGCTCCTTATACATCCACTGTCCTAAAGTTTTCCCTCCTAGAGTAGCGGAAAGACGTGCGATTCCAGCTAACATACCCGCTGTTTCTTTATTCTGTGAGGCGACTTGCTCTTTACGATTTGATTTAAAACCACGACGACCAGTCAACTGCATAAGAATGCGGGCAAGTTCTTCTTTTCTTAATAGTCTTGACACTGCTTCGTTGCGTAAAGAATATGGGTCAAGTCTTTCAATTGTTTTTCTGCTTGCTTTTTCGGCGGGGAGATATCCTGAGGCAATAAGATATCGGAGCATAGTCTTTTTTCGTCGTATCCGTCGGTCCCGTTGTCGGCGCATCTGTCGAGCAGTTCGTCTGCGTTCATTCAAAGGGTCGCCTGTTCTGCCGTCTCCTGCCGGTTCGCGTCCATCGGGAAAAACCCTAACACCCATATCCATAAGCTCGGTAGGAGTTTTATTTGCCAGTCGGACAGCTGCCCACCCAATAGAACCTGTTCCCATATCAAGCCCGAGGCGCCACTTCATTTCGTCCCCCTTTTTAACTTGACAATAATCAATGGCTATTATATCATAGCTTTTACAGTTTATTCAGAAAAATGGTTGGCAGGCTAACAAGGCCCCCTTTATGGGTGTGCCACAAAATGTCGCCGTTGCGGCGAGGAAAAAGGAGGGTGCGCCCTCCTTTTTTGTTGATGTATCGGCCTTGTTTCCTTGAAAAGGATGAAGGAAAGCTGCTTCTGGCCTTAACTACAATATCTCCAGTTGTCCCGTTACGAGCGCGTCTGGAGTGAAAAAGATTCCCTTATACTGACCCCAGGCTCGAACAATGTTATATTAAATAAACTAAATGTAAGAACTCGATATATAATGTAAGAGTTCGACATATAAGGAGGCCTTTCGATGATCGAAGTTGGCGCTAAAGCCCCTGATTTTTCCCTTTCCGATGCCGACGGCAAAGTGTGGACCCTGGCGGATTTCGCCGGCGGCCCCCTGGTGCTCTATTTCTACCCCCGGGACGATACGCCGGGCTGCACCGTCGAAGCCTGTAGTTTTCGCGACCGGGGGCCTGAATTCGCGGCCAAGGGCGCGAAGGTGGTGGGCATAAGCCCCGACTCCGGCGCATCCCACGACAAATTCCGCCGCAAGCATTCCCTTTCCTTTATCCTTCTCTCCGATCCGGATAAAAAGACCATGCAAGCCTACGGGGCGTACGGTGAAAAAACCATGTACGGCAGGAAAGTGATGGGCGTGATCCGCTCGACCTTCCTTATCGACGGCTCGGGTACGGTGATCAAGGTCTTCCCCAAGGTCACTCCCGCCGGGCACGCGGACAAGGTGCTGGAAAGCCTCTAGGCAGGATTGAAAGTTTACGGCTCTCGGGCGATGTGTGATAAAAGCAAGGCAAGCCATGTTGGGTCGATAAAAACAAAGTACTATCTTGGATACGGCGGGTAAAAACAGAATAGGCCGGGGCGTTCCCTAGAAGTTTCGGCCGTCGAAGCGGGCCGGCGGCCGGAAAAATATTTACCTGTCCTATTTGACCCCTGACCGCCCTTTACGTATTTTAGAGCAGGCACAACTATGCTCAAAATACTCAAGTATTACAAACCCTACATCGGGAACATTCTCCTTGTTTTCTTGCTCCTCTTCATCCAGGCCAACGCGGAGCTGGCCCTGCCCGACTATATGTCCAAGATAGTGGATATCGGCATCATGAGGGGCGGAGAAGGACAGGGGCAGACGGCTTACATACTCAAGATGGGCGGCATAATGCTCGCCCTTACCCTGTTGGCGGTGGCTGCCACCATAGCGGTGGGTTACTTCGGCTCCCGGACCGCCTCGGGCGTGGCCAGGGATCTGCGCAGGGCGATCTTTTCCAAGGTCCAGGACTTCTCATCCGCCGAAATGGACAAGTTTTCCACCGCGTCCCTCATCACCCGTTCCACCAACGACATCACCCAGATCCAGATGGTCAGCAATATGGCCATGCGGATGTTGTTCTTCGCTCCGATCATAGGAATCGGGGGAATAATCAGAGCCACCTCGAAGGCCTCATCCATGTGGTGGATCATCGCCCTGGCGGTGGGAATCCTCCTGGCGATCGTGCTGGCGGTGTTTTCCATAGCCCTGCCCAAGTTCAAGCGGATCCAGGCCTTGGTGGACAGGCTCAACCTCGTGCTCCGCGAAAACCTGACAGGCATGATGGTCATCCGGGCCTTCGCCACGGAAAAAAAGGAAGAACAACGCTTCGGAGAAGTCAACGCCGAACTCACCGGTATCATGCTCTTCGTATCCAGGATCATGGCGCTCATGATGCCCTTGATCACCCTCATCATGAATGGGATCTCCATTCTCATCGTCTGGGTGGGGGCCAAGGAAATCGCCCAGTCGCAGATTCAGATCGGCGACATGATGGCGTTCATGCAATATTCGATGCAGATTTTCTTTTCCTTCATGATGATGTCCATGATGTTCATCATTATTCCCCGGGCTTCCATTTCCGCCGACAGGATCCACCAGGTGCTGACCACCGGGACCAGTGTCGTCGACCCGCCTTCGCCCGCGGTATTTCCCGATAAGCTCGGCGGCGTTGTGCGCTTTGACAATGTCAGTTTCCGTTATCCCGGATCGAACGAGGACGTGTTGCACAGGATAGATTTCACCGCCCGTCCCGGCAAGGTTACGGCGGTCGTAGGCACCACGGGTGCGGGCAAGACCACGCTGGTGAGCCTCGTGCCTAGATTTTACGACGTCACCGAAGGGTCGGTGAGTATCGACGGAGTGGATGTCAGGTCGGTGAAGCAGAAGGCATTGCGCGATTTAATCGGTTTTGTGCCCCAGAAGGCTTCGCTTTTCTCCGGCACCGTGGAGAGCAATCTGCGCTACGCCAGGGACGAAGCTGGCTCCGAGGACCTGGACAGGGCTTTGGAAATCGCCCAGGCGAAGGAGTTCGTGCGGGCCCTTCCCGGCGGGATATCAGCTCCGGTGTCCCAGGGCGGAATGAACTTCTCGGGCGGCCAACGTCAACGCCTTACCATCGCCCGGGCGCTGATGAAAAAGGGACCTGTCTTCATCTTTGACGACAGTTTTTCTGCCCTCGATTTCACTACCGACAAAAAACTCAGGGCCGCCCTGACGGAGAAGTTGGCCGATAGCACGGTGATCCTGGTGACCCAGCGGGTTGCCACCATCAAGGGGGCTGATCAAATCATCGTGCTGGATGAAGGCAAGATGGTGGGAAAGGGCCGCCACGCCGAGCTGATGGAAACCTGCGAGGTATACAGGGATATAGCCCTGTCCCAGCTGAGCGCCGAGGAGTTGGTATGAGCGCCGTCGAGAATAAGCCGAACAATAGCGCGGCGTCGCCCCAGGGCCGGAACGCGGCCGATTCTTCCACGGCAAGGCCCATGCGTCCCGGAGCCGCCCTCGGGCGAGGGGGGCCCCACGCGATGCTCAAGGGCGAAAAGCCCAGGGATTTTTCGGGCACGATGAAGAAGCTCCTGGGGTACATGGGGGTTTACAAATACCGGACCGGCATGGTTATCCTGCTCGCCGCCTTTTCGACAGTGTTCTCCATCTTCGGGCCTAAGGTGCTCGGAAAGGCGACGACAAAGCTGGCGGAAGGAGTCATGTCGAGCCTGCGGGGCGGACCCGGTATAGATTTCGAAGCTTTGGCGGGCATACTGGGAATTGTCCTGGGACTCTATCTTTTCTCGGCGCTTTTGTCCTATCTCCAGGGCTGGATCATGGCGGGGGTCTCGGCGGCGATGACGGAACGATTCAGGCGGGATCTCCAGGCCAAGATACACCGCATGCCCCTGAGCTATTTCGACAAGATCAGCCACGGCGAAGTGCTCTCGAGAATGACCAACGACGTGGATACGGTCAACCAAACCCTGAACCAGAGTCTTTCCCAGATGATCATATCCGTGGTGGGTATTCTTGGCGCCTTTGTCATGATGCTCAGCATCAGTTGGCTGATGACGCTGGTCGCCTTTGTCACCATTCCCATTTCACTGGGTATCATTCGCTTCGTGGTGGGGAAATCCCAAAAATACTATAGCCGGCAGCAGGAATATCTAGGCCACGTGAACGGGCACATAGAGGAAATATTCTCCAGCCACGGCGTGGTGAAAGCGTTCAACGGGGAGGCCAGGAATCAGGCCGCTTTCGACGAACTCAACGATACCCTCTATCATTCGGCGTGGAAATCCCAGTTCCTTTCCTCCATCATGATGCCGGTGATGAATTTCGTGGGAAACCTCGGCTACGTGGGCGTGACCATCCTGGGCGGCTATCTGGCCGCATCCAGGGCGATAACCCTGGGCGATGTGCAGGCCTTCATCCAGTACATTCGATCCTTCACCCAACCCATGTCCCAGATCGCCAATATCTCCAATGTCCTCCAGCAGACCGCCGCTTCGGCGGAACGTGTTTTCGCGTTCTTGG
>NZ_JBMGJC010000028.1:0-2630 GCF_048984525.1 Pelotomaculum propionicicum
TGCGTATTCTTGAAAATCCGGCCGGTCGTTCTGATTTAATCCGGCCACTTTACGAAACAGAATTACGTGCACAGTAAAATTTTACCACAGGTGGCCGGATTAGGTCTCAGTCTTGTTTATTCTTTTCTTTCTCATCGAATCTCCTTTTAAATTCAGGATTTGAGCGTTATGGATCAGGCGATCCATAATTGCGTCAGCGAAAGTGTCTTCTCCGATAAATGGGTGCCAGGCGTCAGTCGGTAACTGGCTGGTAATGATGGTTGATTTCCTGGCGTGGCGGTCTTCCAGAATTTCAAGCAGATCGTGCCTCTGTTCTTTGCTGAGTATTTCAAGGCCCCAGTCGTCGAGAATGAGTATCTCTATTTTTGAAAGGGCCTGCAGTGCTTTGAGATACTTTCCTTCCCCTCTGTTGATCGAGAGTTCGTAGAGTAATTTGCTCAGGCGTTGGTATAAAACAGAGAATCCTTCGCGACAGGCTTTTTGAGCGAGTGCACAGGCCAGCCAGGTTTTTCCCGCTCCAGTTGGGCCTATTATCAGAATATTGTCATGTTCTTTGACCCAGCGACAGGTTCCGAGCTCAAGAATCTGCGCTTTGTTAATACCTCTAGCCGGTTTCATGTCGATATCTTCGAAGGCCGCCTGATGCCTTAATTTTGCCATTCTCAGCCTTGCAGTCAGTGATTTGTTTTCCTGGTAAATCAGCTGTCTGTCAGCGAGAATGCCGAGTCTTTCGAGAAAGGTCAGTTCCTGATATTGCTGGTTGCCTTCCTGTTCTCTGAGAGCGTTGATCATTTCATTCATTTTAAGCTTTGCAAGCGCATCAATGGTTTGTTGTAGAAGCATTCTGGCTTTCCTCGCTGTTCTGGTAATAAGCTGCACCACGAATGTTTTCGTGCACCGGCAGTTTCTGCTCCTCAGCTGTTGTAGATAAACACTTGTCCTGGCCGGTTTCCAGGATACTTTTTACACTTTTATATGTTGGTGATCCAAGAGAAATAGCCTTTTTGCAGGCATTGAGCAGTCTGTCTTCACCAAGAACCCTTGCCAGTCGAAGCAGGCCAAGGGCTGCCCTGAACCCCTGTTCCGGATGGGATTTTGATTTAAAAACAGCCTCTACAACAGCCTTAACCGGTTCTCCGATCTTTTCACCCATTGCCACAAGTTTGCTGGGCGGCCATCTCAAGAATTGATGCCGGGGCGGCATGTGCTCTTCAAGCGTTGAATATCGATCCCCGATATACTTACGCACATGAACCGCAATGCGCTGATCACCCTTGAAAACTTCAACAGTTGTAGCAGTCGCCCTGATTCTGACTTTCTGATGAGCTTCCCGCCAGCTGACGCTGTAGAAGAACTTCTTAAATTCGACGTGATAATCGATGTTCACCTTGGCTGTTTTCCAGGCTGCGAATTCATATGGCCTGGCAGGCAGCGGTGCGAGAGCAGGTTTGTCGAGCTCTGCAAAGAGTAACCGCCTGCTTCCCTCAAGTTTTCTGAACGGCCTGTCATTTAATGTCATCAACAGTTCTCTTATTGCCTGATTCAGGCTTTCCAGAGAGTGAAACCTTCGATGGCGCAGCTTTGCAAGAAGCCATCTTTGAACGACCTGTACACCCGCCTCTACCTTGGCTTTGTCTTTGGGTTTTCTAATTCTGGCAGGCAGAATGGTCGTGTCGTAATGCCGCGCGAATTCGGCATAACTCGGGTTTATATCAGGGTCGTAATAACCCGGCCTGGTGACGCCAGGCTTGAGATTGTCAGGAACAATGGCCCGGGGAACACCGCCGAAAAACTCAAGGGCTTTGACATGTGAGGATATCCAGTCTGACAGCTGCTGCGACCAGGTGGCTTCGGCATAGATGTAATTGCTGGCGCCAAGAACGGCAACGAAGATCTCTGCATGCAGGACTTCGCCGGTGGCCGGATTGATAATTGCAACGGTCTGGCCGCAGTAATCAACGAACATTTTGTCGCCGGCTTTGTGAATCTGACGCATGCTGATATCGACAGTTCTGCTGAATCTTCGATACAGGTCACAGAAATACGGATAGCTCAGGCCGTCTGATTCAGCGGCTTTGTATTCTTCCCAGAGAACCTGCAGAGTGATGCTGTTTTTTCTGTGTTCAAGGTGGATTGCTTTCCAGTCAGGCACTGGGCGCCCCGCAGAAACTCCGGGAGATTTGAACAGTCTGTTTTCAAGATCGTCTTCGGTGATAGATTCTGCGATTTCAAGGGTGATGCCGGCATCTTTGGCGCGGGAGAGGTATTCCTGAACGGTCGTGCGACCTATTTTCAGAATACCGGCTATGGCACGGGGGCTTAAGCCCTTGGACTGGTTTAAGCGAAGGACTTCTTTGATTTTTCTCATGCTGATATGCTTTCTGGACATTATTCCGGCAGTCTCCTTGATCAGATAATTGATATGTCGGAATAAAGTGCCTGTTACGGATGTAATTCAGTCCAGTAAAGCGTTCTGATGAATCCGGCCACCCATTATTGTCATTCCGGCCACCTATTCTGATAAACGGCCACAAGGTGGCCGGATTATTTCAGAACAGGGTGCCGGATTAAATCAGAATAGGTGGCCGCTTATTTTCAGAATGAGGGGCCGGATATTTCAAGAATTCACA
>NZ_JBMGJC010000029.1:0-2122 GCF_048984525.1 Pelotomaculum propionicicum
CCCGCGCTGGGCGATAAAAGTATCCCACAGGGTTTTGTAGAGACCATCCTTTTGCCTTAACCGCTCGTGGCTTCCTTCTTCCGCGATTTCGCCGTTTTTCAACACTATTATGTTGGTCGCCAGCAGCGGCACCAGATTTAGCTTATGGGTGACCAATACGGCGGTCTTTCCGTTGAGGTATTCTTTTAGAATTGTGGATAACTCGTTTTCCGCCAAGACGTCCAAGCTTGTAAACGGCTCGTCGATGATCATCACCGCCCAGTTTTCTTTTATGAGGCATCGTGCGAGGGCGATTCTTTGCCTTTCTCCTCCCGAAACCGCAAAGCCCTTCTCGCCGATCTTTCTTCCGCCCAAGGCCCTGATGCCCACGCGGCCCAGAACCGCATCCACCTTTTCTTTTACGCAGTATGCCCTGCCGAACTCAGCCGACGCGAACAGTTCTGAAAGACGAACGATTTCATACTCCCCGATCATATGTATAATGGCGTCTTCTTCCGTATATCCGGGCAGTTTGGATTCCAAAGGAAAACCCAAAAGGTTTCGTATATTCGCGTAGACGCCCTTTTTCAGTTCCTTCGAAAGCGCGGCCAAGGTCTTTCTTGCGTTTTCCCCGTGTCGATCGGCTATCGCTTTCAATCTTACAAAGTTTTCGCTGTATTCATTTTTAAGCTTAGCCAGTACCGTGTTTCTTTGAGATTCCTCAATACACTCCTTCCCCATTAGTACATTGTAAAAAACATCTTCGTTGAACAGTTCCACGTCCTGGCTGTAATAATTGACAAAGGCGTTCAATAGGGGCTTGGGTATGCTGCGCATATCTTCGCCGCCCAAACATACGATTCCTTTGGCGGCCAGCTCTTCTCCCACTATCAATTTCAACAAGGTGCTTTTTCCGTCGCCGGACACTCCCAGCAACGCGGTCGTAAAGCCACAGGCGAAACCGGTCGAAAGTCTTATTTTCTTCTCCTCCTTCTCCAGAACCCGATCGTTCTGTTCCCTATCCTGATAATACGAAAACTCAATATCGCTCAACGTCAGAATATTGCTGTTCTCGCAATCATTGAACGCGGGTATTTTTATCGTCGTCGGAATGGCTGATTCGAACTTCTTTTGTATCTCGATAAATCGGTCCTTGGAAGGGGCCGCCCAGGCTTCGCCCAAAAAGATGTCGCCCACCGCTTTGCACGGCAAAAGCATTTGCGGAATATAGGCGATAAGCGTCACCAGCGACCCTGAACTTATCGCGCCGCTTTTCATTCCATGTATGCTGATGAGAACGAGGCCGACCATCCCCAATGAAAAAGTCATTTCCTGCAAAGAACTGGAAGTTGAGTTTATCATCCGGATTCGATCGACGCTTTTTATTCGCCTTTCAACTTGTTTTTTAATCCCGCCCAGCACAATCTCTTTTTTCCCGAACCGGGCTATGGAGGAGGCGCCGTTTATGCCCTCTTCCACCAGGGCGGACTCCGCCAATCGTTCCCTGATTTCGTTCTTGGCCGCTTCCTTTTTTATCTTTGCCATCAATAGCGTAATCGTCAAATATATAAGACACATCGCGCCGACCGCGAACAAGTAGTTCTTATCCCATTTGGTGATGATTATCAGTATCGAAACCAGCTGCACCACCGAAAATGCCGCGACTGTATAGGTCGAACACAGCATTTCGGGCAGAGCCTCGGTATACAGCAGCGACCGATACCAGGCCGCCCCCGTTTTTTTGATATCGGCGTTTTTTTGTCCTACGATTCTCTCGTAGGTTTTTATCAACAGCCCCCGCACCGCTTCGCCGTGGGCCTTGCTGTTCAATTTTATGCTTAAAAAGAACATAAGACCCATCGTTATGGCGAGAGCGACGCTTGTCCCGACCTTGGAGCTGATATCGCCCGTGGCGCTCATAACCGCGTCTATCAAGGCTTTCTGCGCAAGAGGTATAAAAAAACCGATGCCGAGATAGAGGACGTACAAGACTTCCGACACGAGAAAGAAACCCCAGCCTTTTCGCGACATATTTCTTTTCATGTATTTCAGAGCTATCAATTAGAGACTCCCTAAAAAACAAGATAAAATCCGCCGGCAGGCGTTGGGAAACCTATTTATTCCATTCATTGCAATCTGTGGG
>NZ_JBMGJC010000030.1:0-2088 GCF_048984525.1 Pelotomaculum propionicicum
CATACAGCGCATCGGTTACAACGACATCGAATACCGCGCTGATTTTAGCCTTTACCACCAAGGTGTCATCGGGATCGTGGGAGGCAAAAGCAAAACCGGTGAACGCAAGGACAAGCAAACCTAGAATCGCAAACTTTTTCATTTAGAGCCTCTTTTGCGGCTGGCGCCGCATCCAAACATTTTTAGATAAGGGGCATAGTCAACGGCTATTTACCCCTTACTATTATCTTTGCAAAAATTATAGTAAAAAAAGAAATTCATGTCAATAGCGCCAAAAGTATTTTTTCGACATACCCAAAAAAATCACGAAATAGTCACGGTGATCGTCACTATATCGCTATAGATGTCCGACACCACAGGATCGTCGAGGTCCTCTAGCTTGGCATAGCTGACCCTGACCGGGTATTCCACCGAAGTCTTGGGAAGCAGGGTATTGTAGGTCATGGAAAACTCATTGGAAAGGTTAATTCGATCTATGCTTCCGAAACCAAGCAAATAGGGATATACATCGTGGTTGCCCGCGGTCTTGCCGATGAGCTTGCCTCCATTGCTGGAGCTGATGACGATTGTCCAGAGCGCCTTAATATTGGTATAGACGACAACCTTGCCGAGATAGGCCGACGTGGAGTTGACGAGGTCGATGGTTTCCACATCGGTCATATCGGTGGACAATGTGAATATAACAGGAACGATGCCTTGAATTTCCGTGGACACACTTTTGCTGTTCTGCGCGGACAGCGCCGCAGGGGGTAGAACTAATAAAGTGATCAATAACAGCGTTACTTTTTTCATTGCTTTCATACTTTTCATTAGTTCCATACTCTAACGAAGGACCGATTATATGGCGAAAGGAGAAGCGGGTTTAGGCCCAGCCCCCTTTCGCCATATCGCATGACGATTACAGCGTGGAAACGGTCAGGGTAATGGAATCCACGTATTCGCCGGCAGGCAGGGCGGGGGAGAAGCTGCTTGCGGCGGCATTGGTCACTTCGAGGGTGTAGACGACGGTCGCGACACCGGTGGTCACATTGGCGCTTTTATCCGCCGCGGTGGTTCCATCTCCCAGGTCACCGGAAAGTCCGGGTACGGTACTTCCCGCGGTCTTTACGGCGAAGGTGTAGGGATAGAAGACGGAAACGCCGGGAGCCTTCATGACACCTTTGTTCAGCGAAGAAACGGTGATATTCCACGCGCCGGCGATATTCGAGCTCACGGTGATGGTGCCCAGGGAGGTGGTGCCGCCGGCCAGAGGCAGGGTGGTGGGGCCTGCGGGAAGGCCTCCGGTGATGGACAGATCAGCGTTTATAACCGCTTTTATCTGCGTTGTGGTGGAATTGGCGGCGAATATAGGTGCTGAAACAAGCAAGACCAAAACCGCGATCAATGCCAACTTTTTCATAAATCCTTCCTTCTGGGCGTTTAACAGCCCTACCTTATTTGATTAAAAATAATTTTACTGATTTCGGGATGAATGTCAATAGGAGGATGGAGAAATAGTCGATATTCACGATAAATGAATGAATTAACGGTTTTTGACCCTGAAGGCGGGAAAGCTGTAATAATATACCGATCTTTTGCATGTTCTCCGGGCCGGCACCCTGTGGGTAGTGTAACTGAGCTTGTTGAAACGGGACGGGGTGAGGGGGTGAGGGTTCAGGTATTTTTTCTTTGCTCTGACGTAAGGGACCGCTCTACGGGTGTTCAATTAGGCCCAGGCGAAGCGAGGGAGGTAGTCAGGCTTTTGTTTGCCCGGGGTAGGGTCTTGTTTCAACCAAATTCTCCGCAAGGTTGGGGAAAAAAGCCAGTCTTCTCTACTGAGGAAAGCCCGTTGCGAGAACAGGGAGAGGATGCCTCGTCGCTGTTCGTCGGGAGGTATTCCCGCGCAGGTTCCATGGGTTCTCGTATCGCTTGGCCGCGCCTTTATCAGATAACGCTTCCAGTAATTATGATGGACCAGGTAACAGATCAGTCTGGTTAAGCCGTTGGCGACATTTCGGGAGAAACAGGTAGTTTCGCGTCGATGATTCGCCTGATCCTTACGCAGCTCCCGGTCAATGTAGTTGGAGGGGAACAGGGGGTTGGCGGTGG
>NZ_JBMGJC010000031.1:0-1890 GCF_048984525.1 Pelotomaculum propionicicum
GAAGCACTTCTTTGGAGTTGACGACCATGGACCTGAATTTCCAGGCCATAAAGGGCTTCCCGTCTTTTCCCAACCTATGGTGTCGGTAAAAAACCGGACCCGGGGAATCGATTTTTATAAGAACCGCAATTATCGATAGGAACGGAAGAAGCAATATTCCGCCGACCACCGACAAAACCAGGTCGATTACCCGTTTAAGGTTGCGGTTGATGGGCAGCAACAAACTTTGGACAGTATAGAGCCCCAGCACCCCATCAAAATCCTTGATGGACATCCATAGATTTGTGACGCCGATATAATCGGGTATGAGGGTATAATACCTGAAGGACTGGACATAATCGGCAACGATCGTTCCGAGGCTCTTCCGGCTAATCCCCGGCATAGCGACGATGGCCGTGTCGATTTTGCATTCCGCCGCCACGCGAGGACCGAGGTCTAATCCATGAATAATCGGTATCCCGGCGTATTCGGTTCCCGTGGCAGGATCGTCATCCAGGAACAAAACAGGTCGATATCCCAGAAACGGCTTTTTTATAAGTCGATCCGCCATCAATTTACCTGTCTGCCCCGCGCCAAAGATGACTATATGTATACCCCACCAGGATCTATTTTGGAAAATCCTTCGGACAATGCTCCGGAACAGGGGAAAATAAATTATGCTACAGAGCCACGATAGCATGAAGGCTATGGAATAGGGATCCAAGGATACTTCTTTGCTAATGATGATTCTGGAAAGAATTATACCATTATGAGTCAAAAACGAAGTAAGCGCGAATCTGCGCAGCTCTTCGGCATGAGCAAGGTTCAATCCGGGGTAAAGGCGAAAAATGTAAATAATCACGAGGAAGGCCGGAAGATAAGGCCAATACGTAATAAATGACTTAAAGTTTATAATATCCAGGTCGTAAGTATTCACGATAAAAAATCCGGAGCCGAAGCTGACCATGGCGGCGACGAGATCGGCGACTATGAAAGCGCCCACCATGGGCATTCTATTGAAGGCTTTTTGGGGCTTATAATTACGTTTAAAATTATCGAATGTCACAAAAACCTCTTCCATCCATAAGGTAGTATACTTCAAACCAATAGATACGACAGATCCGACCGTGTTGACCCACGGTTTATACCATAAAGGCGCATAAAAGCCCGGATGGCGGCCGAAACACGCTCACCCAAGGCAACGGCAATACACAGTAATCTCTTGATATCTATCGACAATCATGGCCTTCCGGTAAACCCACATACTTTTGAAGGCTTTCCTCTACTAATCAACCTTTTGAATCCTTTCTGCCCTTTACTGGAATGAGGATATCACGAAATTCCCATCTTTAGTACACCCGTGAGATTGACATCAAAGCCAAGCGAAAATCTCCTTAAGGAAGCATCCGGGGAAGAAACCGTCATTTTCTTTGTTGTACGGCGTTTGGCAAGATCGGTTTTTGGGTACGCGTAATCCCGTTTCTTTATAAAATTCTTTATATACAATTGAATTGTTTGAATCCCTATTCAATATACGACGCAGGCCCCCGGCGGCAAGAGCCGGGGGCCTGCAGCCGGTTTTTACCTGTCTTTACTTTTTGCCGGACGAGGCCGAGGCGCCGGATCGGTTGCCGGAGGACTGCGGTTCCGGTCCGGAACCATCGGACTTGCCGGATTTGTTGGATTTGGGACCCCTGGGATTGTCGTCGCCCTGGTCGTTGTCGGCTTTGCCCCTGAAGTAGGTATTGCCCAGCAGGGCGCCTTTTCGTTCGGTCCAGCGGGCTTTCAGGGCATGGAATTCGTTTGAGCCGGGGTCGATGCCGAGCTTTTGGGCCAGAAGACCCCAGCCGTGACCGGAGGCGCCGTCGGTGACGATCAAGGCCTCGTCCAGGGACAGTTGGGTTTCAGCGG
>NZ_JBMGJC010000032.1:0-1267 GCF_048984525.1 Pelotomaculum propionicicum
AAGACTTGCCGTATTTGATCGAGGCGGTCCCCTCCGCCGAATTCAAAACCCGCGAGCCGGAGCTTTTGAAACTATCCTGGTCCCTCATGCCTCGCTTGGATTTTAAAAAGATAGATCTTCTCGTCGTCGGGGAATTAGGCAAAAATATTTCCGGCGCCGGCCTCGATCCAAACGTGACGGGGCGGTTTTGGATGACCCACATGGAAGACGGCCCTTTGCTGTGCGAAAGGATCGTCCTGCTCGACCTGACTATGGAATCCCACGGGAACGCCATGGGAGTGGGAATGGCGGATGCGATAACCAGAAAGCTGCTGGACAAAATTGATTTCCACGCTACCTACACGAACGCGATAACAGCGGGCAGGATCGAAAAGGCACGCATCCCCATGGTGATGAAAGACGATCGCGACGCCATAAAAATAGCGTTGCAGGCGATAGGGCTGGCACCGGGACAAAAACCCCGGGTAGTCATCATAAAAAATACCCTGGAGCTGGAGCACATCTACGTATCCGAAGGATTGGCCGAAGAAGCTCGCATGCACAACAGCTTGGAAATAATGGGCGATCCGCAAGACATGGTTTTCGACGAGGCGGGGAACCTGATTTTATAAATCCTTTTCGACTCCAGTCGATTTTCAGCCCGGCTTTCAAAACGTTCGCCCGTTTTGGGCGTTATGAAGTGATAATTCTTGCTGGAAAACACCCAATCGCAATGCCCCTAGGTCGATTCTACCAGCAGATCGCAAATAACACCTACGTATATTTTTGCCGCATTTATTACATCGACTATATCCACATCCTCATTGTATGAATGGATACCTTCCGTATTAGAAGGGCCATATTGCAGGGTAGGTATTCCTTTTAAGCGATAGTATCTGGCGTCGCTGGATGCCCACTGATATGCGGGAATAACCCGCTTATTCCACACTGACTCCGCATTTTTCACTAGGGTTTTGACGATAGGTTCTGATACTTCCGTGAAATTCGCTTCGCTGGTTTCGTATTTATAACCCACCTTGTCGAGGTTTAATTCATGCAGTAATCCTTCGAAATTGGAAATAAGTTCTTCAGAACTCAGACCAATGGGGATTCTGATATCGATGTCCGTTTCGCAAAGATCGGGAACCATATTAACTTTCGTTCCACCCTTTATAATGCCCGGATTGACAGTCACTGAATCGATCACATTCCCCACCCCCGGCCTAGCAAGCTTTGCTTCGGCCATATCTTTGGAATCGATGAGCACTTGGTGCTGGGTCGGTGAATA